>JBKQRV010000191.1:0-101828 GCA_052143835.1 Alphaproteobacteria bacterium
GTGAAATCCTCGGTCTCCTTGACGAAGGTCGAGTGCGCCGTGCGGTAGAGCGTGAAGGCCATGCTCTCGGCCGCGGCGCGGCAGTGGTTGGCGAGGATTTGCAGGGTGACCTTGTCGATGGCCATTCACGTCCTCCCAGCGCCGGCTTCAGGCGGTGTAGCGCAGCAAGAGATTGCCGTAGGCATCGACGCGCACGTCGAAGCCTTCCGGGATGCAGGTCGTGCAGTCGTCCTGGGCGATCACGGCGGGGCCGGCAAAGCGCTGGCCCGCGAGAAGCGCGCGCCGCGCGTAGAGCGGGACCGGCCGCACTTTGCCGTCGTAGTGGACAAGTGCCGTCTTCTCGGGCCGCGGTGACGCGTCGCTTGACGCGAGTGGCTTGAACTCGGGCTTCGGGCTCGGCCCCAAGATGACGAGGCGCAGGTTGATGATCTGCGCGGGTGCGGCGCGGTCGCAGTAATCGTAGATCTGCTCGTGCTGGCGGTGGAAGGCCTCCGCGATGCGCTCCCACTCGGCATCCTCGATCCAGGCCACCTCGAGCGGCGTCTCGATCTCGAAGGATTGGCCGCGATAGCGCATGTCCGCTGAATAGAGGAGCGTGTGGGCACCGCGGAAGCCCTGCTCGTCGCGCAGCCAACGCACCGCCTGGTCCAGGAGCTCGGCAAAGCCGCCCTTGAGCTCGTCCTCGAGGCCGGGGCCCACGTCGAGATAGACCGTCTTGATGAAGTCGTTCTTGATGTCGGCGATGAGCCCGCCGAAGGCGCTGAGCACGCCGGGGGTCGTCGGCACCACCACTTGGGCGATGCCGAGCTCGCGCGCGAGGAATGCGGCGAGCATGGGACCGGCCCCCCCGAAGGCGATGAGCGCGAAGTCGCGCGGATCGACGCCGTAGCGCGACACCAGCTTCGATACCTCGACGAAGGTGCCCGACACGGCGACCTTGATGATCGCCTCCGCCGCCTCCTGGACGCCGAGCTTGAGCCTGGCCGCGATTTCGCCGACGGCGGCCTTGGCCCGGCCCAAGTCGATTTGCACGGCGTTGTAGCCGAGCCCGCTTTGTCCGATGAAGCCGCAGACGGCGAAGGCGTCGGTGATGGTGGCGCGCGTCCCGCCCTTGCCGTAGCAGGCCGGGCCGGGCGTCGAGCCGGCGCTCTCGGGGCCGACCTTGAGCACGCCGAGGGGGTCGACCCAGGCGATCGAGCCGCCGCCCTCGCCGACGGAGGTGACGGAGACCGTCGGGATGAAGACGGGGAAATCGCCGACCTGCTCGCCGATGCCGTATTGGGGAGCGCCGTCGATGATGAGCGCCATGTCGGCGCTGGTGCCGCCGATATCGAGGCTCATCGCGTTCTTGAGGCCGCACAGGCGCGCGACGTGGCTCGCACCGATGACGCCGGATGCGGTGCCCGAGAGCAGCATCTGGACCGCGTGGCGCTTGCCGAGCTCCGCACTCATCACCCCGCCGTTCGATTTGGTGATGAGCGGCACGGCGCCGATGCCGGCACCCTTGAGGGCCGCCTCGAGCGAGGAGAGATAGAAGGCGACGCGCGGCTGCACGTAGCCGCTCACGACCGCGGTCACCGTGCGCTCGTACTCGCGGATGATCGGCCAGACCTCGCTCGAGCAGCAGACGAACATCTCCGGTGCGGTGCCGCGCACGATCGCCTTGACGGTCTCTTCGTGCGCGGGGTTGCGGTAGGCGTGGAGGAGGGAGACCACGATGCCCTCCGCACCCGCGCGCTTGGCGCTCGCGAGGGCCGCGCGCACGCTCTCCTCGTCGAGCGGCTCGTCGATCGAGCCGTCGGGCGCGATGCGTCCCTTGATCGGGAAGACGCGCTCGCGCGTGACGAGCGGGACGGGCCGGCGGGAGAAGAGATCGTAGGGGTCGGGCATCTTGAGCCGGCCCAGCTCGAGCACGTCGCAGAAGCCCTCGGTCGCGAACAGGCAGAGCCGCACGCCCTTGCGCTGGATGACCGTGTTGATGCCGACGGTCGTGCCATGGGTGAAATAGGCGACCTCGCCGGGCTCGACGCCGAAGCGGCTCCTGATCTGCCGCACGCCCTCGATGACTTCCGAGCCTGGCGCTTCCGGGGTGGAGAGCACCTTGAGGGAGTGAAGCTCGCCCGACGCCTCGTTGAAGACGCAGAAATCCGTGAAGGTGCCGCCGATATCGACGCCGATGCGATAAGACATGCCGCTATCCGCCTTGCCCCATGCCGCCGATCTCGGCAGACTCCCGCTTCGCTCGTGGGCGCTAGAGTCCGGGTCGCAGCCAGCGCTGTCAACGCTCTTGGCCCGGATTTTCCAGATGGCGCCGCAATTTGACGATCGCAGTCGTCGATTCTGCTATAAGAATCAGTGCGTTGTCATCAGGCAGACGGGGCCGGGATGGAGCATCCGGCGGGTGAGCCGAAGGACGGCTCTCTGAACCTCGCTTTCGATCGCCGCCTTAAGCTGGATTGCCGCCTCTTCCATTCATCGGGTTCCGGCATCCGGCCTTCGATAGGTGCCGAGAATCCTATCCCAGAAGAAATCGATCACCGCGAAATTGCAAGCTGCGTGCTGGTGATGAACGAAATGAAGCTCCTGCTTGCGCCTGAACCATGCAAATCGCCGAAGCCATGATCCCTCGACGTGGTATTCCTTGTCAAAGAAGACATGCGCGTAGAAGGACGCAGCGCATGCGATGAGCTGAACCACGAAAAGATCGGTCGGCAATATGAAGTAGGTGCACGCGCCGACCAGAAACACAGGAATGAAGAAGAAGGGAGTGTTGTTGCCTTCGTCGCCGCGGTACTTCCGCGAGACGAGATGATCATTGGCGTAGTAGGCGTGATGGAAGTTGATGTGGTTACGGAAGAACTTGCCGCCCATTGGATGGTGGCCGAGCTTGTAATGCATCAGTGTCTGCGCAAATGACATGACCAAATGCGTAGCGATGGCAATCATGAGGAATAGTGGAAGCTCCGCAAGGACCCTCCATACGGTCTGGTGCATAAGCTCTTCCTCGGGTTCAAGAAGTCGAGCATAGCACATATGACGCAGTGCGAAGCACTTAACCGTCATTCCGCAGATGACCAAGGATCGGCGTGAACGCTAACGTCCTGCTGGGATACGCGGGAGCCAAAAGGCGTTGTCCGCAAGGCTTCCGGCGTTGGGCGCGGCACGAACCATTCTGGAGAGGCCGACTTGGCCCTTTCCCGGCGCAGCCATGGTCACTGTCGAGCCTGCGCGAGAAGCTCATCAAATTCGACGGCACTGGCGGGCCGCACTAAGCCTCGTGGGGCTTCGTATTGCAAACGGGGGCCCACGAGGGCTACGCCGAGGCTTGGAACTCAAGTATCTGGGAAATGCCGGTTATAGCGCGAAGGGGGCCGCTATCGTCACGCGATGCGATAGGCACTCAGCTTTTGGCGAAGCGCGCGATGGTGAAATCGGCGATCGGCGTGGCACTCTTGCCGGTCGCGATCAGCTCGGCCATCACCGCACCGACCGCGGGGCCGAGCGCGAAGCCATGGCCGCAGAAGCCGAAGGCGTGGAAGAGGCCCGGCGTGGTGGTACTCGGCCCCATGACGGGGATCATGTCGGGAAGGAAGCCCTCGACCCCGCTCCAGCTGCGGATGAGCTGCAGATGCCCCAAGGCGGGGATGAGGCGCCGGAGGCGGGCGAACTGCTCCTTGAGGCGCTGAGGTACCACATGGGCGAAGCGCTCATCGAGCTCGAGCGCGGTGCGCGGCCCGCCGCCGAAGACGATATTCCCGCGCCGCGCTTGGCGCACATAGACCGAGCCGTCGGCCGCCCCCACCGTGGGCGGCAGGAAATAGGGCACGGGCTCGGTCACGCCGACGAGCGGACCGAGATGCGTCAAGGGCACCGGCTCGCCGAACGCGGCCGCGATGGCATCACCCCAGGCGCCCGCCGCGTTGAGGAGCGAATCGGCGCGCACGCGCAAACCTCCTGCTGTCTCGAGGAGGAAGCCGCCGCCGTCCTTGGCGATCGTCGTCACCTCGCAATGCTCGCGCACCTCGGCACCGGCGGCGCGCGCGGCACGGCCGAAGGCGGGCGCCACGAGCCGCGGGTTGGCATGGCCGTCGGCGGCCACGAAGGAGGCGCCGACGGGCTCGCGCCCGAGCCAGGGAAAGCGCGCCGGCAAGGCGTTGCGCCCGATCAGCTCGGCCGCGAGCCCGTAGTGCGCGGCAGCCTCGGCCCAGCTCTCGAGCTTCGCCATGTCGGCCTCGTCGTAGGCCACCATCAGGTGCCCCAGGGGTGCGAATTCGCAGTCCTCGCCGACGAGCTCCTCGAGCCGGCCCCAGATCTCGCGCGCGCGCATGGAGAGGGGAAGCTGCGGCAGGTAGCGGTTCTGCTGCCGGATATTGCCGAAATTGACGCCGCTCGCTTGCGCCCCGATGAAGCCGCGCTCGAGGAGTGCGGTCTTGCGGCCGAGCTTCCGCAGGTGGAGTGCCGCACTCGCCCCCATGATGCCGCCGCCCACGATCGCCACCTCGCACTCGAGCCGTTCCATCGCCCCTCGCTATCGCGCGCGCACGCCCGCCGCCGGAGGATCGCGCGTCAGGCGCGCGCTGTCGAGGGTCATCCTCGAGACGAGCAGGCTCGGGACGCGATCGCCGGTTGACAGGCGGGCGGTTTTGCCGAGACTGGCGGCGGCGTGCGCGGTACCGCTTCGCGCGGTGCCGCGACAGGCGAGGGAGGCAAGGTTCTCATGGCGATGCGTTACCGCACTCTCGGCCGGAGCGGGCTTCAGGTGAGCGTCATCGGGCTCGGCGGCAATGCCTGGGGTGCCAAGGGCCGGCGCGGCTGGGGCGCCTTCGATGCGGGCGAGAGTCGCCCCTTCATCAAGCGTGCGCTCGATCGCGGCATCAATTTCTTTGACACGGCCGATGCCTATAACGCGGGCGAGAGCGAGAAAATTCTCGGTGCGGCGCTCTTGGGCTATGCGCCGCGCGAGGAGGTGGTGATCGCGGCCAAGGTCGGCTTGGCGATGAGCGAGCGGCCGAACGGCGTCGGCGTCGGCCGCAAGCATTTCCTCAGCGCGGTCGAGCAAAGCTTGAAGCGCCTCGGCACCGACTATGTCGATCTCCTCTATGTCCATCGGCTCGACGGGGTGACGCCGATCGCCGAGCTCATGGCGACGCTCGAGCTGCTCGTGCGCGCGGGCAAGGTGCGCTATGTCGGAGGCTCGACGATGCCGGCCTACAAGTTCGCGCAGATGATCTTGACCTCCGATGCCCTTCCGCTGGCGCGCCCCATCGCGATGCAGAACCTCTATAATCTCGTGCAGCGCGAGGAGGAGGCCGAGATGCTGCCGCTCTGCGCCGAGGAGGGCATCGGGTTGACACCCTACAGCCCGCTCGCGCGCGGCTTTCTCGGCGCCAACCGCGCGCGCGAGGGCGCGCTCTCGACCGAGCGCGCGCGCACCGACGAGCACGCGCGCGACATCTTCCGTGCGTCCGACTACGACGTGCTCGATCGCGTGGTGGCGACGGCCAAGGCGCACGGCGCCAAGCCCGCGGCGGTGGCCCTCGCCTGGCTCCTCAGCCAGGACGTCGTCGCGGCACCGGTCATCGGCGTCACGCGCCTCGAGCACATCGACGATGCCATCGCCGCCGTCGATCTACGCTTGGCCAAAGAGGAGATCGCCGCCCTCGAGGCGCCCTACGTGCCGCGCGCGCCGGCTCGCTTGCGCGGCAGCGCGTGAGAAGAAAAGGAAAGATCGGCGATGGTCGACGAGCGGACGGGCAAGGAAGCGGAGATCGCGGTGATCGGGGCCGGCATCGTCGGGCTCGCCTCGGCGGTGTTCCTCGGACGCGCCGGCGCGCGGGTCACGCTCCTCGATGCCTTGCCGCCGGGCGGCGGGGCGTCTTTCGGCAATGCCGGGCTCCTGAGCATCGACGCCTGCGTGCCTGTATCGCTGCCGGGCATGCTGCGCCAGGTGCCGCGCTGGCTCAGCGATCCGCTCGGCCCGCTCGCGGTCGATCCGCGCTATGTCGTCAAGGCGCTCCCCTGGCTCATCGGCTGGTTGCGCGCCGGGCGCATGGAGAAGATGATCGCCTCCTCGAACGCGCTGCGCGCCTTGCACAAGCCGGGGCTCGAGCAGTACCGCGAGCTGCTCGGGCCGAGCCATTTCCACGACCTCATCCGCACCTCGGGGCAAGTGCACGTCTGGGAGGGCGAGGCCGCCTCGAGCGAGCGCATTTCCCGCGAGCTGTGGGCGCGCCACGGCGTGGTGACCGAGACGCTCGGCCCGCACGAGCTGCACCAGCTCATCCCCGAGATCTCGCCCGCCGTCAGCCGCGCGGTGCTCTTTCCGAACAACGGCCACACGGTCAACCCGCAGCGCCTCTTGGACACGCTCGCCATGCTGCTGCGCGAGGTGGGCGGCAGCTTGCGTCACGAGCGGGTGATGAAGATCCTGCCGCAGGAGGGTGCTGGCTTCCGCCTCCTCACCAACAACGGCGATCATCGCTTCGCCAAGGTGGTGGTGGCGGCCGGCGCCTGGTCCAAGCGCCTGCTCGCCCCGCTCGGCATGCGCCTTCCGCTCGAGACCGAGCGCGGCTATCACGCGATCGTGCGCAACCCGTCTTTCTCGCTGCGCATCCCGGTCCTGCACAAGACCAAGGCCTTCGGCGCTACGCCGATGGAGGGGGGCTTGCGCTTTGCCGGCACGGTCGAGATCGCGGGCCTCGACATACCGATGAACGAGCGGCGCGCCGAGGCGGTCCTCAGCCAAGGCCGGGCGCTGTTCCCCTCGCTCCGCGGCGAGGACGTCTCGATCTGGATGGGCTACCGCCCCTCGCTTCCCGACAGCGTGCCGGTGATCGACGAGGTCACGGCACGGCGCGGGCTCTTCATCGCCTGCGGTCACGGCCACACCGGCATGACCGCGGGTGCCGTCACCGGCCGGCTCGTCTCCGAGCTCGTGCTTGGGGCCGAGCCGATGATCGATCCGCGGCCCTACCGCCTCGCGCGCTTCCATTAGGCGCGCGCTCCTCGCCCCGGAACTCGGAACCATGAATGCGTGAAACACCCCCCTCCCTACCCACCCCCTCGAAGGGGGAGGGTAGGGAGGGGGTGACGCTCGAATTTGCGAGGGCGGGCGTTAGCGCTTGACGGCGATGAGGTCGATCTCGACCTTGCAGCCGGGGACGAGGAGGCCGCCGATGCCGATCGTCGTGCGCGGCGGCGGGGCGGTGAAATACTCTTTCCACACCTGGTCGAAGGCGGAGAAGTCGTCGAGGTCGGTCATGAAGACCTGCGCCTTGACGACGTCCGTCAAGCCGCAGCCGGCCGCCTTGAAGGTGGCGGCGAGATTGTCGAGGATGGTGCGCGTCTGGCGCTCGATCTCCGAGCCGTAATAGGGAAAGGCGGGATCGACGCGCGCCTCGGGCGCGACGCCGGTCTTGTAGTCCGACGCGATCTGGCCCGCGGCATAGACGGTTGAGCCGACGACCACACCTTGGCAATAATGCGCGAGCGGGGTGGGTGCGGTCTTGGTGGTGACGACCTTGCGCGCCACACTCGGCTTGACGGCGATAAGGTCGATCTCGACCTTGCAGCCCGGCACCAGCAGGCCGCCGATGCCGATCGTCGTGCGCGGCGGCGGGGCGGGGAAATACTCTTTCCAGACCTGATCGAAATAAAAAAAGTCGTTGAGGTTGGTGAGAAACACTTGCGCCTTGACCACGTCCTTCAGCTCGCAGCCTGCGGCCTTGAAGGTGGTGCGGAAGTTGTCGAGGATGTAGCGCGCCTGGCGCTGGATCTCCGAGCCGTAATAAGGAAAGGCGGGATCGACGCGCGCCTCGGGCGCGACGCCGGTCTTGTAGTCCGACGCGATCTGGCCCGCCGCGTAGACGGTATCGCCGACGACGATGCCTTGGCAATAATGCGCAAGCGGCGTCGGCGCGCTTTTTGTGGCGATGACCTTGCGCGCCACGCTCGGCTTGACGGCGATGAGGTCGATCTCGACCTTGCAGCCCGGCACCAGCAGACCGCCGATGCCGATCGTCGTGCGTGGCGGCGGGGCGGGGAAGTACTGTTTCCAGACCTGGTCGAAATAGAAAAAGTCGTCGAGGTCGGTCAGGAAGACCTGCGCCTTGACCACGTCCTGCAAGTCGCAACCCGCCGCCTTGAAGGTGGCACGCAGGTTGTCGAGGATGTAGCGCGTCTGGCGTTGGATCTCAGAGCCGTAATAGGGGAAGGCGGGATCGACCAGCACCTCGGGGGCGACGCCGGTCTTGAAGTCCGACGCGATCTGCCCCGCGGCATAGACCACGTCGCCGGCGGCGATGCCCTGGCAGTAATTGGCGAGTGGTGTGGGCGCCGACGCGGTCTTGATCACCTGCCGTCTCATGGCCGCTTGCCCCTTCTTTTTGCTTTGCCGGCCGGGCGGCCCGAAGCGCTCTGCGATATCTCGCTCCGGCCGTAGGCGCTACGCGCGGCCTTGCGGCTGACCTTGCCGTTCGCCACGTCCGCGCGCACGGCGTCGAGGGGCCGGCGCTTGGGATCGCCGTAGCCGCCCCCGCCCGCGGTCTCGACGACGAGGCGGTCGCCCTTCTTGAGGGTGGTCGCGATCTTGGACGGAATCTCGACCAGGCTTCCGTCCTTGCGCGTGATGCGCGAGCGCGACATGGCCCCGGGCAAGCCGCCGCGCGCACCCGCTGCGCTCGAGAAATGCCGCTCGCCGCGATGGGAGAACGAGACCTCGCCCTCCAGGATCTCGTATTCGCGCACCACGCCGAGGCCGCCGCGGAACTCGCCGGCCCCGCCCGAATCCTCGCGCAAGGCGATACGGTGGATGCGGATCGGCGCCTCCATCTCCATCGCCTCGGCGGGGAGGTTCATGCAATTGGTGGCATCCGTCTCGATCACGTCGACGCCGTCGCGCGCCGCGGACGCGCCGCTGCCGCTGGCGACGAGGTCGCCCACCACGTAAGGAGCGCCGTCGCGGCCGCGGCCGCCGAAGGCCATCACCAGGAGCTCGCCCGCGGAGGCGGCCGGCACCTTGCCGGGGAGCACGGGGGCAAGCGCGCCTATCATGCAGCCGGTGATGCGCTTGATGGTCGAGGTGCGGGCATTGACCGGCGCCGGCGCTTCCGGGTTGACGAGCGAGCCTTTGGGGAGCTTGAGCTTGACTGGGCGGAAGCAGCCGCCGTTGGTCGGGATGGTCGGGTCGGTCAGGGCGCGCACGGCGAAGCAGGCGGCGGCGAGCGAGCCCGAGGGCACGCAGTTGAGCGGCCCCTTGACCTGCGCGCTCGTGCCGGCGAAGTCGAACTCGATGTCGCCGCCCTTGACCGTGACGGCGACCTCGATGCGGATCTGGCGGTCGAGCTCGATGCCGTCGTTGTCGAGGTAATCGACGAAGCGATAGGTGCCCGGCGGGATGGCGCGGAGCGCATCCCTCGTCATCTCCTCCGAGCGGATGAGGAGTTCGTCGAAGATCGCCGCGAGCTGATTGTGGCCGTAGCGGTCGGCGACCTCGCCGAGCCGGCGCGAGGCCACCGTGCAAGCCGCGACCTGGGCGTTGAGGTCGCCCATCACCGTGTCGGGGATGCGCACGTTCTGGCGGATCATGCGGACGAGCGTGTCGTTCATGACCCCGGCGTCGCGCAGCTTGAGCGGCGGAATGCGGAGTCCCTCCTGGTAGATCTCCGTCGAGTTGGTCGGCACCGAGCCGGCCGCCATGCCGCCCACGTCCTGGTGATGGGTCATCGCCCCCGCGAGCGCTATGAGCTTGTCGCGATGGAAGACCGGCAGCACGACCGCGATGTCGGGGAGATGCGTGCCGCCCGTATAGGGGTCGTTAAGGACGAAGAGGTCGCCCTCCCGCATATGCTCGACCGGATAGGTCTTGATGATCTCCGCGACCGCGGGGATGAGGGTGGCGAGATGGATCGGGATGGAGCAGGACTGGGCGAGCGTCGTCCCCTCCGTCGTGAAGAGGCTCGCCGACGCGTCGAGCCCCTCCTTGACGATGGGCGAGAAGGAGCTGCGCAAGAGCGTCGACTGCATCTCGTTCGCGATGCCGTCGAGCTTGTGGCGCACCACCTCGACGGTGATGGGGTCGAGCGCCGTGTCCTTCGCTTGCTGGGGCATGGGCGGGCTCCGTCAGTCCGCGGTGATCACGAGGGTGCCGTTCTCTTCCACGCGCGCCGTCCAGCCGGGCTCGACGAGCGTGGTGGTATCGCTCTGCTCGACGATGGCCGGACCGGCGATGGCGGCACCCACGGCAAGGGCTGCGCGCTCATAGACACGCGCCTCCAAGAAGCCGCCGCTCTCCGCCGTCAGGATGCGGCGGCTTTTCTTCTCGGCCGAGGCCGAGCTCGGCCGGTAGGGCTCCGAGGAGTGCCGCGCGGCGGCGCTCCGATGGATGGTGCGCAAGTTGACGATGCGTGCGGGCCCCTCGACGCTGTGGCCGTAGACCCGGTCGTGCATGGCAAGAAAGTCGCGGTAAAGCGTCTCGAGGGCCTGGGCTCCAGCGGCTGCGAGCGGGATCTCCAAGTGATAGGACTGCCCGACGTAGCACACGTCCGCGAAGTAGTGGATGCGGGCGTCCTTGGGCTTGACCCCTTCGCTCGCCATGAGTGCCGAGCACGCCTTATCGATCCTCGCGAGCATGGCGCGCACCTCCGACCAGGCGAGCCCGGCGAGGGGCCGCGGGAAGGCGGCCGAGACCTCGTGCTCGATCGGCGCGTGGAGGAGCCCCGCCGCCGAGAGCACACCCGGATGGAGCGGTACCGCGATTCGCCGGATGCCGAGCTCGCGGGCGAGTGCGGTGGCGTGGAGCGGGCCGCCGCCGCCGAGGGGAAGGAGCGTGTACTCGCGCGGATCGATGCCGCGGCCGATCGAGACGAGGCGGATCGCCTCGGACATCTGGGCGTTCAGCACCCGGTGGATGCCGAGGGCCGCCTCCTCGAGCGTCATGCTCAAGGGACGCGCGATCTTCGTCTCGAGTGCGGTGCGCGCGAGCTCGGGCGCGAGCTTGAGCGAGCCGCCCGCGAAATAGTCGGGATTGATGAGGCCGAGGATGAGCGAGGCGTCGGTCACGGTCGGCGCCTCCCCGCCGCGGCCGTAGCAGGACGGCCCGGGCTCCGAGCCGGCCGACTGCGGCCCGACGCGCAGCGAGCCCGCACCGTCGAGCCACGCGATCGAGCCGCCGCCGGCGCCGATCGTGTTCACGTCGACCATGGGCACGCGCACGCCGTAGCCGCAGATCTCGCCCTCGGCGCGGACGAGCGGCTGGCCGCGGCTCACGAGGGCGATGTCGCAGCTCGTGCCGCCGATGTCGAGGGTGATGAGGTCCTGGATGCCGACGGAGCGCCCGACCTCGACGCCGCCGATGACGCCTGCGGCCGGGCCCGAGAGGAAAAGGCGCACGGGCCGCCGGCGCGCCACGCGGGAGGAGGCGATCCCGCCGCGCGACTGCATGATCTGGAGCGGGATCGCAACACCGCCGCCCGCGAGGTCCTGCTCCATGTTCTCGAGATAGCGGTCCACGACCGGCTTGATATAGGCGTCGAAGGCGGTGACGCAGGTACGCTCGTACTCGCGGAAGGCGGGATCGACCTCCGAGGAGAGCGATACCATCATCGAGGGTGCCGAGCGGTGGATGAGCTCGCGCGTCAGCTCCTCGTGCGCGGGGTTGAGGAAGGAGAAGAGATAGCTCACGGCGATCGCCTCGACTCCGTCCGCGACAAGGGCTTGAGCCGCGCGCTCGACGGAGGCCTCGTCGAGCGGCACGAGGACCGAGCCGTCGGCCGCGATCCTCTCGCGCACCTCCTTGCGCAAGGCGCCGGGGACGAGGAAGACCGGCGCCTCGGGCTTGAGGATGAGGTCGTACATGGTGCGCCGCTTCTGACGGCCGATCTCGAGCACGTCCTTGAAGCCGGCCGTAGTCAAGAGGCCGATCTTGGCACCCTTGGCCTCGAGCACCGCGTTGGTCGCGACCGTGGTGCCGTGGACAAAGCGGCGGATCGCGCGCGCGTCGACCTGCCAGGCGGCAGCCATGAAGTCGATGGCGGCCTTGACCCCCGCGCTCGGATCAAGGCGCGTCGTCGGTATCTTGACGAGGCGCAGCGCCCCATGCGCGTCGCGGCACACCACGTCCGTGAAGGTGCCGCCGATATCGACGCCGATCTCGAAACCGTCCGCTGCGTCAGGCATGTCGACGCTTTCCGCTCATTGCTCGCTTCGCTCCATGACTCTCTAACATCCCTTTCCGGCGGCGAACACTAGAGATAAATGCTCCTCACGATCTCTTCCGCGAGTACCCCGCCGCCTCTGATGTCGCCGCGCTCCGAGACGCGGCCGTCGCGCAGGATGAGGAAGCGGTCGGCGACCGAGAGGGCGAGCTTGATGTTCTGCTCCACGATGAGCATGGCGATACCGCGCGCCTTGAGGAGGGAGATGATCGCGGCGATCTCATTGACCAGCTTGGGCGCGAGGCCGCCCGAGGGCTCGTCGAGGAGAAGGAGCTTGGGCCGGCCCATGAGCGCGCGCCCGATCGCCGCCACTTGCTGCTCGCCGCCGGAGAGCAGGTTGACCGCCGTCGCCCGCCGCTCTTCGAGGCGCGGGAAGGCGCCGAAGACGTCCGCGAGCAGCGCGGCGACAGGTTCGCGCCGCCGCGCGGCACCAAGGCGCAGATTGTCCTCGACGGTCATCTCGGGAAAGAGGTCGCGCGTCTGGGAAACCTGAACGATGCCGCGACGGAAGGTCTCGTGCGGCGGCAGGCCGGCGAGCTCGCTCCCCTCGAGTCGGATGGAGCCGGCGCGCGGCCGCACGAAGCCGCTCACCGCATTCAGCAGGGTCGATTTGCCGCTGCCGTTGGCGCCGAGCAGCGTCACGGCCTCGCCGTGCCTGACGCTGAGCTCGACGCCGAAGAGGATCTGCCTCTGGGCGTAGCCGGCCTCGAGACCCAGGATTTCGAGCAATGGCTCAGGCATGGCCCAGATACGCCTCCAGCACCGCCTTGTTCGCGCGCGCCTCCGCGGGCGGCGCGTCGGCGATCTTAGCACCGTAGTTGAGCACGATGACGCGGTCGGAGATGTTCATGACGAGCTCGATCGCGTGCTCGATGACGAGGATGCCGGTTTGGCGCTCCTTGGCAAGGGAGCGGATCACGGACTCGAGGTGCGCGCGCATCGGCGGGGCGAGGCCGACGGCGGGCTCGTCGAGGAGGAGGAGCTGGGGCTTGCTCGCGACCGCGCGCACGATCTCGACCATGCGCCGCTGTCCGCCCGAGAGCTCGCGCGCCGGACGGTCGGCGAGATGGCCGATCTCCATGAGCTCTAGGAGTTGGCGCGCCTCCGCGGTCGCCGCCTGCTCGGCGGCGCGCGCGCGCCGGCTGCCAAGGAGGAGGCCCAGGAGGCCGCTCTCGATCTCCGTATGGAGGCCCGTCAGCACGTTCTCGAGTGCGGTCAGCTCGCCGAACAAGGCACCCAGCTGAAAGGTGCGGCGCACGCCTCGCGCCGCGATCTCGTGAGGCGAGAGGCGCTGGATTTCCTCGCCGCGAAAGAGAATCCGCCCGGAAGTGCTCTGCGCGTTGCCGGTGACGACGTTGAAGAGCGTCGTCTTGCCGGCGCCGTTCGGGCCGATCACGGCGCAGACCTCGCCGGGCCGGAGGCTGAGCGAGACATTGTCGACCGCGTTCAAGCCGCCGTAGCGCACCGTGACTTCCGCGAGCTCGAGGAGGGATGCCATCTCAGGCGCTCTCGTAGTAGCGGTCGTGGAAGACGGGATGGAGGCGCGCCAAGAGGCTCGCGAGGCCGCGCGGGAGGACCAGGATGACGAGCACGATGAGGAGGCCAAAGATGAGCTCCTCGAAGCCGGGGAAGTTGCTGAAGATCTCGGGCGTCGCGGTGATGACGACGGCACCGACGACGGAGCCCACGAGGCTGCCGAGCCCGCCCACCATGATGATGGCGAACTCGAGGATGAGCTCGATCAGATTGAAGGAGTCGGGCGAGAGGTGTCCCACGAGGAGCGCGTACATCGAGCCGCCGATGCCGACGACGAAGCCGCTCCAGGCAAGCCCGAGCACGTAATAGCGGCCCGTGGGCACCCCCATGGCGGCGGCGGCCACCTCGTTGTCCTTGATCGCCATGAAGGCGCGCCCCACGCGCGAGCGCAAGAGCCGGTCCGTGGCGATGACGACGGCGACCGCGAGGACGAGAAAGACGTAGAACTTGTGGGATTCGAGATCGAGCCTCCAGCCGAAAAGGTCGCTCGCCGGCACGGCCATGCCCATCGAGCCGCCGGTGAGCCACTCCGAGCGGATGTAGGTCCAGCGCATGAGCTCGCCGAAGGCGAGCGTCATGATGGCGAGCGAGAAGGAGCGCACGCCGCGGAGTGCGGGCACGCTCGCGGCACAGCCGGCCACAGCCCCCATGATGCCGGCCGGCAGCACGGTCGCCCACCACGGCAGCCCCAGCTTCGCCATCAGGATGCCCGCCGTGTAGCCGCCGAGGCCGAAGAAGGCGACGTTGGAGAAGGCGAGCTGGCCGAGATTGCCCACCACGACGTTGAAGCCGACGCCGACCGGCACGTACATGAGGATCAGGTTGAGGACGTACTGCTGGTACTGATTGAGGAAGAGCGGGAGGGGCAGGAGTGCCAAGGGGGCCAACCAGAATATGAGGCGGCCGGAGCGGGGACGCGAGGCCGGCGCGCTCCGGCGGCTCTCGGCTCTGCCCTCGCGGGACACGCGGGCGCCGCTCAGACGCTTCGCCCGGCCGCGCGGCCGAACAGGCCCTGCGGCCGCACGAGCAGCACGACGATGGTCACGACATAGGCGGTGATGTCGATGAAGGCGGTCGAGACGTAGAAGCCGAGGAGCTTCTCCATGATGCCGAGGAGGAGGCCGCCGACGACGGCGCCGTAGAGCGAGCCGAAGCCCCCGAGCGTCATGGCGGCGAAGCCGCGCACGAGGGTCCAGGCGCCCATGTCGGGTGTTAGCGCCGTGTTGAGCGCCAGGAGCGCGCCCCCCGCCGCGCCGAGGGCGGCACCCGTGCCCCACATGGTGCCGTGGAAGGCCCGCACGTTGATGCCGACGAGGGCCGCACCCCGTTGCGTCTGGAACACCGCCTGCACGACCTTGCCCAGCGGCGAGAGGTGGAAGACGACGAAGAGGGCCAGGAGGAGCAAGAGGACGACGGCCGAGATGACGATATCGTCCATGGTGAGAACGATCGGGCCGAGGAGAAAGCTCGTCTGCGGGTAGGGCCGCGCGAGCATGAGGGTCTCGTTTCCCCATTCGAGGCGCGCAGCCCCCCGCAAGGCATTGCCGACGGCGAGCGCCATCATGGCGAGTGCGAGGTGGGGTCCGGTGAGGATGGGCTCGATCAGCGCGCGCTGCATGATGAGGCCGAAGAGGAACAGCGCGCCCAAGGCCAGCACGAGCGCCGGCACGAAGGGCAGGCCGATGCCGGCGGTGAAGACAAAGGCGGCGTAGGCGCCGGCCATGACCAGATCGCCGTGGCCGAAGTTGACCACGGTGGTGGCCTTGTAGACGACGGTCATGGAGAGCGCCACGACGGCATAAAGCATGCCCGTCGAGACGCCGCTCACCACCAGCTGCGGCATCATCATCAGCACGGGTGCCGCCTCCCGGGTGCCGGCACCGCCCAAGCGTTCGCGCGAGCTCGAATGGGGTTGAACGACATTATGAACGGCGTTAGGCTTTTGTTTGCGGCGCGCTTCCGAGCACGACAGTAATGCGCCTCCCAAGCTCCGATATTACTGCAAAATTCGCGACGCGTTAGCGGTTTCGTCGTTTGTCTCGCCACCAGGGGGAATGACGCCATGGGTACTTGCACGAAGAATGCCCGCTACCTGCTAGCGGTTGCAGCGGGCATCGTGTCGCTCGCGCTCGCGCTTGCGGCGCGCGCCGACAATACGCAGGGCATCACCGACACCACCATCAAGATCGGCAACCTCGGGCCGTTCACGGGCGACGCCTCGGTTTTCGCTCCGCTGAATTACGGGCCCGATGCCTACCTCCGCTACACGAACGCCCAGGGCGGCGTGGAGGGGCGCAAGTTCGAGACCGTGTTCGCCGACGACGCCTGCAACGAGGCCAAGGGCATCGCCGCGGCGAAGAAGCTCATATACGAGGACAAGGTGTTCATGATCATGAGCAGCCCGTGCAGCGGCGTTGCCATGGCCATCAAGCCCATGCTCGACAAGGAGGGCATCCCCTGGATCGGCATCGCGGCCAATCCGAAGCTCACGCGGCCGACCGTGCCGACCATGTTCCACGTCACCTACACGGGCATCGAGTCCGGCCAGAACATGGCCCGCTTCGCGCTCAGCAAGCCCGGTGTCAAGAAGATCGCCATCGTCGAGCACAGCAATGATTGGGCGCACGGCTACTGCGATCCGGCGACCGAGTATCTCAAGGCGAACGGCGGCGAGGTCGCGGTGGTGACCGCCATGGAGCGCGGCTCGACCGACGCGACGGCGCAGGCGTTGCAGATCAAGGCGTCGGGTGCGGAGGCCGTGCTCGGCTGCCTCTATCAGCCCGAGCTCGTCATCCTCCTCCGCGAGATGCACAAGTTCGGCCTGAACATTCCCGTCGTCGGCGCGCTGGGCGCCGATTTCGAGCAGACGGTCCGACAGGTGAACGACATCGGCGCGGTCGAGGGCATCTTCTTCCAGCCCTACCAGTTCAAGGCCAGGCTCGGCGAGGGCCCGCTCAAGAAATTCCACGACATCTTCGTGAAGTACCTCAAGCCGGACGAGCTGCCCAAGGACGGCGTGCCGACGAACTTCTATTACTTCGGCGTCCCGGCGGGCATCGTCACGGTCGAGGCCTTCCGCCGCGCCGGCCCCCATCCGACGCGCGAGAAATGGCTCGCCGCCATGGAGTCGCTCCGCCAGTTCGATACCGGCGTGCTCGCCGACACGGTCACGATCACGCATGAGAGCCACGTCGGCGTGAAGTTGATGCATGCGGTCGGCCTCAATGGGAAGGGCGAGGAGACGGTCTACAAGAGCTGGGGCGCGCCGCTCGAGGGGCAGGCCAATTGACCCGCAATCGCGTCGCGGCCGCTTTCCGTTAGGCGCCGGAGGGCGGCGCGGCAATTTAGCGCGCCGCGTCGATGCGCGCGCGTCTCGCCTTCTTCGGCTGACCATCTTGGGAGGTGCAGTATGAAGGCCTTCGATGGCCAGGTTGTGTGGATGACGGGTGCGGGCACCGGAATCGGCAGGGCGGGTGCCGTCATGTTCGCGCGCGAGGGGGCGCAAGTGGCGCTCATCGGCCGGCGGCGCGAGAAACTCGAGGAGGTGGCGGCCGAGATTCGCGGATCGGGCGGCACGGCGCTCGTCGAGCCGCTCGACGTCTCCCTGCGGGAGAAGGTCGACGCGAGTGCGCGGCACCTCTTGGACCGCCTGAAGCGCGTCGACATCCTGGTGAACAACGCTGGCACCAATGTCGTCACCCGCCGCCTCGACGAGGTCTCGCCTGCCGACTGGGACCACGTACTCGCGGTGAACCTGACCGGCGCCTTCAACATGTTCCAGGCCGTCTTCCCGACCATGCGCGCGCAAAAAGACGGGCTCGTCATCAACGTGGCGTCGACCGCGGCGCGGCGGGTCAGCGGGGCCGCCGGCATCGCCTATTCTGCCTCCAAGTTCGGCATGCTCGGCATGAGCCTGTCCTTGACACAGGAGGCCTGGAAGTTCGGGATCAGGGCGTGCTGCATCTGCCCCGACGACGTGAACACCCCGATCATGGCGCGGCGCAGGATCAAATATCCGCCCGAGGTGCTCGCCCAGTTCATCCAGCCGGAGGATCTGGCCGAGACCATGCGCTACGTGGCGCTCATGCCGAAACGCACCTCGATCCCCGAGATCGTCGTCTGCCCGACCAACATCAGGCCCTATACGCCGGCCGAGAGCGGCATTCCGGGCTCCTAGGGGCTCTCTCGACGCCGGCAGGGCCCCATAGTAGGCTGGGCGCCGCGATGGCAACGAAACCAAGGAGCTTGTCCCCAGGACAAGGTCTCCGGAACGCGATCAGGGAGGTACTTCGATGTCCAAGAGCAAGAGAGAAACCGGAATTGCCGCCGCTTCGCTCAGCCGCCGCGAGCTTCTGATCGGCGCCGGCGCCGCCACGCTGGCGTTGACGCAATTTCCGCAGCACGCCGCCTTCGCCAAGGAGACCTTCACGGTCGCCGATCCGGGCGGTCCCTTCGGTCCCGCCTTCGATGCCGCCTTCATCAAGCCCTACGAGCAGGAGACGGGCGACGAGATCTCGCACGTCGCGCGCATTCACTATCCGACCGTCGAGATCAAGGCGATGGTCGACACCAAGACCTACAACTGGGACGTGGTCACCGCCACGGACGCGGACCGCTACGAGCTGACCCGGCAGGGACTGCTCGAGCCGCTCGATTGGAGCGGCGACGACATGGCCCAGATCATGGCGTCGGCGCACCGGCCCGACTGGATGGGCACCGACGTCTATGCCTCGATCCTGGCCTATCGCACCGACAAGTACGGCAAGAACGGTCCCAAGTCGTGGGCGGATTTCTGGAACGTCCAGAAGTTCCCCGGCCGGCGCGCCTTCCACAAGCATCCGATCGATACGCTCGAGCAGGCGCTCATGGCGGACGGCGTGGCACCGGACAAGGTCTACCCCATCGACATGGACCATGCCTTCAAGAGCCTCGACAAGATCAAGCCCCACATCGACGTGTGGTGGACCGGCGGCGCGCAGACGACCCAGCTGCTCGAGAGCGGCGAATGCGACATCGTGCCGACGTGGAACGGGCGGGCCCAGGTGCTGATCGACGCCGGCAAGCCGGTCGAGATCGAGTGGAACCAGGGCATCTATTCCTTGGAAGGCTGGGTCATCGCCAAGGGCAACCCGAAGGCGGCGGTGGGCAAGGGTTTCATCAAGTTCTGCGCGAATGCCAAGCGGCAGGCCGAATATACCAAGACGCTCGCCTATGGGCCGACCAACCCCAAGGCCTACGATTTTATTCCGCCGGATCGCGCCAAATATCTCCCCACCGCCCCCGACAACATCAAGCGGCTAATCCTCTCCTCGACCGAATGGTGGGGCAGCAATAAGGAGAAGGCGATCGAGCGCTTCGACGCCTGGCTCCTCAAATAGGACTGCCGCGCGGGCAAGCGGCGGCGTCCGCCCCTAATCCGCGGGTGCCACGGCCTTGAGCACCGCGCCGATCTCCTCATGGAGCACGACGTCGGCGAAGGCGTCCTGCTCGGTCGGCTCGCGGTTGACGATGGCGAGCTTGGCGCCCTTCTCCTTGGCGAGTAGGGGGAAGCCCGCCGCGGGATAGACCACGAGCGAGGAGCCGAGCACGATGAAGAGGTCGCAGGCGAGCGTCTCCCTCTCCGCGCGCGCCATGGCGTCCTGCGGCATGGCTTGACCGAAGGAGATGGTCGCCGTCTTGACCAGGCCGCCGCATTCGCGGCAGCTCGGGATCTCGCCGCGCCCGAGGAAGCTCTGCTTGAGGACCTCGAGCTCGTGGCGGAGCGCGCAGCTCAGGCAGGTCGCGTAGGTCGCATTGCCGTGGAGCTCGACGATGCGCTCCCCAGGCACGCCCGAGTCCTGATGGAGATTGTCGACGTTCTGGGTGATGACCGCGGAGACCTTGCCCCCTGCCACGAGGCGCGCGACCGCTCTGTGCCCCGCATTCGGCTTGGCGCCGACCCATCCCGCCACACCTGAGAAGACGCGGTTCCATGCCTCGCGGCGCATCTCCTCGCTCGTCACGAACTCGTCGAAATAGATGGGCCGCATGCGGCTCCACACCCCGCCGGGGCTCCTGAAGTCGGGGATGCCCGACTCCGTCGACATCCCGGCACCGGTGAAGACGACGGCGCGTCGGGCGTCTGCAATCAGGCTTGCCAAGCGCTCTCGCGACATGGGCGCATGATAACCCTGGAGGTCCACCGCAGCGCAAGGGCGCGCGCGGCCCGCTCCGGCGCGGAAGCAAGGGCTTGCCCCCCGGCACTTGTTTCTGGACAATCGCCTGGTCTCGCGGACGAATAAAAACAGGCGAGGAGCGGGGGGTACGCGTGGCCGAATCCAAGATCAAGCTGTCGGTGCGCAAGGCGAACAAGCACTATGGCGCGGTTGTCGCCCTCGCGGAAGCGAGCTTCGACATGCGCGAGGGCGAGTTCCTGACCCTTCTCGGCCCCTCGGGCTCGGGCAAGACGACCTTGCTCATGATCGTGAGCGGCCTCACCCAGCCCGACGGCGGCGAGGTCTGGATCGACGGCAGGCTTGCGACCTATGCGCCGCCGCACAAGCGCGACATCGGCATCGTCTTCCAGAACTACGCGCTTTTCCCGCATTTGACCGTCTTCGAGAACATCGCCTTTCCGCTCCGCATGCGGCAGATGGCGGAGCGCAAGATCGCGGAAGAGGTCATGCAGGCACTCGACACGGTCCAGCTCGGGCACACGGCCAAGCGCATGCCGCGCGAGCTTTCCGGCGGACAGCAGCAGCGCATCGCCCTTGCGCGCTGCACGGTCTACCGTCCCTCGATCGTGCTCATGGACGAGCCGCTCGGCGCGCTCGACCGCAAGCTGCGCGATCAGATGCAGCTCGAGATCAAGCATCTCCATCAGCACCTCGGCATCACCGTGCTCTACGTCACGCACGACCAGGACGAGGCGATGACCATGTCCGACCGCATCTGCCTCATGAACAACGGTCGCATCGAGCAGCTCGGCGCGCCCCAGGAGCTCTATTTCCGCCCGCGCTCGGTTTTCGTCGCCGACTTCCTGGGCGAGTCCAACCTCTTGCCGGGCACCGTCATCGCAAGCGGCGGCTCGCTCGTCGTCGAGGGCCCCGGCGGGCTCAAAGTGCGCGCCATGCCGAGCGTCGATCTCGGCGTCGGCGCGCGGGTGCGGCTCATGGCGCGGCCCGAGAGCCTGCGCCTCATCGGGCCCGGCGAGGAGGCCGACAACGTGGCGGAGGGCACGCTCGCGGAGGTCGTCTTCGTGGGCGGCGTGCGGCGCTATTACGTGGCCCTCGCCGGCGAGGCGATGCTCGCGGTGAAGGAGCTCACGGATGCGGGTGCCGCAGCCCGCAATCCCGGCGAGCGGGTGCGCGTGGGATGGGAGGCCGCGCGCACGATCGCCTTGCCCGAGAGTGCTGGGCCCTCGCCGTGAGCGTCGCCTCCGCGAGCACCTTGCCCGGCGCATGGCGGCCGCAGCGCGGCTGGGTCGCGGCCTGGCCGCTCTATCCGCTCATCGTCTTTCTCGTCGTCTTCCTCATCTTTCCCGTGGTGCAGCTCCTCTGGCTCAGCTTCACCGATCCTTCGTGGCACTTCTCGCTGGTGAACTACACGCGGATCGCCACCACGCCCGTCTATCTCCAGGTGCTCGCCATCACCTTCAAGATCGCGGGATGGACCACCGTCTTCACCATCCTCGCCGGCTATCCCGTCGCCTATCTGCTCGCGACGCTTGCCGAGCGCCGCCGCGACGCGCTCATGCTGCTGGTGCTGATGCCGTTCTGGACGAGCTTCCTCGTGCGTACCTTCGCCTGGATGGTGCTCCTCGGCCGCAATGGTGCCGTGAACCGCCTGCTCGTCGCCTTGGGCATCGTCGATGCGCCGGTGCGCCTGATCTACAACTTCTCCGGCGTCATGATCGGCATGGTGCAGGGCATGATGCCGCTTGCGATCCTCACCATGGTCGCGGTGATGCAGAACATCGACGCCACACTTGCGAAGGCGGCGCACACGCTCGGCGCGCGCGGCGGCCAGGCGTTCTGGCGCATCTACTTCCCGCTCTCCCTACCCGGCGTGGCGGCGGCGGGCCTTCTCGTCTTCATCACCTCCCTCGGCTTCTTCATCATCCCGGCCCTTCTCGGGGGTGCGCACGAGACCATGATCTCGCAGGTGATCATTTCCGTCATCCAGGAGCTCATGAACTGGCGCTTCGCCGGCGCACTCTCGCTCGTGCTTTTCGCTTCCGCGGCGCTGGTGTTCTACCTCTACGACCGCATGCTCGGCATGTCGACGCTCTCGGGAGGGGCCGCAGGATCCGACCGGCTCGCCGAGCGCGGCCGCGCGAATATCCTGAGCACGGGCGGGGCCTGGCTCGGCGGGCGGGCGATCGCGCTTTTCGGTTGGCTTTGCGACCGCGCCGCGCTTTTGTGGGAGCTCGTAGTACCAGTCAGCCCCCGGCGGCCGCAGCGGCGGCTCGCGCGCGGCGTGCTGTGGGCGGTCGGGCTCCTCGTCATCGCCTTCCTCGTCGTCCCCTCCTTCTTCGTGATTCCGGTCTCGTTCACCGCCGACAGGTTCGTCGACTTTCCCCCGAAGGGCTTCTCGCTGCGTTGGTACGCGACCTATCTCGGCTCGCCGGCATGGACCGACGCCACCGTCCGCTCGATCACCGTCGCCTTCATGACCGGGATCGTCGCCACGCTCCTCGGCGCCGCGGCGGCCTTCGTGCTCGTGCGCCAGCGCATCGTCGGGCGCACGGCGGTGCTCACCCTCGTGCTCATGCCGCTCATCCTGCCGCGCATGATCATCGCCGTGGCCCTCTTCTATCTTTTCGCGCGCCTCGGCCTGGTGGGCACGCAGGCGGGCCTCGTGATCGGACACACGGTCCTTGCCGTGCCCTATGTCGTGATCACGGTGATGGCGGTGCTCAAGACCTACGACGAGCGCTACGATCAGGCCGCGTGGAGCCTGGGTGCCACGAAGTGGAAGGCGCTCTGGCACATCACGCTGCCGCAGATCCGCGCGGGGCTCATCGCCGGGTACCTCTTCGCCTTCGTCACCTCGTTCGACGACCTGACGGTGGCGCTCTTCATCACCGCGGGCGCCACGGCGACGCTGCCGCGCCAGATGTGGAACGACCTGCTCCTGCAGGTGAATCCCACGCTCGCCGCCGTGTCGACCGTGATCCTTCTCCTCATCACCGTGTTCATCGTGGCGGCGGAGCTCTTGCGCCGCCGCGCCGTGCGTCATTGAAAGCCGGGAGGTCAACCGTGGCGAAAGCGATCTATCCGCGAGCCGAGCGCAAGGGAAACCGCGAGCCCGAGATCGCCTTGCGCAGCGATCTCGCAGCCGCGTGCCGCTGGGCGGCCCGGCTCAATCTGCACGAGGGGATTTGCAACCACTTCACCGTCCTCCTTAGGCACTCGCCGGCGCGCGTGCTCATCAATCCCAAGGGGCGCCACTTCGCCAAGATGACGGCGAGCTCGCTCATCGCCATCGACGAGGAGGGCCGCACGGTCGAGGGCGAGGGGTTAGCACCGGTGAGCGGGGTCGCCATCCACGTGCCCATCCACCTGCGGCATCCGAGCGCCAAGGTGGTGCTGCACTGCCACATGCCCTACGCGACCGCGCTCACGGCGATCAAGGGCGGCCGGCTCGAGATGGTGCACCAGAACTCGGCCCGCTTCTTCGGCAAGCTCGCCTACGACGACCATTTCAACGGCATCGCGCTTGACCAGGACGAGGGGCGGCGCATGGCGGCGGTGATGGGCGAGAAGCGCATCCTATTCCTCGCCAATCACGGCGTCATCGTCGTCGCCGAGACGGTCGCCGAGGCCTTCGACGACCTCTACTACCTCGAGCGCGCCTGCCAGGTGCAGCTTCTCGCCATGCAGACGGGAAAGCCCTTGAACGTCATGACCGATGACATGGTGCGCCGCACGGCGGCCGAGTTCGGCGACTTCGCGGTCAATGCGGAGCTTCACTTCGATGCGCTGCGCGCAGCACTCGACGAGGAGGAGCCGGCCTATGCGTCCTGAGGCGTTCACTCCCTCTCCCGCTTTGCGGAAGAGGGAAGGGGCCCGTTGCGCAGCAACGGGAAGGGTGAGGGACAGCGGCGCCGCGATCCCTCACGCTCCCATCCCCGGGACGAAGTGCCCGGGGATGGGTCCCTCGTCGATCCGCTTTGCGGCTCGACCCCGCAAAGCGGGAGAGGGGTTAGCCATCCGGCTTACCGTGGCTGGAGACGACGCGGACGGCGCCGCGGATGAGATCGCGGAATGCTGCGTCGTAGTTCACGCCGCTGATGCTCCAGGCGTAACCCTCGCCCTTCCAGAACATGCGCCACGACCCGACCCAGCCGGGGAGGGCTGGCTGGAACTCGAGCGTGCCGACGACGATCACCTGGTCCGCGGCCGATGCCACCTGAGGCGGGGGGAACCAGCCCATGGTGACGCCCCAGGCGGCGAGCTCGGCCTCGCTCGGGATGCGCGCCTTCATGCCGAAGTCGCCGGCCAAGCTCTCGAAGGCGACCCGTTGCTCCGCGGCGGCGGGATTCTCGGCACTCAGCCAATAGGTGCCCTTGACGCCGCGCACCGAGAGGGCGGGGACGAGCATGGGCCGCTCGCCGCGCCAGGGTCGCTCGCCGAGACGCGCTAGCGCGCGGTTGATCCGTGCCGGGTCGAAAATCACGGTGAGGTAATGGGAGCGGTCGTAGCTGGCCTGGTCGTCCCGATGGGGTATGACGGCCTTCGGATCCATGTAGTAGAAAGACGTGACGAAGGAGTCCGCGTGGGCTGCGAGCACGGCCGTGCGTGGATCGCTCTCGAGCCGCGGCTCGCCCGACAGCTTCACGAGGACCTCGCGCAGGCAGTGCGCGAAACCGCTCGAACGGTAGCGCGTGTCGGAGCCGGTGACGATCGCGGTCGCTTGATAAAGGCCGCTCATATCCTGTGCGCTGCCTGCGCGCGCGGCAGCTGCGGCGAATGCCATTGCGAGCGTCGCGAGCAAGGGGGCCGCCGCTCGCCTGCCGTGCCGGGTTTGTCGATGCTCCATCGCCGGTGCCCCCTGCCGATTGCACCCGAATCCAGAAGAAGGAGTCGCGCTATCTTTAACTTTCTATTTGCATATAGACAGTTAAAGATAGCGCGCTGATCGAGGTCGTGCAACGGGATAAATCGCGCGGAAGGCGGTCGGGTTCGGCCCTTCCAATGACCGTTCCGGCATGTCAGGCTGAGAGGAGCAGCCATGCGCAGCCAAGCCAGCTTTGCCAAAGCGCCGCAGCCCGCAACGCCGGTGAATTTCGCCGTGCCGGCGCATGCCTGCGGCTGCCATACGCATATTCACGGCGACCCCGAGCAGTTCCCCTTCTTTGCGGGCCGGGTCTATACGCCCGGGACGGCCTTGCCCGAGGAGATGGCGGCGCGCCATCGCGCCCTCCATGTCGAGCGCGTGGTGATCGTGACACCGAGCGTCTACGGCGCCGACAATTCCGCGTCCCACTTCGGCATGAAGGCGCGGAGCAGGAACGCGCGCGGCGCTTTTCCCAGCATTGCGCGCGATTTAGCGGTCAGCGGCGAGGCGAAGAAACTGCCGCTTCAATGCGTTGACCCGGGCGAGATAGGTCGCTGCCTCGCGATCGCCGCAGCGCTCATTGGGGGTCAAATGGTAGCCGCGGCGCGCGAAGGCCATGGCCGGACCCGCGCCGCAAAGATGGATGAGGGCAGCAAGATCCTGCTTCTGCCGTGCACTTACTCTCGCCTTGGGCCGGTGCCCGAGAATCGCCTGAACGTTGCGGTCCAAGAATAAGGCCGCAAGCTCGACGGCGTCGCCAGGCACGATACGTGAGTAGAAATCGTTGGGCCGACAGCCGTCCTCGACGACCGCATGGTCGCGCATGCAATATCGCCGCGCCTCGGCGAAGGCCGCGTCGGTCATCTGGTACATGCCGACGGCACTCGAGGCAGGCGCAAAAATCGCCAACGGATGCCAGGTCAGTTGCCAGCGCCAATAGGTGTGCGCCAAAGGGTTGCCCGCGCCCTCGACTTGGGCAAGGGCGGCCAGCAGCTCGGGCGTTATGGTGGCGGTGGAATAGATGCGGAAGAGCGGCTCATAGTGCCGCCACGTCTCGGCTGGCGACTTGTTGAACGAGCTCCCGAAGGGAAAGAGCATTTCGCTCGGTTTGCGCGCGACCTGATAGACGAGGTCGGTCGCGGAAAGCACCGCGAGGAGCATCGTCGCGACGACAAAGCCCGTCACCACGGGCGGCGCCGCGCTCACTCTTCGGCGCAGCCAGCCAGCGCGCTCAATCGAGCGGCGGAGCCAATAGGGTAGACCGACCTCGACCCTGTCGAGGGGCGACGACGAAATGGACATGATGCCACCATTATGCGCTCGTGCGCGGCAGCACGCCAGCGGGGGGTAGTGACTCAGTTTCACCTCATCCTTCGAGACGGCCGCTTCGCGGCCTCCCCCGGGCACTTCGTCCCGGGGGTGAAACCCGAACTCCAAGTCCTCATCCTGAGGAGCGTCGCGCCTGCGACGCGTCTCGAAGGATGGGGACTTGGGCAACGTGACCTACTACCCCAGCGGGGGATTGTAGGAATGCCGTCACCGGACGTGTCGCGAGCGGATTGCGGCGGGTGCCCAGGCCGAAAGGGGCGACTCGATAGGAAAGGCCGTCTTTATAGGCGTCCGGAAAATCGATGACGACTACCTCTTCGTCGGCACGGCAAGCTTTTTGAATGCTCGGACTGCGCCGATAATGGCGTTCTCGACCGGCAGGCGCTCAATGCTTGATGCTCCGACGAATCCCTGTGCGGTGGTCCGCTCCAGAACATAGGCCACATCTTGCGGGTCTTCCATCGGCCCACCGTGCGCCAAGGCGATCACGTCCGGATTCGCAGCGCGTGCTGCATCGATGATGCTCTGTGTCGCCCTTGCAGCTTCGTCGAGCGACATGGCTTTTCCCGCGCCGATCGTCCCGCCGCTGGTGAGCCCGACATGAGGAACGATCAAGTCTACGCCCGCTTGGGCCATCTGGACGCCTTCCTCGGGGGTGCGGATGTAGCAGGTCGTATAGAGGCCAACCTCTCGAGCCGTCGCGATCATTTCGACCTCGCGGGCGAAGCCCAATCCGACGGACTCGAAGTCACGGCGGATATCGCCGTCGAAGCGGCATATGGTCGGATAGTTGATCACTCCGGAAAACCCGACTTTACGAAGCTGCTCGAGAAACTTGCGCATGTTCCGTGTCGGATCGGTGCCGCACACTCCAGCCATCACGGGCGTCTTCTTTACGGCTGGAAGCACGTGATTCTCGCCGAGCTCCAGCACGATCTCGTTGGCATTTCCGTACGGCATCAGCCCGCAAATGGACGGCAAGCCGTCCATGCGGAACTTGCCGCTATTGTAAATGACGATCAGGTCGATGCCGCCAAGTTCCGCACATTTTGCGGAGAGCCCGTTTCCGGCGCCCGCGACGATGATCGCACTGCCCGCTGAGATGGTGGCCTGCAGGCGGGCCGCCACCTCGTCTCGCGTGTATCTATGTCCCATGTGTCCCTCGCGCAAAGCGTTTCCGGTTCAAGCCGATCCGGTCACGCGTCAATTCGCCATCCTCGTCGGCGCGACGCCACTTGACCGCAGCATCTCCAGCAGCCGCGCGACGGCGGTTTCAGCGCAAATTGGTTCGTTGATGTTTGCGTCAAGCTGCACGACCTCGCCACGATCCCCGAGCCGTTTGAGGGCTTCATTCATGAACGCCCGGTCGGTCTCCGGCGCGTAAAACACGCCGCCGGGGCGGTCGTACTCGGAGAATCCGCCAAGGGGCAGGATCAGAACCGCAGGGCGCTTCGCTTGGGCAAGCTTCTCGCCGACCCAGCGGCCGAGAATGACGTTCTCCTCGGTCGTGGTTCGCATCAGCGTCGTGTTTGGACTGTGCGAGTATAACAGCCGGTCTGCGTATTTCGCAGGCACCGTGTCCGGGGTCGTGAAGTTGACCATGTCCATCGCTCCCGGCAACACGACCTGCGGAACGCCGCGAGTTCCCGCCGCTTGCAGACGACGGGGACCGGCACTCAAGACTCCACCGCAGAGCTCGTCCGCGAGCTCGGTCGTCGTCAAGTCGAGCACGGCATCAATGACACCTTGCTCGACCAACTCCTCCATCGCTCGCCCGCCTGCGCCGTTTGCATGGAAAATCAGCGTCTCGCAGCCGGCCTTCGTCAGCAACTCGTAGCAGCGCATCGCCGCCGGAGTGGTTACGCCGAAAGAGGTGACGGCAACCCTAGGACGCCCGGCGTCATCGCTGAGGGGTCCTAATGCCGCGCCCATCTCGACCATGCCGCAAATCGCCGCGGCGCCGTTTGTCAACACGCTGCGGAGGATCGTGTTCATCCCGATGATGTCCGTAATCGTGTTGACCATGACGATGTCGCGGGTGCCGACGAAGCCGGCAGCCTTCGCCGTCGCCGCCATCGTGGAGATCATCACCTTGGGAACCCCGACGGGAAGTGCGCGCATGGCCGCAGTGGCCACCGCCGTCCCGGAGCCGCCACCTAGGCCGAGGATCCCGTCGAGAGCGCCCTCACGATGGAGCGTCGTGACCACCGCCACGGCGCCCGCCGACATGGCCGCAAGCGCCGCTCCACGGTCTTTGGCGGCAATCAGTTCGTCGAGCTCGACGCCGGCTGCGCGCGCGACTTCCCGGCGGGTCCTGGTCGGAGGCAATCCCGGCTCGCCCAGGACTCCGATATCGATGAGGACCGCGTCGTGCCCGCGGTCCTCGATAAAGGCCTTGATGAACGCCGCGTGCTCGCCCTTTGTATCGAGCGTGCACAGGACCGCGATCTGTTTCGGCTTTCCCATGGCTTTGTCTTGCCGCTGCCGCTCTCACCCCTCGGCTTCAACGTAGTCGCCCGGCGCCGTCGCATCGGTCCGACGCCGCAGGCCAGCCATTGCGCAGAGCAGCGAACCGGTGCTGCAGACGATGACATTGGCGACGAACGCCGACAGTGCCGCGTAGGCAGGGATGACGGTGCCGAAGAGATGCAGCGGATAGATGGTGGAGTTGAATCCCATCTCTGCCGACATCCAAGTGCCCCAGCCCATGCCGACCACCCAGCCGGCGAACAGCGCCGCCGGGTGAAAGTACCGCGTATAGAGCCCGAAGATGATGGCCGGGAAGGTTTGCAGAATCCAGATCCCGCCGAGCAGCTGCAAGTTGATTGCATAGCGGGTCGGCATGAAGATGACAAAGGCGAGCGCGCCCAGCTTGACCACGAGGGAGGCGAGCTTGGCGATGTGGGTTTCCTGCTCCTGCGAAACCCGCGGGTTGACGTGCTCCTTCCAGATGTTGCGGACGAAGATATTGGCGGCTGAGATCGACATGACCGCCGCCGGCACCAGCGCGCCGATGGCGATCGCCGCCAGGAAGAATCCGCTGAACCAATCCGGGAAGTTGTTGAACAGCATCGCCGGCACGATGCCGTTCGGTGTCGCCGAGACCGTGCCGGTGGCGATGCACATCAGGCCGAGCAGCAGTACCATGGTGAACATGATGTTGTAAATCGGCAGGAACACCGCGTTGCGCCGGATGACGTCACCGCTGGAGGACGCCAGAAAGGCGGTAACATTGTGCGGATACATGTAGGCAGCCAGCGCCGAGCCGATCGCCAAGCTGACATAAGGGATGTAGGCGCCGGGCGTCAGAATCAGACTGCCGGGCGGCGTGCGCGTCGGAAGTACTGTGGCCGCGATGTGGAAGATCGCGCCGAAGCCGCCGACCTTGATCGGGATGATGATGACGACCGCCAGCACCGCGATATAGACCATCGCATCCTTGACGAAGGCGATCATCGCCGGCGCGCGCAGGCCGCTCGTGTAGGTGTAGAACGCCAGAATGAGAAAGGCGACGATCAGCGGGATGTCGCCCACGAAGCCCTCGCCGCCGATGCCCAGCGCGCCGATCACCACTTCGAGCCCGAGCAGCTGCAGCGCGATATAGGGCATGGTGGCGAGCAGCCCGGTGACGGCAACGGCCAGCGCGAGCGCGCGGCTGCCGTAGCGGCCGCGAACGAAATCGGCGGTGGTGACGTAGCCATGGCGGCGGCAGACCGCCCAGAGCCGCGGCATTGCCATGAACGCGAAAGGATAGATGAAGATCGAGTAGGGCAAGGTGAACAGACCGATCGCTCCCGCGCCCCACATCAGCCCCGGCACTGCGATGAACACGTAGGCGGTGTAGAAATCGCCGCCGATCAGGAACCAAGTGATGATCGGGCCGAAGCGGCGCCCGGCCAGCCCCCATTCATGGATCAGGCTGAGATTGCCGCGCTTCCAACGCGCGGCGATGAAGCCCAAGAGCGTGACGAGGGTGAAGAAGACGACGACGATGACGAGCGCTTCCCATTTGACCGTGCTCATCGCCGGTCTCCCTTCTTCTTCTGCGTCGCTAGGTAGACGACGCCGGTCAACAGCGAGGCGAGCGGAACCCAGGCGATCTGATACCAGTAGAAGAACGGAAAGCCCCACAGCGTGGGCTCCGACCGCGCGTAGAAGGGCGGCCATAAGAGTGCGATAAAGGGGACCAGCAACAGCAGGTACGCCGGCTTGAATGCCCGCATGGTTTTCTCCCTCGTTCGATCGTCTTCTCGATCTCCACGTCCTCTGGATGTCCGTCAGCCCGGCCGCTGTACCCCCATGGCATGAAGGTGCAGGCCCTGCATGACCGCCTCGTGCGACGGCGTCGCTACGCCAAGCTCGGCGCCGAGCTTGACCACTGCGCCCGACAGCCATTCGAGCTCGAGACGCGAGCCGCGCTGCAGATCGGTATAGAGCGAGCCCTGGGAGTCGTAAGTCAATTTGTCGACGGTTTCGAGCACATGCTCGGCATAATCCGCCGGCAGCTTGACACCTTTGGCGCGGGCAACGGCGACGGTCTCGCGCGCCAGCCCGTACAGGAGCTTGCGCCCCCAGGGATCCTCGCGAATAGGCCCCTCGGTGGACCGGCACAGCGCGGTCGCGCCGCTATGCGCGGTGATGAACGCGAATTTGCTCCAAAGCGCGACCTCGATGTCGTCGGCGATCGTGGCGTCGATACCGGCGCGCAAGCAGGCGGCGAGCAGCCGCTCGACGCGCGGCGTTCGCCGGTTGTCGAGTTCGCCGAATTCGAGCGGCGCTATGGTGCCGAATTGTCGCACTACGCCGGGCTCGACGATCGTCGCCGGCGTCGCGGCATAGCCGCCGATGACATGCCGCGCGCCGAGCAACTCGACCAGCCGGCCCTCGGCATAGATGCCGTTCTGGAAGGAATAGACCGCGGTGTCACCGTGCAAGAGGCGCTTGATCAGCTCGGCCGCCCCGTCGGTGTCCCACAGTTTGACGCAGAACAGCACGATATCGGCCGTGCCGACCGTCGCCGCATCGTTCGTGAGATGCAACTTGTCGAGATGGAGGTCGCCGAGCGGGCTGTAGATTTGCAGCCCCTTCTCCCGCATCGCCTGAAGATGCGGTCCGCGCGCGATGAAATGCACTTCCTCGCCGGAAGCGGCCAGCCGCGCGCCGTAGTAGCAGCCGATCGCGCCGGCACCCATCACGGCGAATTTCATCGTGCCGGCCCGAGCCGCGGGAAAATCGTCAAGCGCATGATTCCCTAAGATCGTTTTTTTATTTTAACCGACATCCCCCGGATTGCCGGCCAAACCGGCCCTTCCTTGGGGAGAGTACGCCCACCGCGGCTGCCGAGCCGTCACGCGACGAGCTGCAGGCCTTGCTGCAAGGCTTTCAGGTTGGCCTCGGCGACCGCGGGAGGCTGATAGCGGCGGATCGCTTCCTCGAGCGCCTCGGCCGGGATGAGCTTGGCGTCCGCCACCATGGCCGCGACGGCGAGGACGCTGGCCGTGAGCTTGCCGAGCGCCTTGGCCGTCTGCGAGAGCGCGATCCGCTTCACGCGCGCCTTGGTGTCGGGGAGCTCTATGGACTCGTCGACATAGAGCGTGCAGCTCTCGGGCAGCCGGCCGATCGACTTGCGGCTCTTCTTGAGCCCGTCCTCCGAAAGGACGGCGAAGTAATCCGGCTTGTCGATCGCCGTGTATTCGATCCGCCCCGGCGAGAGGCTGATCTCCGACACCGAGTGGCCCGTCATCACGGTGATCGGATAGTCGTCCTTCTGGACCGCATCCAATCCGCACAGCATTCCCGCGCGGGCGAGCAGCGTCGCCGTGCTCCTCACCTTCTGGCCGGCGCTGCCGGCGATGACGATGCCGACCTGCCGGTCCAAGGCGCTCTCGAAGGCCTTCTCGATCACCAGCCTTGGCAGCACCCTCGCCGTTTTGCTTGCCGCGCGATAGGCGGCACCGAACTCGGCCCGCGCCTTCTCGACGAGGAGGCCCGTGCGCATGCCGGTTGAGTTGGCGAGTGCCGCCAGCTCGCGCTTGTTCATGGCGTTCTGCGGCGTGTAATAGGCCGTGCACAGCTCCCAGACATCGAGCACGGCAAAGCCGGGATAGCGGACGCCGTCCACGATGCGGTCCGCGAGATCGGCGTCATGGGTCATGCCGCGGTAGACCCGGCCGGCACCCGCCGCGATCACCGTGGCGCAGATGTCGAGGGGACCTTCCACGTTGCCGCCGGGCGTGGTGGCGGTCCGCCCGCCGAGCGGGGTGGTCACGGAGTGCTGTCCCCCGGTCATTCCGTAGTTGAAATTGTTCGCGATGATCAGCGTGAGATCCAGGTTCCGCCGCGCGGCGTTGAGCAGGTGCGCGCCGCCGATGCCGCAGCCGCCGTCGCCCATCAGCACGATCACGGTCAGCTCCGGCCGCGCCAGCTTGAGGCCGGTCGCGTAGGTGAGCGAGCGGCCGTGGAGGCCATGGAAGCCGTTGGTGACGAAATAGGGATCCGAGAGGCCGATGCAGCCGATGTCGGTGACGATGACGGTCTTGCGCGGATCGAGCTGGAGCTTGACCAGTGCCCTGTCCAGCTCCTTGAGCAGGCGCTCATGGCCGCAGCCGGGACAGAACGGGAGCGGACCCGCCTCCTTGTTCATGTAGGTCTGGAGCACGGCGGCATCCATCACAGTTCTCCTCGGACCATGATTTCGCTCGGCGAGATGAGTGTGGTGTCCATTCGGTTGACCCCGGACACGCGAACGCCGGCGGGTGCCAGCCGCTCGACCTCGCGGCGGTATTGGCCCAGGTTCATTTCCGGCACGACCGCCCGGCGCACGCCCGCCAAAGCCCGTCTGAGCGCGCTCTCCGGCACCGGGTAGAGCGTCTGCAGCACCAGCGAGGAGACCTTGCGGCCCTTCTGGCGCGCCTCCCGGACGGCCATGCGCGCGGCCCTCGAGGTGACGCCGTAGCTCACCAGCAGCGTCTCGGCACCCTCCTCGGGATCGTAGCGGTAGAGTGCTATGTCGTCGGCCGCCGCCTCGATCTTGGCCGCGTAGTGCTCGATCATCTCCTGGATGATCTCGGGGTCCGCGGTCAGGCGGCCGGCCTTGTTGTGGGTCGAGGTCGTGTAGCGCGTGAGGGCGCCCGCGCCGAAATCCGCGAGGGCCGGCACCTCGTCTGCCCGTTCGAACTGATGCGGGTTATAGGGGACACCCTCGAGCGGACGCTTGCGCGAGACGAGCGGCGGCAGCTCGATCGCGTCGAGATCGACCGCCTCGCTCGTCATGCTGACCTCCTTGTTCGACAGCACGAACACCGGCGTGCGGTAGGTCTCCGCCAGGTTGAAGGCGCGGTAGGTCAGCTCGTAGGCTTCCGCCACCGTGGCCGGGCACAGCGCGATGATCGGCAGCCCGCCCGAGGTGCACCAGCGGGCGAACTGGATGTCGCCGTCGGCCCCCTTGGTCGCCGAGCCCGTCGCCGGCCCCTGGCGCTGCACGTCCACGATGACGAGCGGCGTCTCGCCCATGATGGCCAGTCCGATATTCTCGCTGTAGAGGCTGATGCCCGGCCCGCTGGTGGCCGTCATCGCCTTCCAGCCGGCCATGGCGGCCCCGATGCAAAAGCCGATCGAGGCGATTTCGTCTTCGGCCTGGAGCGCTACCCCGCCCTCGCTCGGCAGCAGATCCATCATGTGGCTCAAGATCGTCGAGGCCGGCGTTATCGGATAGCCCGCGAAGAACCGGCACCCCGCCTTGACCGCCGCGCGCGCGATGGCCTCGTTGCCCTCGATGAATTCCAAGCCCACAAGACCCTCCCTCGCCCCGCGCAGAATGGGCTGCCAAGCGTCGGTATAGTGATCATGGATCCAAGGGCTTCCGCGCATTGATCCAAATCAAGCGGACGTTCGCCGGATGGAGGGGGTTATTTTTCTAGCGCGAGGCGGTCCCAACAGCCGTGCGTGTCGCGCGGCAGCTTGTGCTTCATGATGCGCTGGCTCGCCGTGCGCTCGAAGTCGTCGACGAGGGCGAGGTAGCGGGGGTTCTGATAGGGCGCGAGGCGCTCGCCGAGCCAGGCGGAGAGCTCGGCGAAATCGATGCGCCGGCCGGGCTTGAGCTTGAGGAAGAGCTTGATGTCCTCCTCGCCGACCTGGGCCGCGACTCCGATCATGGCGCAGTCCTCGACCGCCGGATGCGCCGCCGCGACATGCTCGACCTCCCAGGCGGTGACGTTCTCGCCCTTCGTGCGCACGTTTTCGCCGAGGCGGCCGTGGAAGACGAGGTTGCCCTCAGGGTCGAAGGAGCCGAGGTCGCCCGTCAAGAGCGCGCCCCCCTTGAGCGCCGCCGCACTCGCCTCGGGATTGCGGAAATAGCCGGGGAAGAGCGCCCCCGGGCGGCTCGTGCGCACGACGATCTCGCCTCGTTCGCCCGCGCTTGCCGGGCGTCCGTCCGCTTCCCTGAGCTCGACGGTGAACCAGGGCACCGGCCGGCCGACGGCGCCGACCACGCCGGTGTCGTTGTAGGCGGTGATGCTGCACGCCTCCGTCATGCCGTAGCATTCCCTGATCTCGACGCCGAAGCGCTCCATGAACGGGCGCCAGACGTCCTTCGGGCAGCCCCCGCCCCAGGCGATGCGCACGCCGTGCTTACGGTCGAGCGCTGTGGGCGGCTGCTTCAGCAGGATTTGGAGGATGCCGCCGAGATAGTGGATGTGCGTGGCGCCGTATTCGCGCGCCTGTTGCCAGAAGCGGCTCGCGCTGAAGCGGTCGATCATGGCGAGTATCGCCTCGCGGATGAGCTGGAGTACCAAGAGCTGCGCGCCGCCGATATGGTAGAGCGGCTCCCACATCAAGAGCACGTCTCCCGTTTTTGCGGCGGAGACGAGTGCTGCCGCCTCGCCGGCGAGGCGCAGCATGCGGTGCGTGACGATGACGCCCTTGGGCTTTCCGGTGGTGCCCGAGGTGTACATGATCGCGAAAGCATCGTCGGCGCGGGGAAGCGGCTCCGCGAAGCTGGCACCGCGCTCGAGGAGTGCTTCGAGGCGGAGAGGGGCCTCGGGCTCACCGAGCGTCAGGAGCGGGGCATCGTGCAAGGCAGCACCGCAGCCGCGTACCGTCGCCGCGAGCTCGCCATCCGCGATCACGAGCCGCGGCTCCGAATGCTCGAGAATGTAGCGGAGGCCATCGCCGCGCAGCTGCACGTTGACCGGCACCCATACCGCCCCCGCGCGCGCCAGACCGAAGAGGACGGCGAGCGTCTCGGGGCTGTTGCGTAGCATCACCGCGACGCGGTCTCCGCGCGCGACGCCCAAGTCCCTCAAGCCGCGCGCGAAGGAATGGGCCGCGCGCGCGAGGCCCTCGAAGGAGACGGGCGCTCCGTTGAAGCGGGCGAAGTTGCGCGCCGGAGTGCCCTCGGCTCTTGCCGCAAGGAGATGGATGAAGCCGTCGTCGTCGCCGGTCATGCGCGCTTGCCGGCACTCCCCTTGCTAAGGAACTGCTCCATCATGCGGGCCGGCTCGCCGGTGGCATAGGATTGCCGTTGGATGCGTATGCCGGCCTCGAGGCAATCGACGAACCCTGCTTCGGTCATCTCGCGGAAGCGCTGCTTATTGAGCCTCATGGCCACGGGCGGCTTTGCCGCCAGCTCCTCGGCAAGCGCCAGCGCCTCGCTCAGCACGCGCTCGGCTGGAACGAGGCGGTTCAAGAGACCGAGCCGCGCGCATTCGTCCGCGTCCATGAGACGCCCGGTGAGCGTCAAATCGACGGTGCGCGCCAGGCCCAGTATCTCGCGCATGATCCAAGGCCCGGTCGTGCTGGCGATGCCGGAATTGATCTCGGGCTGACCCATGCGCACGCCGGGATGCCCGATGCGGAAGTCGCAGAGGAGGGCGACCTGGAAGGCCGAGCCCGCCGCGACGCCGTTCAAGGCCGCGATCAGCGGCTTCGAAAGCGCGCGGATGACGCCGTAGAGGCGCTCCCATTCGCGAATCCACTGCTCGGCGCGGTCTGGATCGAAGTCCACCGTCTCGTTGAGGTCCTGCCCGGCGCTGAAGGCGCGATCGCCGGCCCCGGTGAGCACGATGGCGCGCACCTCCCGATCCGCCTCCGTGAGCTCGAGGGCTTCGACCAGCTCGTCGCGCATGGCCGCGTCCCACGCATTGAGCAGCTCCGGACGATCCAACGTGATGACGGCCGCATGCCCTCGGCGCTCGCGACGAATGAATTTTGCCATAAGCTCCACCTCTCTCCGCGTGCCGGTAGGAAAGCGCTCCCGGGTCCGCTACAAACTATCGGCAGGTCCGGCCGGTGACAAACGAAAAGGGGGGAGCACGGCGCATGACGGCAGGAGCCGACATCATTGTCTTCGGCACCGGGAGCTTCGCGGCGCGCATCGTCTTCGACATTGCGGCGACCGCGGCAGCACCGGTCACGGTCGCGATCGCGGGGCGGAACGCGGAGCGGCTCGACTGGTTGCGCACCGCGGCGAACGCCCGGGCGGCCATCTTCGAGCGCCCGGCCGCGTTCCGCGTGGAAACCGTCGATCTCTCGCTTCCGGGCGCCGCCGAGGCCGCGATCGCGGGCCTGCGGCCGAAGCTCGTCGTCCAGGCCGCCTCGCCCCAGGCCTCCTCCGTCATCAGCCGCCAGAGCGACGGCTGGAGCCAGCTGGTGGCCGAGGGCGGCTTGAGCGCCACGGCCGTGTTCCAGGCGCTCTTCTCCGCCCGTGTCGCGCGTGCGCTCGCGCGGACCGAGCCGCACTCTGCCTTCATCAACTGCTGCTTCGCCGACGTGGTCAACGCGCTGCTCGCGTCGGCCGGCCTTCCGGTCACCTGCGGGGTCGGCAACATCGCCATCCTCGCGAGTGCCTTTGCGGGCGAGCTCGGGATACGCAAGGCGGGGAGGGTGAAGGTGCTCGCCCATTACCAGACGATCGCCCCTTGGCGGCGGCCGGCGGCCGCGCGGAGCGGCCTGACCGCGCGGAGCGGACCGGCAGCGCGCGTCTGGATCGGCGACGAGGAGGTCGGCGATATCTATGCGAAGTTCCGCGAGGTGAGGCTGACGCCGGAGCCGGTCATCGACATCTCGGGTGCCTCCGGCGTGCCGCTCATGCTCGCCCTTGTGGAGCGCGCCCACTGGCGGGGCCACGTGCCGGGTCCGGGCGGTCTTCCCGGCGGCTATCCGGTCGTCTTGCGCGAGGGAGTGCTCGACCTGGATCTTCCCGCGGGCCTCGGCCGCGACGAGGCGATCCTCTGGAACCGGCGTTTCGAGGAAAAGAGCGGCCTCGTGGTGGAGGCTCGAGGCAAGGCCCGTTACACGGGCGTGCTTTACGAGAGGCTGCGCGCGAAAAGCCCGGCACTCGCCGAAGGCTTCGAGATGACGGACCTCGAGGAGGTCTATCGCGAGATGGCAGCGCTGCGCGCGCGCTTGGAGGCGCGCCCGGCGCGCTGAGGTGCCCCGCGGGGGCGCCGTCCGGTTGGTTGTTGGCGCGCCCCCCTTGGGGTATAGTCGCTCTCGAACCGCTGCATGAGAAGAAGCCTAATGGCGGACAGGGTAGGCTGCGGCCGCGCTGGGAGGATCCCGAGGGATCGCGTCACCAGCCGCTGCCATATCATACGTCGACTCCACGTGTGACCTGTCCACTGTCAGGCGAGGGGGCGCGCACGATCTGGACCTGTGCCGCTCCGCTTTGTCCAAGCCGATGACCAGGGGAGGGCTCCGCGATGATCGACAACAAGAAAGCTGGAGATAAGCGTCAGGAATTCGGGCGCAGGGGCAAGCTCACGCGCCGCCGGCTGCTCGGGTGGGGGGCTGCGGGCGGCGCCGTGGCACTCGGAGCCACGACGCTGGTGCCGGGGCCATGGCGGGCCGCCTTCGGCCAGGCCAAGCCCTACAAGATCGGCTCGGTGCAGCCGCTCTCGGGTGCCGGTGCGGCGGGCGGCAAGACCGCCGTCGTCGGCGTCCAGATGGCCGTGGACCGCATCAACAAATCCGGCGGGATCAACGGCCGGCCCGTCCAGCTGATCGTAGAGGACAGCGAGTCCAAGCCCGACGTTGGCCGGCGCAAGGTGGAGAAGCTGGCGGTGGAGGACAACATCGACGTCCACGTGGGCGGCTTCCTCTCCAACATCTGCCTGGCCTGCATGCCGGTCTGGGCGGAGCAAAAGATCGTCAACATGGTCGGCGTCTGCCTCGACACCACCATCACCACCAGCAAGTGCGACCGTTATACTTTCCGCACGTTCGACTACGCCCCGGCCCAGGCGGTCGCATTCGCGCCCTACCTCGTCGGCAAATTGGGCAAAAAGTGGCACATCGCCTATGCGGACTACTCCTGGGGCCAGTCGACCAAGGATGCCTACGCGGAGGCGATCAAGAAGGCGGGCGGCGAGATCGTCGGCAGCACCGGCATTCCGCTCGGCACGGCCGACATGACGCCGTTCCTCGCCAAAATCACCGGGGACTTCGACGGCCTGTTCGGCATCTTCTTCGGCAAGGACGGGGTGACCATCGGCAACCAGGCCTATGATCTCGGCCTGACCAAGAAGTACAAGTGGGCCGGCGACGGCGCCATTGCGGAATCGACCAATCTTCCGGCCCTCGGCAGCAAGATCGAGGGATTCGTCGGCATCAACCGCTACATCCCGGTTCTCGATCCGCCGCTCAACACGGAGGCGCACAAGAAGTTCTTCGACGAGGCCGTGGCTCGGCTCAAGCAAGTCGATCCCTCCGGTCCGCTACCCGACCGCTACGTGCAATCGAACTTCGAGGCCATGAACGCCGCCAAGCTCGCCATGGAGAAGTCGGGCTTCCGCGGCCGCGAGGACACGCCGAAGCTGATCGCGGCGCTGGAAGGGCTCGAGATGAAAGAGGGGGACGACTTCCCCCAAGGCGACAAGACGCTGCGCAAGGAGGACCACCAGGCGTTCCTGCGCGAGTTCATCTTCGACATCAAGGGCGGGAAGCACCACATCCTCGAGGTCGTGCCGAAAGAGAAAACGATCGTTCCGCCGGCCTGCACGTTCGCCTGAGCGAGCGCCGCCGCTCTATGCTCGCGCCAGCCCGCGCGGTTCCGGAACGCGCTCAGGTCCCGGTCCTCCGTACCGAGGACCTGAGCGTGCGCTTCGGCGGCCTGAGCGCGCTCAACAACGTCAACTTCGAGCTCCGGCACCAAGAGATCCGCGCGATCATCGGGCCGAATGGGGCAGGAAAGAGCACCTTCTTCAACTGCCTGACCGGAGTCCTGCGCGCCACCTCGGGGCGGATTCTGCTCAATGGCGAGGACATCGCGGGGCTCCCTCCCGACCGCATTTCCCAGAAGGGCATCGCCCGCTCGTATCAAATCACCAACATCCTGCCCAACGCCACCACGCTTGAGAACGTCCGCATCGCCGCCCAGTCGCGCCGGCACCGCTGGAGCATGCTGACCCACTACAGCGCCTACCGCGACATCATCGCGAAAGCCGAGGCGGCTTTGGAGGCGGTCGGCCTGCAAGACAAGGGCGACGAGTTGGCCGCCAATCTCTCCCACGGCGAGCAGCGCAATCTCGAGATCGCCGTGGCACTGGCGACCGAGCCGCAGCTCCTCTGCCTGGACGAGCCGACGGCGGGCATGAGTGCCGCCGAGACCCGCGAGACCATGGAACTGGTGCGCCGCATCGCGAAGAATCTGACGATCCTTATCGTCGAGCACGACATGCAGGTGGTCATGGAGCTGGCCCAGCGCATCACGGTGCTCCATTACGGCGAGATCCTGGCCGAAGGAACGCCGGCGGAGGTCCAGCAGAATCCCCGGGTGCTGGAGGTCTACCTCAAGACATGAGCCCGGACGACGCGACCATCGAGCCCCTCGTCAAGGTCGAGGACATCCACACCTACTACGGCAAGAGCCACATTCTGCACGGCGTCTCCCTCGAGGTGGGGAAAGGGGAGGTGGTGGGGCTGCTCGGGCGCAACGGCGTCGGCAAGAGCACGACGCTCAAGGCCATCATGGGGCTCGTCCATCCGAGCCGGGGGAGCGTGCGCTTCGAGGGCCGGCCCACAGCACATCTGCCGTCCTACCGCCTGGCGCGGCTCGGGGTCGGCTACGTGCCCGAGGACCGGCGGATTTTCCGCCTGCTGACCGTGCTGGAGAATCTCCGCACTGGCCTCGATCGCCACGGCGTCACCAGCGCGCGGAAGAAGGAGCTCCTGGAGAAGGTCTACGACTACTTCCCGCGGCTCGCCGAGCGGCGCTACCAAGCCGGCGGCACGCTCTCGGGCGGCGAGCAACAGATGCTCGCCATCGCCCGCGCGATGATGCTCGAGCCCAAGATCATCCTCATGGACGAGCCCACGGAAGGCCTGATGCCGCGCATGGTGTCCCAGATCCGCGAGGTCATCGACGTGCTGCGCCGCGAGGAGGTGGCGGTGCTGCTGGTGGAGCAGAACGTCCCGCTGACGCTCGAGGCCAGCCGGCGCATCTATCTGATGGAGAACGGCGCCATCCGGCACCACGCCGCGGCCTCCGAGCTCAGGGCCGACGACGCCGTCGTGCGTCGCTACTTGGGCGTCTAGCATGGCCACCTCGATCGCTCAGTTCCTGGTCCAGACGGTCAATGGCGTGGTCACCGGCCTGATCCTGTCGCTGGTCGCCTCTGGTTTGACGCTGATCTTCGGCATCATGGACGTGGTGAACTTTGCACATGGCGAGCTCTTCATGCTGGGCGCCTACGTGGGCGTGATCACCTTGGCCGCCACCGGGAACTTCTGGCTCGCGCTCGTGGTCGCCACCCTGACCATAGCCCTCCTCGGTGCCGTCATTTACGTGGCGACGTTGCGCCCACTGCTCGGCCGCGATCCCTTGAACACCATCCTCGTCACCTTCGGGGTCTCCCTTGTGCTGCAGAACTACGCGCTCTGGCAGTTCGGTCCGGTGGCGCGCAAGATCCAGGAGCCTTTCCCCGGACACTTCGCGCTCTTCTATCTCGACTATCCGTGGTACCGGATCGTGATAGCGGTGCTCGCGGCCGCCATCATCGCAGCACTCTGGCTCTTCCTCAAATTCAGCACCTACGGCGTCTGGATCCGCGCCACGACCCAGGACCGGGTCATGGCGCAGGCCATGGGCATCCCCGTGCCGCGGGTCCTGACCGTGGTCTTCGCCATCGGCTCCGGCATGGCGGCTGCCAGCGGGGTGCTGTTCGGCCCGCTCGTCGGCGTCGATCACGCCATGGGGCTCGATTGGGTGCTCAAGGCCTTCATCGTCGTCGTGGTCGGGGGCATGGGCAATCTCGCGGGCTCCGTCGCCGCCGCCATCTTCATCAGCCTGCTGGAATCCTACGCGGCCCTCGTCGTCAGCCCCGCCCAGGCGGTGATCTTCTCCTTCGCGGCGCTGATCCTGATCCTGCTGTTCCGGCCCACGGGCCTCTTCGTGCCGACGCCGAAATGATGCGGCGCCACGACATCGTCTATTGGACGGGGTTTTCCGTCGTCCTGGCGCTCCTGATCGCGGCCCCTCTCGTCCTGCCCGAGTTCTGGCGCCGCTTCGTGACCGAGATCCTGATCTGGGGCCTTCTGGCCATGTCCTCCGACATCCTGATCGGCTACACGGGCATGGTGTCGTTCGGCCATTCGGCGTTCTTCGGGCTCGGCATGTACGGCGCGGCGGCGGCGCTGCTCGCGGTCAAGCCGCCCAACCTGTGGTTAGCTATTCCCTGCGGGCTTCTCGCCTCGGCCGCGGTCGCCGCCTTCGTCGCCTACTTCTCGACTCGCCTGCGCGACATCTACTTCGCGATCACGACCTTGATCTTCTCGCAAATCTTCTACGTCATCATCTTCACCTGGACCGCCGTGACGGGCGGGGAGAACGGGCTGACCTTCAGCCGGCCGAAGCTCGGCATCCCGGGACTCGTCGCGGTCCCCTTCACGACCAGCACGCTCCACTGGTTCGTGCTCGCGGCGGTGACCGCGTCCTATCTCGTCTTGCGGCGCATCATGCGCTCGCCCTTCGGCATGGTGCTGCAGTCGATCCGCGAGAACGAGGCGCGGACGCGCGCCATCGGCTATCCCATCGAGCGCTACAAGATCGTGGCGGTGATGCTCTCCGGCCTCTTCGCCGGCTTGGCGGGCGTGCTCTACGCCATCCAGAACGAGTTCGCCGCCCCCGACTTCGTCTTCTTTTTGGTCTCCGGCGAGGCGGTCATCTACAACGTCATGGGCGGCATCGGCACGCTCGTGGGCCCCATCGCGGGTGCTGCGTTCTTCCTTCTTCTGCGCGAGGCCTGCTCGCGCTTCTTCACGGAGTATTACCTGATCCCGGTCGGGCTCATCTTCATCGCCATGGTGATCTTCATGCCCCAGGGCCTGCTCGGCTTCGCGCGGCGCTGGCTCAACCGGTAGTTTGGCGGCAGCGCTGCCCCGGACATGGATTCCGGATCGCGCAAATCATCGCATGTGCGATGATTTGCTTGTCCGGAATGACGAGACCAAATGAATGTCGGCGGCGGCAAGGAGCTCGGAAATGCAAGCTCGTCAACTTGGTGCGAGGGGGCCGCGCGTCTCCGCCCTCGGTCTCGGCTGCATGGGCATGTCGGGCATGTACGGACCGGCCGACCGGAGGGAGAGCATCGCCACCATCCACGCCGCACTCGAGGCCGGAATCACGCTGCTCGACAGCGGCGACTTCTACGGCATGGGCCACAACGAGATGCTGGTCGGTGAGGCGCTCAAGGGTGTCAAGCGCGAGGGCGCGCTTGTCAGCGTCAAGTTCGGAGCATTGCGCGATCCTGCGGGCGGTTGGACGGGTTACGACGCGAGACCCGCGGCGGTGAAGAGCTTCCTCGCCTATTCGCTCCAGCGCCTTGGCCTCGATCACATCGACATCTACCGCCCGGCCCGCCTCGATCCCAACGTGCCGATCGAGGAGACGGTCGGCGCCATCGCCGAGATGGTCAAGGCGGGCTATGTGCGCTACATCGGCCTCTCCGAAGTCGGCCCCGAGACCATCCGCAGGGCTGCCGCCACCCATCCGATCAGCGACCTCCAGATCGAATATTCGCTCATCTCGCGCGGCATCGAGGACGGCATTCTCGCGGCCTGCCGGGAGCTCGGCATCGGCATCTCCGCCTACGGCGTGCTCTCGCGCGGACTGATCGGCGGGTACTGGCGGAAAGACGCCTGCGGTCCCGGCGACATCCGCGCCTATATGCCCCGCTTCCAGGGCGGGAACGTCGAGCGGAACCTGGCCCTCGTCGAGGCGCTGCGCAAGGCCGCGGAGGCCAAGGGTGCGACCGTGGCCCAGCTCGCCATCGCCTGGGTGGCGGCCCAGGGCGAGGACATCGTGCCGCTCATCGGCGCCCGCCGGCGCGACCGCCTCAAGGAAGCGCTCGGCGCGCTCGACGTGGCCCTCACGCCCGCGGACCTCAAGGAGATCGAAAAGGCCGTGCCCAAGGCTGCGGCCGCCGGCGAGCGCTACGCTCCCGCCCAGATGGCGCATCTCGACAGCGAGCGCGCGGGCCGCGGCTGAGAGCGTCCCCGTTGTCGCCAGCGGATCGCGCGGTTTCGTAAAAGGGATCGGAGGTGTGCCGCCGAGAGTTACGCGAATGCGCTTAGCTGCGTTGATTTCACGCGGCTCGTGCGCGCGGTGCCGACGATGACAAGCTGAGCAGCTCTCGCCACGTAGTCCCAAGCCGCTTTCGTTCCGCCTCGGCGGCCTTCGCCGCCGCCAGGATCTCGCCATCATGCGCACTGCCGAGCATCCCCAGGATGGCCACCAAGCGATCCTTCATCTCGCTGTGCGCAGCAGCGTCGGCGAGCATCCATTCGCCGTCGCGCGTGCGCCGCAAGACGCCTTCTTGCTGCAAACGATCGGCCGCCTTTCGCACGCTGGCGTAGACCGTCGGGGACGGTTGAGCGAACGGTGCCGCGACTTCCCAGGCGAGAAGCTGCGTGGACAGGTGCCGCGTGCGGGTGAGGATGGCGATAATCGCGCATTCGACGCGATCGAATCCCGGTCCAATTCGGCTTGCGTTGAATCTATGGTTCATGATTCCTATCCGGCTTCCTGGCACGCCGTTCGGGCCCGGTCGGCGGCCTGGTGGGAAAATAAGCAAAAGCGGGGCCACAGCCCTCGCGTCCCCGGGGCGGGCCGGCGCCGGTGGCGGAGAAGGCACAAATTTTCGTTAGATCAATCTATTAGGGCACGCTGCCGGGGTCCGGACCAAGACCGAGGCGGCGCCAACGCTAGGGTCCCCGGACAGCCCGCCCTGCATTTTGCTGCAAAATCAGCTGCAAATCGCCAAGGCGGGGCCGGGGCGCGCTGGAGTTCGGCCAGGAGGTCGAGCACCTCGGCCTCTACCGAGACGTCGAGCGCACGCGTGGGCTCGTCGAGGAGCAGCTCTCAGCGAGAGCGCCTTTCCGGCAGGAGGGGGGCGGCACGGCGACCATCATTGTCTGAGCCATGAGTCGCTGTATCATGCCGCGCGGCCGAGAGGCCTGCGCAAATCGGCCGGGCGCCGGCGAAAGGATCGTAGCGATGGACCGATGGCTTGGCAGCGCGCTCGATTACATCTCGCGCTGGCTCGAATTCCAGATGCGCATGTCGCAGCAGCCGGGCTGCATCATCGCGGTCGCGCATCGGGGTGCGATCGTGCTGGAGCGCGCGTTCGGCACCGCCAATCTGGCGACCGGCGAGGCCCTCACCCCACGCCACCGCTTTCGCGTCGCCTCGCACTCGAAGAGCTTCACGGCGGCGGGAATCCTGAAGCTGCGCGAGCAAGGCAAGCTCAAGCTCGATGATCGGGCCGGGCAATTCGTCACCGGTCTCAACTCGGCCGTCGCGCGCGTGACGATCAGCCAACTTCTATCCCATAGCGCCGGACTCATTCGCGACGGCAGCGATGCCGGTCAGTACCTCGATCGGCGTCCGTTCTTTAGCGCCCGCGAGCTCAGAGCTGACCTCAAGGCGCCTCCGACGATCGCGCCCAATACGCGCTTCAAGTATTCCAATCACGGTTACGGTCTGCTGGGATTGATCATGGAGGCCATCGCGGACGAACCCTACCGCACATGGATCAAGCGCGAGATCGTCGATGCCGTCGGCCTCAAGGAGACAACGCCCGATATGCCGCTGCCTCGCGGCGTGCCCTTTGCGCGCGGCCACACCGGCCGAGTGCTGCTCGGATGGCGCCTGACCATCCCGGGCGATTTCGAGACGCACGCGATCTGCCCGGCCGGAGGATTCGTCAGCACGGCCGCGGATCTCGCGCGCTATTTTGCACAGCTCTCCCCCAAGGCGCGAAAAAGCGTGCTCTCGGTCGCGAGCCGGCGTGAAATGGTGCGCCGGCAGTGGCGAAACCCCCATTCCAGCATCGAGCAATTTTATGGCCTCGGCACGGTCAGCGGCTCGCTGAATGGCTGGGACTGGTTCGGCCATTCGGGCGGCCTGCAAGGCTATATCTCCCGCACCTGCGCACTCCCCAAACAGGATCTGACGATCTCGGTGCTCACCAACGCGATCGATGGCTGGGCCGGCTTGTGGGTCGACGGGTCGATCCATATTCTGCGAGCCTATGCGCAGAACGGTGCGCCCACGCGCAAGGTCAAGGATTGGGGCGGGCGCTGGTGGACGCTATGGGGTGCCGTCGATCTCTTGCCGATGGGCAACAAGGTGGTGGTGGTCGGACCCGGATTCTTGAACCCGCTGCTCGATGCAAGCGAGATCGAGATAACCGGCCGGAACGCCGGGCGGATCGCGTTGGCCAACGGCTACTCCAGCCATGGAGAGCCGGTTCGTTGCGCGCGCGCGAAGTCGGGCAAGATCGTCGAGATCCGGCTCGGCGCCACCAAGCTTCTGCCGGCGGCCAAGGTGGCGCGCGAAATCGAAGCGCGTTACGCGAAACGAACCATCCGCAGGCCTCGACATATCAGCAGCAAGCGTCCAGCTCCTTGACCCCACGCCGCGGTCTCCTACTGAGAACCGCCTTCGACCCCTTCACGCCGACTTGGCCACCTCCGGGTCTTCGAGCTCGAGGCTGAGCGCGCGGAGCGCTGCGGTGTGGGGATGGCGCGTGCGGCCCGCGCGCAGGTCGTCGGTGGAGAGAAGCTCGACGAGCTCGCCCTCCTGCATGACGCCGATCTCGCTCGCGAGATGCGCCACCACCGCGAGGTTATGGCTCACCATGATGTAAGTGAGGCCGTGCGCGCGCTGCAGCTCGGCGAGGAGGTTCAGCACCTCGGCCTGCACCGAGACGTCGAGGGCACTCGTGGGCTCGTCGAGCAGCAGCACCTCCGGCTCCGCCATCAGCGCGCGCGCGATCGCCACGCGCTGGCGCTGGCCGCCCGAGAGCTGATGGGGGAAGCGGAAGCGCACCGCGGGTGCTAAGGCCACCTCGGCGAGCGCGCGGCGGATGCGCGCGTCCACATCGCCCATGCCGTGGACCAGCAAGGGCTCGGAGAGCATGCGGTCGACGGTCTGGCGCGGATGGAGGGAGCCGTAAGGGTCCTGGAACACCATCTGCACGCGGCGGAAGAAGTCCTTGCTGCGTTGGGGCTCTTGCCGCACGCCCGCGATCGCGATCTCGCCCTCCCATTCGCGGTTGAGGCCAGCGAGTGCCCTCAGCACGGTGGATTTGCCCGACCCACTCTCGCCCACGAGCCCGAAGCTCGCCCCGCTTGCCACGCGGAAGCCGATGCCTTTCACTGCCACCACGCTGCCGAAGCGGACGCGGAGGCCGCTCACCTCGATCATGGACCGAGCCATGACGGATCGCGCTTGAGGACGGCGAGCTGGCGCTTCGGCCGCGCCAGGCTGGGTAGGCAATCGAGGAGCCCGCGCGTATAGGGATGCTCGGCGCGCGCGAGGGATGCGGCGTTGCACTCCTCGAGCACGCGGCCGCCGTACATCACCAGCACGCGGTCGCAGAAATGCGAGACCAACGGCAGGTCGTGGCTGATCAGGATGAGGGCCATGCCGCGGCGCGACACCAGGGCCTCGATGAGGCGCAGGATCTCCGCCTGCACCGTGGCATCGAGCGCACTCGTGGGCTCGTCGGCGATGAGGAGCTCGGGGTCGGGTGCGAGCATCATCGCGATCATCACGCGCTGGCCCATGCCGCCGGAGAGCTCGTGGGGATAGGCGGCGGCGACGCGCTTGGGGTCGCGGATCTGCACCTGGGCCAAAAGATCGATCGCGGCCCCGTGCGCCGCGCGGCTCGTGCCGCCGCGATGGGCGCGCCAGGCCTCGGCGATCTGGGCACCCGCCGTCATCACCGGGTTCAACGAGAACTTCGGGTCCTGGAGGATGAGGCCCGCGCGCTTGCCGCGGATGCGGCGGAGCGTGCGCTCGTCCGCCTCGAGGAGGTCGATGCCGTCGAATTCCAGCCGATCGGCCTCGAGCTTGGCCTGGCGCGGCAGCAGGCGCAAGAGCGCGCGCGCGGTCAGCGTCTTGCCCGAGCCGGATTCGCCGACGATGCCGAGCTTCTCCTCGCCCAAGGTGAAGGAGACGCCGCGCACGGCCTCGACCGTCCCCTGGGCCGAGGGAAAGGCGATGCGCAGGTTGCGGACGATCACTTCCACCGCGCTCAGCCTTGCTTGGGATCGAGCACGTCGCGCAAGCCGTCGCCCAAAAGATTGAAGGCGAGGGAGGCCACGAAGATGGCGATGCCGGGCGCGATCGGCACCCACCAGGCATCGAGAATCTCGCCGCGCGTGGTGGCGATCATGGTGCCCCATTCCGGCATCGGCGGCTGGGCGCCCATGCCGAGAAAACCCAGCCCCGCCGCGGTCAGGATGATGCCGCTCATGTCGAGGGTGACGCGCACGATGAGGGAGGAGACGCACAAGGGGGCGATATGGCGGAGCACGATGCGCGCCGCCGAGGCGCCGCTCAAGCGCACCGCGGCGATGAAGTCGCTGTTGCGGATGGTGAGCGTCTCGGCGCGCGCGAGCCGGGCATAGGGCGGCCAGGCGGTGAGCGCGATCGCGATGATGGCGCTGGTGATCCCGGGCTTGAGCGCCGCCACGAAGGCGAGTGCCAGGATGAGCCGCGGAAAGGCGAGAAAGATGTCGGTGAGCCGCATCAGCGCGCGGTCGGCGAAGCCGCCGGCATAGCCCGCGACCGTGCCGACCGCGAGGCCGAGCGGTGCCACCAGCACCATGATCGCCACCACCATGCCGAGCGTGATGCGGCCGCCGTAGAGCAGGCGCGAATAGAGGTCGCGCCCGACCTCGTCGGTGCCGAGCCAATGCTCGGCCGAGGGTGCTGCGTAACGCTGGGTGAGATCCTGGGCGGCCGGCTCGTGCGTCGCAAGGAGGGGGGCTGCGAGAGAGACGAGGATCAAGACGAGGCCTGCTGTCAGCCCCGCGATCGCGAGATGATTGCGCCGGAGCTGGAGCCAGCCGCGAAAGAAGCGGCCGAGCGAGGCCTGGCGGCGCGATTCGGGCGCGTCACTCAGGAGCCAGGCGGCGAGGGCGCTCATGGTTCCGCTCACCTTACGCGCGGATCGAGGAGACGATAGGCGAGATCGGCGAGGAGATTGAGCCCGACATAGACCGAGCCGATGACGAGGGTGGCGCCGAGCACGGCGTTCATGTCCGCGTTCAAGAGCGAGCCGGTGAGATAGAGCCCGATCCCCGGCCAGCTGAACACGGTCTCGGTGAGCACGGCGCCCTCAAGCAGGCCGGCATAGGCAAGGACGATCACGGTGATGAGCGGCACCATGATGTTGCCGAAGGCGTGGCGCCAGAGGATGCGCGCGTCCGAGAGCCCCTTGGCCCGCGCGGCGACGATATACTCGCCGGCGAGCGCCTCGAGCATGAAGGCGCGCGTCATGCGCGTGATGATCGAGAGGCTGAAATAGGCGAGCACGAGGGCCGGCTGGGCGAGATGGGCGAGCGCGTCCCAGAAGGCGTCCCAATCGCCGGCGAGGGCCGCATCGAGGACGCGCATCCCGGTCACCTCCCTGACCATGCCCTCGAAGAGCACGTCCTGCTGACCGGTGCCGGGAGCGATGCCGAGCTTGACGTAGAAGAAGAGGAGGCAGAGCAGGCCGAGGACGAAGATCGGCACCGACTGGCCGGCGAGGCTCACCACCCGCACGGCATGGTCGAAGCGCGAGCCCTGGTAGCGCGCGGCGAAGACGCCGAGCGGCACGCCGAGGAGGATCGCGATGAAGATCGCGGTGGTGGCAAGCTCGAGGGTAGCCGGGAAGAAGGTCGCGATGTCCGTGGTCACGGACCGCGAAGTCATCACCGAGTTGCCGAGGTCGCCGCGAGCGAGATGCTCGAGGTAGATCCAGAACTGGACGGGGAGCGGCTTGTCGAGCGCCAGCTCCGCGCGCACGCGGGCGATCACGTCGGGCGGGGCGTGATCGCCCACGATGGCGATCACCGGATCGATCGGCATGGCGCGGCCGATCAGGAAGGTCACCAGGATGAGCCCGAACAGCGTGATCGGCACGCTGGCGAGGCTCGACAGCGAGGCACGGAAGCGGGCCGGCAGGCGGCCCGCATCGCTCGTGCCGCTCACGCCTTCGTAATCGGCGCGTAGCGGGTGTAGTCGGGCAGGACGCCCAGCGAGATGCCGGAGACGCCCTTGCGCATCACCGCGATCTCGACGTTCTGCAGCATGAAGGCGAAGGGTGCGCGCTGGAAGAAGTCGCGCTGCAGCTTGGCGTACATCTCCATGCGCTTCTTGGTGTCGAGCTCCTTGACCGCGGCGTCCACGAGGTCGGTCATCTCCTTGTCGAAGAAGTGATAGCGCCAGGCGACGCTCTTCAGCTTGGTGGCGTCCGAATCGTCGGTGTTCTGGCAGAAGGCCTGGGCGTTGGAATGCGCGTCGAGGAAGTCCGGAAACCAGGTGAGCATCGCCAGCTGCTGCTGGCGCGCGCGGGTCTTGCTGATCACCTGCTTCTGCTCGCCGGCGAGGAGCTGCACCTTGACCCCGATCGCCGCGAGATCGGCCTGCACGGCCTGGGCGATCTCGGGATAGGGCGTCTTGGCGAAGTGATCGAGGGTGACGGAGAAACCGTCGGGATAGCCCGCCTTGGCGAGGAGCGCCTTGGCCTTGGCCACGTCCTTCTTGAAAGGATTGTCGGCGACCGCACCCGGGATGCCCTTGGGCAGGAAGGATTGCCACACGCTCCACAGATTGGGCGTGATGTTCTTGGCAATCGCCTCGTAGTCGATCGCCGTCTTGATCGCCTGCCGCGCCTCGGCCTTCTGGAGCTGGGGCACGCCCATGTTCATGCCGATATACATCGAGGTGAGCTGCGCCCGCCGCGCCAGGGTGTAGTCCGGCTTGTTGAGCACCAGCTTGAGCTGGTCGGAGACGAGGTCGCGCGCGATATCGACGTCGCCCTTCTGCAGCGAGAGCAGCTGGGCTGAGGGATCGGCCACGTGGCGGATCACCACCCGCGGGACGTGCGGCTTGGTCGCCGCGTGGGGGTTGGTCTCGAGGATGATGTGGTCGCTCGCCTTCCACTCCACCAGGCGGTAGGAGCCGGCGCCGGCGCTGTGCATCTTGAGCCAGGCGTTGCCGAGGTCGCCGTTCACCTGGTTGGCGAGCACGGTCGCCTTCTCGACCACGCAGCCGCAGCTCGCAGAGAGGCAGTAGAGCACGAAGCTCGTCGCCTGCACGATCGGCAGCTTGAGCTCGAGGGTGTATTCGCTCGTGGCGCGCACCATCTGCTCGACGTTGTCGGCGGTCAGGCCGAACTGGGTGATGATGAAGCCGGGCGTCTTGTTCATCTTCACCACGCGCTGCAGGCTGAAGGCGGCGTCCTCGGCGGTGAGGGGCTTGCCGGACTCGAACAACACCCCGTGCCTGATGTGGAAGGTGAAGACGGCGCCGTCCTTGGACACCTCCCACTTCTCGGCCAAATCGCCGACCAGCCGGTCGCCGCCTGCGGGGTCCGGGATCACCAGCTTGCGGTAGAGGTTGCCGCAGCCCTCGTTGTTGGAGAACTCGTAGGATTCCGCGGGATCGAAGGCGCCGATGATGTCGTCGATCTGCTTCGCCATTGCCACGATGTTGCGCGGCGTGGCGGCGCGGGCGCCGCTGAAGATGGCGGGGGCTGCCAACGGCACCGCCGCAGCGGCGGCCGAAGCCAGAAGCGTGCGTCGAGTCAGCATGATGGCCTCCCTGTGTCGCTTTAGCGCCATTATAGCCAAGGTTGTGCGCCGCACCAATAGCCTCGCTGCCTGTTGCCGGGCGCCCGCCGTGAGCCAAGGCGCTGCGGCCCTCCTCATCGAGGTGGCGACGCCTGCCTTCCTATGCGAGTAAAGTCATGTCCGCCTTTGGGGAAGACGGGGTGTGTTGAGAGCGAGCGCAAGCACCATGGGTCCATCCGGCAAGATGCCATCAGAGCGTCCAGAGCACGCGGGTGCCGTCCTCACCATCGACCTCGCCGCCATCCGCGCCAATTTTCGCCTCTTGCAGGGCCGGCTCGGGAAAACGAGCTGCGCCGCCGTGGTCAAGGCGGATGCCTACGGGCTGGGGGCGGCGCGCGTGGCCCCGGCGCTGACCGCAGAAGGCTGTGTCCATTTCTTCGTGGCCCATCTGGACGAGGCGCTGGCGCTCGGTCCTCGTCTCCCGGAGCGGGCCGAGCTTTACGTGCTGCATGGTCCACCCGTGGGTGCTGAGGCGGAGCTCTTGGCACACCGTCTCGTCCCCGTGCTCAACAGCCTCGCCCAGGTCGACGGCTGGAGCGCCCTTGCGCGTGCCCGCGGTCGTCCGCTCCCGGCGATCCTCCAGGTGGATACCGGGATGTCCCGCCTCGGTCTCTCCGCGGACGAGCTCAAGGCGGTGATCGACGACCGGGCCCGGCTCGACGGGCTCGAGCTCCGCTATCTCATGAGCCACCTCGCCTGCGCCGAGATGGAGGATCATCCCATGAACGCGCGGCAGCTTGCCCGCTTCCGCGAGGTGCGTCAGGCCCTGCCTCCGGCCGCGGCAAGCTTCGCCAATTCCTCCGGGATCTTCCTCGGGCCCGATTACCACTTCGATCTCGCTCGTCCGGGTGCCGCACTTTACGGCATCGCCCCGCTCGCCGGCCGGGCGAATCCGATGCGGCAGGTGGTGCGTCTCGAGGGCAAGGTTATCCAGGTGCGCACCATTCCGGCCGGCGCGAGCGTGGGCTATGGCGCGCGCTGGCACGCTCCTTCGGCCCGGCGCATCGCCACCGTGTCGGTCGGCTATGCCGACGGTTACCTGCGCAGCCTGAGCAACCGCGCGGTGGCGCGCTTCGGCGACGTGGCGCTGCCGCTCGTGGGCGGGGTGTCGATGGACACCGCGACCTTCGACGCGAGCGCGTTGCCGGCCGATGCATTGGCACCGGGCAGTCTCGTCGAGCTGATTGGGGAGCACCATCCGGTCGATGCGCTCGCCGAGGAGGCCGGCACCATCGGCTACGAAATCCTCACCAGCCTGGGCAGGCGTTACTTCCGCCGCTATGTGGGCGAGGAGGGGGGCTAGGGCCTGTGGACATTCAAACTTGGCGTCATTCCGGAAGCTTAGACGAGCCCGGGAAAAGCGGAGCTTTTCCGGGTTGCGAGCCTTGCTATCCGGAATCCATGGCTCGCGCTCGCGCTGTCCTGGGCATGGATTCCGGATCGCGCAAATCATCGCATGTGCGATGATTTGCTTGTCCGGAATGACGAGCCGAAAATGAATGTCCACAGAACTTAACGCACCCCCCATGGTCTCTCGGCGCCAATGATTTCGCACGCGCGCGTGAGGTTACGGGCAGCTCGAGAGGGCCACGTCGAGGGCGGCGCGACGATCGCCTTGCTTGAAGCAGCCCTTCACCCAGGTGCCCGAGAACGCCTCACCGTCGGAATCCTTGCGCGTGCCCTGGCCGTCCGGCCGGTCGTCCCGCCACGCGCCGTCGTAGCTGCCGCCGGCCCAGCTGAGGACGCCGTGGCCGTTGCGCGCGTCGGCCTTCCAATCGCCCTCGTAGCGCGCGCCGTTCGCCCACACGAAGACGCCGTGGCCGTCCCGCTGGCCGGACTTGAAGTCGCCGTCGTAGCGGTCGCCGCTGGGCCAGCCGAGCGTGCCGTGACCGTTCGGTCGCCCGTCCTGCCACTCGCCGTCGTAACGCAAGCCCGCCGCGGAAAGCGAGACGCCGTGACCGTTCTGGCGTCCGGCCCGGAAGTCGCCCTCGTAGCGGTCGCCGTTGGCGAAGACGTAGGTGCCGCGGCCGTTCTCGATGCCGTCGCGGAACTCGCCCTCGTAGCGGTCGCCGTTGGGTTTCGTCCTGGCCCCGCGTCCGCTTATGACGCCTGCCTTGAACTCGCCCTCATAGCGCTCGCCGTTCGCCCATGAATAGACGCCGTAGCCGTTGCTGTGCCCATTCGCGTACGCGCCCTCGTAGCGGTCGCTGGGCTGGTCTCCTTGGAACCATTGGGCCACGCCGTTGCCGCTGGCGTAGCCGTCCTTGCAGGCCCCGCTCCAGCTGACGCTTTCATTGGGCTGAGGGTAGGGATCCCATAGGCGGCAGCCGTTCTTGTCGGCGATCCAGCCCGCCTGAGGAGGTTGCGATTGCGCCTCGGCCTCGCCGAGCAAAAGCAGGGCCAGAACCAGGCCCAATGCGATGCGCCGCATCTGCATCTCCGTCGAATTGGCCGTCCGTTGGCGGCCCAGTATAGCCAATGTGCGATGCGGCTTTCGAGATCAACCGGCCAAGGAGACGGGCGCTCGGCAAGCGGTACCGCCCAGGACCCCGCGGGTGGGCGCGCGGGCACAGATCAACGGCCGCCATGCCGATTTCCCGGCCGCGGGTGGCCCTCAGGAGGGCCCAAGGGCAGGTCTTATGCTGCCCTGGCGCAAAAGTTCGGCCGCGCGCGCGGCGCTGACCGGCCTGCTGAAATAATAGCCCTGGGCCGCGGTGCAGCCGAAGGCGAGAAGAAAGCGTACCTGATCCCGGGTCTCCACCCCTTCCGCGATGACATCGAGCCCGAACTCGCGAGCGAGGCTGATGGTGGCGCGGATGATCGCGGCATGGCCCGGGTCCCGCGGCGCATCGATCATGAACTGCTGGGCGATCTTGAGGCGGCTCACCGGGAGGGCCTTGAGATATTCGAGCGAGGAATACCCGGTGCCGAAATCGTCAATTGCCAGGCGCACGCCGAGCCGGCGGAGCCGATCGAGCACGTCCCTGTGCTCGCGCGTGGCCTCCTGCAAGACGGACTCGGTAAGCTCGATCTCCACGCTCTCGGGGACGATGCCGTAAGCCTCGATGCTTTCCGCGATATCGTGCTCGACATCCTGTGCGAGTTTGAACTGGCCCGCGGAGAGATTGATGGAGACGGTGGGCGGCGACAAGCCCTCCTCGCGCCACTGCCTGAGCTGTTGGCAAATCTGCTTGATGACGTAGCGCCCGATCGGCACGATGCTTCCCGTCTTCTCCGCGACCGGGATGAAGACGAGCGGCGGCACCGTGCCGCGCTTGGGGTTGAACCACCGGACCAACGCCTCGAGCCTGGTGATGTTTCCGGAATTGAGCTCGACCTGCGGCTGGTAGTAGAGCTCGATCTCGCCACGCTGGAGCGCTGTGCGCAGCTCATTGCCGAGCGCGACGCGGTCGCCGACCTCGTGATCGAGCTCGCTCGTATGGAAAGAGAAACGGTTCCGCCCCTCCTCTTTTGCGCGGTAAAGCGCAAGATCGGCCTGGCTGACCATCGTGTCCGCTCTCGCGATGTCGTTCGAATAGAGGGCTATTCCGATGCTCACCGTGATGCGGACCTCGTTGCCGTCGATCCTATAGGGTGCTGCCAACGACGCCCTGATCTTCTCGGCCAAGGCGCCGGCGTCCGCGGGGTCGGTGACGTTCGTCTGCAGGATGGCAAACTCGTCGCCGCCGAAGCGCGCCACGAGATCGGTCTCGCGCATGCTCGCTTTGAGCCGCGTCGCCACCTCCTTGAGCAGCAGGTCGCCTTTCTGATGGCCGAGGGTATCGTTGATGTCCTTGAAGCGGTCGACATCGAGATAGAGAACGGCGAAGCCGCGCGCGCCGCGCCCCGCCGAGGAGAAGGCCTCCTTTAGGCGCTCGTCGAAGGTCCTGCGGTTCGGCAGGCGCGTGAGCGGGTCGGTCCAGGCGAGCCGCGCCATCCTGCGCTCGGCAAGCTTGCGCTCGGTGATGTCGCGGACGTTGCACTGAATGGCCTTGGCGCCGTTCTCCTGATAGGAGTTGGCGATAAACTCGATTTCAATTCTCCGCCCGTCCTTCGCCGCGAGCGGCAGACCTTCGAGGCGCAAGTAACCCTTGTCTCTCAGCTCCTCGAACGCGCTCCGGCCTTGTTCCGGCTCTCCGAATATGCCGATATCCCACAGGTATTTTCCGGGAAACCAATCGCCCCCGTGACCCAGCAGCTCCGCCAGGAAGGGGTTAACCTCCAGGATCCGCCCGCTCGTCGCGTCGAGGATCAAGATTCCATCGGGCGCAGCCTCGAAGAGGCGGCGATAGTGGAGCTCCGAGCTCGGCGAGCCCTTCTCAAGCCTCGACGCGGAGTCCCGTGCCGTCGTGTCGTTATCCGCCATGGCGGCCCGCCATTCGTTTTCCAATCTTCCGTTCGTCCGGGCGGCTCTCGAGCTGGATGCGCAGGCGAGCCCGAGAAGAATCGTGCGAGGCGAGTGTCGAGTCCGTCGCGATCTTGGGCCTGTTCCAATCCGGCCGCGGCGGGCGCCGCCGGTCAACTTTCCCTGTTCGAGCCATCATGCCATGACCAGCCCCAAAGATGGTAGCCCCGAGTCGGGATCGCCCACGCGGCCCCGAGGCGCCGGCAAAGCCGCTGGGCCCGCCGAGATCGGCAGGCTCCTGCGGGACGCCGGACCCCAGCCTCTTGTGATGACAATGCTTTCCAGGCTCATAAGGTTCACAGACCTTCGGAAGGTTGGTCTGTTGCACCCTTGCCGCGACGCTCATGCGGCCTCTTGATCTGGATTCGTTTAGGGTTCGGGAATGCGGTTCTCGACCGGCTTGCTGAGCCGTATTCCGTTGATGACGGCGCCCCGCGCCCGCAATGCCGAGATGAACGGCCCGTGCGGTGCGCTCAAGACCACCTGCGCTTGGTCGAGGTGGACGTCGATTTGAGCGCAAAGAAGGGCGCGCGCCAAGTCGTCGACCGCGCCGAGCAAGGCATCGATCGCCCCTTGGCGATCGACGATGTCGAGGGCGCAGGCATACTCGATCAGGAGCTTAGCGCCGTGCTCCAGCCCCGTTTCCATCCTGTAGCAGAACAGCCCGCAAATGTAGCCCTGCTCATCGAACGCCGACATGACGCCGGCGCGAGCGGCGTCAACCTCGCCCAGCGCTCGCGCGTAGCGCAGCCAGGCCTCGAGCCTCAGCCGCGGAACGAGGGCGCGCATGAGGGGAAAGGCTTGGGCAAGCTCGCTCTCGCGAAGCGCCCGGACGGCAAAGATCCGCCCCATGGCCCGCGCTCTCCCGCTTCTCGTTGCTCCGGTCGCTGCGAAGCATTGCTTCTTCCGCGCGCGTGCCACATTGATTCATATCAATCGGGCGGTCGCGGTGACCGGCTTTCGCAACTGCGTGCTTCGCCGGCGGCGCACGGCGGAATCTGAGCTCAGCTGCGCTCCTCCCGACGAGCTCCCGCGCGCGAATATGTCTTGATCGCCACCGGCCGATCTGGTTTGACTAACGGGCTTCAATCGGACCGTCGAACTTGGGCCCGCTTGATCACAAGCCGCGGAAAATCTGTCCCTGCATTCTGTTGAAGCGGACATGGGCGCGTTCCGGACCGAGGGCTTGGAACGAGCCGTCGGAGCCGGAACAGCGGGGCATCTCGCCGCCGCTCACCGCGGGAGGACGCTTTCCAATTGCGCTTCATGACACGGCCGAGCGGCCCGCACATAGGCCATATCCTGGGCGCGGCAGGGTTGCTGGCGCTTCCGCTCGAGGTGTTCTCCTGGCCGAGCGTGACACCGGTGATGGTCGCCGCGGCACTCGCAGCGCTCGCCTGCGGGAGCTGGCGCTGGTCGCTCCTGCCCCGTTGGCTCGCCGCACTTTGCCTCTTGCTGCTGCTCTACGGCACCGCCAGCGTGGGCTGGTCCCTCGAGCCGCTCGGCTCGCTCCGGCTCGCCGCGCAGCTCTTGGGCACCTTCGTGGCCGGGCTCGTCCTCGTGGACGCCGCGCGCGGGTTGGCGCCCGAGGAGCGGGAGATTTCCGAAAAGGGCCTCGTGCTGGGCTTTCTCATCGGCTTGGCACTCCTGGAGATCATGTTGCTCACCCGCGCGCGCCTGGTCGACTATGTGCGCGATCTCCCGCTTCTCACTCCCGTGATCGGTCACCAGCGCCCCTTTCACTTCCCGGTCGCCTTCGATCCGGCAATGACGCTCGTCGTGCTGCTGAGCTGGCCGTGCGTCCGCTTCGCGTGGCGCCGTTACGGGGCTGCGGCGGCAATCGCCCTCGCAGGCGTCGCCTTCGCGATCGTCCTGCAGAGCGAGAGCCTGACCGCGAAGTTTGCCTTCGCCCTGGCTATCGCCGTCTGCGTCTGCGCCCGCCTTGCGCCGCGGGTTGCCGTCGCGGCGGTTGCGGCGACACTCATCCTTTGGGTGGTGGCTGCCCCGCTCTTTCTCCGCCCGGAGATCCTGGGGTGGCTGCCGCAGGCGCTGCCGGTCAAAGCGACGAAGCAATCGTCCTTGACGCATCGGCTGGCCATCTGGAACTTCGTCATCGAGCGGATCGACGAGCGGCCGGTTCTCGGCTGGGGCTTCGACAGCTCGCGATGGATGCCGGGCGGGCACGAAGTCTTCAAGAGGAATGCGGAGCTCCTGCCGCTCCATCCCCACGATGCGGCTCTTCAGCTGCGGCTCGACCTCGGCATCCCCGGCGTGGTGCTCGGCGTCTGCTTCGTTCTCGCCCTCTTCCGTGCCATTGCCGGCTCCCCGGGCGGTGCCGACGAAAGAGCGCTTCAGCTCGCCTTCGCCGTCGCCGCGTTCGTCTTTGCCGCACTCAGCTATAATCTGTGGCACGTGTGGTGGCTGACCATGCTTTGGCTCGGATCCACCTTCATGCTCGCGGGCGCGCGAGCGGGTCCCGACGAGACGAGAGAATAGCTTCATGTGCGGAATCGCCGGAGTGATGATGGGCGGCGCTCGCGCTGCCGATCGGGCAACGCTCGATCGCCTCGCCGCGGCCATCCACCACCGTGGCCCGGACGGAACCGGCTTCCACAGCGACGGCGCGGTCGGCCTCGTCTGCACGCGGCTCGCCATCATCGATCTCGTGACCGGCGATCAGCCGCTGTTCGGGCGCCGGGGTGCCGTCCTTGTGGCAAACGGCGAGATCTACAACGACCTCGAGCTGCGCGCGTCGCTCGGCAAGGGCGAGTTCCGTACCGGCTCGGATTGCGAGTCCCCGCTTCAGCTCTATGGCCGCAAGGGTCTCGATTTTGTCGACGATCTGCGCGGCATGTACGGCATTGCCATCTACGACCCCGAGGCAGGGCATTTGGTTCTCACCCGCGACCCCTTCGGCATCAAGCCCCTATACTACGTGGAGGATGCCGCGGGCTTCGCCTTCGCGTCTGAGCCGCAGGCGTTGATCGCCGCCGGGCTCGCCGGGCGCGCGATCAGGCCCAAGCAGCGCGCCGAGCTCCTCCAGCTCAAGTTCACCACCGGCTCCGAGACGATCTTCGCCGACATCCATCGCGTGCTTCCCGGCGAGACCCTCGTCGTCAAGGGAGGACGCGTCGCCGAGAGGCGCCGGCGCAACGCGATCCCTTCCGGCGGACCCGTCAAGATGGGCTATGACGAGGCAGAGCGGCAGCTCGACGGCATCCTCTCCGAGAGTGTCGCTCTCCACCTTCGCTCCGATGTTCCATACGGGCTCTTCCTCTCGAGCGGAATCGACTCTTCTGCCTTGATCGCGATGATGACCCGCCTTTCAACCAGCCCGGTCGTCGCCTTCACGGTCGCCTTCCCCGGCAGCAAGGGTGCGGACGAGCGGGCGATCGCCGAGCGGGTCGCGCGCGCCGTGGGTGCGGAGCATCACGTCGTCGAGCTGACCGAGTCCTACCTTTGGAGCCACGCCCCGCGCGTGGCCGCGGCGGTCGATGACCCGACGACCGACGGCGCCACACTCCCCACCTACGCCCTCGGCGAGGCTGCCAAGGGCAGCCTCAAGGTGGTGCTCAGCGGGGAGGGGGCCGACGAGATCTTCGGCGGCTATGCCCGCTATCGCCGGGCGCGCTGGCTTTGGGGGCTGCTCGCGGGGAAGGCCCGCAGGCGCGGCGAGTTCGACGGCTTGGCGAATCTTGGTGCTGCGCTTGACGGATGGCGCGACGGCCTGGGCCAAGCCGAGGTCCGCGAGGGGCTCGCCGGGCGTACGCGGCTACAGGCGCTGCAGGCGGTGGATTGCGCCGAATGGCTGCCCAACGATCTGCTCGTCAAGCTCGACCGCTGCCTCATGGCACATAGCGTCGAAGGCCGCACGCCCTACCTCGATCCCGTCGTCGCCGAGTTCGCGATGCGTCTGCCGGATGCGCTCAAGGTGCGGGGCAAGTTCGGCAAGCGGCTGCTGCGCGATTGGCTCGCCAAGAACGTCGCGTCGGCCGAGCCCTATGCGCGCAAGACGGGGTTCAATCCGCCGGTTGGCCAATGGATCGCCGCCAAGAAAGCCGATATCGCAGCCCTCGTCGCGAGCGAGCCCGGCGTTGCCGAGATCGCCGGTCCCGAAGCGGTCAAGGGGGTGTTCGCCGAGCCGGAGAGAAACGCCCAGGCCGCCTGGAGCCTTTTGTTCTATGCGCTCTGGCACAGCCATCATGTGCTCGGCGTCTCGCCGGAGGGGAGCGTCCGGGACACCCTTGTCGAGGCGGCCCGGCGCGGCTGAAGGGGGCGACGAGGCGGCTCTGAGGACGCGAAGGCGCCTTCGCGGAGCATTGTTTCCGCTCGGCGGGCGCGGCAGGTCCGAGGCGCCTCTCCCTTCGCGCTATCCAAAGACGACGGGAACGCGCTATAAGGCGGGCGATGAAGAGCTACAGCAAGTACATCTTCAAGCAGCTCGTGATGGCGATGCTGTTCGTCAGCTTCTGCCTGACCTGCGCCATCTGGCTCACCCAGTCGCTGCGCTACATCGAGCTCATCGTCAAGCACGGCATCTCGCTCGGCACCTTCCTTTATCTCACCTTGCTGCTGCTGCCGGGCTTCCTCGCGATCGTGCTGCCCGTGGGGCTTTTCTCCTCGGTGCTGTTCACCTACAACAAGCTGTGGATGGACCGCGAGCTCGTGGTGCTGCGCTCGGTGGGCGTGAGCCAGGTCTCGCTCGCGATGCCGGCGCTCGTCATGGCCACGATCGTCATGCTGTGCGGCTATGCCCTCAACCTGTACTTCATGCCGGCCTCCTATCGCAGCTTCAAGGACATCGAGTTCGGCATAAGAAACGACCTTTCCGCGGTCCTCCTGCAAGAGGGCAAGTTCAACACCTTGAGCGAAGGCCTCACGATATATATCCGCCAACGCGAGCCCAGCGGCGAGCTCCTCGGCATCCTCGTGCATGACGTGCGTGTTCCTTCGAAGCCTGTCAGCTACGTTGCCGAGCGCGGTGCCATCGTGCCGTCGCCCTCGGGCCCGCGCGTTATTCTCTTCAACGGCAATCGCCAGGCATTCGAGCGCACGGACGGCCGACTGGCGCTCCTCTACTTCGACAAATACAGCGTCGATCTCAGCTGGCTCTCGGCCGGCATGCAGCCTCGCTGGCGGCGCGCCGACGAGCGCTTCCTCGGCGAGCTCTTGCATCCCAACATGAACGACCTTGACGACCGCCTCAACGCCGCGCGGTTTCTCGTCGAGGCGAACCAGCGTCTCGTGAGTCCGTGGTACGCCTTTGCCTTCGCGCTCATCGGGCTGGCGGCGCTGCTCTCGGGCGACTTCGATCGTCAGGGCCAGACCATGCGGGTCGTCGTCGCGGTGACGTGCGTCATGCTGTTGGAGTCGAGCTCGATCGGCAACCAGAGCCTTGCCGCCAAGGACCTCTATCTGCTGCCATTCCTCTATCTCAATTGCATAGTCCCTCTTTTCGGAGCCTTGCTCTATCTCCTGCGGCCGCCCCGGCGGCACCCGAAGCCTTTCGAGGCGTAGCCGGACTATTGGACTTTGAAGGGCTGCTAGGCCACGGACGTCGGCCGCACTCAGGCAGGCGAGGGCGGCTCTTCGCGAGGGCGAGGGCGAGGCACGCGCCCCGCGGCCCCTCCAATTTGGCTCCTCAAAAAGGGGTGTTGCGGTCGGCGCCGCCTTGGGCTTCTCTTGGGCTCGCGTGCCGCAAGGAAGAAGGTGCGCGGAGCGCACGCTCCCGATCCGCAGGATCAAGCTGATGCCGGGCGAAAGAGGAAAGGACGATGGCTGAATTCGAGCTCGTCGTGAGAGGGGGTACGGTGGCAACCGCGGCAGACGTGGTGCGCGCCGACATCGGCATCAAGGATGGGCGCATTGTTGCAATCGGCGCGGAACTTGGCCGGGGCCGCCGCGAGATCGACGCCGAGGGCAAGCTGGTGCTCCCCGGCGGCATCGACAGCCACTGCCATATCGAGCAGAAATCCTCTCTCGGCGTCATGACGGCGGACGATTTCTTCACCGGCACCCGCTCGGCCGCCTGCGGCGGCACCACCACCATCATTCCCTTCGCCGCCCAGCATCGCGGCATGTCGATCCGCCAGGTCGTGAAGGATTACCACGCCGCGGCGGAGCCCAAGGCCGCCGTCGACTACGCCTTCCATCTCATCATCTCCGATCCGAGTGCAGAGGTGCTCGGCCAGGAGCTGCCCGCCCTCATCCGCGACGGCTACACCTCCTTCAAGATCTACATGACCTACGACGCGCTCAAGCTCGATGACCGGCAGGTGCTCGAGGTGCTCGCGCTGGCGCGGCGCGAGGGGGCGCTCGTCATGGTGCATGCGGAGAACCACGACATCATCGCCTGGCTCAGCGAGCGCCTGCTCGCGGCCGGCCATTCGGCGCCCAAGTTCCACGCCATCGCCCACGTCAAGACGGCGGAGCGCGAGGCGACCCACCGCGCGATCAGCATGGCCGAGCTGGTGGACGTGCCGATCCTCATCGTGCACGTCTCCGCCGCGGAGGCGATCGAGCAGATCCGCTCGGCGCAAGGCCGCGGCCTCAAGATCTACGGCGAGACCTGCCCCCAGTACCTCTTCCTCACCGAGGACGACCTCGACCGGCCCGGTTTCGAGGGCGCCAAGTACATGTGCAGCCCGCCGCCGCGCGACAAGGCGAACCAGGAGGAGGTATGGCGCGGGATCGCCACCGGCGTGTTTCAGGTCTTCTCCTCCGACCATGCGGCCTACCGCTACGCCGGCCCCGAGGGCAAGATGAAGTACGGCCGGAACGCGCCCTTCAAGAAGGTGGCGAACGGCGTTCCCGGCCTCGAGGTGCGCCTGCCGCTCCTCTTCTCGGAAGGGGTCGGCAAGGGCCGCATCGAGCTCACCCGGTTCGTAGCACTCGCGGCCACCAATGCGGCGAAGCTTTACGGCCTCTACCCGCGGAAGGGCACCATCGCGGTCGGCTCCGATGCCGACCTCGCGATCTGGGATCCCGACCGCGAGGTGACGATCAGCCAGGCGATGTTGCACGACGCGATGGACTACACGCCTTATGAGGGATTCAAGGTCAAAGGCTGGCCGGTCGTCACCTTGGTGAGGGGCGAGCCGGTCGCGGAGGGTGGGGAGTTCGTGGGCGAGCGCGGCAAGGGCCGCTTTCTCAAGTGCGACCTCTCGCCCGCGGCGCGCCCGCTCGGGCGGCCCGTCACGCGCTTCGATCCGGCGAGCGGGACGTTAAGATAGAGTGCACCACGGAGGCACTGAGAAGAGATAGAGAGGGCTAACGCGGAGGACGCGGAGGATGCGCGGAGGCCGCGGAGGATAAATATCTTTTCTGCGCCCTCTGCGCATCCTCTGCGACCACTGCGCTGAAATACGGCTTCTTCTCCGTGCTCTCCGTGTCTACGTGGTGAGAATTCTGGTTCAGATGGAGGTGCTGAGGTGGCACGCAAGCTCATGATCGGCGCTGCGCAACTGGGGCCCATCCAGCGCAACGACAGCCGCCAGGTCGTGGTGCGGCGCCTCATCGAGCTCTTGCACAAGGCGCATGCGCGCGGCTGCGAGCTCGTCGTCTATCCCGAGATGGCGCTCACCACTTTCTTCCCGCGCTGGTACATGACGGACCAGGCCGAGGTCGACGCCTTCTTCGAGCGCGAGATGCCCAATGCGGCGACCCGGCCGCTCTTCGAGGAGGCGCGGCACCTCGGTATCGGCTTCTATCTCGGCTATGCCGAGCTCGCCGAGGAGACGGGCCGGATTCGGCGCTTCAATACCTCGATCCTCGTCGGCCGCGACGGGAGCCTGATCGGCAAGTACCGCAAGATCCACCTGCCCGGCCACGCGGAGCACGAGCCCGAGCGCCCCTTCCAGCATCTCGAGAAGCGCTATTACGAGGTCGGCGACCTCGGCTGGCCGGTGTGGCGCGCCTTCGGCGGCATCGTCGGCATGTGCATCTGCAACGACCGGCGCTGGCCCGAGACCTATCGCGTCATGGGCCTCCAAGGGGTCGAGCTCGTCATGCTCGGCTTCAATACGCCGGAGATCAACGCCGCCATCCCCGAGCCCTCCCATCACCGCCTCCTCCACCACTACCTCTCCATCCAGTCGGGCGCCTACCAGAACGGCACCTGGGTGGTGGCGGTGGCCAAGGCGGGAATCGAGGAGGGCTGCATGCTGATGGGGGGTACTGCGGTCGTGGCCCCCACGGGCGAGCTCCTCGCCTCGGCGAGCACGCTCGAGGACGAGCTCATCGCCTACGAGATCGACTTCGATGCCACGAAGCCCATCAAGGAAACGGTGTTCAATTTCGCCAAGCACCGCCGGCCGGAGCATTACAAGCTCATCGTCGAGCGCACCGGCGCCCTGCCCCCGCCCGAGTGAGGTGCCATGGATTTCGACATCGCAGCACTGCCGAGCCAAGACGCCTATATGCTGCTCATCGGCGTCATCGTGCCGCGTCCGATCGCGTTTGTGACCACCGTCGATAGCGAAGGCCGCGTCAACGCGGCACCCTTCAGCTTCTTCAACATGCTCGGTCACGACCCTCCCGTAGTCGCACTCGGCATCGAGCCTTGGCCGGACGGCACGGCCAAGGACACCGCGCGCAACATCAACGAAACGCGGGAGTTCGTGGTCAATATGGTCGACGAGGCCATCGCCGAGCAGATGGTCCAGTGCGCGACCGACTTCCCGCATGGCATGGAGGAGCTGGCGATCGTCGGGCTCAACCATCTGCCGTCGAAGACGGTGAAGCCGCCGCACATCGCGGAGTCGCCGATTAATCTCGAGTGCAAGCGGCTGGTGACGCTCGAGCTCGGCAAACGCGAGAACATCATACTCGGCGAGGTGCTGCACCTCCACATCCGGGACGACCTCGTCGACGCCGAGCGCCGCCGCGTGCGGCTCGAGCGCCTGCGCCTCGTCGGCCGCCTCGCGGGCCACGGCTATTGCCGCATCCGCGACCAGTTCGACATCAGGCGCGAGAGCTACGCGAGCTGGCTCAAGCGCCAGCCCGCGACCACGGCATGAGCGCCGCCGACACCTCGCGAGGGAGGAGTGCCGCCATGGCCGCGCGCATTCTGGTGATCAATCCGAACAGCACCGAGGCCGTCACCCGCGGCATCGACGAGGCCCTCGAGCCCCTGCGCTTCCCGGGCGGTCCGCGCCTCGACTGCACCACGCTCGCCGAGGGGCCGCCCGGAGTCGAGAGCCAGCGCGACGTCGAGGCGGTGACGCTGCCGCTCTGCCGCCTCATCGAGCGCGAGGACAACCGCTCCCACGCCTTCGTCATCGCCTGCTTCTCCGACCCCGGGCTTTACGCGGCGCGCGAGGCGACCCGGCACCCGGTCTTCGGCATTGCGGCCGCCGGCATCGCGACCGCGCTCAACTTGGGCGACCGCATCGGCGTGATCGCCATCCTCAAGGCCTCGCTCGCGCGGCACGCGCGCGCCTTCCGCGCCATGGGTTTGGCCGGGCGCATCGCGGGCGAGCGGGCGATCGGTCTCGGCGTGGTCGAGCTCGCGGAGGAGAAGCGGACGCTCGCGCGCATGCGCGAGGTGGGTGCCGCGCTGCGCGACGAGGACGGCGCCGACGTGCTGGTCATGGGCTGCGCCGGCATGGCCAAGTACCGCGCGGCCCTCGAGGAGACGCTCGGGCTTCCCGTCGTCGATCCCACCCAGGCCGCGGCCGGCATGGCGATCGCCGCCGTTCAGCTGGGCTATCGCACGAACTGAGCGCCCCCTCACCCTGCCGTTAACGCGGGAGAGGCAAGAGAAGAAATCCCTCACCCGCGTGCGGGAGAGGGAAGGGGCCCATCGCGCAAGCGATGGGAAGGGTGAGGGACAGCGGCGTCCTCGGCCGCACGCCTCGCCGCGCGCCGATCCGGCAAATTCGTAAAGCGTAGCTTTACAAGCGACGCACTTCGTGCTAACGATCGCTCATGAAGATCCGGCACGTCGCTCACAAGGGGCTCCGGCGCTTCATCGAGCGCGACGACGTCTCCGGCCTGCCGGCGGTCTTCGTCGACAAGATACGCAAGATCGTCTCCTTCCTTCAGGACATGGAAGGAGTCGAGGAGCTTCGGCTGATTCCCGGCTGGCGGGTCCATCGGCTGGCCGGCGATCGGAAGGGTACCTGGAGTCTGACCGTCGGCCGGAATTGGCGGATCACCTTTCACATCGACCCGGCCGAGAACGAAATCGTCGATCTCGACTACGAGGATTACCATTAGGAGACCGCGAGATGTTTCGCATGGCACGGCCGGCCCATCCGGGAGAGTTCATCCGCACGGAAGTCATCGAGCCGCTCGCGCTCTCCGTCACCGCCGCGGCGAAACTGCTGGGTGTCACGAGGCCGGCGCTTTCCGCCCTCCTCAATGGCCGCGCGGCCTTGTCCCCTGAGATGGCACTCCGCATCGAGAAGGCGTTCGGGCCGAAGATGGACACGCTTCTGCGCATGCAGACGAGCTACGAGATCGCCAGACTCCGCGAACGAGAGAGAAGCATCAAGGTGAAGCGCTACGTGGCCGCTCCCCGTCCCAACCCGCGATCCGCCTCACGGCTTGAGCCCGTGTAATAGGGCGGGAGGGACGGCCGCGCTCAAGGATTTAAATCGCAGTCGCCGCCGACGCGCCCTCCGGGTGAATTGTTTGATTTGTTACAAAGCGTTGATGATCGCCTACCAGAGCAATTCGTTCGATCGGGAGGCAATGTGAGTGAGATTCTGCGAGACGTGCATGAGGCGGCCAGCGATCTCTCCAAGTCCGGCATGTTCCAGAGACGGCGATGCGGGAATTCGACGCGCTGTGCCTGCCCGCGGTCAATGCCTACGGCGCCAAGGACGTAAGGCGCATTCGCCGCGAGGAGCGCGTGAGCCAGACCGTTTTCGCCCACTATCTCAACGTGGGCAAGACGACCGTGCAGCCATGCGAGCAGGGGCAGAAGCAGCCCAGCGGGCCCTCCCTCAAGCTGCTCGACTTGATCGATCGGAAGGGGCTCGGCGTGCTGAGGTAGGTCTGGTCAGGCTTGTCGCCGGCTCGCGCTACTTCGGCATCACCCATTTCATCACGTGGGTTCCGGCGAGGCAGGTCTCGCCCGCCTGGTTCAGGACCTCGATCTTGGCGCGAGTGCGTCCGGCTTCCTTGTCGACCGCCTCGATCGTATAGCGGGCGGTCAAGGTATCGTGGATGAAGACCGGCTTGACGAAGCGGATCCTGTCGTAGCCGAGCGAGACGGGTACCGCGACGCTGCCCCGCTCGATCGAGCGGCGCGACATCATGGAGGAGGTCGTCGAGCACAGGCTCATGACGAGCGCCCCGTGCGCGATGCGCCGGCCGAAGGCGGTCGTCTTGGCGAACTCCTCGTTGACGTGGATGGGATCGAAGTCGCCGCTGATGCCGGCGAAGAGCATCAGGTCGCTCTCCGCGATCGTCTTCGAGAACTCGCAATGCTCGCCTAGCTTGAGATGCGGGTCGATCGCCATGTCAGCCTCCTCTGCCGAAAAAGAGCGCCACCTCGTCCGCCTGACCCTCGAGCATGGCGCGGCCGCCGAGGGTGCGGCAGCCGCAGGCCTGCGCGTGGCGCAACAGCGGGGTCAGCGGCGGCTTCATGATGATGTCGACGACGAGAAGCGTCGGGTCGAGCTTGCCGAGCTCGGCCGGCAGCCCGTCGCCCGGCGCCATGCCGACGGGGGTCGCATTGACGAGCATGTCGCAGCCCTCGACCGTGGGTGCCGCCGTGCGCACTATAGCGCGCGGGTAAGCGGCGGCGACACGCGCCGCGAGGTCGTTCGCCTTACCCTCGTCCACGTCGAAGAGCGTCAAGCTCGCGACGGCGGCCTCCGCAAGCGCAAAGGCGACGGCGCTGCCCGCACCGCCCGCTCCCAATTGCATGACGCGCTTGTCCGCAACCTCGAGGCCCTCCCCGCGCAAGCCGCGGATCAAGCCGCGGCCGTCGAACATGTCGCCCGACCAGCTCCCGTCCGGCTCGCGGCGCATGGCGTTGATCGCACCCACCCGGGCACCCGTCGGCAAGAGCCGATCCACATGAGGGAGGATGCGCACCTTGTAAGGCACGGTGATGATGAGGCCGTCGAGGTTGGCGAGTGACTTGAGCCCGCGCACGGAGGCATCGAAGCGCTCGGGCAGCACGTGGAGAGGCACCAGAATCGCGTTCCGGCCCGCGGCGCGGAAGCGGCCCGTCATCACCTCGGGCGAGCGCACCTGCTCGATGGGATCGCCGATGATGCCGTAAAGGCGCGTGGCGCCATTGACGAGATCGCGGGACTCATCTCGCGCGGTCATTGGGCGGCCTCAGCACTCGGGTCGATGAGTGCCAGGCGCGGCGAGGCTCTCCGCCCCGGCTTTTCCGCCAAGTCCCGGAGAAGGCCCATCTTGTCGGGGAGGAAGAGCCGGCCGTCCATGGTCTTGAGCTCGCGCGCGAGCTTGGGACGGAAGGCCATCTGCGCCAGCACGTGCGTCTCGAGATCGACCCCCGGGGCCACCTCGATGAGCTCGATCCCGCCTTCGCTCAGGCGGAAGACGGCGCGCTCGGTGACGTAGAGGACGCGCTGCCCGCGCGCCTGCCCGTAGCTCCCGCTATAGGTGATCTCCTCGACCGCGGGCACGAACTTGCGCTTGCCCCCGTCGCGCGCGATGCGCGTCACCCCGCCGGGCCAGGCGATCTCGCTCCTGCCTGCGTTGAAGGTGCCGCTGAAGACCACGCATTTCGCATTCTGGCTGATGTTGATGAAGCCGCCGGGACCGATGATGCGGCCGCCGAAGCGGCTCACGTTCACGTTGCCTTGCGCGTCCACCTCCGCGAAGGAGAGGAAGGCAAGGTCGAGCCCGCCGCCGTCGTAGAAGTCGAACTGGTAGGGCTGGTCGATCATGGCGGCGAAGTTGCGCGAGGCCCCCGCCTCGTTGCCCGAGGCCGGCGCGCCGCCGATGAGCCCCTGCTCGTTGGTGAGGCAGACCTCGTCGAGCACGTCCTCCTCGGCGGCCAGGTTCGCGATCCCCGTCGAGATGCCGGAGCCGAGGTTGCAGATGGCACCGGCGAAGAGCTCGCATGCCGCGCGCCGCGCGATCACCTTGCGCGCGTCGAACGGCAGCACCGGGATGTCCGCGAGCGGGACCTTGAGCTCGCCGGCATAGGCGGGGCTATAGGCGGTGCGGTAGGTCTGGCGCTGCTCGGGCTCGACCACCACGAGATCGACGAGGATGCCCGGGACCTTGACGTGCTTCGCGGGAAGGGTGCCGCGCTTGGCGAGACGCTTCACCTGCACGATGACGACTCCGCCGCAGCGCCGCGTGGCTTGCGCCTCGGACAGCATCTCGCCGAAGATCGCCTCCTCCTCCATGGTGATGTTGCCGTCCTCGTCCGCCGTGGTGCCGCGCAGGAGACAGACGTCGATGTGGAAAGGCTTGTAGAAGAGGTACTCCTTGCCGCGGAAGTGGACGAGCTCGACGAGGTCCTCGGTCGCACTCTTGCTCTGGCGCCCGCCGCCGTGGCGCGGATCGACGAAAGTGTGAAGGCCCGTCTCGGTCAAGAGCCCCGGTCGTCCCGCGGCCATCTCGCGGGTGAGGAGCGAGAGCGACCCCTGCGGCAAAGTATAGCCCTCGATCTTGTCGGCGAGCGAGAGCTCGGAGAGCTTGGGCGAGTTCACGAAGGTACCGCCCACGTCGCGCTTGAGCAGGCCCTCGTGCGCCAAATGGCCGACGCCCAAGCTGGCATCGTCGCCGAGCCCGACCGGATGGACGACGGTGAGCCCACGCGGCTCGCCCGTCGAGAGGAAACGGCGCTCGACCGCCGCCATCACCGCCTCGGGCACCGCGTGCCCGCCGCCCGAGCCGCCCACGAGCAGGGTGTCGCCCGAGCGGATGATCTTGACCGCCTCGTCAGCCGTAACGCGTCTCACGTTGACCTCCGTGTCTACTACCCTCTATCGCAGATGGATGATTCGCGTAGCCGTCTCCAACCGTCATGGCCGTGCTTGTCACGGCCATCCACGTCTTTCTGCGACCGCCAACAGACGTGGATGGCCGGGACTCGGCCTGCGGCCGGCCCGGCCATGACGACGAGTGTCGGTGTATCAGGCATTTGCGATTCCGTGTCTCATTCAGAACTGTCCGGCAAAATGACAGGCTGCGAAGTGCCCGGGGCGATGCTCGGCAAGCGGCGGAACCACCTCCGCGCAGATCGCCTGAGCAAGCGGGCAGCGCGTCCGGAAACGGCAGCCGGACGGCGGGTCGATGGCGCTCGGCGGCTCGCCCGCGAGCTGCAAGTGCTGCCGCCGCGACTCGATCGCGGCGTCGGGGATCGGCACCGCCGAGATCAGGTGGCGGGTATAGGGATGGAGGGGGGACTCGAAGAGGGCCGCCGCGGGGGCTATCTCGGCGACCTTGCCGAGATAAAGCACGACGATGCGCTCCGAGATGTGGCGCACCACCGCGAGGTCGTGGGCGATGAAGAGATAGGCGAGCCCGTAGCGCTCCTGGAGATCGATGAGGAGGTTGATGATCTGCGCCTGGATGTTGACATCGAGTGCCGAGATCGGCTCGTCCGCGACGATGAAATCCGGGCGCACGGCGAGCGCGCGCGCAATCGAGATGCGCTGGCGCTGGCCGCCCGAGAACTCATGCGGGTAGCGTTGGGCCGCCTTGGGCGAGAGCCCCACCACGTTGAGGAGCTCCTCCACGTGGGCACTCGTCTCGCGCGCCCCCTTGGTGATGCGGTGGAAGACGAGCGGCTCGCCGAGAATCTGGCCCACCGTCATGCGCGGGTTGAGCGAGGCATAGGGGTCCTGGAACACCATCTGCATGCGCCGGCGCAAGGGACGGATGGCGGACGGCTGGCTTTGCGCGATCTCCTGCCCGGCGAGGCGGATCGAGCCCGCGTCGGGCCGGTGGATGCGGACGAGGACGCGGGCGAGCGTCGATTTGCCGCAGCCCGATTCGCCGACGAGCCCCACGGTCTCGCCCTGGGCCACGTCGAGATCGATGCCGTCGACCGCGCGCACGACGCGGGTGGGGCCGAAAAGCCCGGCGCGGGGCAGCGGGAAGTGCTTGACGACCCCGCGCGCCTCGAGCAGCCGCTCGCCGCGCGCAAGCGTCGCCTCGGCGCCGTGATCGAAGGGTCTCGACTCCGCTTTCGCCTCCGCCGGCGGGGCGTCCTCTGCCCTTGGCCCGACGAGGGTGGCTCCCGCTTGCGTCACCCAGCAGCGCGCGCGTCGGCCGGGGGCCACCTCCGCAAGCGGGGGATGCTCGACGCATTTGGCGATGCGGAAGGGGCAGCGCTCGGCGAAGCGGCAGCCCGCGGCATGGGCGAGCGGATCGGGGGGTGCGCCCTCGATCGTGGTGAGGCGCTTGCCCTCGAGCGCGCCGCGGTCGATGCGGGGCACGGCGTTGATGAGGGCCCAGCTATAGGGATGCCGTGGGTCGGAGAGGAGGGCGTCTGCCGGCCCTTCCTCGACCACCTCGCCCGCGTACATCACGATGACGCGCGCGCACACGCCGGCGATGACGCCGAGATCGTGGCTGATCAGCACGATGGCGGTGCCGAAGTCGCGGTTGAGCTCGCGCAAGAGGTCGAGGATCTGGGCCTGGATGGTCACGTCGAGCGCGGTAGTGGGCTCGTCGGCGAGGAGGAGCGCCGGGTCGTTGCTCATGCCGATGGCGAGCGCCACGCGCTGGCGCATGCCGCCCGAGAACTGGTGCGGATAGCTGTGGATCGCGCGCTCGGGTGCGGTGATGCCCATGCGTCCGAGCAGCTTGACCGCGCGCTCGGCCGCCGCGTCCGCCGTGTAGCGCCCGTGCACGACCATGGTCTCGACGAGCTGACGCGCGATGCGCAGCACCGGGTTGAGCGAGGTCATCGGGTCCTGGAAGACCATGGCCATGCCCCCGCCGCGGAGCGCGCGCAGCTCGCCCGGCGTCATCGCCATCACGTCGCGGCCCTGAAAGCGGATCTCGCCGCCGGTGATGCGGCTCGGCTCGTCGAGGAGGCGCATGAGGGAGAGGGCGGTGACGCTCTTCCCCGAGCCCGACTCGCCGACGATGCCGAGCGTTTCGCCCGCCGCGACCGAGAAGCTGACGCCGTCGACCGCGTGCACGATGCCCTCGTCGGTGAAGAACTGCGTCTTGAGATCGCGCACCTCGAGCACCGGAGGCGCCGCCGCGGAGAGCACGGCGGCTGCGCTCGCCGGCCTTTCGCTCCGTCCGTTAGGGGGTGCCGCCGTCATCGCCGGCGCGCCTTGGGGTCGAGCCAATCGCGGATGCCGTCGCCGAGGAAATTGAAGCCGAGCACGATGGTGAGGATGGCAAGCCCGGGGAAGGCCGCGACCCACCATTGCTCGACGAGCTCGCGCCCCTCGGCCACCATCGAGCCCCACTCGGGCGTCGGCGGCACCACGCCGAGCCCGAGGAAGGAGAGGCCGGCGAAGGTGATGATCGCGTTGCCGACGTCGAGCGTGACCAGCACGACCAGCGGGCCGATCGCATTCGGGATGATGTGGCGGAGGAGGATGCGCGCAGGGGTGAGACCCACCACGGTTGCCGCTTCGACATACTCGTGCGAGCGCTGTACCAGCACGAGACTCCTCGCCAGCCGCGCGAACTTCGGCCACCACACGACGAGCATGGCGATGATGGTATTGGTGGTGCCGATGCCGAGCGCAGCCGCGATCGCGAGGGCCAGGATGATGGGCGGGAAGCAGAGCACGAGGTCGGTCGCCCGCATGATGAGCTCCTCGACCGCACCCCGCGCATAGGCGGCGATCCCGCCCAAGAGCGTGCCGAAAACGGCACCCGCGATGACGACGATGAAGCCGGTCGAGAGCGAGATGCGCGCGCCGTAGAGCAGGCGCGTGAGATCGTCGCGCCCGAGCGCGTCGGTGCCGAGCCAGTGAGCGGCCTCGGGCGGCTGGAGCCGCTTGGTCACCTCGACCGTATCGGGCAGATAGGGCGCGATCAGGGGTGCAAAAAGCGCCACCAGGATCCAGGCGAGGATGATCGCGGCCCCCAGGCTCGCGAGCCCGTAGCGCCGCAGCCAGCGCCGTCTGCGCGAGGCGGGCAACGCCACCGTCGCCAAGGCCGTATCGGCGGTTGTCGCCGTCATCGCACCACCCGCGGGTCCATGAGCGCGTAACTGATGTCGATCAGGAGGTTGATGACGAGGTAGGCGACCGCGACGATGAGCGTAATGCCCATGATGGCCGGGAAGTCGAGGGCGGCGGCGCTGGTGAAGGTGTAGCGTCCGAGGCCGGGCCAGGAGAAGACCGTCTCCGTCATCACGGCACCGGTCAGGAGGTTCGCGTAGGCGAGCCCGCCCAGGGTCACGACCGGGATGAGCGCATTGGGCAGCACGTGGCCGAGAATGACGCGCCACTCGCTCAGGCCCTTGGCGCGCGCCATGCGGACATAGTCCTGCTGCATGCTCTCGAGCATGCTCGCGCGCGTCGTGCGCGTGAGGAGGCCGAGCGTCGCGGCCGCGAGCACGAGCGAAGGCAGGATGAGGTGCGCCACGGCATCGCGGAAGGCCGCCCAATCGCCCGCGAGCGCCGTATCGACGAGGTAGAGCCCGGTCACCGTCGGCGGCGGGAAGGCGATGGGATCGAGCCGCCCGGGACCGGGAGCGATCTGGAGCCCGCCGTAGAAGAGTGCGAGCATGATGAAGGCGAGCCAGAAGGTGGGCGAGGAGACGCCAACGAGTGAGACGAGGCGCGCCAAGTGATCGATCCAGCTGTCGCGGCGCACCGCGGCGATGATGCCGAGCGGGATGCCTACGGCGAGTGCCAACAGAAAGCCGGCGCTCGCAAGCTCGAGCGTCGCAGGTGCAAACTGCTCGATGTCGTCGAGCACGGGCCGCTGCGAGGCGATCGAAATGCCGAGATCGCCGTGGACGAGGCCCTTGAGAAAGACGAAATAGCGCTCCCACAGGGGCAGGTCGAGGCCGTACTTGGCGCGCCAAGCGGCGACGAACTCCTTGTTCGAGGCGGCAACGTCGCCGAGCTGGGCGAGCACCGGATCGCCGGGGACGGTGTTGGCGATGAGAAAGATGACGAGCGTCGCCAGAAGCGCCATAACGACCGACAGCCCGAGCCGGGAGACGACGTAGCGCAGCATGGTTCACCCGCTCCCGGAGAGCGCGCAAAAGGGCCGACGGCCAGGCGGCGTGTTCAGCTTTCCCTCCCTGCCACACTCTCATTTTAGATCGTTCTAAGGTTTTCCGTGACGCGGTGTCAATTCCTGATTACGATGCGCCTCCTCGCCCTTCGTCTCTCGTTCTGATCGAGGCATGGGGCGGCAGAGGCCCCGGAAGCGGGCGGAGGCGAAGATGGCACAAATCGAGATCGAGCGGGAGGCGGACGAGCGCCACCGCATGATGCGCGAGACGGCGCGAAGCTTCGCCGCGCGCGAGATCCGCCCGATCGCAAACGAGCTCGACGATGCCGAGCGCTTCCCCGCCGAGCTCTACGACAAGATGGCGGCACTCGGCATGTTCGGCATCACGCTCCCCGAGGCGCTCGGGGGTGCGGGTGCGGACGTGCTCTCCTACGCCCTCGTCATGGAGGAGCTCGGCCGCGGCTATTCCTCGATCGCCGACCAATGCGGGCTGGTCGAGCTCGTCGGCACCTTGCTCGCCGAGCACGGCAACGCCGCGCAGCACAGGCGTTACTTGCGCCCGCTGCTCGAAGCCAAGCGGCGCTGCGCCTATGCGCTCACGGAAGCGGAGGCGGGCTCGGACCTCTCCTCGATCAGGACGACGGCGGTCGAGACCGCGGACGGTTGGCGGCTTTCGGGCGCCAAGCAGTGGATCCACAATGCGCCGATCGCGGATTTCGCCGTTGTGCTCGCGCGCACCACGCCCGAGCTCGGAAAGCGCGGCATGAGCATCTTCCTCGTCGACCGCGAGATGCCGGGCTTCCGCGCCGGACGCAAGGAGCACAAGATGGGCCAGCGCGCCTCCCAGGTGGGCGCGCTCGAGTTCGAGGATGTCCGCCTCGGCAAGGATGCGCTCCTGGGGCCGCTCAATCGCGGCTTCCATCTCATGATGGCGCTCCTCGACAAGGGGCGGGTCGGGATCGCGGCCTTGGCCCTCGGCATCCTCCAGGCCGCACTCGAGGCCTCGATCGATTATGCGAAGACGCGGCGCCAGTTCGGCCGTGCCATCGCCGAATTCCAGGCGGTGCAGTGGATGATCGCGGACATGGCGAAGGACGCGCATGCGGCGCGCCTGATGATCCGCCACGCCGCCCTTCTCCTCGATCGCGGCGAGCGGGCGAGCGTGGAATGCTCGATGGCCAAGTGCTTTGCCGGCGATGCGGCGGTCGCGCACACGGCGAATGCGGTGCAGATCCACGGCGGCATCGGCTATATCCGCGGCATCGAGGTGGAGCGGCTCTATCGCGACGCCAAGATCACCCAGATCTACGAAGGCACCAACCAGATCCAACGCCTCATCATCGCGCGGCAGTTGTTGGCATGACGGAGCGGGGAGAGCCAACGCAGCAAGCGCGCCCGCGCGTCCTCGTCACGGGGGCGCGGCGCGGCATCGGACGGGCGATCGCCTGGGCGTTCGCCGAGCGCGGCTACGACGTGATCGTCAACGACCTCGTGCGCGACGAGGCGGCGGCGGCGACGCTCGCCGGCATCGAGGCGCGCGGAGGCGGTACTGCCTTCCTCGAGGGCAACATCGCGGAGACGAGCGCGCATGGAGAGCTCGTCGCGCGCGCCTTCGCGGCCTTCGGCGGGCTCGAGGTGCTGGTCAACAATGCCGGCATCTCGGTGAGGAAGCGCGGCGACATGATGGAGGTGACGCCGGAGCGCTTCGACGAGCAGATGGCGACCAATCTGCGCGGCACCTTCTTCCTCACGCAGGAGGTGGCGCGGCGCTGGCTCGCCTCGCCGCCGCCGCCGCACCCGCGCTCGCTCATCACCATCTCCTCGGTGAACGCCGAGTTGGTCTCGCCGGACCGCGCCGAATACTGCATCGCCAAGACCGGTCTCGCGATGATGACGAAGCTCTTCGCCGTGCGCTTGGCGGACGCGAACATCGGGGTCTTCGAGATCAGGCCCGGCATCATCCGTACCGACATGACGGCCGTCGTCAAGGAGCGCTACGACCGGCTGATCGGCGAGGGTATTGCGCCGGTCAAGCGCTGGGGCGAGCCGGCGGACGTGGGGCAGGTGGCCGTGGCGCTTGCCGCCGGCCAATTCCACTTCTCGACCGGCGACGCGTTCTATGTGGACGGCGGCTTGCATATACATCGGATGTAGGGCGGGTCAAAGCATGCGCGTGCCAGTTTTCATACCGGCGGTTTCCCACGCCCCCTCACCCCGACCCTCTCCCCCTGAAGGGGGAGAGGGGGAACTTGCATTCGACATTTATGTGCCCCTCTCCTCCTTTAGGGGGAGAGGGAGGGGCCCATTGCGAAGCAATGGGAAGGTGAGGGGGCTACGATGCGTGGAGCCGAAGACAGGCGCCTCACCCGCCGCGCGTCCGCCGCTTCCGCGCGGCGCCGCTCGACTCGCGCACGACGAGCTCGGGCTGGAGCACGACCTCGCGCCGGGGGGCCGAGAGATCGGCCATGCGGTCGAGCAGGAGCTGCGCCGCCGCCTCGCCCATGGCCCCCGACTGGATGCGGATGGTGGTGAGCGCCGGCGTCCACAAGGCGGCTTCCGCGAGATCGTCGCAGCCGACGACGGCGAAGTCGCGGCCGGGCTCGCGCCCCTGTTGACGCAAGCCGAGCATGACGCCGAAGGCCACCACGTCGTTGAAACAGACGCACGCCGTGGGGGGCGCGCGGCGTGCAAGAAGCACCTTCACCGCCTCGGCCCCGTGGCTGCGCGTCGGCTGGCCGGGGACGTGGAGGGCCGGGTCGGGTGTGAGGCCGTAGGCCGCGAGCGCCTCGCGGTAGCCCTGCAGCCGCTCGATGCCGGTCGAGCTCAGCTCGGTGCCGCCGATCATGGCGATGCGGCGGTGGCCGAGGGAGACGAGGTGCTCGGTCGCGAGGAACATGCCGCGCCGGTGGGCGTTGCCGGCATAATCGAGGCCGGAGCCGGGCAGGTTGCGCGAGATCAGCACGCAGGCGACGCCGAGCGCGCGCAAGCGGCGCAGGCTCGCGGGATCGGTGCCCTGGGCCGGACAGATGATGAGGCCGTCGGCGTTGTATTCGCGCATGGTCTCGATGAACTGCGCCTGGCGCGCAGGATCCTCGGCCGAGTTGCTGAGGAAGACGGTGCGGCCGATGCGCGTGAGTGCCGCCTCGATCGCCGCGGTCAGCTCGGCGAAGTAGGGATTGACGAGCTCGTTGATGGCCACGCCCACCGTGTGGGTGCGCCGCGTCCTCAGGCTCGCAGCACCCCGGTTGTAGACATAGCCGAGCGCGCGCACCGCCTCCGCCACGCGCTTGCGCGTCGCCTCGGCGACGAGCGGGCTCTTGCGCAGCACGAGGGAGACGGTCGCCGGAGAGACCCGCGCATGCTTGGCGAGATCGCGCAGCGTGAGGGCGCGCGCGCGCGCGGGCTCGCGCTTAGGCACTCCCTTCATGGGAAGAGCCTTGCGACGCATGAGTGAAAGGATGCCGCCATGAGCGAGAACGTGAGCCTCACGATCAAAGGTGCCGTCGCCGAGATTCTGCTCGATCGTCCGGAGAAGCTCAACGCGGTCACTCCCGAGATGGCGGCGGCGCTCGCGCGCCATTGCGCGGAGGTCGATCGCGACGACGCCGTGCGCGTGGTCCTGCTCAAGGGTGCGGGCGCGCGCGCGTTTTGCGCCGGCAGCGACCTCAACTCTTTAGCCGAATATCCCTCCGCGTGGAAGTTCCGCAACCGAGTCGAGTACGCCCATGCCGTGCGCAGCGTGCGCAAGCCCGTGGTGGCGGCGCTCAAGGGCTGGGTCCTCGGCGGGGGCTGCGAGATGGCGCTCGCCGCGGACATCCGGGTGGCCGGCCGGAGCGTGCGCTGCGGCTTCCCCGAGGTGAAGCGCGGCTGGGTCGGCGGCGGCGGCGCCTCCCAGATGCTGCCCCGCCTCGTGGGCTATGGCCAGGCGATGAGGCTCCTCCTGACGGGCGAGACCGTCGCGGGGGAGGAGGCGTTGCGCCTGGGCCTCGTCGAGGTCCTCGTCGAGGACGAGGAGGTCGACGCGCGCGCGCGGAAGCTCTGCCACGAGCTCGCCGCCTTGAGCCCGGTCGCGGTCGAGGCGGTCAAGGCCTCCGTCCGCATGGCGCTCTCGGCGCCCCTCGAGGCGGGCCTGCGCTACGAGAACGAGATGAACACCTTGTGCTTCGCGGCGGGCGACCATCTCGAAGGCATCCGCGCCTTCCGCGAGAAGCGGCCGGCCGAGTTCAAGAAGTAGCGACGGGTGGTGCAATGGCAAAGCGGCGGAGGCTCGCGATCATAGGTCTGGGCATGGCGCTCAAGCCCCACCTCAAGAGCCTGGAGGAGCTCGCGGCACGGGTCGAGATCGCGCGCTGCTACACGCCGAGCGAGGCGCGGCGGCAGGCGTTCGCCGCAAGCCACCCCTATCCGCTCGCGGCGACGCTCGATGAGGTGCTCGCCGACCCCACGATCGAGGCGCTCCTGCTCCTGACCCCGCCCAACAGCCATCTCGCACTTGTCGAGTGCTGTGCCGCTGCGGGCAAGCACGTGCTGCTGGAAAAGCCCGTCGAGGTCTCGCTTCAGCGTGCCGAGCGGCTCGTGGCAGCGATGGAGCGCGCCAGGCTCAAGCTCGGCATCGTGCTGCAGCACCGCTTCCGCGCCGTCTCCCGGCGCCTTGCGGGTCTCGTGGCCGCGGGCGAGCTCGGAGGCCTCGTCTCGGGGTCGGCCGCGATCCGCTGGTGGCGGCCGCCCGAATATTTCGCGCAAGCGGGGCGCGGGACCAAGGCGCGCGACGGCGGCGGCGTGCTGCTCACCCAGGCCATTCACACGCTCGATCTCTTCCAGAGTCTCGCCGGGCCCATCACCCATGTCGCCGCCTTTGCCGTCACCTCGCCCTTGCGCAAGATCGACACCGAGGACGTGGCGGGGGCCGCGATCCGCTTCTTAAACGGCGCGATCGGCACCATCGACGCCACCACGGTCGCCTATCCCGGCTTTCCCGAACGCATCGAGCTGGCGTGCGAGCACGCTACGGCCGTCCTCAATGCCGAGGCGCTCGACGTCTATTACAAGGACGGCCGCCATATCAGCGAGAGCGGCGCGCCGTCGTTGAGCGGGGGCGCCGATCCCATGGCGTTCTCCAACGACGCCCACCGGGCGCTCATCGCGGACTTCCTCGACGCCCTCGACGAGGGGCGGGAGCCCGCGATCAGCGGACGCGAGGCGCTCAAGGTGCAGCGCCTGATCGAGGCGCTTTTGCGCTCCTCGGCGGAAGGGCGCATGGTCGAGGTGGGGTGAGCATGGCGAGGATATTCCTCACGCACGTGTCGGACATGCTGGCGAACTATTACGGCCCGCGCGCGGTCGCGGCCCTCGAGAAGCTCGGCGAGGTGCGCATCAACCGCAGCGGCCGCGTGCTGACGGCGGAGACGCTCGCCGAGGCCGCGCGCGGCTGCGAGATCGTCGTCTCGGACCGCCAGACGCCCGGCGAGGCTGCCTTCTTCGCACAAGCACCCGACCTCGTCGCCTTCCTGCGCTGCGCCATCGACATCCGCAACATCGACGTGGCGGCGGCGAGTGCTGCGGGCGTGCTGGTGACGCACGCGACCGCCGGGTTCGTCGCCTCGGTCGCGGAGACGGCCCTCGGGTTCATGGTCGACCTCGGCCGCAACGTCACGGCCTCGGCGCTCGAGTACCGCAAGGGCAGCACTCCCGCGGCGCGCACGGGCCGCCAGCTCAAGGGCTCGGCGCTCGGCATCATCGGATATGGCGCCATCGGGCAATATCTCGCCGAGCTCGGCAAGGCGCTCGGCATGACGGTGTCGGTCGCCGATCCGTATAAGAAGGTGGCGGACACCGGAGTGCGCCAGGTCGATCTCACGACACTCCTCGGCGAGGCCGACTTCGTCGTCTGTCTCGCGCTGGCGACCGAGGAGACCGAGAATCTGATGAACGCCGCCGCTTTTGCCCGCATGAAGCCGAGCGCTTTTTTCATCAATCTCTCGCGCGGCAATCTCGTCGACGAGACGGCGCTCGAGAAGGCGCTCGAGGAGAAGCGCATCGCGGGAGCGGCCCTCGACGTCGGGCGCGCGCCCGACCAGATGCCCTCGCTCCACCTGGCACGGCGCGCGGACGTGATCGCGACCCCCCACAGCGCGGGCCTGACGCCGCAGGCGATCGAGCACCAGGCCTTCGACACGGTCAAGCAGGTGGCGGAACTGGTGGCCGGGCGTCTCCCGCCGGGTGCGGTCAATGCCGAGAAGGCGACGCGTCTCGGGCGTCTTAAGAAGTCTTGAGCCGGGGAGGACCCGAGCATGACAAGCACGCAATCGTCCGCATCTCCGCGTCTCAAGGCGCCGGCGGGCGCCTGCGACACGCACATGCACCTCTACGACAAGAAATACCCGGTGGCGCCGACCGCGGTCTCGGCCCCGCCCGAGGGACGGGTCGAGGTCTACCAGGCGCTCCAGCGCCGTCTCGGACTCTCCCGCACCGTCGTGGTGCAGCCCTCGGCCTACGGCCTCGACAACCGCTGCACGCTCGCGGGCATCGCCGCCCTCGGGCTCGAGCGCGCGCGCGGCATCGCGGTCGTGGACACGCGCGTCAGCGACGGCGAGCTCGAGCGCCTCACCAAGGCGGGCGTCCGCGGGGCGCGCTTTCACATGCTTCCGGGCGGCGCCATCGGGTGGGATACCCTCGATGAGGTCGCGGCGCGCGTGCAGTCGGTCGGCTGGCACCTGCAGCTTCAGCTCGACGGAAGGCTCTTGCCCGAGCGCCAAGCGCAGATCGAGCGCTGGCCCGGCCGCATCGTCATCGACCACGTGGGGAAGTTCCTCGAGCCCGTGGCGCCCGAGCATCCCGCCTTCCGCTGCCTCCTCCATCTGGTCGAGAGCGGACGCGTCTGGGTCAAGCTCTCGGCCCCCTACGAGGTCTCGAAGGCGGGTCCGCCGCTTTATGGCGACGTCGGCCGGCTGGCCAAGGAGCTCGTCAAGGCGGCGCCCGAACGCATGCTGTGGGCGAGCAATTGGCCGCATCCGGGGCAGATGAGCTTGCCCGACGACGCGCTCTTGCTCGACCTCCTCCTCGATTGGGCGCCCGACGCGGCGACGCGCCGGCGCATCCTCGTCGACAATCCGGCCGAGATCTACGGGTTTTAAGCTTCCAAGTTCGGCGTCTTTCCGGAAGCTTAGGCGAACCCGGGAAAAGCCGGGCTTTTCCCGGTCGCGAGCCTTGCTATCCGGAATCCATGTCAGGGCTCGCGCTGTCCTGGCCATGGATTCCGGATCGCGCAAATCATCGTCGAAACGATGATTTGCTTGTCCGGAATGACGAACCGGACCTTATTGTCTAGGGCCGCGTAGCCTCACGCCGGCTCAACGCCGTACATGTCGAGCTGCCAGCCCGCGGCGGTCAACGGGAACTTGGCGATCGTCTTGCGCACGCCGATCTGGTAGATGGGCTGGAAAAGGATGAAGTGATTGGCCTGATCGACCGCGCGCTTCTGCCACTCGACCCAGAGCTGGGCCTGCTTCTTGGGATCGCGCTCCGCGGCCGCCTCATGCACGAGCTTGACGATGTCCTCGGGCGGGGTCCAGTGCACGCGCTTGGCGACCCGCTCGACGACCGCCGCCGCCCAGAGCTCGCTCTCGACCGCGGGCGGGTTCCAGAAGGTGAGCACGCCGCCGCGCGACTTGCCGGTGGTGTATTGGGTGCGCAGGTTGACCTGATCCATCGGATTGAGCGTCGCCTTGATGCCGACCCGTGCCAGGTCCGATTGAATCTTCTGGCCGAGGAGCTGGTAGGAGACGCCCGCAACGTCGGCGTTGCCGTAGGCGATCTCGAACTCGAAGCCGTCGGGCATGCCGGCCTTGGCGAGGAGCGCCTTGGCGCGCGGCAAATCCTGGCGGAAGCCGATCTCGTGCGCGATCTCCTCGGTCGACCCGCTCGTGCCGATGGGGAGGAAGTGGGCCGGGCGCACGGCGGCCCCGCCGAGCAGCGAGTTCTTGATGCCGTCGTAATCGATGGCATAGCCGATCGCCTGGCGCGCCTCCTTGACCGCGAGCGCCTTGTTGAACTCGGGCTCCTGGGTCAGCGCCATATAGACGAAGTCGAGGCTGGTAAGACGGTCGACGCGCACCTCGGGCTCGCTCTTCAAGGTCGCGATCTGCTCGGGAATGAGGTTGAAGGCGGCGTCCACGTCGCCGCGGCGAAGGGCCAGGAGCTGGGCCGCGCTGTCGCTGAAGTGGCGGATCACCACGCGCTCGAAGGGCGGGGTGCCGCGCCAATAGTGCGGATTGCGCACGAGCTGGATCTGGGCGTTGCGCTCCCAGCCCGTGACGCGATAGGCCCCGGTGCCGGCCGAATTCTCGTTGAGCCAAGGGGTCGCCTTGTCATCGTCCTTGGCGCCGGCGCCGGCGTTCCCGCCGTGCGCCTCGACGAGCTTCCTCTCGAGCACCACGAACTCGGGGGCTGCGATGATGGTGAGGAGCGGCTGGTCCGGCTGCTTGAGCAGGATGTCGAAGGTGTGGGGATCGACGATCTCCACCCGATCGACGTGGGCGACATATTGCGCGGGTTGGTCCTTGAGATTGATCACGCGATCGAAGGACCACTTCACGTCCTCGATGGTCATCGGATTGCCGCTCGCGAACTTGACCCCGTCGCGGATGGTGAAGCGCCAGCCCTTGGCGTCGGGGGTGCGCCCCCATTTGGTGGCGAGCGCCGGCTTCAGGTTGATGTAGTCGCCGGGCGTCATGGTAACGAGCGTCTCGTAAGCGGCCTCGCCCGTCATCGGCGGGGTATACTGCGCATCGCGCGCGGGATCGAGGGTGATCGTGTCGCTGATGTCGATGCCGATGACGAGGGTGGTCTTGCGCGCTTGCGCGAAGACGCGCCGCGGCAACGCACCCGCGAGGGCCGCACTACCCACGCCCATGAGCTTGAGGAGCGCGCGCCGATTGATCCAGCCCGACCCGTTGTCCGACCCGTTGATTGTCATTTTGTTCCTCCCTTTCCCGTTCGCTTTGTCTTCGGCCTTGAACCTAGCCTTCGCTTAGATCGATTTAAAGGCAAATGTCGGAGAGGCGTCAAGGCCGAGGCGTGTCGCGCGCGCTAGCCCTCGTTCTTCACCCATTTGAGGAGGTGCTCGGCGACCGCGCAGAGCTCGCCCTCCTGGTTGGTGACCTCGATCTTGGCGCGCGAGCGGCGCCGCTCGGGCTCGATTTCGGCGATCGTGTAGCGGACCGTGATGGTGTCGCCGAGCTTGACGCCCTTCAAGAAGCGCACGCGGTCGTAGCCGAGCGAGACCGGGGTCTCGTCCATGCCGCCCTCGACGCATTTCGCGCACATCATGGTGGAGGTCGTCGACATGTAGCCGATGAGAAGCGCTCCATGCGCGATGCGCCCGCCGTAGGCCGAGCGCTTCATGTACTCCTCGTTGACGTGGTTGCCGGAGAAGTCGCCGGTAATGCCGGCGAAGAGATAGACGTCGCTTTCGCTCACGGTCTTGGAGAACTTGACCTGCTCGCCGACGCTGACGTGGAAATTGGCCACTCGATACCTCCTTTACGCGCCGAGCTTGCGCCCCTTGGGACGCGTGCGGGGACGGTCCGGCCCGAGCTCGCGGGCGAGGAAAGCGAGCACGCGCTTCAAGCGCTCGCTCGCCTGCGCCGCCACCGCATCCGCATCGCACTCCCGCCAATCGTAGAAACCGCGGCCGGACTTGAGCCCGATCTCGCCGCGCGCGACCATGTCCTGGACGAAGCGCACCGGTTTTCCCGTATGCGCGAGCTTGGGCACGAGTGCCACTTGCGCCGTCGCATGTATTTTGAGCCCGCTGATGTCCTTCTGCTCGATGGCACCGGTGACGCACATGCGCGGGCCGAGGAGATGCTTCGCGATGTCGTCGATCTCCTTGGGCGTGGCGGCGCCGATCTCGATCAAGTGATAGGCCTCGTTCAGGAGCGCGTGCTGAAGGCGGTTGATGAGATAGCCCTCGACCGGCTTGCGCACGAGGATGGGCTCCTTGCCGGTCCGCCGCATCGCTTCCGCCGTGCGCGCGACGACCTCGGGGGCGGTCGCCGTCGCGGCGATCACCTCGACCATGGGAAAGACGTCCGCGGGCTGGAAGTAGTGCGCGCCGAGGAAGCGCTCGGGATGTGCTAAGCCCTGGGCGAGCTCGTCGAGCGAGAGGCCCGAGGTGTTGGTCGCGATGATGACGGAAGGGGGATAGGCGGCCTCGAGCGCGCGGTAGGTCTCGCACTTGACCGCGACCTCCTCGGGCACGTTCTCGACGACGAGATCGGGCACTTCGGCTGGCGGCGTCGCACTTGCCTTGACCCCCGGCGGCAGGCCGGGAACGCCCGCGCCGCGCCGGCTCCACACGAAGGTCTCGAAGCCGCCGTCTGCAAAGGACTTGGCGACGCCGCGCCCCATGGTGCCGGCGCCGACGACGAGGACGCGCTTGATGGGCGAAGTCATTGTGTTTCTCTCCCTGGGGCGCCCGTCCGCTTTGCCGGCGCCCTTTGACCGTGGCGCGCACTATAGCAGCAGGAGCGGCTGCGCACGATCTATCTCCCTTTGGTCAAGGCGATGGCACTTGGGCGAATCACTACTCGTTACCGTCATGGCCGGGCCGGCCGAAGGCCGAGTCCCGGCTATCCATGTCTTTGGATCGGGCAGAACAAGACGTGGATGACCGGGACAAGCCCGGTCATGACGAGAAGAGAGAGTGTCTAAAGTCAAATGCGATTGCCCTGTTCCTTTTGGCTCTCTCCTCTTGGTAAGGCGGCCGTTAATATGATAGCCGTGTGGCGCCGCCCCCCGGGGCGGTCCGCGCAAGCGGCGGATCGGGTGCCGGGGAGGAGGAGGGGAATGACGTCGTCGCCGGAGGACCGCCCGTGCCGCTGAGCCTTTCGGTCGTGGACGCGCGCTTCTACGTGCGCGAGGTGCGCACCCGGCTTCCCTTCCGCTTCGGCGCCGAGACGGTCGAGGGCTTCCCCCTTCTCCACGTCGCGGTCGAGGTGCAAAGCGGGAATGCGGCCTCGACCGGCTATGCCGGCGACAATCTCTTGCCCAAGTGGTTCGACAAGGACCCCACGAAGAATGCGGAGCGCAATGTCGAGGATCTCCTGCTGTCGGCGGAGATCGCGGCCGAGGTCTATCGCGCGGCCGGCGAGGCGCCGTCCCTCTTCGCGCTCTGGCGCGAGGCCTATCCCGAGTGCCAGCGCCGCGCGCAGGCGGCCGGGCTGAACAAGCTCGTGGGCGCCTTCGGCTCGGCGCTTTTCGAGCGCGCCGCCATCGATGCGCTCGGCCGCCGCCACGGTGCGAGCCTGCGCGAGCTCCTGCTCGAGGACGGCATCGGGCTGAGGCCCGAGGAGGTGCATGCGGAGACGGGCCCGGACCATGTGCGGGCGTGGCTCTCGGCGGCACCCGCGCCGTCCTTGGCGCTCCGGCACACGGTCGGCCTACTCGACCCGCTCAGCGATGCCGAGCTCGGCGAAGGCGCTCCCGACGACGGTCTCCCGCGCACGCTTACCGACTACGTGCGCCAACAGGGCTTGCGCTACTTCAAGCTCAAGCTCGGCGGCGACGTGCTCGCGGATCTCCTCCGCCTCGAATCGATCGCCATCGTGCTGGACTCGCTCATCTCCGAGACCTACCACGCCTCCCTCGACGGCAACGAGCAGTACAAGAGCTTGGACGCGCTTCTGAAGCTCTGGGCCTTCATCGGCAAGAGCCCGAAGCTCGCGCGTCTGCGCGCCTCGCTTCTCTTCCTCGAGCAGCCGTTGCCGCGGCGCGTAGCACTCGATTCCGAGGTCGCGGCCGGGATCGCCGCGATCGGTCGCGGGCTCCCCGTGATCATCGACGAAAGTGACGACGACCCTCAGTCGTTCAAGGCAGCGCTCGCACTCGGCTACGCGGGCGTTTCGAGCAAGAATTGCAAGGGGGTCATCAAATCCTTCCTCAACCGCACGCTCGTCGAGGCGCATCGCGCGCGCGGCGAGAGCGTCTTCATGAGTGCCGAGGACTTGACCAATCTGCCGATCGTGCCGCTGCAGCAGGATCTCGCCACCGTGCGCCTGCTCGGCATCGAGCACGTCGAGCGCAACGGCCACCACTATGTGCGCGGCCTCGATCATTGCTCGAACGCCGAGCGCGAGCAGGCCTTGCAGCGCCACGGCGATCTTTACGAGCGCGTCGACGGCGGCGCCGTGCTCTCCGTGCGCGGCGGACGGCTCAAGGTGGGATCGCTCGAGACGCCGGGTTACGGCGTGGCCTTGGCACCCGACTTAGATGCCATGACCCCGCTCGAGACGTGGAAGCGGCGGCCGCCTCAGCACACCGTGCGGTAGCGCTCGGCGGCCGTGGCAAGCACCTCCTCGGGCGGCCGCTTCCACCAGTTGTTTTTGGAGAAGATCTCGACCTCGCAGAAGCCGCCGTAGCCGGCGGCCTCGACGAGTGCCCGGATGTGCTTAATGTCGATGACGCCGTCGCCCATCATGCCGCGGTCGAGCAGGAGGTCGGTCGTCGGCACCAGCCAGTCGCAGATGTGGAAGGCGAGGATGCGGCGGCCCTTGCCGGCGCGCGCGATCTCGGCCGCGAGGTTCGGGTCCCACCAGACGTGATAGACGTCGACCGCGACGCCGACACCTTCGCCGAGCGCCTCGCAAAGCTCGTTCGCCTGCGCGAGCGTGTTGATGCAGGCGCGGTCGGCCGCGTACATGGGGTGAAGCGGCTCGATGGCGAGCGCCACACCCGCGGCACGGGCGTAGGGCAGGAGCTCGGCGAGACCCTCGCGCACGATCTGGCGCGCGTCCGCGATGTCGCGCGAGGCCGGCGCGAGGCCGCCGGCGACGACGACCAGGCAGGCGGCGGCGATGGAGGCGGCCTCGTCGACGGCGCGGCGGTTGTCCTCGAGCGCCTTGGCGAGCCCGCCGCGGCCTTCGCCCGTGAACATCCCGCCGCGGCAGAGGCCGCTGACGGCGAGGCCGTGCCGTCTGATGAGGCGCGCCGCCTCCACCACACCCACCGCCTGAAGCTTGTCGCGCCACACGGAAAGGGCCGGGATGCCCGCGCGCGCGATGCCCTCGACCGCCTGCTTGAGGTCCCACGCGCGCACGGTCGCCGTGTTGATCGAGAGGAAGCGGTTGTCCTTGGAGAGATCGCGCGTCATGGCTCGATGCCGCGGGTCTTGAGCACGGCCGCCATGCGCTCGCGCGCGAGCTCGGGATCGGCGAGCAGGCCGGCCGCATCCGCGAGGCGGAAGAGCTCGGCCAGATGGAGGATCGAGCGCGCGCTCTCCTGTCCGCCGACCATCACGAAGTGGCGCTGGTGGCCGTTGAGATAGGCCATGAAGACCACGCCCGTCTTGTAGAAGCGGGTCGGCGCCTTGAAGATGTGGCGCGAGAGCGGCACCGTCGGCGCCAGGATGTCGTGGAACTCGTTGTCGCTGCCGCGCGCAAGCGCCGCAAGCGCCGCGGACGCGGCGGGTGCGATCGCGTCGAAGATGCCGAGGAGCGCGTCCGAATGGCGCTCGCCGTCGCCGGCGATGAGCTCGGCATAGTTGAAATCGTCGCCCGTGTACATGCGCACGCCTTGCGGCAGGCGGCGGCGCATGGCGATCTCGCGCTCCTTGTCGAGGAGCGAGATCTTGACGCCGTCGATCTTGGCCGCGTTGCGCGCGATCACGTCGAGTGCGGTCTCGGCAGCCGCATCGAGGTCGCGATCGCCCCAATAGCCGGCGAGTGCCGGGTCGAACATGTCGCCGAGCCAGTGGATGATCGCCTTGTCGGCGAGCTGGGAGAGGATGCGGTCGTAGACGCGCGCGTAGTCCTCGGGCCCGCGCGCGGCCGCGGCGAGCGCTCGGCTCGCCATCAGGACGATGCGCCCGCCGAGCTTCTCGATAGCTGTGATCTGCTCCTCGTAAGCGCGTATGACCGCGTCGATCGTCGCACCGGCCGCGAGATGATCGGTGCCGGCGCCGCAGAAGAGGAGCGCGCCCGGAACGTCCTTCGCCGCCTCGACCGAGCGGCGGATGAGCTCGAGCGAGGTGGGCCAATCGAGCCCCATGCCGCGCTGGGCGGTGTCCATCGCGTCGGCGACGCCGAGCCCCAGGGCCCAGAGGTGGCGGCGGTAGGCCATGGTGGCGTCCCAGTCGACGGACGCATCGAGCCAGGGATCGTTGTCGGCGAGCGCGTCGGCGACGACGTGGGTGGCGGCGAAGGCGATGCGGTTGAAGGAGGTACTCGCGCGCGCGGGCAGATTGCGCGGCGGCTTCGTGCTGTAGGGCCGGAGCCGCCCGTCCGCGGTCGGCAGGTTGATCGTCGGCATGGCGGCTCAGCCCTCCAGCTTGGGAACGTCGATCCAGCGCCGCTCTGCCCAGCTCTTGAGGCCGAGCTCGGCAAGCTGGACGCCTTTGGCACCCGCGAGCAGGTCCCAGCGGAAGGGAGCGCCTTCCATGACGTGCCGGATGAAGAGCTCCCACTGCGCCTTGAAGCCGTTCGGATAGGGCTCGGCGTCCGGCACCTCCTGCCACTCGGCGAGGAAGTCATGCGTCCGGCGCTCGTCCGGGTTCCATACCGGCTTCGGCGTCGCCTGGCTGGGCTGGATCCAGCAGCGCGTGAGCCCGGCGACCGCCGAGCCGCGCGTGCCGTCCAGCTGGAAGGTGACGAGATCGTCGCGCCGCACGCGCGTGCACCAGGAGCTGTTGATCTGTGCCAAGATGCCGCCCGCGAGCTCGAAGGTGGCGAAGGCCGCGTCGTCGGCGTCGGCGCGGTAGGGCTTGCCGCGCTCGTCCCAGCGCTTGGCGATGAAATTCGCACCCCGGCAGCTCACCGCCTCGACCTCGCCCAAGAGATTGTCGAGGATGTAGCGCCAGTGGCAGAGCATGTCGAGGATGATGCCCCCGCCCTGGCGCTTGCGGTAGTTCCAGGAGGGCCGCTGTGCCGCGATGCCGTCACCCTCGAAGACCCAATAGCCGAAGTCGGCCTTGAGGGAGAGGATGCGGCCGAAGAAGCCGCTCTCGATGAGGCGCCGCATCTTGACCAGGCCGGGGAGGAAGAGCTTGTCCTGCACGACGCCGTGCCGGATGCCGGCCTCCTTGGCCTTGCGGTAGAGCTGAAGCGCATCTGCAAGCGAGGTCGCCGTCGGCTTCTCGCAATAGACGTGCTTGCCGGCGGCGATCGCGCGCTCGACGTTGGCCTTGCGCAGGTCGGTCGAGAGCGCGTCGAAGTAGATCGCGTCGTCCGCATTGGCGAGCGCCTTGGCGAGGCTCGTGGTGACGCGCGCGAGCCCGTGCGCGTCCGCAAGCGCCTTCAGCTTCTCCATGTTGCGGCCGACGAGGATGGGATCCGGTATCGCCCGCGTGCCGTCCTTGAGCGCGACCCCGCCCTCGTCGCGGATGGCGAGGATCGAGCGGATGAGATGCTGGGTGGTCCCCATCCGGCCGGTGACCCCGTTCATGATGATGCCGAGGCGTCGTTCGCTCATGGCGTTACCCTTGGCTTTCCCTTGTCGCCTTCGCGCGGCGTCCCTTGGCCGCGTCTTCACGATACACTTTACAGCAACGGGGGCCGAAGGCTAGGCGTGGGTGGGGGATAGCGCCGCTTTGTCACGCGCAGCGAGGTGCGGCGCTCGCCGCGTCTCGGTCACGATGCCGGCAATTTTGCCCCGTCGATGCTTTGCAGGAGGAGACCTCCCGTCGCATCAGGCGGCGACTGTGAGCCGAAGGCCGAGCGCACGCAGGACTTTGGCAACCGTCGCGAACTCCGGATTGCCCTCCGGCGACAGCGCCTTGTAGAGATTGGCGCGGCCGAGGCCGGCGGCCTGCGCGATCTCGGTCATGCCCTTGGCGCGCGCGACATCGCCCAGCGCCGCCTTCAGCAAGTCGGGGTCGCCATCCTCGAGAACGGCATCGAGATAGGCGGCAATGTCCTCTTTGGTCTCCAGAGTTTCGGCCGCATCCCAACGGCGCGTTTTGCGAGCCATGTCGTCCTCTCTAACTCTCCGCTGCCAGCGTCGGGATCGCGGCGATCTCGGCGCGCTTCGTCTTGCTCAGCCGTTCCAGGTCGAAGCGGGATTGCAGGTTGAGCCACAGCTCGGGGCCGTTCCCGCACAGCTTGCCGAGCCGCAGCGCCATTTCGGGCGTCACCGGGGCGCGCTCGGTCAGGATCGCATGCAGGGTCTGCCGCGACACGCCAAGAAGGCGCGCGATCTCGACACGGGAGCGGCCCAGGGCCGGCACGACATCCTCCCGCAGCAGCTCGCCAGGATGCATGGGCGGGAGCCCCCGCTTGATCGTCCGCTTGCTCATCAGTGGTAATCCTCCAAATCAACCTCGATGGCGTCGGCGCCATCCCATGCGAACGTGATGCGCCGATTGCGGGTGACTCGTATTGACCACCGTCGCACGCCATGCAGGGCATGGAAGTGGTAGCCCGGTAGGTTCAGCTGTTCGGGTCGGGTAGCGTCGTCCAAGGCCCGCAACATGCGCCCCACCCGCGCCACGTTCTGCACGCTTAAGCCGGCCGACTTCTCGGTCTCGAAATAGACGCGGAGTGCCTTGCTGCGAAACGTGCGGATCACGTCAGGAAGATAGTCCTACCAGAGGAAACGTCAAGTGTTGCTTTACGTCTTCCGCCTCACCCATACCTTGGCAGCGGCACGGGATCGTCGAGTATGATCCCGACCTTGAACTTGCGCCGCGGCGTCATGCGACGAAGCCGCGGTTCCGTCACGATGCGGGCAATCCCGCGCCGTCGCCGCCGGGATAGAGATCGCGTAGCAGGGGTATCGCGCGGCAGGCCATGGCGGCATATTCCGGGTCGAGCTCCGTGCCGACGGCGCGGTAGCCCACACGAGCGGCGGCCGCCAGCGTGGAACCGGCTCCCGCGAAGGGGTCGTAGACCACGCCGATGCCGAGCGGCAGCACAGCGCGGATGAGCTGACGCATAAAGCGCTGCGGCTTCAATGAGGGGTGCGGTGCGATTTCGCGCTCAATCGCTCGCGTCGGCGCCGAGTCGATGACGTCCCGGAACGGCTCATCGCCTGAGATGCGGCGCAGCCCGCCTGTTCCCCAGCGGCGGAGATTTGCCGCGACCGTGCGCTCGCTGATCGGCTTGCGGAAGAGCCCCCAAGGCTCCCACCCGGCGCGCGGCATGACCGAGACATCCGCGAATTCTCGCTCGGCACCCTTGGGCCGGTCGCCGCCGCGCAGCGTCTGCACAAGCCGGATGATCTCGCCGCGCTTTTCGAAGCCGGCCTTCTCGAAGCAGGCGAAGGTCGTGGTGGAGAGAAGCGGGGTCGAGGCGATCATCAGGTGACCGCCGGGGGCCAGCTTGCGCAATGCCAGCATTGCGAAACGGAAGAAGAAATCGTCGAGCTGCTTCCTGTCCTGCTCGCTCAGCACCGTGAATCGCGGCAAGGGAGAGCGCTCGACGCCGTCGAAGGCAGGCGGAATGCGCCACACGCCGCCGCGACCCTGCCGCAATTTCGTATGGTCCTTCCCTTGGTACTCGATCAGGCCGTAGGGCGGGTCCGTCACGATGCCGTGCAGGCAGTCGTCGGGAAGCCGGGTCATCCAAGCGAGCGCGTCCGCGGGAACAAGCGCAATGCCGATACACGGCTCCACAGCGGTGCCCTCGCCGATTTGCCTGACGAGGTTCCACAGCTTGGTCTCCGCCTGCCGCAAGCTGTCGGCAATGCGTCCGCGCAACACAATGCCGTCGACGGCGAGGGGAGGAGCAGGTCCGTCTGCCAGGGATCCGACGATGCCCGGTGAGCGCATTTATCTGCTCCGATGCTCTTGAACTAGATCTTGTAGGCGGTAGAAAGGCCATCCCAACATATATGGCCTCCAGGATCAATGGCCCCTCGAAAGAGGCGCACTTGCTTAAAGAACATTATGGCAACTCTCTGCGAAGTCGTCAAGCATTCCGTCGCACGGCCGCGCCATTTCTTTGGTCTCCATAATTTCTTATGTCCGCTCATCATCCGGAGGTGTAACAGGGAACAGCAGCCTGCGATCAAGCGGGAGCCGACCTCAGAGCGCCATGACGAAACCCGAGCGCGTCGATGCCGCGGCGTTCAATCCAAACGCCGTCCTTCCCTATGAGCTGCGACTCAAGGATTTCGAGATCGCAATGCAGGACGTTTACGATTTCTTTTTTGACGTGAACCAGCTTCTGCAAGGGAAGGGCCTGCACCGGATGGACGACATGCTTCGGCCAGCAGCAATGTCCGGGATGATTTCGGACATGTTGACCGCGAGCATGGCAAAGCACTCCCGCGCCCTGGTCGAAAACCGGCATTTCAACGGACACCCGGACCTCATTCTGCAGGGCAAATATCCCAATAACTCGGTGAAGGCCGGCGAGCACGGCGTGGAGATCAAGAGTACGCGCAAGAAGGGCGGGGCCGTCGACACTCACGGCGCGCGCGATCAATGGATGTGCGTTTTCGTCTACGAGACCGATCATACGACCGAGCCCGCCGACGCGCGCAGACCCATGTGCTTCACGGAGGTTTATTTGGCTCAGGTTCTGGAGAGCGACTTCCGCAGAAACCCACGCAGCGAGCTGGGGACACGGACGGCGACGCTGGACCGCGCCGGCATCAAGAAGCTACGCAGCCACTGGGTCTATCTCGCGAAGCCGAGGTGACTGGGCCGTAGCGCCCCCTTCACGCATATCCCGGCGGCGCCACAAAGCCGTGGTATTCCCGCTCGAGCAGCTTGGCGAAGGCGATGCAGCTGCGGTCGCCGTATTGCGGTCCCACGATCTGCACGCCGATCGGCAGCCCCTTGGGGTTGAAGCCGATGGGTGCCACGGCCGCGGGCAGATAGGCGACGCAGGAGTAGCCGGCCCAGAAGAGCTGGTCGGTCGTCGGCACCTTCTTGCCGTTGACGACGACGCTGCGCTGCCAGCGCTCGCCCTTGTGGTCGTGCGGGAAGGCGGCGGAGGCGGCCACGGGCGAGAGCAGCAGGTCGTAGTCCTGGAAGAAGGCGTGCCACTTCCAGCGCATCCTGTGGCGCTCCTCGTTGAAGGCGAGCCAATCGCGATGCGACATCGTGTTGGCGCGCGTCATGCGCGCGAAGTAGCTCTCGTCGGCCGGATCGAGCGTCCTAGCTGTCTCGAGCGCCTTGGCGAATTGCTCGGGCGTCTGCCGGCCCGCGGTCGCGGCGCGCAGCAGCATGATGTAGACGCGGTTGGCGTGGCCCGTGTCGATGTCGGGGCGCGCCTTGTCGCTCACCTTCACTTTCCTCTTGGCGAGGAAATCCGCGAGCCTCTGCAGCTGGTCCTGCACCTCGCGGTCGACCTCGGCACAGGCGTCGTCCAGCATGAGGGCGACTTTGAACTGGCGGAGCTCGCGTTTTCGCGGCTGCGGCAGGCGGAGCCGGTAGCCGGCGCCGTCGATCTCGTCGGGCCCGGCCATCGCGGCGAGGGCGAGTGCCAAATCGTCGGCGCTGCGCGCGAGCGGCCCGATGACGGAGATGTCGCTCTGCGCGACCCGGCCCGGGAGCGCTTGTCCGCGCGGCGGGCAGATGCCGTAGGTCGGCTTCAAGCCGAAGACGCCGCAATAATGCGCTGGATTGCGGATCGACGAGCCGATGTCGCTGCCGGCATCGATCCCGGTCAGGCCCGCGGCAAGCGCTGCCGCCGAGCCGCCCGAGGAGCCGCCCGGCACCTTGGTGCGGTCCCAGGGATTGTTCGAGGTGCCGTAGATGTCGTTGTAGCTTTGCCAGTCGGCGAGCCAGACCGGCACGTTCGTCTTGCCGAAGAGGACGACGCCCGCCTTGAGCAGGCGGTCGACCGCGAGCGCGTTACGTTTGGGCCGGTTGTGTTTGAGCTCGGGCAGCCCCCAGGTCGTGGCCATGCCGGCGACATCGAAGGATTCCTTGATGGTCATGGGCACGCCGTGGAGCGGGCCCCATATTTGGCCCTTGGCGAGTGCGGTGTCGGCAGCACGGGCGCGCTTCCGCGCCACCGGGAGGTCGGTCGCGATGATGGCGTTGAGGCGCGGATTGTAGCGCTCGACGCGGGCGAGATAATGCTCGAGCAGCTCGAGGCAGCCGAGCTTCTTGCGGCGGATGAGGGAGGCCAGGCGCTTGGCCGAGGCAAAGGCGATGTCGTCCATGGTTTCCCCCTTCGGTTTCTCCGGCCCGCGGCCGGGCGCGGCCCCAGGCCGGCTGCGGCCCGAGTCCTACAGCGTTTCCTCGAAATCGGCCAGGGCCGGCGCTATGATGAGGGCGAACGTCGAAGAGACGGGGAGGTGCCGCCATGGCAGAGCCGGCGATGAACGAGGTCGGCAGCTTCGATTACGTGATCGTCGGCGCGGGCTCCGCGGGCTGCGTGCTCGCCAACCGGCTCTCGGCGGAGCCCAACACCTCCGTGCTGCTGCTCGAGGCGGGTGGGAAGGACAACTACCTCTGGATCCACATCCCGATCGGCTACCTCTATACCCAGAACAATCCGCGCACCGACTGGTGCTTCAAGACCGAGCCCGAGGCCGGGCTCAACGGGCGCGCGCTCAACTATCCGCGCGGGCGCGTCTTGGGCGGCTGCTCCTCGATCAACGGCATGATCTACATGCGCGGCCAGGCGCGCGACTACGACCAGTGGCGCCAGATGGGCAATCCCGGCTGGGCCTGGGACGACGTGCTGCCCTATTTCAAGCGCTCCGAGGACCAGGTGCGCGGGGCCGACGAGTTCCACGGCGCGGGTGGGGAATGGCGGGTCGAGGAGATGCGGCTCTCCTGGGAGATTCTCGACGCCTTCCGCGCGGCGGCGGCCGAGGTCGGCATCCGCAACTGCGACGACTTCAACCGCGGCGACAACGAGGGCTGCGGCTATTTCCAGGTCAACCAGCGGCGCGGCGTGCGCTGGAGCACGTCGAAGGCCTTTCTCAAGCCGGCCCGCGGGCGCGCGAACCTGACCGTGCTCACGCGCGCGCAAGCGACGCGCATCCGCTTTGAGGGGCGGCGCGCGGTCGGCATCGAGTTCTCCCACGACGGCCGGCCCGCCTACGCCGCCGCCCGCGGCGAGCTCATCCTCGCAACCGGTGCCGTGGGCTCGCCGCAGCTCCTCCAGCTCTCGGGCATCGGGCCGGCGGCACTTCTCCAGGCGCACGGCATCCCCCTCGTCCACGAGCTCGGCGGGGTCGGCGAGAACCTGCAGGACCATCTGCAGATCCGCATGGCCTACAAGGTCAAGCACACGCGCACGCTCAACGAGCAGGCCAACAGCCTATTCGGACGCGCCTGGATGGGGATCGAGTATGTTCTCTTCCGCAGTGGTCCGCTCGCCATGGCGCCGAGCCAGCTCGGCGGCTTCGCCAAGAGCGACGCGAGCCGCGAGACGCCCAACCTCGAGTATCACATCCAGCCCTTGAGCCTCGACCGCTTCGACGAGCCGCCGCATCCCTTCCCGGCATTCACCGCGTCGGTCTGCAACCTGCGGCCCGAGAGCCGCGGCTTCGTGCGCATCAAGTCGGCCGACGCCAAGGCCCACCCGGCGATTCAGCCCAACTATCTCACGAGCGCCGCCGACCGCCAGGTGGCGGCGACGGCGATGCGGCTCACGCGCCGCATCTGCGCAGCACCCGCGCTCGCGCGCTTCGAGCCCGAGGAGTTCCGGCCGGGCAGCCAATATGTGAGCGACGAGGAGCTCGCGCGCGAGGCGGGCAACATCGGGACGACCATCTTCCACCCCGTCGGCACCTGCAAGATGGGGCACGACCCGCTTGCCGTGGTCGACGAGCGCCTCTGCGTGCACGGGATCGCGGGCCTGCGCGTGGTCGACGCCTCGATCATGCCGACCATCACCTCGGGCAACACCAACTCGCCCGTCATCATGATCGCGGAGAAGGCCGCGGACATGATCCGCGAGGACGCCGCACGGACGTGAGCGGAGATCATGTTCGCGAGTCCGGGTACTGGTACCAGCCTTTACGAGTCCGAGCGTCACCCCCACCCCACCCTCCCCCTTCGAGGGGGAGGGGGGTTCTGTTGCCATGCTATGCAATTTCCCTCCCCCCTTGAGGGGGAGGGTCAGGGTGGGGGGTATCACGCGCCGGTAGTTCGGAGTACTACACGGCGGCCGATGCCGCGCGCTCGCGCAGTTGCAGCTTGTGCTCGCGGTAGGTGATGTAGAGGCCGCTCGCGACGATGACCGCCGCCCCGATCCAGGTCGCGAGGTCGGGGAACTCCGCGAAGAAGAGGTAGCCCAAGAGGGTGGACCCGATGAGCTCGCCGTAGCCCATGGGCGCGCAAAGCGAGGCCGAGCCCCATTGCACCGCCTTGATGACGAAATAATGTCCGACGAGCCCGAAGATCCCCACGCCGGCGAAGACGAGCCAATCGAAGAGGGTCGCCGGCAGGACGAGGGGCGAGAAGGGCAGAATGACGGTCGAGATGGCGAGGCCGCCCAGGCCGGCAAGCGTGATCGAAACCGCGGCGGGGTCCGTGCCGCCGACCTTGCGCGAGAGAATCTGGTAGACCGCATAGCAGAGCGCGTCGAGCAGCACGAGCACGGCACCCCACTGCATCACGTCCGTGCCGGGCCGGATGATGAGGAGGGCTCCCGCGAAGCCCACGATCACCGCCGTCCAACGCCGCGGGCCGACCTTCTCGCCCAGCATGGGCACCGAGAGTGCCGTCACGATGAGGGGGCCCGCGAAGGCAATGGCACTCGCGGTCGGCAGCGCCACGGTCAGGAGGCCGAGGAAGTAGAAGGCCGAGGCGCCGAAGAGGAGGACGGAGCGCATGAGCTGAGCGCCTGGATGCTTGGTCGCGAGGACGGTGAGGCCCCGGCGGGGCAAGAAGACGATCAGGCAGAAGAGGACGTGTCCCAAATAACGCGCCCAGAAAATCTCGGGCATCGGGTAGCTGCGGCCAAGGTACTTAACGGAGGCGCTGAGGAAGGGGAACGCCGTCACTGCCAGCATCATGTAGAAGACGGCGCGCAACACCGATTCGCCGCCGAGCGCGCGCGGCGGGCTCGCTCTGAGGACGGGCTCGGTCATGAGGCGCGCAACATGGGCGGGACGCAAGCTGTCGGCAGGCTCGGACGCGGCAGACTGTCATCCGCCCCTTGACCGCGTCAATGGCGAAAAGCTCGCGCCGATGCCGCCCATGCCGGTCGCCCGCAGTGCGGTTTCCTCGGGCGGCTTCCCTGTTGCCTTGCGGGCACGCCAGCTTGATAGTAGGGGCAAGCGGCAGAGAAGAGGCCGCGTCGGGAGGCGAGATGGCGGGCACGGCGGGCGAGATGATCGCCGTCAAGCGGCTCAGCAAGCAATACGAGACCTCGCGCGGCCCCGTGCTGGCGTTGGACGACATCGACTTCAGCGTGGCCGAGGGGGAGTTCGTCGCCGTGGTGGGGCCGTCCGGCTGCGGCAAATCGACGCTCCTCAAGATTCTCGCCGGCCTCATCGCGGCGTCGCAAGGCGGGGCCGATCTCGGCGGCACGGCGATCAGCGGTCCGCGGCGCGATATCGGCGTCGTCTTCCAGTCGCCCGTGCTCTTCCCCTGGCGCTCCGTGCTCGACAACGTGCTGCTGCCGGTCGATGTGCAGAGGCTGGGCCGCGAGAGGATGCGGCCGCGCGCGCTCGAGCTCCTCGCCCTCGTCGGGCTCGAGGGCTTCGAGCACCGCTATCCCTGGGAGCTCTCGGGCGGCATGCAGCAGCGCGTCGCCATCACCCGCGGCCTCATCCACGATCCCGCCATGCTGCTCATGGACGAGCCGTTCGGCGCGCTCGTCGCCATGACGCGCGAGAGCATGAACCTCGAGCTCCAGCGAATCTGGCTCGAGCGGCGCAAGACCGTGCTCTTCATCACCCATTCGATCGCCGAGGCGGTCTTCCTCGCCGACCGCGTCCTGGTCATGACGCCGCGGCCGGGACGGATCATGGACGCGGTTTCCGTCGCCCTGCCGCGGCCGCGCTCGCTCGACATGAGCGCCAGTGTCGAGTTCGGCGCGCTTGTCCGGCGCATTCGCGCCCATTTCAACGCCAAGGCCGAGTTGGGCGGATAAGCGGATGAAGAGCCCGCGCAACATGGCGATCCGCGTGCTGCTGCTCCTCGTTTCGCTTGCGCTTTGGGAGGCGGCGGTGCGGCTCTTGGACGTGCCCGCCTACATCCTGCCCGCACCTTCCCGCGCGATCATGGCGCTCTATCGCGGTGCCGTGAGCGGGGTCTATCTCGACAATTTCTGGGTGACGCTCGCCGAGACGCTGCTTGGCTTCGCCTTCGGCTCCCTACTCGCCTTTGTGCTCGGCACCGCCGTCGCGGTGAGCCGTGCGGTCGAATATTTCCTCTACCCCTATATCGTGATGTTCCAGTCGATGCCGAAGGTCGCACTTGCCCCCCTCATCATCGTCTGGTTCGGCCTCGGCCTCACCTCCAAGGTGGTGAGTGCCGCACTCGTCGCCTTCTTCCCGCTTCTCGTCAACACCATCGTCGGCCTGCGCTCGGCGGACGAGGATCACGTCGACCTGATGCGCTCGCTCGCGGCGACGGAGTCGCAGATCTTCTGGATGCTGCGGCTGCCGACGGCCCTCCCCTTCATCATGGCGGGGCTCGAGGTCGCCATGGTCTTCTCGTTGATCGGCGCGATCGTGGCCGAGTTCGTAGGTGCCGAGTCCGGCCTCGGCATGCTGATCCAGAGCATGAATTTCTCGATGGACGTGGCGGGCCAGTTCGCGGTGCTCTTCATCCTCGCCGTTATGGGGCTCGGGCTCAACGGTGCTATCGTCTGGATCCGCCGCCGCGTGCTGTTCTGGGACCCCTCTCAGAAGAGCACCGAAATCGGCGCTTCCGCCAAGGGAGGAAAACTATGAAGCTCGCTCGCCTCGCCGGGCCGCTCTTAGCACTCGGCTTGATGCTTTCAGCACATACGGCACTCGCGGCCGAGACCACGATCAAGGTCGGCTGGTGCGCGCGCACCGTGAGCTCGGCCACAGCACCCTTCGCGGTCGCGACCAAGATGGGCTGGTTCGCCGAGGCCGGCCTCAAGGTGCAGCTCGTGCCGCTGCCCGGCTCGACCGATTGCGTCAAGGAGGTGGCAACGGGCGACCTGCCCTACTCGCTGCCCTCCGTCGAGCCGCTCATCACCATCCGCTCCGAGGGGGTGAAGGCCAAGATCTTCTATACGGCCTATCAGGGCAACATCTACGGCATCGCCGTCCCCGCCGACAGCCCGATCAAGGACGCCAAGGAGCTCAAGGGCAAGAAGATCGGCGTGCAGTCGATGTCGTCGGCTGGCGTGCAGGTGGCGCGGGCACTTCTCGGTAATTACGGCATCGACCCGGACAAGGAGGCGCAGATCGTGGTGGTGGGCGAGGCGGGTCAGGCGGCGGCGCTCGTGCGCTCGAAGCAGGTCGATGCGCTCTCGCTCTACGACGTCCAATACGCGCTTATCGAGAACGCCGGCCAGCCATTGCGTCTCTTGGACACCGGCCCGATCGCCAAATATCCCTCGAACGGGTTCCTAGCACTCGAGTCGACGCTCAAGGAAAACCGCGCCCAGGCCGTCGGCCTTGCCAAGGGTTACGCGCGGGGGACGATCTTCGCGATGAACAACCCGGAGGCCGCCGTCCGGATACTTTACGAGGTGTATCCGCAGACCAAGCCGACCGGCAAGAGCGAGGCCGACGCTGTGCGCGACGACGTGAAGGCGCTCGAGGCGCGCATCGCGCATTGGCGCCTCGAGGCCGGCGGGGTCACGCGCTGGGGCGAGAGCCCGGTCAAGGACTATGCCGCCTACGAGGCGTTCCTCCTGAAGAACGGCGTCGTCAAGGTAGCCGTGCCGGCAAGCGACCTCGTCACCAACGACCTGGTCGGCGAGATCAACAGCTTCGACGCGGCGAAGATCGCCGCCGAGGCGAAGGCCTACAAGCTGCAATAGAGGGCCCTCGCCCAAAAGGCTCCGAGCCTTCAACCTCCGCCAGGGAGCATCGCAGAATGAGACATCTCGCCCTTTTCGCTGCCATCGCCGTTAGTCTGGCTGCCGCCCCCTTCGCCCAGGCAGCACCCGATCAGCAACAAGCCGTCGACGAGGCCCTCAACGTGGTCCGCGAGATCCACAACGGCGGGAACGATATCGCCGCCAAGGCGCGCGAGCTGATCCGCCGCTCGCGCGCGGTGCTGATCGTGCCCGAGTTGGTCAAGGCCGGCTTCATCTTCGGCGCCCAGGGAGGCACCGGCGTCCTGCTCGCCCGCGACGGCAAGCGCAATTGGAGCGACCCGGCCTTCTACGACCTGGGTGCGGGCTCGTTCGGCTTCCAGATCGGCGTCGAGGTCTCCAAGGTCGTGCTCATCATCATGAGCGACAAGGCGCTCAATGCGGCGATGGAGAACAAGGTGAAGCTGGGTGCCGAGGCCGGGCTGGCGGTCGCCACCTTGGGTGCGGGCGCCGAAGCGTCGACCACGACCAATGCCGGCGCCGACATCTACGTCATCGCCGAATCGAAGGGGCTGTTCGGCGGAGTCGCCATCGAAGGTGGGGTGATGAGCCCGCGCCACGAATGGGACACGGCCTATTACGGCCGGAACGTCTCGGCGCGCGATATCATCGTGCGCCGCACCGTCAGCAACCCCGGCGCCGGCGCCTTGAGGCGGGCGCTTCGCGGCATCTGACGGCGGCACCTAGCGGAGCGAGTGCGGCGCACGCCGCCGCATCGGTCGGCGGACGGTCGGGCGGACGGCCGCGCGGCGAGAAAGAAGTCCTGCGAGTGTCCTCTTTCGAGGCGATCGTGACCGACGGAACTCCCGGCGCATCGCCACGAGGCTCAGCGATGGACGAGCACCGGGATCTTGGAGTGCGTGAGGACCTTGACCGTCTCGCTGCCGAGCACGATCGCGGAGATGCCGTGGCGGCCGTGCGAGGCCATGACGATAAGGTCACAGTGTTTCGACTTGGCGGTCGCGATGATTGCCTGGTAGGGATGCTCGTGCTCGAGGTGGAGCGTGTCGCACGCGACACCCGCTTTTCTCGCGGCTTTGGCGACGGCGCCGAGCGTTTTCTCGGCATGCTCCCGCATGCGCGCTTTGTACTGAACGGCCGTGTCCGCGAGCATCTGGGTGTCGGTCGTGAGCACATGAAAAGGCGGCAAGACCGTGAGCACGGTGGCTTTGGCGCCGATCCGCTTGGCCAGCGCGATGCCGTGCCGGACGGCCTTCCCGGCGAGCGCCGATCCGTCCGTTGGTATCAGGATGTGGGTATACATCGACCTCTCCTTGGCGACGATTTTCCGGCGCGAGCGCACTCCAGACCTCACTTTGCAAGCCGCTTGCGGATCGCCAGCAGTTCCCGCCGGCGCTCTGCGCTCATTTTGGGGTAAGTCATTTCGAGTCCTTGGAGCGTATCGAGGATGATTTGCGACACGATCAGGCGAGCGTTCTCCTTGTCGTCGGCGGGAACGACGTACCAGGGCGCCTCCCGGCTGCTCGTAGCACCGAGGCATTCCTCGTAGGCCTTCATGTACTGCTTCCAGAATTTCCTCTCCTCGATGTCCGCAAGGCTGAATTTCCAGTTCTTTTCCGACTCATCGATGCGCTCGAGGAAGCGCTTGCGCTGCTCCTCCTTCGAGAGGTGGAGGTAGAACTTCACGATGCGGGTTCCGTTGACATGAAGATGTCGCTCCAAATCCGCGATCGAACGATAGCGGTCTTGCCAGACCGCCTTGTCGTCGCGCGAATCGTCCGGGAGCCCTTCGCTGCGGAAAATTTCGCGATGCACGCGGACGATCAGCACCTCCTCGTAATAGGATCGGTTGAAGATGCCGATCCGCCCGCGCTCCGGCAGATCGCGGGTGGTGCGCCAGAGAAAATCGTGCTGCAGTTCCGTGGGGCTTGGATGCTTGAAGCTGAACACCTGGCAGCCTTGCGGATTGACCCCGGACATCACGTGCTTGATGGCGCCGTCTTTTCCCGCCGCATCCATCCCCTGAAAGATCAGCAGGACGGCATAGCGATTGGACGCGTAGAGAAGCTCCTGTTGCGCACTCAATTGCGCAACGTGCTCTTCCAGGAATTTTTCATATTGCTCCTTCGACTTGTAGACGGGATCGACCTTGGTCGGCCACTTTTTGAGGTCGACCTCTTCTCC
>JBKQRV010000192.1:0-67645 GCA_052143835.1 Alphaproteobacteria bacterium
AACATCTGCCGCTGCACGGGCTACCACAACATCGTCAAGTCCATTCTCGCCGGTGCTGCCGCCATGAGGGGGAAGTGACATGCCCGACACTGGCATTGGCGCGCGCGTACTGCGCAAAGAGGACGCGCGGTTCCTGACCGGCCGCGGCCACTACACCGACGACATCAATCGCCCGAAGCAGACCTACGCCTACATCCTGCGCTCGCCGCACGCGCATGCGAAGATCAAGAAGCTCGGCATCGCCAAGGCGGCGAAGGCGCCGGGCGTGGTCGCGGTCTTCACGGGGGCCGATCTTGTCAGCGACAAGGTGAACGGGCTGCCGTGCGGCTGGCTCGTTCACAACAAGGAGGGCACGCCGATGGTCGAGCCGCCGCACGCGGCACTCGTCACCGATCGGGTGCGCCACGTGGGCGACCAGGTCGCCGTCGTGATCGCGGAGAGCAGCGCCCAGGCGCGCGATGCGGCCGAGCTCATCGAGGTGAGCTACGAGGAGCTGCCGGCCGTCGTCTCGATCGCGGACGCGCTCAAGCCGGCTGCGCCGCTCGTGTGGGACCAGGCCGGCGCCAATACCTGCTACGATTGGGAGCTCGGCGACAAGGCGGCCAACGACGCGGCCTTCGCCAAGGCCGCCAAGGTCGCCAAGGTCGACCTCGTCAACAACCGCCTCATCCCGAACGCGATCGAGCCGCGCGCCGCGATCGGCGAGTACGATGCCACCTCGGGCCACTACACGCTCTACACTACGAGCCAGAACCCCCACGTGATCCGCCTCTTGATGGGCGCCTTCGTCCTCGGCATCCCCGAGCACAAGCTGCGCGTCGTGGCGCCGGACGTGGGCGGGGGCTTCGGCTCCAAGATCTATCACTATGCCGAGGAGGCGATCGTCACCTGGGCGGCCAGGAAAATCGGGCGCCCGATCAAGTGGACGGCCGAGCGCTCCGAATCCTTCATGAGCGACGCCCACGGCCGCGACCACGTCACCCACGCCGAGCTCGCCCTCGACGGCAACGGCAAGTTCTTGGCGCTCAAGGTCCTCACCAAGGCGAACCTCGGCGCCTATCTCTCGACCTTCGCCCCCTGCATCCCGACCTACCTCTATGCGACGCTGCTCGCCGGCAACTACGCAACGCCCACGATCTATTGCTCGGTGCGTGCGGTTTTCACCAATACGGTGCCCGTCGACGCCTATCGCGGCGCCGGGCGGCCGGAAGCCACCTACGTGGTCGAGCGCCTTGTCGACGAGGCCGCGCGCTTAAGCGGGATCGACCGCGCCGAAATCCGCCGGCGCAATTACATCCCGCGCGACAAGTTCCCCTACCAGACGCCGGTCGCACTCCAATACGACATCGGCGACTACCACACGACCCTCGACAAGGTGCTCAAGGCCGGTGACTACGCCGGCTTCGAGAAGCGGCGCGAGGAGGCGAAGAAGCGCGGCCGTCTGCGCGGACTCGGCATCGCCAGCTACATCGAGGCCTGCGGGATTGCGCCCTCGGCCGTGGTGGGCTCGCTCGGCGCGCGCGCAGGCCTTTACGAATCCGCGGCCGTGCGCGTGCATCCGACGGGGTCGGTCACCGTCTATACCGGCTCGCATTCCCATGGCCAGGGACACGAGACCACGTTCGCCCAGCTCGTCTCGTCCACCCTCGGCGTTTCCCTCGACAACGTCGATATCGTCCACGGCGACACGGACAAGATCCCGTTCGGCATGGGAACCTACGGCTCGCGCTCGCTCGCGGTCGGCGGCAGCGCCATGTTCAACGCCATGCAGAAGGTCATCGCCAAGGGCAAGAAGATCGCGGCCCATCTCCTCGAGGCGGCCGAAGCCGACATCGAGTTCGCCAACGGCGAGTTCCGCGTCGCGGGCACCGACAAGAAGAAGGCGCTCGCCGAGGTCTCGCTTGCGGCCTACGTGCCGCACAACTATCCGGCCGGCCTCGAGCCCGGGCTCGAGGAGCAGGCCTTCTATGACCCGCTCAACTTCACCTACCCGGCCGGCACCTATCTCTCCGAGGTCGAGATCGATCCCGATACCGGCGCGCTCACGGTCGAGAGCTTCACCGCGGCCGACGACTTCGGCCGCATCATCAACCCGATGATCGTCGAGGGGCAGGTGCACGGCGGCATTGCGCAGGGGATCGGCCAGGCCCTCTTGGAAGGCTGCGTCTACGATAAGCAGGGCCAGCTCTTGACCGGCTCGTACAATGACTACTGCATGCCGCGGGCGGACAATCTGCCGTCCTTCAAGGTCGATACCAACGCGACCGCCTGCACCCACAATCCCTTGGGCGTCAAGGGATGCGGCGAGGCCGGCGCCATCGGCGCACCCGCCTGCATCATGAGCGCCATTCTCGACGCCTTGCGCCCGCTCGGCGTCGCCAGCCTCGACATGCCGGCGACGGCCGAGAAGATCTGGCGCGCCGTGGAGCGTGCGAAGAAGCCCAAGGCCGCGTAAGGGAGGAAGCACGATGTACGACTTCAACTATCACCGGCCGAAGAGCCTCGCGGATGCCGCCAAGCTGCTCGGCGGCAGCGAGGAGGCCAAGCTCGTGGCCGGCGGAATGACGCTCATTCCGACCTTGAAGCAACGCCTGGCGCAGCCTTCCGACCTCATCGACCTGGGCGGCATCGGCGAGCTCAAGGGCATCAAGCGCGAGGGCAACGCGCTCGTCATCGGCGCCATGACCCCGCACGCCGAGGTGGCGGGCTCGCCCGAGGTCAAGAAGGCCATTCCCGCACTCGCCGCGCTCGCAGACGGGATCGGCGACCCGCAAGTGCGCAACCGGGGCACCATCGGCGGCTCGATCGCGAACGCCGATCCGGCGGCCGATTATCCCGCCGCCGTGGTCGGGCTGGGTGCGACGGTCATCACCAACAAGCGCAAGATCGCGGCGGACGACTTCTTCAAGGGCCTCTTCGAGACCGCCCTTCAGGCCGGCGAGATCGTGACCGCGGTCAGCTTCCCCATCCCCGAGAAGGCGGCCTACGCCAAGTTTCCCAATCCGGCCTCGCGCTATGCCATCGTGGGCGTGCTCGTCGCCAAGACGGGGGGTAGCGCGCGCGTTGCGGTGACGGGAGCCGGTCCGTCCGTCTTCCGCCTCAAGGCCGCGGAGGAGGCCCTTGCCAAGAGCTGGTCGGCGGCCGCCCTCAGCAGCCTCAAGGTGCCGCAAGCCGGGCTCAACTCGGATATCCACGCGAGTGCCGAGTACCGCGCGCATCTCGTCGGCGTGATGGCCAAGCGGGCGGTGCAGGCCGCCGGCTGAGCCGCGCGCGGCGCAATCACGGCGGAGGGGCTTGCCGCGAGGCACCCCTCCGCCCCATTTTTGGGGGTCCCACTGAGCCGCGCTGAGACCATGAAGCCATCGTCCCTTCTTCCCTCGACGGTCGAGGAGGCCCACGCGCTCCTCACGCGCGGCCGCTATGTCGCCGACCGCAGTCTCGCCACCGCCGTCTATTTGGCGCTCGAGCTCCACCGTCCGCTTTTCCTCGAAGGCGAAGCCGGGGTCGGCAAGACCGAGATCGCCAAGGTGCTGGCCGAGACGCTTGCACGCCGCCTCGTCCGCCTCCAGTGCTACGAGGGCCTGGACGTGGCGTCGGCCGTCTACGAGTGGAACTATGCGCGCCAGATGATCGAAATCCGCCTGGCCGAGGCCGGCCAGCGCGAGCGCAAGAGCCTCGGCCAGGACATCTTCGGTGAGAGCTTCCTCATCAAGCGCCCGCTCCTGCAGGCGCTCGAGAGCGATGCCGCGGGCGCCCCCGTGCTCCTCATCGACGAGCTCGACCGCGCGGACGAGCCGTTCGAGGCCTATCTTCTCGAGGTGCTCTCCGATTTCCAGATCACGGTTCCCGAGATCGGCACCATCAAGGCCGCGGAGCCGCCCATCGTGGTCATCACCTCCAACCGGACGCGTGAGATCCATGACGCGCTCAAGCGGCGCTGCTTCTATTATTGGGTCGACTACCCGGATGCGGCGCGCGAGCTCGAGATCCTGCGCATCAAGGCGCCGAAGGCGCCCGCCAATCTCTCGCGCCAGGTCGTGGCCTTCGTCCAGAAGCTGCGCCAGCGCGACCTCTTCAAGCTGCCCGGGATCGCCGAGACCATCGACTGGGCGCATGCCTTGACCCAGCTCGACATCATCCAGCTCGACCAGCGCGCGATCGACGACACCCTCGGCGTGCTCCTTAAGTACCAGGACGACATCGCCAAGATCCAAGGCAGCGAGGCCGCGGCCATCCTGAGCCAGGTCCAGGCCGAGCTCGCGGCGGCCCAGGGCGCGGACGCGGTGAAGCGCCAGAAGGCATGAGCGGCAGCGCTCACCCGTCCCTCACCCTTCCCGTCGCTTCGCCCGGCGCGCGTAGCGCGCCTCTTATGCATGTTGCAGTAGAAGCGGGCCATCGGCCCGCGGGGGCCCCTTCCCTCTCCCGCAAGCGGGAGAGGGTGGCGAGCGTAGCGAGCCGGGTGAGGGACGGCTCGGACGCCCACGCACAGCCTCGATGACCGCGCGTCTCGCAGAGCCGCTCCCCGAAGGTGGCAAGCTCGTCGCCAACCTGATGCATTTCGCGCGCGTGCTACGTCGCGCCGGCCTTCCCATCGGCCCCGGCAGGGTCCTCGCCGCGGTCGAGGCGGTCGAGGCCGTCGGCATCGAGAGTCGCGACGACCTCTACTGGACGCTCCACGCCGTCTTCGTCAACCGGCGCGACCAGAAGGAGCTCTTCGATCAGGCCTTCCACGTCTTCTGGCGCAATCCGAAGTTGCTCGAGCGCATGATGGCGCTCCTCTTGCCGACGGTGCGCCGGCCCGAGGGCGAGATGCCCGAGGAGCCGGTGAGCCGCAGGCTCGCGGAGTCGCTCGCCGCGGAGGTGCAGGGGCGCGAGGAGGCCGAGGCGGAGCCGCCCGAGCCGGAATTCATCGCCGATGCCGCGATGACCTATTCGGACCGCGAGATTCTCCAGAAGATGGACTTCGAGGAGATGTCGGGGGACGAGATGCGCGCGGCCAAGGCGGTGATGGCGCGCATGCGCCTTCCCATCATGATGCTGCCCACGCGGCGATTTCGCGCCGATCCTGCCGGCCCCCGCATCGACATGCGGGCGACCTTGCGCAACTCGCTGCGCGGCGGCGCAAGCGACATCGATCTGCGCCGTCGCCGGCGGCGCGAGCGCCACCCTCCCCTCGTCGTCCTCTGCGACATCTCGGGCTCGATGAGCCGCTATTCGCGCATGCTGCTGCATTTCCTCCACGCGCTCACCAACGACCGCGACCGCGTCCATACCTTCCTCTTCGGCACGCGGCTAACCAACATCACGCGCCAATTGCGCCAGCGCGACGTGGACGTGGCGCTCGCCCGCGTGGCGGAAGCGGTCGAGGACTGGTCCGGGGGAACGCGCATCGGCGCCTCGCTCAGCGAGTTCAACCGCCGCTGGTCGCGCCGCGTGCTCGGCCAGGGGGCGCTCGTCATTTTCATCTCCGACGGCCTCGACCGCGACGCCGGCGAGGGGCTCGCCGAGGAGATGGAGCGGCTGCACAAATCCTGCCGCCGGCTCATCTGGCTCAATCCGCTCTTGCGCTACGAGGGATTCGAGCCGAGATCCTTGGGCATGCGGGCAATTTTGCCGCATGTCGACGACTTCAGGACGGTGCATAATCTCGAGAGTCTCGGCCAGCTCGCCGCCGCCCTCGGCTCGGCGAGTGTCAGGCGCGAGGAAGGGGTCAGCCGTTGGCTCGCACCCTCATCCTTCGAGACGGGGCTTCGCCCCTCCTCAGGATGAGGATGCGACCTTATTTGTTGGGACCTCATCCTGAGGAGCCGCCGCAGGCGGCGTCTCGAAGGATGACGCCGGGAGGAAAGTCAGCATGAGCGATTACCAAGAGGACATCCTCGCGCTCGCCGAGCGCTGGCGCGCCGAGGGCCGCGGGGTGGCACTCGCGACCGTCGTCAGCACTTGGGGCTCCTCTCCCCGCCCCGTCGGCAGCCAGCTCGTGGTCGACGAGAAGGGCGTCATGGAGGGCTCGGTCTCGGGCGGCTGCATCGAGGGCGCAGTGGTGGGCGAGGCCATCTCCGCGATCAAGGACGGCAAGCCGCGCCTGCTCGATTTCGGCGTCAGCGACGAGCAGGCTTGGGAGGTCGGGCTCGCTTGCGGCGGCAAGGTTCAGGTTTTCGTCGAGCGGGTCGAGTGACATGGAGCGCGCAATCCTCAAGGCCCTCCAGGAGGCGCGGGCGGAGAAGCTGCCGACAGCACTTGCGACCGACCTCGCGTCGGGTGCCCAGGCCCTCGTGACACGCGGCACCATCGCCGGTGGTCTCGCGCTCGACAAGGAAGCGCTCGCGCGCGTGCTGGAGGCGGTCCGGGAAGACCGCAGCGCTACCCTCGACTGGCAAGGACGCCGAGTTTTCGTCCAGGTCTTCAATCCTTCGCTCAGGATGATGGTGGTCGGAGCCGTGCACATCGCGCAGGCCCTCGTTCCCATGGCGAGCCTCGCCGGCTATGCGGTGACGGTGATCGACCCGCGGCGCGCCTTTGCCACGGACGCGCGTTTTCCCGGCGTCGAGCTGACCCACGCGTGGCCCGACGACGCGCTCGCGCGCTTGCATCCCGACCGCCGCACCGCGGTCGTGACCCTCACCCACGATCCCAAGATCGACGATCCGGCACTGGTGGCAGCACTCCGCTCGGAGTGCTTCTATATCGGCTCGCTCGGCAGCTCGCGCACGCACGCAAAGCGTCTGCAGCGCCTCCGTGAGCACGGCTTCACGGACGCCGACTTCGCGCGCATCCACGGTCCGGTGGGGCTCTCGATCGGGGCCAAGTCGCCGGCCGAGATCGCCGTATCGATCCTCGCGCAGATCACGCAGGTGCTGCACGCGAAAGAGGCCAAGGAGAAGGTCAAGGAGCCGGCATGATCTTCGGCGAGCTCGCGATCGACGAGGCCGAGGGCGCGATCCTGGCGCATAGCCTGCGCGTGGGAACCGCTACCTTCAAGAAAGGCCGCAAGCTCTCGGCGGCGGACTTGGCAGTGCTCAAGGCGGGCGGCCTCGAGCGCGTCGTCGCCGCCCGCATCGAGCCGGGCGAGCTGAGCGAGGACAAGACGGCGGCCGCGGTCGCCGAGGCGGCAGCCGGCGCGAACCTCAGCCTGAGCCCCGCCTTCACCGGCCGCTGCAATCTCTTTGCCGAGGTGCGCGGCTTGGCGGTGATCGAGCGCGCGCGCATCGACGCCCTCAACCTGGTGGACGAGGCCGTCACCATCGCGACGGTGACGCCCTTCGAGGTGGTCGAGCCGCGCCAGATGGTGGCGACCGTCAAGGTGATCCCCTTCGCGGTCGCAAGCGCCATCGTCGAGCGTTGCGCCGCGATCGCGCGGGAAGGCGGGCCGCTCGTGCGGATCGCCCCCTTCCAGGCGAAAACGGTCGGCCTCGTGCAGACGCGCTTGCCCGGCAGCAAGGAAAGCGTGCTCGACAAGGGCCGCAGCGCGCTCGAGGCGCGGCTCGCGGCTTTCGGCAGCCGCCTCTTGCGCGAAATCCGCTGCGCGCACGAGGCCGGCCAGGTTGCGGCCGCCATCGCGGCGCTGCGCGCGGAAGGTGCGGACCCGGTGCTCATCGCCGGCGCTTCCGCCATCGTCGACCGCCGCGACGTCATCCCGATGGGCATAGCTGAGGCCGGCGGCGAGGTGCTGCACTTCGGCATGCCGGTCGATCCCGGCAATCTCCTCCTCGTCGGCCGTTTGCCGGACAAGGTCCCGGTTCTCGGCCTGCCCGGCTGCGCGCGCTCGCCCAAGTTCAACGGCTTCGACTGGGTGCTGCAGCGCCTCTTGGCCGATCTTCCCGTCGCGCGCGAGGATCTCGCGCGCATGGGGGCCGGCGGGCTCCTTGCCGAGACCGAGATGCGCGGCCTGCCGCGCGCCCAGGCGACGGCGGCAGCGGGGACCGCGACCATGCCGAAAGCGGCGCGGATCGCGGCCCTCATCCTCGCGGCCGGCCTCTCGCGCCGCATGGGCAAGGCCAACAAGCTCCTGGCCGAGATCGATGGTGCTGCCATGGTCGCGCGCGCGGCGGACGCCGTGCTCGCCTCGAAGGCCTCGCCCGTCATCGTGGTCACGGGCCACGAGGCGGAGCGCGTGCGCGCGGCCTTGGACGGGCGCAAGCTCGGCTTCGTGCACAATCCCGACTACGCGGACGGCCTCGCGAGCTCGCTCGCCCGCGGTCTCGCCGCCTTGCCCCAGGACACGGACGGCGTGCTCGTAGCACTCGCCGACATGCCGCGCATCAAGCCCGCGCAGCTCGACAAGCTGATCGCCGCCTTCAATCCGCTCGAAGGGCGCGCCATCTGCGTCCCCACCTGCCGCGGCAAGCGCGGCAACCCGGTGCTTTTCGCGCGGCGCTTCTTCGCCGAGATGGCGCGGCTCAAGGGCGACACCGGCGCGCGCCAGCTCATCGGCCAATACCACGAGCTCGTCGCCGAGGTGGAGATGGACGACGAGGGCGTGCTGATCGACATCGATTCGCCCGACAAGCTCGTCAAGCTGCGCGCCGAGGGCGCCTGATCCCTCACTCTGCCATTGCTTCATAATGGGAGGGCGAGGGATGGTGACGCGCGCTAGGAATGGGAGTACGCGATATGTCTGAGGACCACTCTGTTCTGCTTTCCTCTCTCGGCATTTCGCCCGCGGCCGAGGGCGATCTCGTCGTGCGCTCGCCGATCGACGGGCGCACCCTTGGGCGGGCAAGGAGCGATACGGCGGCGAGCATCGAGGCCAAGATCGCCGCGGCCGATGCGGCGTTCCGCGCCTGGCGCACGGTGCCCGCACCGCGGCGCGGCGAGCTCGTGCGTCTCCTCGGCGAGGAGCTGCGCGCGGCCAAGGACGCGCTCGGCCGGCTGGTGACGCTCGAGGCCGGAAAGATCTTCGAGGAAGGCCGCGGCGAGGTCCAGGAGATGATCGACATCTGCGATTTCGCGGTCGGCCTCTCCCGCCAGCTCTACGGCCTCACCATCGCCTCCGAGCGCCCCGGCCACCGCATGATGGAGACCTGGCATCCGCTCTCCGCGGTCGGCGTCATCACGGCCTTCAATTTTCCGGTCGCGGTGTGGTCGTGGAACGCGGCGTTAGCGCTCGTCTGCGGCGACGCGGTGGTGTGGAAGCCGTCCGAGAAGACCCCGCTCACGGCACTTGCCTGCCAGGCCCTCTTCGCGCGCGCCCTCAAGCGCTTCGGCGAGGCACCGGCCGGGCTGCTGCAGGTCGTCCTCGGCGGCCGCGAGGCGGGCGAGCGCATCGCCGCCGACCGGCGCTTGACGCTCGTGAGTGCCACCGGGAGCTGCCGGATGGGGAAGGCCCTCGCGCCCGTGGTGGCGGCGCGCACGGGGCGCTGTCTCCTCGAGCTCGGCGGCAACAACGGCGCCATCGTCGCACCCTCGGCCGACCTCGACCTCGCGGTGCGCGGCATCACCTTCTCCGCGGTCGGCACCGCGGGGCAGCGCTGCACGAGCTTGCGCCGGGTCATCGCGCACGAGGACATCAAGCCTACGCTCACAGCACGCCTCAAGGCGGCCTATGCCTCGGTCAAGATCGGCGATCCGCTCGAGCAAGGCACGCTTGTGGGCCCGCTCATCGACGGACGCGCCTTCGAGGCCATGCAGACGGCGCTTGCCGCCGCGCGCAAGGACGGCGGCACCGTCCACGGCGGCGAGCGCGTGCTCTCCGAGCGCTATCCCGACGCCTTTTACGTCAAGCCCGCCATTGCCGAGATGCCGGCGCAGACCGCGATCGTGCGCGAGGAGACCTTCGCCCCGATCCTTTACGTGATGCCCTACCGCGGCTTCGAGGATGCGTTGCGCATCCACAACGAGGTGCCGCAAGGCCTCGCCTCGAGCGTCTTCACCAATGACCTGCGCGAGGCCGAGGCCTTCATGAGTGCCGCGGGAAGCGACTGCGGCATCGTCAACGTCAACATCGGGCCGAGCGGGGCCGAGATCGGCGGCGCCTTCGGCGGCGAGAAGGAGACGGGTGGGGGGCGCGAGTCGGGCTCGGACGCCTGGAAGGCCTACATGCGGCGCGCGACCAACACGATCAACTATTCGAAGGAGCTTCCCCTCGCCCAGGGCATCCGCTTCGAAGTGGGCGGGTAAGCCGGGCGCATCGCGGCCTCGCTTGGCATTGCCCAGTGGGCGAAAAGATGGAATCCTGAAGTAGGAAAGACATACCTGCGGAATGTCGGTTAAAACGTCGAAGAGCCCTCATCGTCTGGCCAAAATGAGAGTTTCTGCAGCAGCGTCGGCCTATTTTTCAAACCGGTCCTCTTCGAATAGGAAGGGGATCAATCGCTGAGTCGTGACCGCAATCCGGCACCGATGGGGATATCCATGCTGCGTGTCCTGCGATCGTCGGCTTTTCTGCTTTCCTTGCCTGTCCTTCTGTGCGCCTGGCCCCCGATACAGGAACCGAATTCGAATGTACCGCCGTTTGTAGTATCTCAACAAGGGCAGGGCCCAAGCAAGGGCAACGGATCGCCTTTCCAGGGGGCGACATGGGGGTACTCAACCATCGGGCGCTGCCGCGCTGATGATGGTACTGAGCTCGTCGTTGCGATCCACGGCGAGGCAAAAGACCAAACAAAAGTCGGACTTCTGGCTGTTGTGGAACCATTCGATGCACAACCGCTAAAGCGACCGGTAGTGCTGGCCGCCGCAGCATTTTATTCGGATGAATGGGCTTCCTTTTCCGATCTCTGGCACAGGACCGCAAAAATGTTCGATCTGGCTCGCCGTCCTAGCCCCTCCGATCTTGTCACCTGGCATTCAGTCGGCACCTATCAAGCAATCCACCCAAAATTGGCACTTAGCGAGGGCCCAATGTCACTATGCCCGCAATGCCGCGGCGCATTTGTTCCGGCGAATACAATCGAGCGCGCTAAGTCGAATGCCACAATTGAGATGATTACCGGCCCGGCAATACGATTCATCTTCAAGGATTCCCAAGGCACATCCGTGTCATTTTCGCTGCCGAAAGGCGAAATTGGAAATCTTGATCAAATGATTGATCACGTTAAAGAATACCTGTCGAATTAATTGCGTAGGCGAATAAAGAGGCGCGCGGCCTCACTTGGCCAGCACGATCGCGCCGCGCCGAGAGCGCCGGTCATTTGCCGCGGAGGCGCCTCGTGCGGCGCCCCCGGGCACGTGCCTTCCTACTTCTGCCGCAACTTGGCCAAGACCTCCGGGTTCTGCGCATAGACGCCGAGCGCCTCGCCCTTGGCCAGCACTTTCCCCTCCATCGCCTTCAAGGCATCGGGGCCGGTGAAGGGACCGGAGAGGCCGAGGCTGTCGACGCTCAGCGCATAGACGGTGAAGTGGTAATGATGCGGGATCTCGTCGTTCCACGGCGGGCAGGGCCCGTCATAGCCGAAATATTGCCCCTTCATCTGCTCGTTCGAGGCGAACACGATGGTGTAGTTGTTGAGGCCGCGCAGACCCACCTTGCTCGGCGATTGCGGCTTGCCGCCGACGGTGCGGGCGCTCGAGTCCTCGCCGGTCGTAAGGTGCCGCACCTTGGCCGAGATGTCGACCAGCACCCAATGGTAGAAGGTCAGGCGCGGCATGGTGGCGGAGACCGTCTTGCCCTCCTGGTTCATGTCGGTGCGGATCGACGGCACGTCGGTATCGAGCGCAATGATGGCGTAGGACTTCGTCCCCGCCGGACCCCGCGACCATGAGATCCGCGGGCTCACGTCTGCACCGGGCTTGGTGTGGCCCTCCTTCGCCGGGTTGCAGAAGGCATATTTGTCGGGAATGACCTTGACGCGCGCCAGGGAATCGACGCTCACCTTGAGCGTCTGGGCCGCCGCCGGCGTCGTCGCGAAAGTTGCCGCCGCGGCGATCGCGAGCAGGCCATAGAGTGCACGCTTGATCATAACCATGTCGTCCTCCCGTCAGGTTAGCCGTTGCTGGCCGTTCGGTCTCCCAGATATCGCAGTCTTGTCACCCACGCTGCGATTGAACCGCGTCTCATGGGATCATGCAGCTGCTATTTCTCGAATCGCTCGCCCTCCTCGTTCGGCTCCTCGAGCTCGAGCCACATGGCGTTGAGGATCGCGAACGAGCAAGCGAGCCCGAGGCCGAGAATCCAGGAAAAGTACCACATCGCATGAACCTCGTGAACGTCGCGCGGATCTCACATCATCCCTCAAGACGCCGTCTTAGGCCCCGCCTCGGGACGAGAAGTCGCGAACCCGCGACATGATTCAATACATCCCTTCCTTGTCCCCCTCGACCTCGCCCACGCTGACCTTGCCGCGCAGCACGCGGAACACGAAGGCCGTGTAGGCAAGCACGATCGGCAGGAAGATCGCCACCGACACCAGCATGATGAAAAGCGTGGTCTGGCTGCTCGAGGCGTCCCACACGGTAAGGCTGCTCTTGGGATCGCTCGAGGAGGCCAGGAGGAAGGGGAAGAGGCTCATGCCGGCGGTCGCGATCACGCCTGCGACGCTCAGGCTGCTGGATGCGAAGGCGAGGAGCGGCCGGCCGAGGCGCAAGGCGCCGGCCGCGCCGATCGCTCCCACATAGCCGATCACAGGCGCCAACATCAGCCAGGGATGGACGCCGAAATTGCGCAGCCAGGCCCCCGCCTCGCGCGTGACCGTCTTGGCGAGCGGATTGGACGGAGCCGCGGGGTGGATGGCGCTGATGACGACATAGCCGTCGATGCCGAGCGAGATCCACACCCCCGCGAGCGTGAAAAACACGATCAGCGCCACGGCGGCGAGGCCGCCTGCGCGCGCCGCGCGCGCCGCGATCTCGCCCTCGCTCTTGAGCGCCAAGAAGGTGCCGCCGTGCATCGCGAGCATGGCGACGCTCACCAGGCCGGAGAGAAGGCCGAAGGGATTGAGGAGGCCCAAGAGCCCGCCCTCATAGGTGATGCGGAGCGTGTCGTCGAAACGGAACGGCACGCCGAGGAAGAGATTGCCGAAGGCGACCCCGAAGACGAGCGATGGCACGAGGCCCGCCACGAAGAAGGCCCAATCCCAGCCGCGGCGCCACGCCCCGCCTTCGAGCTTGCTGCGGAACGTGATGGCGCAGGGGCGGAGGATGAGGGCCACGAGCACCAGGAACATCGCGAGATAGAAGCCGGAGAAGGAGACTGCGTAGACCGGCGGCCAGGCCGCGAACGCGGCCCCGCCGCCGAGCACGAACCAGATCTGGTTGCCCTCCCAGACCGGCCCGATGACGTTGAGCAGCACGCGCCTCTCAGCATCGCCGCGCGCGACGAAGGGCTGCAGCATGGCGATCCCGAGGTCGAAGCCGTCCATCACCGCGAAGCCGATGAGGACGATGCCGAGAAGCGCCCACCAGATGAAGCGCAGCAGTCCGTAGCCGAGCGGAATCTCCATCGCCTATTCCCCTGCGGCCGCCGCGGCCTCGCCCGCCGCCGCGGCACCATGGCCGCCGCCGGGACCGAGGCGGATGTATTTCACCAAGAGATAGACATCGACGAGTGCCAACGTGGAATAGAACAGCACGAAGCCGGCCAGGCTGAAGATCACGTTCCCGAGCGGCAGCGAGGAGGCGCCGAGGAAGGTCGGCAGCACGCCTTCGATCGCCCAGGGCTGGCGCCCGTATTCTGCGACGATCCAACCGAGCTCGGCGGCGAGCCATGGCAGCGGCAGGCTGAAAAGAGCCAATTGGAGGAACCAGCGCCGTGCCAGGCGCCGGCGCGAGGCGAGATAAAAGGCGAGCGCGAAAAGCGCGATGAAATAGAAGCCGCAGCCCACCATCACGCGGAACGACCAGAAGAGGGCGAGCACGTTCGGCACGGTCGAAAGCGCGGCCTCATGGATCTCGGCGTCGCTCGCATTGAGAATATCGGGCCGGATGCGCTTCAGGAGAAGCGCGTAGCCGAGATCGCCGAAGAAGGGTTGCATCGCCGGCGCCACGGTGGTGGGCATCGTGCCGCTCGCGCGCATCGCCTCGAGCTCGCGGTAGGCGATGAGGCCGTTGCGGATGCGCTGCTCGCCCTCGCCGACCAGCTGCTTGATGCCCTCGACCGGAATATCGAGCGAGCGCGTCGCGATCAGCCCCATGACCCACGGCACGCGGATGGCGTAATCGGTCCTCTCGGCCGCGCGATCGGGAAGGCCGAAGATGGTGAAGCTCGCGGGCGGCGGCTCGGTCTCCCACATGGCCTCGACGGCGGCGAGCTTCATCTTCTGGTTGAGGGTCGCCTCGTAACCGCTTTCATCGCCCAGCACCACGACGGAAAGCGCCGAGGCCAAGCCGAAGCTCGCGGCGACCGTGAGCGAGCGCTTGGCCAGCGCCGTGTGGCGTCCGCGCAAGAGGTACCAGGCGGCGACCGAGAGCACGAACATGGAGCCCGTGACGTAGCCCGCGCTCACCGTGTGCACGAATTTGGACTGCACCACCGGATTGAACAGCACGTCGTAGAAGGAGGTGATCTCCATGCGCATGGTCGCGGGATTGAAGTGGGCGCCGACGGGGTTCTGCATCCAGCCATTGGCGACCAGAATCCAGAGCGCCGAGAAATTGCTGCCGAGCGCCACCAGCCAAGTCACGGAGAGATGGCCGAGCTTGCTCATGCGCTCCCAGCCGAAGAAGAAGAGGCCCACGAACGTGGCCTCGAGGAAGAAGGCCATGAGGCCCTCTATCGCCAGCGGCGCGCCGAAGATGTCGCCGACATAATGGCTGAAGTAGGCCCAATTGGTGCCGAACTGGAACTCCATGGTGATGCCGGTCGCCACACCCATGGCGAAGTTGATGCCGAAGAGGGTGCCCCAGAACTTCGTCATCTCGCGCCAGATGGCGCGGCCGGTCATCACGTAGACGCTCTCCATGATGGCGAGCAGCAAGGACAGGCCGAGCGTCAAGGGGACGAAGAGGAAATGGTAAAGTGCCGTCAGCCCGAACTGCAGGCGCGAGAGCTGGACGACGTCGAGTTCCGGCATCTCAACGCTCCACGCTTGGGCCGAGGGGCGACAAGAGATGCGCCGAGACGCCCTCGGACGTAAACCGGGCGCCGTTGGGCAGAGCGAAGAAGGCGACGTAAAGCACGCCGAGCGCCAAGACTTTGAAGGCAAGCGCCGCCCCGATCTCGCGCAGGAGCCTGTGTCTCCGCCGCATGGCTTGCTTGCCTCCCGCCGCCGGGCTGCCCGAGCGGCCGGGCAGGCCGCTCGGATTGAGGGCCTAAGTCTGTTCCCTCCGCGGCGGGATTTCAACCATATCCGTCTGACGGTCGTGGCGTTAAGCCTCAGGCGGCGCGCACGACGAAGTTCACATGGATTTCGTCATAAGGAAACACGATCCGCCCATCGTCTATACGGTCGAGCACGCCGGCTTTGAGGAGCGATTGCACGTCGCCATGGACCGATTTCACGTCGCGGCCCACGCGTCGGGCAATCTCGCGAATGGCGAGCGGGCCGACGCCGGTCATGGCACGGACGATTTCCCAACGCTTCGGGGTCAACACCTTCCACAATAATTCCAGGCTAGCGAAGCCGATGAACCCACCTTGCTTCTCGCCCCGGAAGGCGCGGCGCATCCGGCTTTTGGTTTCGTCAAGCGACGAGACGCCAATCGTAACGGTGTTCATTTTCCTTCAGCAGCAGGGCGGCGTGTATGTTGGTATCCATACCAACACCTATCGCTGTCGTCAATGGGCGGCCAACGGCGGACCGAAGCGCGCTGGTTATGGAATTTTCGCCTTGCGACAGGACCGGACCTTTCAGTCCGTTTCAAATTGATGAGACGCTCCGCCTTCGCCGCACGGTCGCTCGGCTGACGAAATCCTCGACGATCTCCGCGGCGCCGTGATCGTAAAGGTCGACATGCCCGGCTTCAGGCAGGAGGCGAAGCTCCTTCGGCTCGACGGCCGCAGCGAAGAGCCGCTTGCCGAATTTGAGCGGCACCTGCCGGTCGCGCTCGCCGTGGACGATCAAGAGCGGCATGGCGACGCTAGCGATGCGGCCGATCGAATCGAAGCGATCACGCAGAAGCCAGCGCACGGGCGTCCACCAGTAGTGATGCGCGGCCACGTCGACGAGCGAGGTGAAGGGGGCCTCCAACACGAGGGCCGCGGCCTCGCGCTCGTGCGCCATCTCGCTCGCGACGCCGGTCCCGAGCGATTCCCCGTAAATGACGGTGTCCGAGGGCAGGATGGCTTGCGCGGCCACGAAATCCAGGGCGCCGCGGGCGTCCTGGTAGGCCGCCGCCTCGCTCGGGCGGCCGGGGTTTCCCGCATAGCCGCGATAGCTCGCCAAGAGGAAGCCGTAGCCGCGGTCCATGAAATAGCGTGCCTTGAAGGCGCGGTCGCCGAAGTGGCCGGCGTTGCCGTGGAAATAGACGATGGTGGCCCGTCCGGCCGGCGCCTTGAACCAGGCCTTGAGCATGAGCCCGTCGCCAGCCGGATAGCGCACGAGGCTCATGTCGGGGACGCCCGCTTCGGCGGGGGTGCCTGGCTTGCCCAAGGGCACGAACACGAGGCGGCGCTGGAGCGCATAGAGCACCCCGTTGACACCCGCATAAGCGGTGGCGGCGGCCGTCAGAACGTCGACCATCTTCCCTCTTCTCCCGGGAGCTTCGGGCAAGCACCTGTCATTATACGTCAAGCGCGGCGGCGCCGCTCTCCCGATGCGTGCCGCCGCCAAGCGGGGCTGCGCGGCCTATCGTGACGCATTTGTGATGCTGGCCCTCTATGCCGGCTGCGACCCGCATGCGATAGTGGCCGCCTGGATCCTGCGCCGGGCGGGACGCGGCACACGATGACGATCGCCACCCAGCCGAGACACGCCGCGGCCGGCGAGCTGCCGCGGGCCGATCTGGTGATGCGGCGCCTGAGAAGCGCCAGCGGGCTCGTGCTCTTCTCCTACGTGCTCACGCACCTCCTCAACCATGCGCTCGGCCTCATTTCGCTTTCGGCGCAGGAAACCGGCCTCGTCTGGTTCATGGCCTTCTGGCGCAATCCGCTGGCCACGACGGCGCTCTACGGCGCGTTTCTCACCCACATAACGCTTGCCTTCGTGAAGCTCTATCAGCGCCGCTCGCTCCGCATGCCCGCGTGGGAGGCGACGCAGCTGCTCCTCGGGCTCGCAGTCCCGCCGCTCCTCATCGAGCACGTCCTCGGCACGCGCCTCGCCTATGAACTGTTGAACCTTCACGACAACTACTTCTACGTCCAACTCGTGCTGTGGAAGCTCGCCCCCGAGCTCGGCGTGATGCAGGTTGTCGTCCTGATCGTCGCCTGGACCCACGGCTGCATCGGTCTCCATTTCTGGCTGCGCATCCGGCCCTGGTACCGTCGCCGCATGCCCTTCCTCTATGCGTTGGCCCTTCTCGTGCCGTTCCTTGCGCTTCTCGGCTTCGCCGAGGCGAGCCGCGAGGTCGCGGCGATCAGCGAGGACCCGCCGCGATACCAGGCCGCACTCCAGGCGATCAATCTCCCCACGGCCGCGGCCGCCGCCGTGATCTATAACGTGAGGGACGCCTTCCTCTACGGCTTTGCCGTTGCGATCGCGGGCGTGCTCGCAGCACGGCTCCTCCGCGCCCGGCTCGAGTGGCGCCGCGGCATGGTGCGGGTGAACTATTCGAGCGGCCGGCGCGTCGAATTCCCCCACGGCGCGAGCCTGCTCGAGATCAGCCGGGCTTCCGGCGTGCCCCACGCTTCGGTCTGCGGCGGGCGCGGGCGTTGCTCGACCTGCCGCGTGCGCATCACGCAAGGGATCGAGCGCCAGGCGGCCCCGAGCCGCGAGGAGCTGCGCGTGCTGCAGCGCGTGGGGGCGGCGCCGAACGTCCGCCTCGCCTGCCAGCTTCGCCCGATCGGCGAGCTCAGCGTGACAACGCTGCTGCCGCCCACCGCCGGTGCTGCCGACTCGACCGGCTCGCCCCGGCACTATCAGGGCGAAGAGCGCGAAATCGCCATTCTGTTCGCCGATCTGCGCGCATTCACCAAGTTCTCCGAGCGCCGGCTGCCCTACGACGTGGTGTTCGTGCTCAACCGCTATTTCGCCGCCATGGGCCATGCCGTCGAGAGCGCCGGCGGCCGGGTCGACAAGTTCATCGGCGACGGCGTCATGGCGCTTTTCGGCATCGACGAGGGACCGGAGCGCGGCTGCCGCTCGGCACTCGCCGCCGCGCGCGGAATGGTCGTTGAGCTCGCCGAGCTCAACAGCTCGCTGTCCTACGAGCTCAGCGAGCCCTTGCGCATCGGCATCGGCATCCACGCCGGCCCCGTGATCGTCGGCGAGATGGGCTATGAGCGCGCGACCACGCTCACCGCCGTCGGCGATGCGGTCAACACCGCAAGCCGGATCGAGGCGCTCACCAAGGAGTACGCCGCCGAGCTCGTCGTCTCCGAGGACGTCGTCCGCTACGCGGGCCTCGACCCGAGCCCCTACTCCCGACACGAAATCATGGTGCGCGGCCGCCAGCAGCCGCTCGCCATCTTCGTCGTCAAGGAAGCGCTCAGCCTGCCCGACGCGCTGGCGCCGACGACGGCGCGCGTGGAGGCGCGCGCAGGGGCTCTCTGACTCCGCTTGGCACCCGCATGCGCGACAAGGCAATGACAAGCGCGCCTATAAGAGCACAGAATGGCAAAAACGGACAAGGAGGCGGAAATGAGACGATGGCTAACGGCTCTTGCACTCGCAGCGGCGGCGGGCGTCGCCGGTGCTGCGCTCGCCGCGGATTCCGGCGAGGTCCCTTTTCCGACCGGCTACCGCAGCTGGTTCGTCGATCATTCGACAGTGATGCTGCCCGGCCATACTCCCGAGAGAGAGGTCGGCATCGCGCAAGTCTACGCCAATGCGAAGGCGCTCAAGGGACTCAAGACCGGAAAGTACGCCGACGGCGCGGTTTTCGTCATCGACCGCTTCCAAATCGTGGAGGGCGACAACAAGGTCCTCAGCCAAGGCGAGCGCAAGGCGCTCGTGGTCATGTTGCGCGATCATAAGCGCAAGGACACCGGCGGATGGGCCTTCGAGGCCTTCGTCGGCGGCGACCCCAAGCAAAGAGTCGTGACCGATGGCGGCAAGGCCTGCTTCACCTGTCACGCCCCCCTCGCCAGCAACAACTACCTCTTCACGCACTACCACCCGTGAGCACGGGATCGCGTCCGCACGGCGCTGGATAAAACGACAAGGTCGCGAGGGATGCGGGGCTGCGAGGCGAGCCGCGACTCAGCTGCTCTTCTTCTTGGCGTCGATCACAGCCTTGAGGGTGCGATACTGCTCGCAGCCGCTGCCGCATAGCTTGTCGAGCCTGGCGAGCCGCGCCTCCGCCTTCGGCATGTCGCCGGTCTCGACATAAAGCTCGCCGAGATACTCGTTGGCGCCGAGATGGTCGGGGTTGATGGCGAGCGCCTCTTCGTAGGCCTTGAGCGCTTCCGGGAATTTGCCGAGCTTGCGGTAGGAGAAGCCGAGATAGTTCCAGGCGTCCGCGTTTTTCGGCGAGCGCCCCACGACCTTCTGCATGAGGCCGACGGCGTCGGCGTATTTGCCCGCCTTCACGGCCTGCTCGCCCGCCGTGTAATCGGCATCCGTCGTGGCGGAGCTGCCGCCGGAGGACTTGCTGGCGGACGGTGTAGAGTCGGTACCCATGGCCCAGGCCGCATCACCCGCCGCCAGGATCAGCCCCGCGGCAAGTGCTGCGAGAGCGCCTTTGAGCATTGGCTTCATTGCCGTCTCCTTCCCGTTTCGGCCGCGACCGCCGCTCTCCGGCCGGCCGCGCGCCCCCTTATGCCATGAATCCGAGCGCTCTTGCGCCATTTTCGACAGTCTGTCACAAAGAATTGAGCGCCGTCGAAGGTGTTGCTACGTCTACTCCTTAACCGTCGAAGCGGCTGGAAAATTCCCAGCCGAACCCATATTTTGACAGCAATCTTGCCACCTTCCTACGCTAGCGGAAGACGACGCTGGCGAAGAGGAGCCGAGTTTGAGCCGGAGCGGGATGGAGGAGGAGATCGGCAACGAGGCCGAAGGCGTCGCGCCCCCGGGGGCGGGCGGGCTCGTGCCTGCCGAAGCGCAAGCCGCCGCGGTCGTGCCGCCGGCGGCCAACGCAGGCGAGCCGGCGCCGCATATGGAGCTGCACTGGCTGCGCGCCGATTCCCGCACTTTGAGTGCCAGCGGGTTCCGCCGCCTGCTGCGCCGACACCGCTGGCTCATCCTCGGCACCGCGGCGGCCATCACCGCGCTCACGGCGGCCTATGTCTTCAGCGTCACTCCCCTCTATCGCGCCGAGGCCAAGGTTCTCGTCGAAGGCGACAAGGGCCAGTCGCTCAACCTGCAAGGGCTGGTGCCCGGAGCACAACCCGACCTTACGGCGATTGAGACCCAGGCCGCGATCATCGCTTCCTCCGAGCTCGCCTCCAAGGCGGTCGATCGGCTCCATCTCGTGGATGACCCGCGCTACAACCCCGAGCTCCGGCCGTCGGGAGGCGGATTGCTGGCGCGCGCCGGCCGCGTCTTCGGCTGGCTCGGCGGCTTGTTCGGGGGCGGAGAGCCGAAAGCGGACGCCGCATCGGCCGAGCTGCTCCACGAGGCGATCATCAACAGGTACCTTGCGGGCCTGCGCGTCGTTCCCGATGAGAAGTCGCGGGTCATCAGCGTGGCCTACGACTCGCCGAGCCCCGACTTCTCGGCCCGCGCCGCGAACACTGCGGCGGCGCTTTATGTCGAGCAGGCAGCACCCAAGCCGGACAGCACTGCCAAGAGCGCGGGCCCGGCGGGAGCGAGCGCGACCGAGCTCGGCGACCGGGTCGCGGCGGCCGAGCGCAGGCTCGCGGAGTTCCATAGCAGCTCCGCCGGCGCCGGCAATGCCTTGATCTATCAGCAGCAGCTCGCGCGGCTCGACGGCGATCTTTCCCAGCTGCGCCTCGACATCGCGGACGCGAAGGCGAAAAGCGACCAGGCGCAGCAGCTCGCCGCCTCGGACAAGGCCATGTCCGTGGAAACCCCCATCGACGACGCGGTCGTGCAGGACCTGCGTCAGCAGTACAACAAGCTGCAAGCCGACCTCGCCGAGCTCAGGACCGAGTACACCGATAGCCATCCGAAGGTCCAGGAAGTGCTCGCCCAGCAAGCGGAGCTTCGCGGCAAGATTCGAGCCGAGCTCGGCAAAGTGGCGCAGACGCTGCGCAGCCAATACGACCAGCTCAAGGCGCGCGAGCAGAAGCTCATGCAGGACGAGAGCCGGCTGCAAGCCAAGATCAACGAGCAGAGCGGCGCCGAGGCCAAGAAGGCGGCCCTCGAATCGGACGTCAAGACGAGCCGCGAGCTTTATCAGGCCATGCTCGCGCGCATCAATCAGCAGCCGAGCGCCGACGGCGAGAAGGCGCGGCAGCCGGCGACGCGCATCATCTCCGAGGCGGCGGTGCCGACGAGTCCGGTTTACCCGCAAAAGGCCGCCACGGTCGGCGCGGCCTTCGGCCTCTCGCTCGTCATCGGCATCCTGCTGGCGCTCGTCATCGAGTATGTCGAAAGCGGCTTCCGCACGCGCTCCGAGCTCGAGTCGCGCACCGGGCTCGCCGTGCTCGGCCTGGTACCGCTTGCGCCCAAGAGCGCCAACCCGAAGCCGCCCCACATGCGCGCGCTTGACGAGCCGAACTCGACCTACGGCGAAGCGATCCGCTCGTTGCGCTCGGCATTGCTCCAGCCCCGCGGCGGCTACCGCCCGCGCGTGATCATGGTCACCTCCTCGATACCGGGGGAAGGCAAAACCTCGACGGCCGTCTCCATCGCCACCACGGCGGCGCGCGCGCGGCTCAAGACCATTCTCGTCGAATGCGACGTGCTGCGTCCCTCGCTTTACAATGCGCTCCACTGCTCGATCGGCCCCGGACTGGGGGACTATCTCGCGGGACGCGCCCGTATCGAGGAGGTCGTGCGCGTCGACCCGGTCTCGGGTGCGCATTACATAACGGCCGGCGACCCCATGCCGAGCGCGAGCGAGCTCCTCGACAGCGAAGGCCTCCGCCTCCTCGTGACGGGCATGCGGGAGATCTACGATCTCGTGGTCATCGACTCGCCGCCCGTGCTCGCGGTCTCGGATACGGTCGTCGTCCAACGCCTCGTCGACGAGACGGTCTTCCTCGTGCGCTGGAAGAAGACGCCCCGCGATATCGTATTCGCGGCATTGAGGCAAATCGCCGAGAGCGGCGGCACCATCGCGGGGCTGGCGCTGACCCAGGTCGATGTGCGCAAGCACTCCATCTACGAATTCGGCAAGCACGCCGACAAGTATTACAGCGCCTATCGCAGCTATCACTCGGACGCCGCCTGAGCGGCCGAACGCCCGCCCCTTGCTTGCCTCGCTTAGGACCCGAACCATGAGTTCCGAGCCCCGGCTGCTTTATCTCTCGCGCGCGAGCGTCGAGCAAGTCGGCCTCTCGCTCGCGGAGGTGGAGGCGGCGGTCGAGCACGCCTTTCGCGCCAAGGCCGAGGGAGAGGCGACGCTGCCGCCCAAGGTCGGCTTCCGCGCCACCTCCCTGAGCGCCTACTTCCTGCCCATGGCCGGGGCCCTTCACGTCCCGCCCGTGGCGGGAGTCAAATGGGTGACCGTCGGCCACGAGAACCTTGCGCTCGGGCTGCCGAGCATCGCCGCACTCGTGGTGCTCAACGATCTCGAGACCGGGGTGCCGACCGCGATCGTCGAAGGCTCATGGATCACCGCGACGCGCACCGCGGCAGCGAGCGCCATTGCCGCGCGCCATCTTGCCCGCGAGGGCTCCGCGCGCATCGGCTTCGTCGCTTGCGGCCTCCAGGCCCGCAGTCACATGGCGGCGCTCAAGCGGCATTTTCCGCTCAAGGAGGCCGTGCTCTACAGCCGCCGCCGCGCGACCGCAGAGGCCTTCGCGGCCGAGCTCGCCGCCGAGGGAGTGCGCGCGCAGGTGACGGAGGCACCGCGCCAAGCGGTGGCAGGAATGGATATCGTGGTGACGAGCGTGCCGCCGGAGCCCGGGCCGCACCGCTTCCTCGACCCCGACTGGCTCTCGCCGGGCGCCTTCGCCACCCTCGTCGATCTCGGCCGCTCGTGGCAGCCGGAGGGCTTCGCGCGCATCGACCGCGTCATGACCGACGACCGCGCGCAGAGCGAAGCCGTCGCCAAGGCGACCGGCCTTCCCTATGGCGGACCCTTTCATGCCGAGCTCGGCGAGCTCATCGTCGGCAAGGCCCGGGCGCGCGCGAACGAGGAGGAGCGCATCGTCTTCCTCCATCCGGGCATCGCCCTTGCCGACCTCGCGCTCGCGCATGCAATCCGCGAGCGCGCCATCGCGCGCGATCTGGGCCTCTGGCTGCCGCTCTGAGCCCGTCCTCGGCTGCCTTCAGCCGGCGCGCGGCGCGTTCAATGTGCTTGGTCCACAACCTCGATTTGGCGTATCGTCGCGGGCAAGCTTAGGACATCCGGAAAATCTCGGCTTATCGAGCCTTCCATCTTTCTGAGGCGAGTTTAATGACGCGCGTTCCGAACGTCTTCCATTTCGTCTTCGGCTTCCTGCCGCAATCGGAGCCGTTTCACCTCATGCATTACCTCTGCCTCGCCTCCTGCGTCGGCGTGAACCGGCCGGATGCGGTGTTCTTCCACTGCCAGCACGAGCCTTGGGGCGAATATTGGGAGCGCATCCGCCCCGCGCTCACGATTCGCCACATCGAGCCTGACCCGTTCATTGCCTCGTTCCGCTACAAGGACCCCGCGCTGGAGCGCTTGCGCTACGCCCATATCACCGATGTGGCGCGGCTCAAGGTCATCGACGAGCATGGCGGCATCTACGCCGACATGGACACGCTGTTCGTCTCTCCCGTCCCGGCGCCCTTCTTCGAGCGCTCGTTCGTCATGGGCAAGGAGAAAACGGACCTCGGCGACGCGGCAGGTAGGGAAGCGGGAGGGTCCCTATGCAATGCTTGGATGATGGGGGAGCCGGGTGCGCCTTTCGTCCATGAGTGGCTCGTGCGGATCAAGGAGACCTTCGACGGGTCCTGGAATGCCCATGCCTGCCTGGCTCCCTACCGCCTCAGCCGCGAGCATCCGGATTGGATTCACGTTGAGCCGGAGAGATCGTTCTTTTACTTCGACTACAATGCGCCCGGTTTGCGCGACATCTTCACGCGCCGGGTCGCCGACCTCGCCGGCGTCTACAGCATCCACCTGTGGAGCCATCGCTGGTGGAACGCCAATCTCCGGGGTCCCATTACGTTCCACGCGGGGCGCCTGACCCCGGCTTATGTGCGCCACGCCGAGACCACCTACGCGGAAGTCGCGCGCAGTGTCCTGCCGCCCGATTTCGGACGCCAGAGCGCCCGGAGGTGGGCCGGCGAGAGGCGGCACAATGCGTGGGAGGATGCGCTGTGGCGTATCATCGGCCCGCCGGGGCGGCTCGAACGGCGCCTGCGGCGGACGCGGAACCGGAGAGCCAAGCGCCTCGCCCGAATGACGGAGCCTCAGCGTCAGAGCTGAACGCGGCTCGAAGCGCGCCCTACCCTTCGTCTCCTCCACTCAAGAGCGGCTAGACCATGCGTGAGCGCTTGATCAATGCCGGCCTGGTTGCGGTATCCCTCCTGGTGGGATATCTCGTGCTCGACTTCGGCCTTTTCCATCGCTTCATCGACCGGGTTCCGCTGCGATTGAATCAGCACCTCGGGAAGGTGAAGATCTTCGGGCAAAGCTCGAAGGAAGGCCCCATTCCCCGCGACTACATCGCGGTCTTCGGCGATTCTTACGCTGCCGGCGCTGGTGACTGGCTCATCGAGGTCGGCGATCACGGCAATCCCGACTTCCAGGCGACGCATGTGTTGCACCATTTGACGGGCCGCGATGTCGTCACCTTCGGCGCGGTCGGCACCGGACAATTGCAGAATATGGTCATCGAACCCGTCAAGACCTTCGAGAGCATCAACATCGGCAGCGCTTTTCACCTAAACCCGCCGAAGCAGATCTTTGCCTACTTCTATGAGGCCGCCTACTTGAGCCGCAATCTCCACGAGATTCGCGAGCTTCTCCGCCGCACCAACGGCCGTCCGAGCGAAGCGGACATCGCTGCCTATGTGCACGAGGTGGCGGCGGAGGAAAGCGCACGCGTTCGCCACGGATGGTATCCCTGGAAGAACGCCTTCCTCATGGACTTCGCGCTCAACCTCCTGCGCTACAACTGGCATCAGCTCTTGGGTCGAAATCCCCCCACGCCGCGCTTCCACCCAGCGCTGCCCGGCACGGTAACCGCCGCGCGAATCGGCGGCCGCACGCTCGAGCTCCCCGACGGTCTGCAAGGCCCCGACCTCGAGCTTACGCCGGAGCAAACCGCGATCGGCGTCGAGGTGTTTCGCGCCAGCCTGACCTTTCTCCGCGACTATTTTCCCGGCGTGCCGATCACGGTCGTATACATTCCCGCCGTGCTGAGCGCCTACGACGTTGTCTCGGACAAGGTATCCGTCGCCGTCCAGCCCTATAATTCACCCAGATACCAAATCGTCCACGACGCCAAGGCCGTGCCGGCGCGCAGCGACGAAATCTGCCGACTGATTCAGGCCGCGACGGCACGCGTGGGCGTAGGGTTCCTCGACACGCGCAGTGCCATGCGCGCCGCGAGCGCGAAAGAGCAATTGCACGGCCCGCTCGATTGGGACCACTTCAACCGTTACGGCTACACCACGTTCGCCGAGGTTCTCGCCAAAGCTCTTGTTGCGGGCAACGTGACGGGAAGTTGCGCGCAGCTCTCGATGCAGTGAGCCACGCGCGATCCTCTTTGATATCCTTTCACCGCGTCTTCCGTTTTTCCGGCGAGGCAGCGGCGATGCCAAGCTACACTCTTCCGCTCGAGCCGCTTCTTGCCACCCTTGCGGCCGGCTGGTTCGGGCCGGCGACCGCCACGCTCGCCGCCCCCCTCCTCCCGCGCTCATGACGTGGTAGGAAGGCAGCGAGGTTTGCGGCATGATCGGAGAAGTTAGCCGGGTGCCGCTCGAACGCCGCTCGAACGGAGGTGGACCATGACCGCCCATCCTTGGCTTGGCGCGCTGGAGACGAGCGCTCAAGCGCGGCACCGCCCGAGAGTGGCGGTGCTGCTGCCCTGCCTGAATGAGGCGCGCGCCATCGCGGACGTGGTCCGTGCCTTTGCGGCGGCCCTGCCGGATGCGACCGTCTACGTCTACGACAACGGCTCGGCCGACGACACAGGCGTGCGCGCGGCAGCGGCGGGTGCCGTGGTACGGCGCGAGGCGCAGCGCGGCAAGGGCAACGTGGTGCGCCGCATGTTCGCCGACATCGAGGCCGACATCTTCGTGCTCGTCGACGGAGACGGCACTTACGACGCGCCCTCGGCACCGGGGCTGATCGCCGAGCTGCGGCGCCAGCAGCTCGACATGATCGTGGGCGCGCGCGTCAGCAGTCCGAAGACGGCATACCGGCCAGGCCATGTGATTGGCAACAAGGCGCTCAGCGCCGTGGTGGGCGCGCTTTTCGGCAATCGCTTCCACGACGTGCTTTCCGGCTACCGGGTGCTCTCGCGGCGCTTCGTCAAATCCTTCCCGGCGCTGAGCCAGGGCTTCGAGATCGAGGCCGAGCTCGCCATCCATGCGCTCTCGCTCCGCATGCCCGTCGCCGAGGTGCTGACCCCCTATGGCGCGAGAGCCGGCGGCTCCGCGAGCAAGCTCAGGACATACCGCGACGGTCTGCGCATCCTCTTGGCCATCTTCAAGCTGGTGAAGGAGGAGCGTCCGCTGCTCTTCTTCACTTGGCTTTTTGCCCTTCTGGCACTCGCGTCGATCGTCATCGCCTATCCGATCGTGGTGACCTATGTCGAGACCGGACTGGTTCCGCGCATGCCCACGGCGGTGCTGTGCACGGGCTTGATGATCCTCGCGTTCCTCAGCCTCGTTTGCGGCTTCATCCTCGACACGGTGACGCACGGCCGGCGCGAGATGAAGCGTCTCGCCTATCTGGCGAACCCCTCCGCCGAGTAAAGCGCCAGCCAGCCGGCAAAGAGGGCGAGGAGAATTGCCGGCAGGATGAGCGGCAGGCGCAGTCCGCCGAAGAGGAGAACCTCGAAAGCGGCGCCGATGCCGTAGAAGAGCCAGGCGACGGCGAAGATGAGCCGCGGCGCGGGGCGCGGGGCGGCGCTCCTTTCGCGTGGCGGCGGCCACAGCCCCTCGATCAGGCCGCTCGCCAAGCGGCATATGGTCGCCGTGATCACGACCGTATAGAGGCTGGTCCCGGCGAACTGGGTGAGCGCCGCGCCCTGCAGCCCCATCCCCAAGGCGAGGAGTGCGAGCTCCGAGGCCGCATCGAGCGGCGCCAGCGCCGCCGCCAGCAGGAGGGCCGCCTGGAAGAGGAGCGGCAGCCAGACGCCCTGCGGCAGCGCGCGCTTGAGGAGGGTCGCGATCAAGGCACCGGCGAAGAACGACGCCAGCGTCGAGCCGTAGGTCGCGGCGCGCGCCCACTCGCCCTGTGCGAGCACGATCGAGAGCAGCACCGTGTTCCCCGTCATGTTGGCCGCGAAGACGTTGCCAAGCTGGACGTAGCCGAGCGCGTCGACATAGCCGGCAATCCCGCAGAGGAGCGCTGCCTGCCACATGACACCGCCTCTAACATTTGACGGGCGCTCTGGCCAGCGCGATGAATAGCTCGCCCAGGAGAGCAAGGGCGAGGGAACGACGGACGGGATCATGCGCGCGCGCCGGGCAATCACGGTCGCTCTACTCACGGCACTCGCGGCCGTCTTCGCCCGCGCGGCGGCGGCCGAGCAGGCCTATCCCTGGAGCGCCATCGGCAGGCTCGAACGCCCGGGCGGATACTGCACGGGCGTGCTGATCGGCCGCCGTGTCGTGCTGACGGCCGCCCATTGTCTCTTTCATCCCTTCGAAAGGCGATGGCTCCCGGCCTCGAGCTTCTTCTTCATTCCGGGTTACGGCACGCCTCAGCAAAGCCGGCGCTCGATCGCCCGGGACTACCGCATCGCCCCCGGCTACAGTCCCCTAAGACGCCCGGCAATGGAGTCGGAGGGCGTCGACCTCGCCCTCGTGCTGCTTGTCGAGGGCGTCGGCGACGAGGCCGGATTCATTCCGTGGCTTCGCGGCCCCGCGCTCGAACGCACACTTCGCGGGCCGGCCGGAGCCGACCTCCTCGAGGCCGGATATGCCCGCAATCGCCCCTATCGCCTGACCGTGCACGAGCATTGCCGCGTCTTGGAGTACTACGGCGATCGCGATCTCTTCCTCCATAACTGCATCTCGCTTAGAGGCGAGTCGGGCTCCCCCCTCCTCGCCCGCTTGGGCGGCCAATTCGACATCGTCGGGATCGAAATCGGCATCGCCGGCAGCGATGAGGAGTGGAGCCAGCGCTGGGGTGCAGCGGCAACGGTGCAAGTCCTCGAGCGGATGCTTGCCGATCCCCGCGACCGCTTCGCGCCGCTCTCGGACGCGGATGTCTGGGGCGATCCGAGGAACCGCATTCCGCCTGCGAGCCCCCGGCGCTGAGCGCCCTCGCCGCTGCCGGATCAATCGAGCTCGAAGGCGCCCTTGTAGTCGCGCTTGAGCGCCGGGTCCTGCTCGTCTTTCTCCAGGTAGAGGTTGCCGACCGCGAGCCTGTCGAGCTCGGTGCCCATGAAGCAGCGGAAGGCGTCCTCGGGCGTGCAGACGATCGGCTCCCCGCGCACGTTGAAGCTGGTATTGACCAGCACGGGGCAGCCCGTCCTCGCCTTGAAGCTCGAGAGCAGGGCATGGAAGCGCGCGTTGGTCTCGGCATGCACGGTCTGGATGCGCGCCGAATAATCGACGTGCGTCACGGCGGGAATGTCGGAGCGCGGCACCTTGAGCTTCTCGATGCCGAAGAGGGCCTCCTCCTCCTTGCTCATGCGGCGCCTGCGGCGCTCGACCACGTCGGCTACCATGAGCATGTAGGGACTTTCTCCCTCCAGCTCGAACCACTCCGCCACGTCCTCGCGCAGCACCGCGGGAGCGAACGGGCGGAAGGACTCGCGGTACTTGACCTTGAGGTTGAGCGCCGACTGCATCGCCGGCGAGCGCGCGTCCGCAATGATCGAGCGGTTGCCGAGCGCCCGCGGGCCGAACTCCATGCGCCCCTGGAACCAGCCGAGCGCCTTGCCCTCGCTCAGGTCCTCGACCGCGCGCTCGAGCAGCGTCGTATCGTCGAGGCAGTGGAAGCGCGCGCCCGCCGCCGCGAGACGCTCGGCGCACTCCTCGTCCGCGAATGAGGGGCCGAGATACGACCCGCTCATCCCGTCGAGGCTGTTGTCGATCTCGCGCGCCCCGCCCTTGTGAATGTGGTAGGCGGCAAGGGCAGCACCTATTGCGCCTCCGGCATCGCCCGCCGCCGGCTGAACCCAGATGCGCTTGAATTTTCCGTCGCGCAGGACCTTGCCGTTGGCGACGCAATTGAGTGCCACGCCGCCGGCAAGGCAGAGGTTCTCCGCCCCCGTCTCGGCGGCGAGCGAGCGCGTGAGGCGCAGCACCGCCTCCTCGGTCACCGCCTGGACCGAGGCGGCGAGGTCCATGTGCCGCTGGGTGAGAGGCTCCGTGGGCCGGCGCGCCGGTCCGCCGAAGAGCGCGTCGAAGCGCTCGCCGGTCATCTTGAGGCCGGTGCAATAGTCGAAATAGGACTGGTCGAGCCGGAACGTGCCGTCCGGCTTCAAGTCCATCAGCTGCTCGAGGATGAGCCGCGCGTACTTCGGCTCGCCGTAGGGAGCCAGCCCCATGACCTTGTATTCGCCCGAGTTCACCTTGAAGCCGGTGTAATAGGTGAAGGCGGAATAAAGCAGCCCGAGCGAGTGGGGAAAATGCAGCTCCTTGAGCATCTCGAGGCGGTTGCCGCGGCCCTCTGCTACGGAGGTCGTCGCCCACTCGCCGACCCCGTCCATGGTGAGGATGGCCGCCTGCTCGAAGGGCGAGGGAAAGAAGGCCGAGGCCGCGTGACTCTGGTGATGCTCGGCGAAGAGAAGCCGGCTCTCCCAGTCGTAGCTAGGAGACAGCCTTGTGAGCTCGTCCTTCAAGAGCTGCTTCTGGAACAGCTTCTCGCGCAGCCAGAGCGGAATCGCCATGCGGAAGGAGCGGAAGCCCTTGGGCGCAAAGGCAAGGTAGGTCTCGAGCAGTCGCTCGAACTTGAGGAAGGGCTTGTCATAGAACACGACATGGTCGACCGCATCGAGCGTGATGCCCGCAGCTCCCAGGCAATAGGCGAGCGCCGCGCGGGGAAAGCGGGCATCGTGCTTCTTGCGCGTGAAGCGCTCCTCCTGTGCCGCCGCCACGATACGGCCGTCCTCGATGAGGGCGGCGGCGCTATCGTGGTAGAGGGCGGATAACCCGAGGATGCGCACCGCAGGCGATCCTCGCTCAGAAGATCGCGTAGATGAAGGGAGCCACGGCGCTGCCCTTGGTCAAGAGGATAAGCCCGCCCAGCACGGCCATCATCACGCAGACCGGCAGCAGCCAATATTTTTTCCGAATCCTGAGGAAGAGCCAGAATTCGCGCAAGATCGACAGCACGGGCAACCTCAAAACTGATTCTTCATCGACTCGGGCGGCGGACCCGGCGGCTCGCGCGCAATCCAATAGCTCGACGCGCCGTCGTCCCGGCGCAGCCGCAAAGGGTCCTTGCCGCAGGCGCGCATGAGGATGCCGATCGGCGTGATTGTCAAGTAGAAGAGAAGCCCCAGCGCCAGCGGGCTCACGACGTGGAAAAGCAAGAGACCTAGCTTGAGCCAGAGCCGGTTGATCGGCTTGAGGGGTGCCGTCCACAGCAATGCCAGCACGAGAAATGCCACGGCAAGGCCAAGCGCCCACCAGCGGATGGCGTTGTGCGGCGCGTGGAGGAGCGGCGCCAAAGCGACGAGCGAGAAGAAGCCCGCCATGACCAGGCCGAAGGAGCGATCGGACGAGCCCTTGACCTCCTCTTCGCGGCTGAAATCCTCGTGCATGCGCCTCCTTCGGCCTGCAAGCGGCCTCGCGGCCCTGAAATTAGTCGGTTCCCGCGTTTCGCGAAAGCAAAAGCTCGCGCGGCCGGCCGATCAGCCTCGCGGATTTCCCGCAAGCGCGCCGTCCGCTCCACAGGCCGCCATCTTCCAGAGCTCCCAGGCGCGGTCGACCTGCCGGGAGTTGGTCGCCGTCGCATTGGCGGCTTCCTCGTCGTTGAGATAGGTCACCCGACCGAGGCGCATCGCCTCCATCTGCAGGCGTGCGTTGGCTTCCGTGTAGACCGCCCGGAACACCGCGTGGCGCAGATTGCCGGCGGCGGCGGTGGAGCCGTGCCCGCGCATGAGCACGACCGACCCCGCGCCGAGCGCGCGGGCGAGTGCCGCGCCGAGCTCGCGATCGCGGATCAGCATGTCGCTCGCCGGTCCGGCGGCCGTGCGGATCTCGAAGATCGGCGTGCTCGCCTTGAGAAAGCTGGCCATATGATAGATGGCGCGCAAGGGAACGCTCTTCACCACGCCGAAGGGGATCACCGAGGGCGAATGGCTGTGGATCACGGCGTGAACGTCCGGCCTTGCGCGGTAGATCTCGCTATGGATGAAGCGCTCCAAATAGACGGCGCGGCCCGCCGGTAGAAGGGGCTCGCCGTCGAGCGCGAAGGCCATGATGTCGGCGCTCGTCACGAGCGCCGGCGCCATGCTGCGCGCCAGGAGAAACTGGTCGGCGTGCTTATCGTGGCGCACGCTCACGTGGCCGAAGCCGTCGACCACCCCTTGATGGAAGAGGATGCGGTTCGCCGCGACGAGCTCTTCGACGAGTGCTGCATCGGCGTCCAGGGGCGGAAGCGCGCCTTGCGATTGTTTCCGGAGCATGCCGCCTCCCTCCTTTTTGCGTCTTCGTGCGGCTGCTTTGGCCGGCACCGCGGCAAGATAGGACGGGCCGTCTCCAGATGGCAAGGTTCGGCGCGAAGAGCTGCCCGGCTGCCATCGCAACCGGGGCATTAGGGCGTTATCGGTTCAAATTGAATCAGAGATTATCGTCGTTCCCGCGCAAGCCGGAACCCAGGACGAGCAACGTGCGGTTCCCTGGGGCCCCGCTTTCGCAGGGGTGACGATAAAAGGTTTCGAGTTGACAGGATCGCGCTCCAGTTTTTCTGGACATTCATTTTCGACTCGTCATTCCGGACAAGCAAATCAACGCACATGCGATGATTTGCGCGATCCGGACTCCATGTCTGGGACCGCGCGAGCGGGAGGCATGGATTCCGGATAGCAAGGCTCGCGGCCGGGAAAAGCTCCGCTTTTCCCGGGCTCGCCTAAGCTTCCGGAATGACGCCAAGCTTGAATGTCTACAGGCCTTAGGAGCGCCGCTACGTGCATACACGCAGCCGCCGCCGCATTTTGGCGTGGTGATTTCGGCCGCGATGACATCTAATCGCGATCTCGACAGAGCCGGGATCCGCACTCAGCCAGAAAGCGTCACGATATGGCGAAGCTCAATCTCTCCGTCGCGGTCGGCGACTATGACAGGACGCGGCCGCTCGTCGACGGTGCCGTTGGGATCGATGGCGTCGATCCCGTCTACATGACCTTGGCGCCGGAAGAGATTTTCTTCAGGGCCTTTCGCCACGCCGAGTTCGACATCTGCGAATTGTCGCTCAGCAGCTTCGCCATCAAGACCGACCAAGGCGACAACCCCTATGTGGGCGTTCCGGTCTTTCCCTCGCGCGCCTTCCGGCACACCTCAATCTACGTGCGCACCGACCGCGGCATCCGCTCGCCTGCCGACCTGCGCGACAGGCGAATCGGCACGCCCGAGTACCAACTGACCGCCTGCGTGTGGGCGCGCGCGCTCCTCGAGGACGAGTTCGGCCTCGGGCGCGCCGATATCCGCTGGGTGCGCGGGGGTCTCGAGCAACCGGGGCGTCCCGAGAAGATCGCACTCGCGCTGCCCGCCGACATCCGCATCGAGCCGGCCCCCGAGGGTGCGAGCCTCTCGGCCCTCCTCGCGGCGGGCGAGATCGACGGCATCATCGCGCCTCGCGCGCCCTCCTGCTACGAGCGCGGCCACCCGCAGGTCGGCTGGCTGTTCGCGGATCCGGCGGCGGCGGCGATCGCTTATTTCCGCCGCACCGGCATCTTTCCCATCATGCATCTGATCGGCGTGCGCCGCGCGCTCGCCGAGCGGCATCCCTGGCTCCCGGCCTCGGTCTTCAAGGCCTTCGAGCAGGCGAAGTCGATCGCCCTCGCGCGGCTCTGCGACACCGCGGCGACGAAGGTCACCTTGCCCTTCGTCGAGGAGCAGCTCAAGGCCGCCCGGGAGCTCATGGGGCGCGATTTCTGGTCCTACGGCGTTGCCGCCAATCGCAACGCGCTCGAGACCTTCTTGCGGCATCATCGCGCCCAGGGCCTGTCGCAGCGCCAACTCGAGGTCGAGGAGCTCTTCCACCCCGCGACGCTCGAAACCCACAAGGTCTGACGCGCATCCGAGCCGATCGCGCGCGCCCGCGCGCATGGGCGCCGATGATGCGGGCGCTAGCGGGAGCGCGGAAGGTAATTCAGGCCGTAGACGTCGCGGCACCAGGCGGAAACGATCTCGAAGTTCCCGCCCTCGATGGCGCCATCGCGAACCGTGTCCGGGTTGTGGGGATCGAAATAGGCGATGAACGGCGCGAGTGCCTCGGCCTTACCGTCGCCGGCCACGAGGCTCACGTTGCCGCACAGGAACCAGCCGGCTTCCTCCAGGCTTGACGCGCGCACGATACCGTTGGCGATCGGGTTGAAGGCGTAGCTCGCCGATGCCGGCACGGCCTGCTTCGCGGCGAAGTACTGGATCACGGCGTTTCGCGCGGCCTCGTCGCTCGAGGGACGCAACGCCGCTTGTGCCGCCTTGAATTGCTCGGCTACCTCCGAGGCGTTGGCACCCGCCGCAACGAGCACCGCCATGCCCAGCAAGACCACCAGCGAAGGAAACGTGACTTTCATCACCGCACCTGCTGACGCTCGTCAAACTCTTTTACTTCCGGCCTGACACCTCTAGCCGAAATGAAGCATAGCACGGCCGCAATGGCGACTGAAGCCTACGCCGTCGGCAGCCCCGGTGCCTGCAGCCGCCCCTCACGGCTGGCTCTCCGACGCCTTCCCGCCCTTGGGGAAACATTTTACCACCGTCACGAAATCCCCCTTGAGACGGTATGCGGGGACCTTGGCGACGATGGCCTTTTGCGCGGTTTGGCAGGCGTCGAGCGAATTGAACTCCGTGGAGAAGGCGGTACTTCCGCTACTGGCGCCGAGCCCGCCGGCGAGAAGAACGATCAAGACATAGAGTCCGGGCATCTCTTTCTCCCTTAGGGGTCATGCTTAGGTTGAGAGGCAAGCGACCACTCACGGTGCCAGTGTCCCGGCTTCGGGGTCTTCCGTCCACCTCCTTGAGGCACCAGATATCCGCCTACAGCCGATGGCGATGGCGTCCTTTTGCGCTTCCCAGGGGCGAGGCCGGTGTAGAATGGGGGGCGTTCCCGCCGGGAATCGAGCCCCGCGGCGCAGGCGGCGGCGAGGCCGGCGGCGGTGGAACACGGACGATCGAGAGGACGAGATGAACATGCGACGGATCCGGCTTGCGGCGATTCTGGCCGTGGCATTCTTTGCGGCACCGCTCCTGGTGCGCGCCGCGAACGAAGGTGCCAACGCTTACAAAGAGCTCGGCCTCTTCGGCGACGTGCTCGAGCTCGTCCAGTCCGACTATGTGGAGCCGGTCGACACCGACAAGCTGATCTCGGCGGCGCTCAACGGAATGCTCACCTCGCTCGATCCTCATTCGAGCTATCTCGATCCCAAGAGCTACCAGGAGATGCAGGTCGAGACCAAGGGCGAGTTCGGCGGGCTGGGCATGGAAGTGACCTTGAAGGACGGCCTCGTCCAGGTGGTCTCGCCGATCGACGACACCCCGGCCTCCCGCGCCGGACTGCAAGCCGGCGACCTCATCATCGCGATCGACGGCAAATCGGTCATGGGCCTCACCCTCTCCGAGGCCGTCGACAGGCTGCGCGGACCCCGGAACTCGAGCGTGAAGCTCACCATCCACCGCGGTAGCGCGGAACCCTTCGACCTCACGCTCACGCGCGAGGTGATCAAGGTGCATCCGGCTCATGCGCAGCTTTACGGGAAGATCGGCTATCTTCGCATCGCCATCTTCTCGGAGCGGGCCGACAAGGAGGTCCGGGCGGCCCTCGACTCGCTGCGCCATCAAGCGGGCGGGCCGCTCCAGGGCCTCGTCCTCGACCTTCGCGACGACCCGGGCGGGCTCCTCGAGCAGTCGGTCGCGGTCGCGGGCGACTTCCTCGACAGCGGCGAGATCGTGTCGACCCGGGGGCGCCGAGCGCAGGACGACCAGCAGTTCAAGGCCCAGGGCGAGGATCTTACCAAGGGCGTGCCCATGGTCGTCTTGATCAACGCCGGCACGGCCTCGGCCTCCGAGATCGTCGCGGGCGCGCTCCGCGACAATCACCGCGCGGTGGTCATGGGCGTGCGCTCGTTCGGCAAGGGCACGGTGCAAACCATCATCCCGATCCCCGGGCACGGCGCCGTGCGGCTGACCACGGCGCGTTACTACACGCCCTCCGGCCATTCGATCCAGGATGTCGGCATCGAGCCCGACATCGTCGTGCAGCCGGGCAAGGCCGAGGCGGCCAAGGAGGCAAGGCGCATCCGCGAGAGCGACCTGCCGCGAGCCCTCAAGAACCCTGACGGAGCGCCCGCCAAGATCGGCAAGGAGCCGGGCGAAAGCGGCCCGGCCACGGCCCAGGCCACGTCCTCCACGTCCGCCGGCGATGTCCAGCTGGAGCGCGCGCTCGATTACCTTCGCGGCGCGGCAGCGTCCAAAGGGGGAGCGCGCCCTTGAGGCATGGCCTTAGCGCGTGCGTGTGCTCAAGGCGCAGCCTCGCTGCCTCCAGCGGCCAGACGCTTCCGCAAGCTATCTGAGATCGGCCGCGGCCGGCGCGAGCGCTCATCGACGAGGACGCAGGTGGCCTCGGCGGTCGCGATCAACGCCTCGCCCCGGAAGATGGCTTGCTCGACGGTGAAGGAGGTCCGTCCGATCCTCTTGAGGCGGGTGCCGATGTCGACGGTGCCCGGGTACGAGAGCTCGCGATGGAAGCGCATCAGGAGGCTGACCACCATGACGATGGCACCCGGCTCGGGCGATCCGCCTTCCCCGCCGGTGAAGAGCCCGATGCGGCCGGTCTCGAAGAAGGTGGCGAGCACCGCGTGGTTGACGTGCCCTTGCTGGTCCGTATCGCTGTTACGTAGCTTGTCGTGGCTCCAGGACCTATAGCCCTCCCGCGAAGCCTCGGGGCCGGCGCGCGACGGTTCCGGCTTCTCGGAGCGGCTCATGCCGATCGCTCCCCTTAAGAGCCCGTAGCCTAGCCCTTGCCCCTCGCCTCCTCGCTCGCCTCCTCCTCGAGCCGGAAATAGATCTCCTCCGCCATCGGCATCTTGATTTCCTCGAGGATGTGCCCGACGAGCCCGACGGCGCGACCCATGACCGCGAGGCCGCGGCAGACCTTCCACGGCAGACCGAACTCGCTCGCCACCGCCGCCATGGCGCCGGTCACGTTGACCGGCAGCGTGCGTTGGTAGCTGCGCTCGGCCTCGGCGCCGATCTTCTGCATGAGCTCGACGTAGCGGCCGGAGAATCCGGTTTCCTTGGCGACCTGGAAAAGCTTCGGCGTGCGCGGGTCGATCGGCTTGTGGAAGGGATGGCCGATGCCGGGGATGATCTCGCGGCGGGCCCGATGGGCCTCGACGATCGCCTTCGCGAGCGCGCCGAGGTCCGCCTCCGCCTTGGGATCGGGCAGCGCTTCCTGCAGCATGCGCGCGGCATTATCGAGGGAGCCCACGAAGACCGATCCGAGGCCGAGCAGCCCCGCCGCCACCGCCCCCTGCACCGCCTCCGGCGCCCCGCAATAGGTGAGCCGCGTCGCGAGCGTGGAAGGCGTGATGCCGTGCTCGACGAGGATCACGAGGATGGCGTTGAACATGCGCTCCTCGCGCGCGTCCGGCAAGCGTCCGAAGATCTCGAGGAAGGCCATCTGGCCGAAATCGACCTTGCCGATGATCTCCTCGCAGAGATCCAAGCCTCGCACCACGATGCGGGTCGGCGTCGACCACGCCATGTCGCTTCGCACTTTGCCTCGCTTCATTTGCCTGTCCTCGCGCTGGATCGTTTTCGCTGGATCGCTCTCTCTCGCTCTCGCTGTCACGCAAGCAGCGCTTGCGCCTGCTCGCGCAGCTTGGCCTTCTGAATCTTGGTCCCATTGGGGCCGTGAACCACGGGGAAATCCTCGACGATCGCGATGCGGCGCGGCACCTTGTAGGAGGCCATGCCGTCGCGGCAATAGGCGACGAGCTCGGCCTCGCTGGCTCCTGCCGCACCGAGGCGCACGAAGGCGACCGCCACATCGCCTTCGCCGGGTCGGTTGACCCCCACGACCTGGGCGACCTCCACGGCCGCGTGGCTGAGGAGGTACTCCTCGATCTCGCTCGGATCGACGAGATATCCCCTGAGCCGCAGCGAATCCTTGATGCGCGAGAGGTAGACGAAGCCGGGGCCCGAGCGGTAGGCGAGATCGCCCGTGCGGAACCAGCCGTCCGCGGTAAAGGCGGCCGCGGTCGCCTCCGGGTTGCGCAGGTAGCCCGACGTCACGTTGTAGCCCTTGATCTGCAGCTCGCCCGGCTCGCCTTCCGGCAAGGCTGCGCCGCTGAGCGCGTCGACCACGCGGAATTCGATCTCGCCGCTGATCGGAATGCCGCCCGAGAGCGCGCGCTCCGCGATCGCGGCCGCCTCTCGCTGCTTTGCCATGAGCGCAAAGCATTCGGAGGAGCCGTAGAGACCGACGAGACGCAAGCCTATGCGCGCCTCCGCCTCCTCGGCCAATTGCCGCGCGCGCCCCAGGAAGTCGGCGAAGCCACCGTGGCGCCAGGACGAGAGATCGCGTGCATGCACGCGCAGGACGCTCTCGAGCATGCCGTCCGAGCCGATGAAATGCGTGACCTTGTGCGCCTCGATCGCCGCCGCGGCCTCGGCCGCGTCGAACGCCGTCTCGAGCACGCACGCCGCGGCGCCCGCGAGCGCGCCGAGGGCCTGGCAGAAGCCGAAGACCCCGTAGAGCGGCAGCGCGCACAGCACGGCATCTCCCGCCGCCATCTCGAAGTCCTGGGCCACGAGACGCGCGTGCTTGGCGATGCTCGCCTGGTCGTGCACGGCGAGCTTGGGGTTGCCGGTGGTGCCCGAGGTGCTGAAGGTGCAAAGCGGATCGCGCGGTCGGCCCCCTTCCTCAGGCCCGATGCGCCCGCCTTGCGGCAGGTTGCGGAAACCGCCCCCGGCATCGACCTCGATGACATGCGCAAGGTGGGGGAGCTCGGCCCTGATCGATCCGAGAATGGCGCCGAAATCAATGTCGAGAAATCCGGGTGCGATCGCGATCCCCTTCGCCTTGGAGGTGCCGAGGAGATGCTGCACCTCGAAGGAGCGGTAGCGCGTGCTGACCGGAACGACGAGGAGACCGAGACGCGCCGCCGCGAAGAAGAGCGCAAGCCACTCGGCCGAGTTCGGCAGCCAAAGCGCCAACGCATCGCCGCGCCGGAAGCCGAGCTCGCGGAGCCCCCATGCGGCGGCCGCCGCGCGCTCGGCGAGCTCGCGGCGCGAGATGGTGCGGCCCCCCACGATGAGCGCCGGCCCCTCGGGGCGGGGGGCCAAGAGCTCGTCCAGGGTCTCGGTCATCGTCTCGGTCACATGCCCTCGCATCCGCGACGGAGTCGCGCGCGCCTCAAGCCTGCTCGGAGAGCGCGTGGCGCGCAATCTGAATGCGCTGGATCTCGGAAGTGCCCTCGCCCAGCCGGTAGGCGCGCGCATCGCGGTAGAAGCGCTCGAGCGGAAGGTCGCACATGTAGCCCGCGCCGCCGAAGATCTGCAGCGCGCGGTCGACGGCACGTCCGACCATCTCGCTGGCGAAGAGCTTGGCGCGCGAAGCGGCGATGCGGAACTCCGGATCCTCGGCGTCGGCGAGATGCGCCGCCCGGTGCGCCAACGCGCGCGCCGCATGGATCTCGGTGTCCGTATCGGCGATCATGAACTGGATGGCCTGGTGCTCGGCGAGCTTGGCGCCGAAGGTAGAGCGCTCCTTGGCATAAGTGCACGCGAGCGCGTGCGCCCGCTCCGCGAGCCCCACGCAGCGGCAGGCGATGTTGAGGCGATCGTGATTGATCGAGGTCATCATCGCGAGGAAGCCGCCGCCGACCTCGCCCAGCACATGGCCGTCGGGGACGAAGCAGTCCTCGAGCGCGAAGCCGTTGAGCTGGTAGCCGCGCCAGCCGAGCTTCTTGAAGCGGGTCAGATCCCGCAAGCCCGGGTTGCGGCGCTCGACGAGGAAGGTGGTGAGCTTGTCCTTGAGCCGGCCCTCCGGACGCGTGACGGCGAGCACGATCACGTAATCGGCGGTCTCGACGTTCGAGACGAACTGCTTGCGCCCTTGCAGGAGCCAGCCGCCGTCGATCTTGCGCGCGCGGCTGCGCAAGGCATTGAGATCGGAGCCCGCGTCGGGCTCGGTCAGCGCGTAGGTGATCGTCTTGCTGCCGTCCATGAGCGGCGGCATCAGCCACTTCGTCTGCTCCGCGTTGCAGAAGAGCAGCGTGCTCGGCAAGTGGCCGAGCATTTCCGCGAGCGCCATCGTGGTATGGCCGAGCTCCTCGGCGACGAGCGCCTTGGCGAAGGCGGAGAGTCCCGGTCCGCCGAGCTCTTTCGGCATGTTGTAGCCGTAGAGCCCGAGCTTGACGGCCTCCGCGCGCAGGCGGGCCATGGTTTCGGGAGCGAGATGATCCGCCTCGTCCACGGTGCGCTCCAAGGGTGCGAGATGGGTCCCGACGAAGCCGCGGACCGTCTCGCGGATCATGCGCAGCTCTTGGCTTATGGCGAAATCCACGGTCTCCCCCTTTGCGCGCTCAGTAGAGCTCGACCAGCTTCGCGTTGTCGCCGATCTCCCCGGGTGCCGCCTCGAGGATCAAGGCGCCGGCCTTCATCACCAGCACGCGGTCGGAGATTTTGAGCGCCTCGCGCACGTTCTGCTCGACGAGGAGGATCGACATGCCCTGCCGCTCCTTGAGCGCGCGGATCGGCTCGAGCAGGTCCTGGAACAGCTTAGGCGCCAGCCCGATCGAGGGCTCGTCCATGAGAAGGCAGCGCGGCCGGTTGAGAAGCGCCCGCCCGATCGACACCATCTGCTGCTGCCCGCCCGAGAGCAGCCCGGCACGGCGGCGGTAGAAGGTGCCGACCTGCGGCAGCGCCTTCATCACCCACTCCAGGCGCTCCGCGCGCTCCTTTGCCGGCACCCCCGCCGCCCACATGCCCATGGCGAAGATCTCCGCGACCGTGAGGCCGGGAAAGACGCCGCGCCCCTCGGGCATGAGGGAGACCCCGGCAGCCGTCATCTCGCGCGGCAGCGGCTCCGCGACAGCGCGGCCGTCCAGCAGAATCCGCCCGCTCGCGCGCCGCACCAGGCCGTAGAGGGTCTTGAGCAGCGTCGACTTGCCGGCGCCGTTGTGGCCGATGAGGCACAGAACCTCGCCCGCGCGCAGCTCCATGTCGATGCCGTGGAGGACCGGCTTGCCGCCGTAGCCGACGAAGAGGCCCTCAGTCGCGAAGACGGCCGCTTCGCTCACGCCGCGTGCTCCCCGAAATAGAGGTTGGCCAAGTGCGGGTCCGCGAGGATGGCCTTGGGCTCGCCGTCGGCGATCAGCCGTCCCTGGTCGAGGAAGACGATGCGGTCCGAGATGCGCTGCACGATGTCGAAATTATGCTCGATGATGCACACGGTGATGCCCTCGCGCGCCTTGGCGCGTAGGAGCTCGAGGAAGCGCTCGTAGGAAGGCAAATCGAGTCCCGAGGCCGGCTCGTCGAGAAGCCAGAGCTCCGCATCCGTCGCCATGATGCGGGCGAGGCTCAGGAACTTGCGCTCGGCATAGGCGAGGTCGATCGCGCGCACCCGCGACTTGTCGGAAAGCCCGGTCGCCTCGAGGATCGCGGCCGCGCGGGCGCTCTTCGCGCGCCGCGTGCGCCAGCCGCCCGGCTGCCACAGCCACGAGCTCCGCTCCATCACGGTGAGCACGTTGTCCTCGACCGACATGTGGGTGAAAAGGCGCAGATCCTGGAACGTGCGCGCGATACCGAGCCGTGCGATCGCCCAATGCGGCATGCCTCTGAGCGAGCGGCCTTTCCACAGCACCTCCCCCGCATCGGGCGCCAAGTATCCCGTGATGAGGTTGAAGAGCGTCGTCTTGCCGGCCCCGTTGGGACCCACGAGCGTGGTGATGACGCCGGCCTCGAGCGCCATCGTCACCTCGTTTATGGCAAGCAGGCCGCCGAAGCGCCGGCTCACGCCGCGGATGTCGAGAAGTGCCGGCACCGCGGCGCTCATTTGCGCTCCCCGAGGCTGCGGGCGCCGACGAGCCCGCTGGGCCGGAAGATCATCAGGACGACCATGGCGAGGCCGTAGATCATCTGCTGGATCGAGCCGATCTCGGTGTGCGGCAGGAAGGAGAGGTAGCTCAGCCCCGCGGGCAGGAGCAGGAGCAGCACCGTGCCGACGATGGGCCCGAGGACGGTCCCCGTACCCCCGATGATCACCATCGCCATCAAGAGGATGGAGGTGTCGAGCACGAAGCTCTCGACGTTGATGAAGCTGAGATAGAAGGCGTAGAGCGCGCCCCCGACGGCGCAAAGTGCCGAGGAAACCACGACCGCGAGCGTCTTGATCAGCGCCACGTTCTTGCCGTAGGCGGCGGCGGCCGACTCGCTGTCGCGGATCGCGGTCAAGCTGCGGCCGAAGCTCGAGCGCACGAGCGCATAGGTGACGGCGATGACGAAAGCCAAGCACGCCAAGGCCAAGGCGAGGAAGGCGTAGGGATCGGAGACGGGGACGCCGAAGAGCTGGGCGGGCGGGATACCGATCACGCCGCCGATGCCGCCCGTCACCGATTTCCACTCCGCGAACACGGTCGAGCCGAGCACCTGAAGGCCGAGGGAGGCGGCGACGAAATATACCTCGCGCACGCGGAGTGCGGGGAGGGCCAACGCCAGGGAGAGGAGCGAGGCCATGAGCGCCGCCGCGGACACGGTCAGGAAGAAATCCGCCGAGACGTGCATCGCGATCCACGCCGCCGTGTAGGCGCCGACGCCGAAGAAGAGCGCGTGCGCCAAGGAGAAGATGCCGGCGTATCCAATGATGAAGTTGAGCGTGATCGCCAGGATCGCGTTGATGGCGATCAGCGTCGCCAGATTCATCGCATAGGCGATCATCGCTCTCCGCCGCTACTGGGTCGCGACCCGTCCGAAGAAGCCGGCCGGGCGGAAGATGATGAAGAGGAAGAGGACGACGAAGGTGACCGCCTCGCTCCATTGCGGATCGAGCTGCCAGAGCGCCAGATTCTCGGCGAGACCGAGGAGGAGGCCGCCGCACGCGGCGCCGCGCAGGCTTCCGACCCCGCCGACGATGGTGGCGGCCAGGCTGATGAGCATCACGTGGTTGCCGAGTGCCGGGCTCAGGCCCGCGGTTGCTCCCGTGAGCAAGGCGCCCGGGACGACGAGAAGCGAGCCGAGCGCAAAGGCGTAGGACGAGAGCCGCCTAGGGTCGAGGCCGAAGACGCGCACGAGATCGGGATTCTCGGAAAGTGCCCGCAACGCCATGCCGATGTGCGTGCGCGTGAGGAAGAGGTGCAGGCCGACGAAGCAGACGACGGCAGCCAGCACCGAGATGGCCGCGGTCGGCGGCGCATAAAGCCCGGGGGCAAGCTCGATGCTGCGGCTGAGCGGGGAGGAGATCGAGACGAAGCCGCGTCCGAACGCGGTACCGACGAGGTTTTGCGCCACGATGCTGATGCCGAAGGAGGCGACGAACACCGTGAAGAACGAGCCCTCGTGGCGCTGGATCGGCGCGTAGACGAGGCGGTCGACGAGCACGCCGAAGATGCCCGCTGCCGCCGTGGCGGCGGCAAGGGCTGCGATCCACGGCGCGCCGGCCACGCTGTAGAGCTCGTAGAACACGTAGCCCGCGAGCGTGAAGGTGGCGCCGTGCGCCACGTGGAAGATGCGCGTCGAGCCGAAGATCAGGGAGAAGCCGACCGCGGTGAGGGCGTAAAGCGCCCCTACCTGGATGCCGTTGACGAGGAGCTGCAGGAAGAGCATCGGCGGCGGCACCCTGCCTCGACGGTCAGTGCGTCCTCGCTCACTTCACGATGTGGCCGCCCTTGCCGTCGACCTCGTTGATCTGCATCGGCATGATCACGGAGCCGTTCGGCTGGAACTCCGTCTTGCCGCCGACGAGGTTGAAGGTTCCGACGGCCTTGCGCTCCTTGAGCAGGTTTTCGCCGGTGATCGCCTCGCTTTTCTTCTCGAGCCCCTGCGCGAGTATGGCGAAGAGCATCACGGCGTTGTAGTAGTTGGCGACGTAGTAGTTCGGGGCCTTGCCGTACTTCGCCTTGTATTCCGTGACGAAGCGCTTGGTCACGGGGTCGTTCGACTCCCAGTCCATCCTCTGCGAGGTATAGAGCGCGCCCTTGGCCTCCGGCTCCTGGTCGATCGCCGGAATGGCGAATCCGGAGTAGCTGACGATCAGCTGCGAGACGCCGTTGTCGCGGAACTGCTTGATGATCTGCGACTGCTGCGCGCCGAAGGAGGCTATGTAGATCACATCCGGCTTCACCTCGCGCGCCCGCGCGGCGATTCCGGCGAACTGCTCCGCATCGCGCGGGATCTTGAGCTCGCCCACGAGCTCGCCGCCCGCCTTGGGCAGCTCCGTCCGGAGCTCCTTGAGGATGGCGTCGCCGAGCGGATCGTCGACGTAGACAAGGACGAAGCGCTTCAGCTTCCGCTCGTTGACAAGGTAGGGCACCATCGCGCGCACCTCGTAGTTGGCAAGCGGGATGACGTTCCAGAAATAATCGCCGAGCTCGGCCAGGTCCGGGCCCACGCCGCCGCCGTTCACCGCCACCGTCTTCGAGCGCTCGGCCACGGGTGCGATCGCCTTGGAGACGCTGGTAAAGGCCGAGAGCATGTAAGGCACGCGCACCACGTTCACGAGCTTGTTCGCGGCCACCACGCCCGGCTGCGGCAGTGCCTGGCTGTCCTCGTAGTCCATGACGAGCGTCTTGGACAGCATGTGATCGGCGTTGATGTCGGCAATCGCCAGGTTGGCGCCCTGCGAGAAGGTATCGCCGTATTGGGCATTGGGCCCGCTCAATGGCAGGTCGGCGCCGATGGTGATCTCGTCCGCAGAGGCGGCAGCCGCCGCAAAAGCCGCGATCGCCGCCGCGGCAAAGCCGGCGAGGGCTCGTGATCCTGTGAGCATGGAGGTCTCCCTAAGGCTTTTCTGTTCTCGCGCGTGCGCCACGCGATGCGCTTAGTCCTGGGCGAGTATCGGCAGATTGGCCGGCCAAGGCAATATAAAGTCGAGCGGAGAGCCGTCGCGACCGCAAGGAAGCCGCTCTTCCAAGGCACCTTGTCCGAGGTAGAATGGGTGCTGGCGGCGAATGCGGTGAAGCTGCTCGGCCTCGTCTCGACCGACGACGGCCGAGCGAAGCTGGAGGAGAGCGCCATGCGGGAGATAGCAAGCGGCATTTACACCTGGTCTAAATTCTCCGAGCCGCACGGCTACGATTTCAACGGCCACCTCGTCCGCGACGCGGGCGGCAATATCTGCATCGACCCGGTGGAGCCGAGTCCGGAGGACCTCGCGGAGATCAAGCGCCTGGGCGTCGCCCACATCGTCCTTACCAACCGCAACCATTCGCGCGCCGCCAAGGTAGTGCGCGCCGCGACCGGAGCGCCCGTCGCCATTCATCCGGCGGATGCACCCCACGCCAAGAGCCAGGGGACCATCATCGACGAGAAGCTTGCCGTGGGTCAGAGGATAGGCCCATTCACCGTGGTGGCGGCGGCGGGGAAGTCGCCCGGCGAGGTGGCGCTCCATTGGCCCGAGCGGCGCCTCTTGATCGTGGGCGACGCGGTCATCGGCAATCCGCCGGGAAAGTGCGGCCTCTTGCGCGAGCAAGTGATGGACGCGCCCGTGACCCTGCGCCGAAGCGTGGCCAAGCTGCTCGAGCTCGACTTCGACACGATGCTCATGGGCGACGGCGTCTCGATCCTCAAGGGCGCCAAGGCGCGCCTCAACGAGCTGGTGGCGAGCTTCGCCTCCTGACGGCGTGCCGCGCATTCCCTTGACGCGCCGCGGCGGCGGGGCGCAAGCTGGCACGAGACAAGGAGGGCACGATGGCCCGCAAATTCCGCGACTACGCCCCCGCAGGCGTCATCCCGGCGGCACTTCTGCCGTTCGACGAGAATTTCGCCATCGACGTCGCCTCCTACCGCAAGCATCTCCAAGACCTCGCCGCCGTGCGCGGGGTCTCGGCGATCACCGTCAACGCGCATGCCACCGAGGTGCACGCGTGCACCTTCGAGGAGCAGCAGGCCGTGCTCGGCCACACCATGGACGCGATCGGCGACCGCGTGCCGGTCGTCAATGGCGTCTATGCCGACGGCAGTCACCTGGCGGCGCGCATCGCGCGCATGGCCGAAGCGGGGGGTGCCGCGGCCCTTCTCGTTTTCCCGCCGCAGACCATGGCGATGGGCGGCCAGCTTCGCCCCGAGATGGCGTTCGCCCACTTCAAGACGATCGCGGCGGCAACCGATCTGCCGATCATCCTCTTCCAATACCCGCTTGCAGGCGGCCTGGGCTATCCTTTCGAGACGCTCCTGCGCCTCTTCGAGGAGGTGCCGCAGATCAGAGCGATCAAGGATTGGTGCAACGATGCGATGCTCCACGAGCGTCACGTGCGCACCTTTCAGAGCCTCAGGCGTCCGGTCACCGTGCTCTCGACGCACAGCGCCTGGCTCTTGAGCTCGCTCGTCACCGGCTGCAAAGGCCTGCTCTCCGGTGCCGGGAGCGTGATCGCCGACCTCCAGGTGGCGCTCTTCGAGGCGGTCGGCTCGGGCGACCTCGCGCGCGCCCAAGGGATCAACGACCGCATCTATCCGTTGGCACAGGCCTTCTACGCGCCACCCTTCCTCGACATGCACAACCGCATGAAGGAGGCGCTCGTCCTCCTCGGTCGGCTGCCCAGGGCGGTGGTGCGCCCGCCGCTCGCCAAGCTCGGCACGGCCGAGATCGAGCGCCTCAAAGCGGCGATCGCCGCGGCGCGCCTGAGCCGCGAGGGTGCCTTGCCCGCCGCGGCCGAGTAACCGCGCTTTCCCTTATTCCTCCCGGCCTAGCTCGCGAGCGGGGATGGACGGCGAGCGCCTTGACTCGCCTCAAAATTTTTCCGCGCCTCAACGGATTGACGTGTCATATTGTATGACGGTATACTGGCATACCGTTGAGCAGGGGTCATGCGCGCATCCGGCCTCCTCATCACCCGCCTTCCGGTACCGCTCCGCAACCGCGTGGTGGAGCGCCTGCGCGTCGCCATCCGGGAGCAGCTCCTGCCCGAGGGCTCCCGGCTTGTCGAGCGTCAGCTCTGCGAGATGCTGGGGGTAAGCCGCACGCTCGTGCGCGAGGCGCTGCGCCAGCTCGAGGCCGAAGGCCTCGTCGCCATCATCCCGCATCGCGGCCCCTCGGTGGCGCGGCTGGACCGCGCGACCGTCAAGGGCATCTATGAGGTGCGCGGCGTGCTCGAGGCGCTCGCCGGGCGGCTCTTCGTCGAGCGGGCGACGGCGGCCGACCGCCGACGCCTCGCCGAAGCCTTCGCCGGGCTCGAGCGCGCGCATGCCGCTCACGATTCCGCGGCCTCGTTGCGCGAAACTTCGCGCTTCTACAACGTGCTGTTCGCCGGCGCGCGCAACCCGGTGATCCCCGCCACTCTGCGGCCGCTCAGCGGTCGCATCCATCTCCTGCGCGCGCGCAGCTTCGCCATGCCGGGCCGCAAGGAGGAATCCTACCGCGAGATGAAGGCGATCCTCGAGGCCGTTCTCGGCCACGATCCGCAGCAGGCGTGGAATTGCTGCCTTCTGCATGTGCAGAACGCGGCCCGCTATGCGCTCAACAGCTTCGAGGACGAAGCCGGGCGCGCGCAGGCGAATGCCGCCATTCCACTCAAGCGCACAAAAAGAAAATACGGCAAACCGAGGGAGAGAAACCCATGACGACAGCCATCCGTGGCAAGAAGGGCGATCTGCCGCCGACGAGCGATGAGGAACGGCGGCAAAGCCGCCGCGCGGTGATCGCGAGCACTATCGGCACCGTCATCGAGTGGTACGATTTCGGGCTCTACAACATCGCCGCCGGCTTGGTATTCCCGAGCCTTTTCTTCCCCACTTTCGATCCGCTCGTCGGGGCGCTCAATTCCTTCCTGGTGTTCGCGGTCGGCTACATCGCCCGCCCGGTGGGCGCGCTCGTCTTCGGCCATTTCGGCGACCGCCTGGGCCGCAAGGGCGCGCTCGTGGCCACCATGCTCCTCATGGGCATCGGCACCTTCATCGTGGCCTTGGTGCCCACCTACGCCCAGATCGGGCTTTGGGGGGCTGTCATCCTCTCCGTGCTCCGCTTCCTCCAGGGCATGGGGGTGGGCGGCGAATGGGGCGGCTCCATCCTCGTCGCCATGGAATGGGGCGGCCCCCGCCGGCGCGGCCTGTTCGCCAGCCTGCCGCAGATCGGCGTGCCCATGGGCACGCTGCTTGCGAACCTCCTCTTCAGCGGCTCGAGTTTCGCCGCCGGCAGCGCCTTCATGAGCTGGGGCTGGCGCATCCCCTTCGCGCTCAGCATCTTCCTCGTCGTCATCGGCGTCTACATCCGGCTCGGCATCGCGGAGACTCCGGTGTTCCGCCGCGTGGCGGAGGAGAACCGCATCGAGCGGCTGCCCGTGCTCGAGGCGCTGCGCCGCAATTATCGCGAGATCATCTCGGTGGCGTTTCTGCGCATCTCCGAGCTCAGCGTCTTCATCGTCTTCACCATCCTGGTCTTCACCATCGGGGTGCAGACGCTGCATTTGAGCCGCGATTTCATTCTCATGGCCCTTCTCGCAGGCCTCGCGATCGAATGCGTCTCGGTGCCGATCGCGGGCGCGCTCTCCGACCGCATCGGCCGCAAGCGCATGTTCATGATCGGCGCGGTGGCGGCCGGCATCTACAGCTTCATCTATTACGCCGGGCTGGGCAGCGGCTCGACGACGATCATCTTCATCGTCATAGCACTCTCCCTCATCCCGCACGGGCTGCAATACGGCTCGGAGGCCGCCCTCATCGCCGAGAGCTTCACCGCCCGGCTGCGCTACAGCGGGTCCTCGATCGGCTATCAGCTCGCCTCCCTTCTCGGCGGCGGCCCCACGCCGGTGATCGCAGGGGCGCTCCTGATCAAGGACCACAGCGGCTACCTGATCGCCTGCTATCTTGCCGTCTGCTCGGTGATCAGCGTGATCGCGGCCATGACCTTGAAGGAGGGCCGCATGCGCGACATCGCCGTTGAGTACGATCGCGCGCCGGACAAGGCATAAATATCCATCGAGCAGCGCCCGCGCGCCTGATCGAGTTTTTGCAGCGCAAGGAGATCGCCATGGCCGATTGGCCGCTTCGCGACAAGATCTGCATGGTCGGCATCGGCACCACCGCCTACGGCTCCTTCCCCGAGACCGATTCCTACGGCCTCGGGGCCGAGGCGTTAGCTAAGGCGGTGGCGGACGCCGGCCTCTCCTACGACGACATCGACGGCCTCATCGTCAACCGCATCCCCTCCTATGACCGCTTCGCCGAGATCGTCGGGCTCAATCCGCGCTTCACGCTCCTGACGGAGACGCCGGGGCGCTTCTCCGCCATCTCGCTGATGATCGCGGCCCAGGTCCTGGCCGCCGGCGAGGCGAGCTACATCGCCCTCGTCTACGGCAACAACGGCCGCTCGCAGCGCATGATGTACGGAGGCGGTGCCGGCACCTGGGCGCCCTGGGGCATGACCTCCCCCGGTGCCATCCACGCCATGATGTACCGCCGCCACATGCATCTCTACGGCAGCACCTCGGAGCAGCTCGCCCACATCGCCGTCGCCTTCCGCAAGCACGCAGGGCTCAACCCCAACGCGGTGATGCGCAAGCCCATCACCATCGCGGATCATCAGGCCTCGCGCTTCATCTGCGAGCCGTTGCGTCTTTTCGACTACTGCCTCGTCAACGACGGCGCCGTGGCCTGGATCATGACCACGGCCGAGCGCGCCAAGGACCTCAGGCGCCCACCCGTCTACGTCAGCGGCTTCGCGCGCCAGGACACGCTGGTGGAGAGCTCGACCCCCGATCCCGAGCTCTGGTATCCGGCGCTGCAGCGCGTGGCCGCGCAGGTCTACGACCGCGCCGGCATCGCGCGCGACGCCGTCGACGGGCTGATGATCTACGACAACTTCACGCCCACGGTCGTCTTCTCGCTCGAGGGCATGGGCTTCTGCCCGCGCGGCCAGGGCGGTGAATTCGTCCGCGACGGCATGCTCGAGCTCGGCCGCGGCCGCTTGCCGACCAACACCAGCGGCGGCCATCACTCCGAATCCTACATGCAGGGCTGGGCGCTGATCGCCGAGGCGGTGCGCCAGCTGCGCCGGGACGAATGCGGGGCGCGCCAGATCCCCGATTGCGACGTCGTGCAATACATCTGCGCCACCAACTGCGCCACCTCGATCATTTTCCGGAGATAGACGATGGCGAGCCCAACGGCCTATCGCAAACCCCTTCCCACCATCGACGTCTGGAACAAGCCCTTCTGGGACGCCTGCCGCGAGCATCGCCTCATCGCCCAGAAGGACAACCGCTCCGGTCACGTGTGGTTTCCGCCGGGGCCAGTTTGCCCCACCAACCGCTCGAGCGATTGGCGCTGGGTCGATCTCTCGGGACGGGGAACGGTATGGTCCTGGGTGGCCTTCCATCAGAAATATTACGACGGCTTCGAGAGCGAGATGCCCTACAACGTCGCCACCGTCGAGCTCGACGAGGGTCCCCGCATCATGACCAATATCGTCAACACGACGAACGACAAGATCCACGTCGGCATGCGCGTCGGCGTCACCTTCCGCGACGTCGACGACGGCCTCGCCATCCCGCTCTTCCAACCCATCGCGGGGGGCGGCAGGTGAGCAAGACGGAAAACGCAGATCTGGTCATACTCGAGGATCGCGGCGCCTACGCCTACCTCCGCATCAACCGGGCCGACAAGCGCAACGCGATGAGCAGTGCCGCGCGCAAGGCGCTCGGCGCGCGGCTCGAGGAGATACACGGCGTCCACAAGGTCGCAGTCATCACCGGCACGGGTGCCAGCTTCTGCAGCGGCATCGATCTCAAGGAGATGGGGGCGGCCAAGAGTGCCCGCGAGCGCGAGCTCGCCGCGCGCGAATGGATCGACGCGCTCCTCGCGATCCGGCGCCATCCCGCCATCTTCATCGCCGCGGTCAACGGCTTCGCGCTCGGCGGCGGCACCTCGCTCATCAACGTCGCCGATCTCGCCATAGCCGCCAACGAGGCCGAGATCGGCATGCCCGAAATGGGCTTCAGCACCTATCCCGGCATGGCGGGGCCCTCGACCCAGCTCATGCTGCCGCGCAAGCGTGCGGCGTGGATGGTGCTGACCGCGCGCCGCCTCGACGGCGCCACCGCCGAGCGCTGGGGTCTCGTCAATCTAAGCGTGCCGCTGAGCGAGCTCGAGCGCGAGGCGGACGCGCTCGCGCGTCACATCGCCCAGTTCGACGCGACAGCACTTGCCGAAAGCAAGCGCGCGCTCGAGGCCATTCCCGCGCGCATCGCCGACTGGCCGAGCGCCTTCGATTACGGTACTGCGGTCAATGCCACGATCCGCGCCAAGACCGCCGCCCAAGGCGAAGGGCTCGCGCGCTTCGCCAAGGGCGAGCACAATCCCGGCCAGGGCGCCAAGCGGTGAGGCGGCCGCTCGAGGACTTCACGATCCTCGAGGCCAGCGCCGACGATTGCGCGCTCGGCATCAGGCTGGCGATCGCCCTTGCCGGCCGCATCGCGGCGGACCTCGGCGCCGAGGTCGTCAAGATCGAGCCGCCCGAGGGCGATCCGGTGCGGCGCGTGCCCCCCTTGCTCGGTAAGGGCGAGAGCGCGCTCTTCGCCTTCCTCAATGCCGGCAAGCGCTCGGTGGTGCTGCCGTCTGGGACCGCCGGCGGCAAGGCGGCATTCGGCCAGCTGCTCGCGGCGGCGCACGCCGTCATCGCCGACGCGACGCTCGCGCGCGCAAGCGACCTCGAAAGCGCGCTCGGGGCGCGGCTGCCGGCAGAGGTGCGGCGCGTGGCCGCCATCCTCTCGCTCCTCGCTCCTCCGGCCCCACCCGAGCTCAAGGCGAGCGAGTTCACCGTGCTCGCACTCGGCGGCATGCTCGATCTCGTGGGCGAAGCGGAGCGCACGCCGCTCCGTCTCGGCGGACACCAGGCAGCCTATGCTGCGGGTCTCGCCGCCTACACCGGCCTCGTAGCCGGGCTTTGCGGCACGGGTGCCGAGCCCGAGATCGTCCGCGTCAGCATGCTCGAGACGGTGCTGTGGCTCAATTGGAAGAGCCTTGCCACCGCCTCCTGGTCGGGTACAGCACCTACGCGCGCGGGACGCGCGGCGGAGTGGCAGGTGCTGCGCTGCGCCGACGGCTGGGTGGCACTCGTCTATCAGGAGGTCGATTGGCCCGCACTTTGCCGCCTGGCCGGCGATGCGCGCCTGGCCGATCGGCGTTTCGCACAGCGCGACGGCCGGCTCCGACATTCGCGCGCGCTCGCGGACATCCTCGAGGAGTGCTTCCTCAAGCTCACGCGCCGGCAGATCCACGAAACCGCGCTTGCCGAGAAGCTTCCGCTCGGTCCGGTCTCGAGTCCCGAGGAGCTTGCCCGAGATGCGCATTATCTCGCCCGCGATTTCCTTGCGCGCGTTTCCCTCGACGAGGTGACGAGCATCGCCATGCCGCGCCTGCCGGTCGTGTGGAGCGGCACGCATTTCGCGCCCGGCCCCGTGCCTGCGCTTACGCGCCGGCCTTCCCCGGTGCCGACATGAAGCGCCCGTTGAGCGGCTGCCGCGTGCTCGACCTCGGCATCATCACCGCCGGTGCCGCCACCTCGGCGCTTCTCGCCGATCTCGGGGCGGAGGTCGTCAAGGTCGAATCGCCGAGCTATCGCGATCCCTTCCGCAACTGGTCCGCGGACGGGCCGCAGCCCAAGGACGGCCCGCCCTTCTTCCGTTTCACCAACCGCAACAAGCGCGCCATCAGCCTCGATCTCAAGCGCCCGCAGGGGCGCGAGCTCTTCCTGCGCCTCGCCGCCGAATGCGACGTGGTGCTCGAGAATTTCCGCCGCGGCGTGATGGCGCGGCTCGGCATCGACTATGCCGCGCTCCGCGCGGCCAATCCGCGCGTCATCCTCGCCTCGATCTCGAGCCAGGGCGAGGCCGGGCCGGACGCCAATTACGTCTCATTCGGCAGCACGCTCGACGCGATGGGCGGGCTGGCGTGGCTCACCGGCTACGCGGACGGCGGACCGGTGGTGAGCGGCCGCGACATCAATTATCCCGACCAAGTGGTGGCGATCTTCGCCGCGGGCATGGTGGTGACCGCGTGGCTCGCGCGCGCCAAGACGGGAGCGGGCGCCCACCTCGATCTCTCGCAGCGCGAGCTCACCAGCTTTCTCGTGGGCGAGGCCTTCGTCGCGGGCGATCTCACAGTACCCCGCAACGGCAACGCGCAAGCCCCCTTCGCGCTTCAGGACTGCTTCCGCGTCGCGGGCGGCGACTGGCTCGCCGTGACCGTGGCGCCGGCGGAGCTCTCCGCCCTTCGCACCCTCATCGGCGACAGCGGGAAGGCGGCAAGCGCTGTCGGGCTCGGGATGGCTCTCGCGCGCTGGCTCGGGCAGCGTCCTCTCGCGGCGGCAACCGCGGCGCTGGCGTCCGCCGGGATCGCCGCGGCCCCCGTGCTCAACGGCAAGCAGGCGCTAGAGGAGCGCGGGCGGCTTTGGCAGATCGCCATCGCCGAGACCGCGGCCGGCGTCGCCGTTAAGGGCTTTCCGTTCCAGCTCGAGCGCGCGCCTCTCACGATCGAGCGCGAAGCGCCCGAGATCGGTGCCGACACCGCGCAAGTGCTGGCCCGCCTCGGCGGCTACACGCGCGCCGAAATCGAGGCGCTCGCCAGTGCAGGCGCCATCGAATGCGCCCCTCATTCGATCAACGCCATTCCAGGATAGGACCCATGCGTGTCGCCCTCGTCCTCCCCGTCCATGACTGGCGCCAATGCGCGGCCGCCGCACAAGCCGCCGAGGCGCTCGGCGTCGATGTCGTGCAAACCAATGAGACCAAACACGACCCCTTCGCTCCACTCGCCATAGCCGGGCTGGCAACGGAGCGCATAGCGATCGCGACCTCGGTCGCGATCGCGTTTCCGCGCAGCCCCATGATCGTCGCCAACCAGGCGTGGGACCTCGAGCGCCAGACGCGCGGGCGCTTCACCCTTGGCCTCGGCAGCCAGGTCAAGGGACACAACGAGCGGCGCTTCAGCGTGCCCTGGGTGGCACCCGCGGCGCGCATGGGCGAATATGTCGAATCGCTGCGCGCCATCTGGCGCAGCTGGGAGACGGGCGCCAAGCTCGACTACCAGGGCAAGCACTACCGCTTCAGCCTGATGAACGAGGAATTCTCGCCCGGCCCCAACCATCTGCCCATGGTGCCCGTCACCATCGCCGCGGTCGGCCCGCTCATGCTGAAGACCGCGGCGCGCCTCTGCGACGGCGTGCGCCTCCACCTCTTCGCCACGCGCAAGTACATCGAGGAGACGGTGGCGGCCATCCTCTCGGCCGAGCTCGACGGCCGCGGCATGGCGCGGGAGAATTTCGAGGTGAGCGGCGGCGGTTTCGTGGTGAGCGGTCCCGACAGCCGCGCGGTGGCGGCAGCGCTCGAGCGCACGCGCCATCGCGTGGCGTTCTATGCCTCGACCCCCGCCTATCGTCCGGTCCTCGACGCGCACGGCCTCGGCGAGCTCGGCCAGCGTCTTTTCGAGATGTCGCGGCGCGGCGAGTTCGACCGGATGGCGCCGCTCGTCTCGGACGAGGTGCTCGAGCTCTTCGTCGCCTCCGGCACCTATGACCAGCTTCCCGCCGCGATCGAGCGCCGTTTCGGCGGCATCGTCGACACGGTGACGCTCGACATCGCACCCGATGGCGATCGCAAGACCGCACTCAAGCTCGTGGACGCGATACACCGCATCCCGAGCCGCTTCGAGGGCTTCAAAACGCAAGCATCGCAGCCCTGATGCGATGAAAGGACGCAGCGCTCGACCGTGGATTTTTTCCCCGCGACGGCGCAACATGGTGGGTGAATGACCGAGCGTTCCCCCGGATCGCGGGGCGGCCCCGTGATCCGCCGCTTTCGCATCCCGGGAGAGCCCCATGTCCGATCGTTACGCCCACTATCAGCGTCTTGAGTTCGACCGGCCCCATCCCCGCGTGCTCCGCGTCACCATGTCGAGCCCGGGCCGGCTGAACGCCACCGACCAGAAGATGCACGGCGAGCTCAAGTCGGTGTGGCGCGACATCGACGCGGACGAGAGCGTGTCCGCGGCCGTGCTGCGGGGTGCGGGCAAGGCGTTCTCCGCCGGCGGCGACTTCGACATGATCGAGCGCATCATCGACGACTTCCACACGCGCGCGGGCAACTGGAAGGAGGCGCGCGACCTCGTCTACAACCTGATCAACTGCTCGAAGCCGATCGTCAGCGCCATGCGCGGCCCGGCGGTCGGCGCCGGCCTCGTCTGCGGGCTGCTCGCCGACATCTCGATCGCGACCAAGGACGCCCGCATCGTCGACGGACACACGCGCCTCGGCGTCGCGGCGGGCGATCACGCCGCGATCATCTGGCCGCTCCTCTGCGGCATGGCCAAGGCAAAATACTATCTTCTGCTCTGCGAGCCGATAACAGGTGCTGAGGCCGAGCGGATCGGTCTCGTCTCGCTCGCGGTCGAGGATGCCGAGCTCGACGACAAGGCCGTCGAGATCGCGACGCGGCTGGCGGAGGGCGCCCCCCATGCGCTACGCTGGACCAAGTATGCGCTCAACAATTGGCTGCGCATGGCGGGGCCGACCTTCGACACTTCGTTGGCGCTCGAGTTCCTCGGCTTCACCTCGCCGGACGTGCGCGAAGGGCTCGCCTCGCACCGCGAGAAGCGCCGTCCCCGCTTTGCGCCGGACTCGAAGCTTTAGCCTTCGATTTAGGGAGCAACGCCGCCCCAAGCTGACGTAAGCGCTGGAAAAAGCCGGAACCGCCGGCGATCAAGCGAGGAAGCCTTGCCGCTCAAAACCGATCCGATCCTGCCCGAGGCTCGGCTCCGTGCCATGAAGCAAGCCGGCTATTGGCGCGACCGCACGATCATCGACTATCTCGACGACCGCATCGCTCGCTCGCCGGAGCGCGTCGCCATCATCGACGACAACAGCATGACGGGCGAGCGCAGCGTCTTGAGCTACGCCGAGCTCGGCCGGCGAGTCGAGCGCATCGCCCTCGGCCTTGCCCGGCTTGGCCTCGGACGCGGCGACGTGCTCTCCTACCAGCTGCCGAATTGGTGGCAGTTCACCGCCCTTCATCTTGCCGCCATGCGGCTTGGCGTCATCTCCAACCCGCTGATGCCGATCTTCCGCGAGCGCGAGCTCGAGTTCATGCTGCGCCTGGCCGAGACGAAGCTCTTCGTGGTCCCCCGCCGCTTCCGGGACTTCGACTACGCCGCCATGGCCGAGGGGCTGCGCCCGAAGCTGCCGGCCCTGAGCCGCGTTCTGGTGCTGGGTGGGGTGGGCGAGGCCGCCTTCGAGGGCCTGCTCGACGCCCGCTCCGAGGACGCGCGCGCGCTCTTCGCCGAGCGCCGGCCGAAGGCGGACGACGTGATCGAGATCCTCTACACCTCGGGCACGACCGGCGAGCCCAAAGGGGTGATGCACACTTCGAATACGCTCTTCAGCAATCTCGAGCCCTATGCCGAGCGGCTCGGCCTGGGTGCCTCCGACGTCGTGCTGATGGCCTCGCCGCTCGCGCACCAGACGGGCTTCATGTACGGCCTGATGATGCCGATCCTTCTCGGCGGCACGGCGGTCTTGCAGGACATCTGGAGCGCCGATCGCGCGGCCGACCTAGTCGCAGCGGAAGGCGTCAGCTTCACCATGGCCTCGACCCCATTCCTCTCCGATCTCACCAACGCGGCCGAGCGGCGGCCCGCGGACTTCCGCAGCCTGCGCATCTTCCTCTCGGCGGGAGCGCCCATCCCGCGCGCCTTGGCGCGCCGTGCCGCCGAGCATCTCGGCGCCCACATCGTCTCCGCCTGGGGCATGACCGAGAACGGGGCGGTCACCACGACGCGGCTCGACGATCCGCCGGAGAAGGTCTTCGAGACGGACGGCTGCGCCATGCCGGGCATGGAAATCCGCACGGTCGGCGAGGACGGGAAGCCGCTCCCGCCCGACCGCGAGGGCCGCCTCCAATGCCGCGGCTGCAGCAACTTCGTCGGCTATCTCAAGCGCCCGCAGTGGCATGCGACGGACAAGGAGGGCTGGTTCGAGACCGGCGATCTCGCCCGCATCGACGCCGACGGCTATGTGCGCATCACCGGCCGCACCAAGGACGTCATCATCCGCGGCGGCGAGAACATCCCCGTCGTCGAGATCGAGGGCCTCATCTACCAGCATCCGGCCGTGCTCGAGACCGCGATCGTGGCGATGCCCGATCCGCGTCTCGGCGAGCGCGCCTGCGCCTTCGTCGTGACGCGGCCGGAGAGCTCGCTTACGCTCGCCGAGCTGATCGCCTTCCTCGAGGCGCGCAAGGTCTCTCGCCACTACCTGCCGGAACGGCTCGAGCTGGTGTCGGCACTTCCGCGCACGCCGAGCGGCAAGATCCAGAAGTTCCGCCTGCGCGACATCGCCAAGGCGTTCGGCACGGCCGGCTGAGGCGGCTAACCCGAAAATGAATGTGTTCTCTTCACCCTCCCCCGTCATTCCCGCGCAAGCGGGAATCCATTCTTGGTCCGGTGTCGGGCTTCAAAGATGGACCCCCGCTTTCGCGGGGGTGACGAATGATCACTGGAAAACATACGGATCGCTTCGCGCTAGTCTCCGGGCCGGCGCGGAGCGGCAGCCACCCACGGAGGACGCCCTTTGATACTGGCCGAGGAGCACGAATTGATCCGCGACACGGCGCGCGAGTTCGCGCGGCGCGTGCTCGCTCCGCACTCCGCCGAGTGGGAAGCGGCCGGCCGGCTGCCGCGCGAGGTCCTCGGCGAGATGGGAGCACTCGGCCTCCTGGGCATGACCGTGCCGCCGGAATGGGACGGGACCGGCGCGGATTACGTCGGCTATGCGCTCGCCCTCATGGAGGTCGCCGCGGGCGACGGTGCCATCGCCACCATCATGAGCGGCCACAACTCGGTCGGCTGCATGCCGATCCTCGAATACGGCAGCGACGCGCAGCGCGAGCGCTTTCTCAAGCCGATGGCGCGCGGCGAGATGCTCTCCGCCTTCTGCCTGACCGAGCCGCAGGGCGGATCGGAGGCGAGCAACCTGCGCACGCGCGCGCAAGCTCACGGCAACGGCTGGCGCTTGAATGGACGGAAGCAGTTCATCACCAGCGGGTCCACCGCCGACTTGGCACTCGTGTTCGCGGTGACGGACCCGGCGGCGGGAAAGCGCGGCATCAGCGCCTTCCTCGTTCCGACCGAGAGCCCCGGCTACCGCGTCGGCCGCATCGAGAAAAAGATGGGTCAGAACGCCTCGGACACCTGCGAGATCATCTTCGAGGACCTCGATCTGCCGGCGGACGCCTTGCTCGGCAAGGAGGGCCAGGGATACCGCATAGCCCTCGGCAACCTGGAGGGCGGACGCATCGGCGTCGGCGCGCAATGCGTCGGCATGGCGCGCGCGGCACTCGAGCGCGCCGTCGCCTACGCGAAGGAGCGCGTGACCTTCGGCAAACCGATCGCAGCGCACCAGGGGGTCGCCTTCCGCTTGGCCGACATGGCGACCTCGGTTGCCGCCGCCGAGCAGCTCGTGCTGCATGCGGCAGCGTTGCGCAGCGCGGGACAACCTTGCCTGCGCGAGGCCTCGATGGCCAAGCTCTTCGCCTCCGAGGCCGCCGCGCGCGTATGCTCGGACGCCATTCAGACGCTCGGCGGCAACGGCTACATGGTCGACTACGAGGTCGAGCGCATCTACCGCGCCGTGCGCGGCGCCCAGATCTACGAGGGCACCAGCGATATCCAGCGCATCGTGATCAGCCGCGCGCTGACTGGCCATTGAGGGAGTCGGGCCTCGGCATGCGCGCGGTCTTCGTCGAGCGGTTCGGGCGGCCCGAGGAGCTGAGGCTGAGGGAGGTAAAAAGCCCGCACCCCGGACCCGGCCAGGTGCTGGTCGAGGCGCACGCCATGGGGCTCAACTATCCCGACCTCATGGTGATCGCCGGCACCTACCACAATCTGCACCCCTTGCCCTTCGTGCCCGGCAAGGAGCTCGCCGGAATCGTGCGCGCGGTCGGCGAAGGGGTGGAGGGGCTGCGGCCCGGCGACCGGGTGGCGGCCCAGCTCGAGGTGGGCGCCTTCGCCGAGGAGGTCCTGGTCCCCGCCGTGCAGTGCTATCCCATCCCGCCCGGCATCCCCATGGTGGTGGCGGCAGCGATGGGCCTTGCCTACCTGACCGCCTATTTTGCCTTGACCGATCGCGCGCGGCTTGCTCCCGGCGAGTGGGTGCTGGTGAGCGGTGCCGCGGGCGGGGTCGGCATCGCGGTGGTCGAGCTCGCCAAGGCGCTCGGTGGCCGCGCGATCGCGGGCCTCACGACGATGACGAAGGCGGGTTTCGTGAAAGCGCACGGCGCCGACGCCGTCGTCGACCTCTCCGCGGCGGATCTGATGAATACGCTCCGTGCGCGCGTGCGCGAGATCACCCAGGGGCATGGCGCCGACGTGGTCATCGATCCCGTGGGAGGTAGTGTCTTCGAGGCGAGCCTCAGGACGCTCGCCTGGGGCGGAAGGATGATCGTCGTCGGCTTCACCTCCGGGGAGATGCCTTCGGTCCGTGCCAATTATATCCTGGTCAAGCACATCAGCGTCACGGGCCTCCACTGGAGCGACTATCGCGAGCGCGAGCCCAAGCGCGTCGCCGACGCGCAGGCGCTCTTGTTCCGCCTGGTCGAGGAGGGCAAGCTGCACCCGCCGGTGATGGAGACCTATCCGTTCGACCGCATCGCGGAAGCGCTCGCGGTCATCGCGGAGCGCCGCGTCATGGGCAAGGTGGCGCTCCTCACCCGCCACGCTAAGGAGGGCTAGCCATGTTCCGGCTCGAGGTTGCCAACCGCATCGCGACACTCGTGCTCGATCGGCCGCCGGCCAATGCCCTCAACGAGGAATGGACCAAGCTCTTCCATGGGCGGCTCGACGAGCTCGAGGCGCGCGACGATTGGAGCGTGCTGCATCTGCAGAGCGCCTTGCGCCTGTTCTCGGCGGGTGCTGATCTCAAGGACATGCGCGAGCGCTTCGCGGCAGCGGACGCCGCAGCTCAGCTCAGCCGATCGATCCGCGGCTACCAGCGCCTCTTCGCGCGCATAGAGGCGCTGCCGCGCGTGACGCTTGCCGAGATCGGGGGGGCCGCGATGGGGGGCGGGCTCGAGCTCGCGCTCGCCTGCGACCTGCGCATCGTCGCGCGCGAAGTGCGGGTCGGACTGCCGGAGCTGGGACTCGGCCTGCTGCCCGCGGCCGGCGGCACGCAACGCCTCACGCGGCTCTGCGGGCGCGCGGTCGCCTCGCGCCTCATCCTCGGCGCCGAGACCATCGACGGTAGTGAGGCGGAGCGGCTCGGGCTCGCACAATGGAGCGTTCCGCTCGCCGAGCTCGCCGACCGTGCGGCGGAGATCGCGCGACGATATGCCGCGGTGCCGGCCCATGCGGTCGCGCGCGCGAAGCCCTGCATCGCGGCCGCGCGCGATCCGTCGCTCGACGGCTTCGCGCTCGAGGTCAGCAACAGTACGGCCTTGCTCGAGAGCAAGGAGACCCGCACACTCGTTCGGCACTTTCTCGAGCGCAAGGCCAAATGAGCCGGCCCCTCCAAGAGGACGACATCCATGGACATGGCACAAAAGAGCGTCATCGTGACCGGTGCTGCTTCCGGCATCGGCAAGGCGACGGCCCTGCTCCTCGCGCGCGAAGGGGCCCGCGTCTTCATCGGCGACATCGATGAGGCGGGCGGGCGGCAGGCGGCGGCGGCGGCCGAGGCGGCGGGGCACAAGGCCGAGTACGCGAAGCTCGACTTGACCGATCCCCAATCCATCGATCGCTTCGCAGCAGGGGTGCAGGAGCGCGCCGGCGGCCGCTTGGATGGGCTCGTCAATTCGGCCGGATGGGACCAGATCCAGCCCTTCCTCGAGAACCCGCCGGAGATGTGGGAGAAGGTCGTCGCAATCAACCTCATGGGTGCCGTGCGCCTCACCCGCGCCGTGCTGCCGGCGATGGCGGCCGCGAACAGCGGCAAGATCGTCAACGTCGCGAGCGACGCCGGCCGCGTCGGCAGCATGGGCGAGACCGTCTACGCCGCGGCCAAGGGCGGGCTCATCGCCTTCACCAAGTCGCTCGCCCGCGAGACCGCGCGCTATCGCATCAACGTGAACTGCGTCTCGCCGGGGCCGACCGACACCCCGCTCTTCCAGCGCCAACCGGAGAAGATGAGGGAGGCCCTCACCCGCGCCATCCCCTTCCGCCGCATCGGCACGCCCGAGGAGGTGGCCGAGGCCATCCTCTTCTTCATGAGCGCGCGCTCCGACTACATCACCGGCCAGGTGCTGAGCGTCAGCGGCGGCCTCACTATGGTCGATTGAGCGGCTGACTCGGGAATGAATGCGCCATTTTCAATGGAATACCGCAATCCGCCGTCATTCCCGCGCAAGCGGGAATCCATTCTTGCTCCGGGATCGGGCTTCAAATATGGACCCCCGCTTTCGCGGGGGTGACGAATACCGAATTGAAAAATGACGGCTCATTTCGAGTCAATCTCTGAGCAGGACGGAAGACTGCAACATACGGAGGTCGATGAGCCATGGCACTCAGTCACGACAGGAACCGGATCGATTTCGCAAGCTACCGGCCGAAGCACTTCCTGTGGTCGCTCGACGGCAAGGTCGCGACGATCACGCTCAACCGCCCGGAGCGCAAGAACCCGCTGACCTTCGAATCCTACGCCGAGCTGCGCGACACCTTCCGCGAGCTCGTCTACAGCGAGACCGTCAAGGTGGTGATGATCACCGGCGCCGGCGGCAACTTCTGCTCAGGCGGCGACGTGCACGAGATCATCGGCCCGCTGGTGCGCATGCAGGAGGCGGGCGACATGCGCGGCCTCCTCGACTTCACGCGCATGACCGGCGATCTCGTCAAGGCGATGCGCGCCTGCCCGCAGGTCATCGTGGCCGCGGTCGACGGCATCTGCGCCGGTGCGGGCGCCATCCTCGCCATGGCGTCCGATCTCAGGCTCGGCACGGCCCAGAGCAAGCTCGCCTTCCTCTTCGTGCGCGTCGGCCTTGCCGGCGCCGACATGGGGGCCTGCAACATCCTGCCGCGGATCGTCGGCGCCGGCCGTGCTGCGGAGCTTCTCTTCACCGGCCGCGCCATCGACGGAAGCGAGGCCGAGCGTTGGGGCTTCTACAACCGTCTTTGCGCTCCGGACCGCCTCGACGCGGAGGCGCTCGAGCTCGCCCGCGCGCTCGCGGCCGGCCCGACCTTCGCGCACGCCATGACCAAACGCTGCATTCATCAGGAATGGAGCCTGTCGATCGACGACGCGATCGAGGCCGAGGCAGAGGCGCAGGCGATCTGCATGCAGACGAAGGACTATGGTCGCGCCTATCGTGCCTTCGTCGCCAAGGAGCGGCCGGTCTTCGAGGGCAATTGACGGAGGCAGGGCGGAGGCGCGCGCGGGACGTCCTAATTCGGCGAGTTATGCACTTGACATATCCTAATGGCCGAAGCCGCCGGCGATGCCGATCCGGATTAAGTTCGGTTCGCCCACGAGACAGCATGGCGGGAGGATCACCGGGCAGAGCCGAACGGATCGCAGGTTGACCGGGTTGCCGGTGCTGAGAAAGCCGAGCATCGACTTCGCCAGCTACTGGCAGCGCCATATTGTCAAGTAACGGGGGTTTCCTTGGCCTCGCTCGAAGCTCGTAAAGCGTTGGACTCTGATGGACTAGCCGTTTCTACGCCTTCGTCCACTTCTGATCTGAGCACTTTCTTGTCCAGTCGTGCAGCGATATACCGATATTGAGATAGCATTCTCAGATTCAAAAGAAATAGATACCGCACTGCTCCACTGACAGCAATAACGGTAAAAAACATCACTTGAATCGCAGCATTAAGATGAACCAGAAACCGCTCACTGTCAGGAGCATCATTTTTTAGCATGGAATCAGCATATTTGAAATCCTGCTGAAAAGCTGTAAAAAATAATGCGCTGAACAATGCCACCGAAGCAAAAGCTCCTTGGCGAGCAAATATCGATAACTGTTTCACATAATCGAACGTCGCCTCACCTGCCGTATCCAAGGCATCTTGATTTAGGCAAATTTTAATTTCGATCGACGAAATAAAAATTGATAATAATGCCATAAACGTTGTTAATGATCCGACGAAAACTAGATTGCCGTGAGGGAATTCTTGTTGGGAAAAAATTGGTATGGTGATTATTATAAAAAACACAAACAATATGGAAGACAAATATAAAGCCAACTCGGATGCTACCCATCTTAAGTATATAACCATAACCAGTAACATAGACAGGTAAATCGGCCCGCATAGCCAAGAATTTGGATAATTACGAGCGCCGTACTGTGCATGAAAGCTCAGATGAGGGTCTATTAAAATTGGAGGGTAAATCGCTACAAGATAGCTGAAAGCATAACTTAAGAATAAAAATATCTTTATGTCACTCAATTCAGTTATTAACTGGCGGAGCATGCACCGCCACGCAGTAATCCATTCCCTGAGCCTCCGTGCAATCTGCATTGGTTTTGGCATTCTAATTCTCTCGGCACAACAAGCCCATCGTAACCGGGATTCCCCAGATGACTCCCGATCTGGCGTTAATATTCGCGCTTTTCCGGCCTTCCTGCAAGCCAGACGCGAGGTGCAGACGGCAACCGGCATCTTGGGCGGCCTGAACGTTAGCTGAGGGGGCTGATCTCGCCATTTTCCTCGGCATTTGGCCGCACTCCTCCCGTCGGGCGCTCACGAACGCATGACCAGCGAGGGTCTCATGCTGGCGCTGGTGGTGGCTGCGGCCGTAGTTCCGAGATCAGCCGTAAAATGTCCTGGAACATTTGCCGTGGGGTGGCGACCTCGGTCATCTGGAACACGACGTAGCGACCGTGCCTCACCACCTTGGCGCCGATCTTGATGAGCTTCTCACGCAGGCTGGTCAACGACCACGGCTCCGCTGTCTCGGGCATCGCCAGCGCCGCATGAAGTTGCCGAGATTATAAGCGAGCGCATGAAGCTCAAGGCGCACAGCGTCGCCAGCGAAGGACTGGCATGAGAGCCGGGTCCATTTAATCGCGCCCTTGCCTTCTTTGATCCATTGCTCACACGTGCCGCGCTGATTGTACAACGCCACGACGCGGTCCGTCGGCCTCGTCAGGTTGGTGACAATAAAGCCGACGCGCGGATAAAGCTCGCCCTGATGCCACTCGACCTTGGCCACCACGCGACGGGGCATCTCCCAGCTCTGCGCCTGATAGCTGAAGCTCGTGTGGAACCACCGCACTTCGTTCGGGGGACGCCCGACCGGACGCTTGAGCAAGAACCCGATTTTGTCTTGCAGCACCCCATTGGCTGGGAGACGGGTCGTGTAACCCATGCCTTCGGCTTCGAGGAACTCGTAGATATCCGGGTTGGCGAAGGCCGCGTCGCCGCGGAAATATAGCCGCACCGTTTTGCCTCGCCCGTAGCACGACACGACCGGTTCCAGCACCCCGCGGCAGCCGTCGGCACTATGCACGTCCTGGGCCGTAGCGCACAGCGTTCCAGATCGCCAAGCTGGTGGAACACGAACAGCGGGTGGTAGCACGTGCAGTCGAAATGACCGTTGTAGGCGCTGCTCTCCTGCTCGCCATAGGTCGGGCTCTCGCTCGAATCCATATCGAGCACTATCACTCTTGGCGGTCGCCGTCGGTGCACGCGGTCGATCCACTGCCCGGACAGATTAGCAAGCGTCGCGAGGTTCTCCGAACGAGTGAGCCATTCCGTCTCGAAACGCCCCATCTCGCTCGCGGATGCCGCAGCATCATGAACCGCTCGATCGCCAACGATCCACCGCATCGCCGGGTCACGACACAGGCGCTCGGCGTCGTTCACGTCCTCGTAGCCCGCGAGCTGCCCGAACACCGACTGCCGCAGCAAGCCGACCAGTGCGTGCCGACCGTTCTTGCCCGTGCACGCATCCGCGAGCACCTCGCCCGCCCTCACGGTCAACCCCAGCGCGTTGTCCAGCTCGCGATACGCCAGCAGTCCGGCATCGGACGTGATCACAGCGCCGCGAAATCGCAGCATCAGACGGCGGTCGAAATCGAGTCTCAACGCCCCGCCAGTCGATTCACCCGCCGGGTCCACGATGACCGCCTCACCCGACCCAAGATAAGGTATTGAATCTTATACCAGAATCGCACAAAACGCACCGCAAATCCGCACATCATCCCGGGAATGCGGGCTAAATGTGCAAATTCGGCCAGACGAGTTCGATAAGGTTCAGCGCGTCATATGGGGAACGCGGGATAATTCCGTTTGATCTTATTAAGATGGGTGAATCTGTTCGCCGCTCCTGGCGCGGGTTCTCGCGCAAATCGACCTAAGACGATTTGGGGCCGCCGGGCTTCCGGAACCGAGACACGGCGGGATCGGGACCATCCATCTGGATTTCAATCCAATCGTCGTCGCGGTCCGTCGAGCGATCGATCTTTACGGCTGTGATCGTAAATCCTTTCCTCAACGCCTGTTCGAACGGGTTGGGACGGCGCGCGGGCTCGGACGCGGCAAACCCGTGAGCCTGCTCAAATTCGGCATGACTTCGCCTTCCGGCAAGCATTTTAAGCAACCCTCTGGCGGAGAAACGAAAGGTATGTTCGCTCATCGTACCTCCACTCCAGAAGCTGTGACTGCGGAAGGGATCGTGTGGCGGACACGGTCCCTCCAGTTCGGTTCGAGCGTTTTCCGCATTCTGAATTGCGGCAGGCCAGTGCTGCGGAAGTTGTTTGAGGATTTCACCGAGCGACTTTGGCAGCGATACGTCCGCCCTAGGGTTGGTCGCGAACTGACCGCTGACGGCGTGTTGTTGTTGCTGTCCGGGGACGAATGGCGAGCTGACGACCCAGAGCAGGACAACGAACGAAATCGAAATAGAGTGATCGTCCTCAAAAAAGCACTTTACAATTTTCTCTTTGGAAAAGGCATCCCAACTGTGCATCGTGCTGGTGAGAGTCTCGCACCCGCCGTCGCAGACGATGATGCCCTTGGGTCCGGAATATCCCGATTTTCGTAGCTGTTCGGCTTTGTCTTGGAGCCGATGGTAGAGCGGATTGCTGTCAACGACCGTCGCGTGACGGTAAGCGGCGTAGCCTGTACCTAAGAAGCGGCCTGCCGGATCGTAGGAAATTTGAATGTCGTTCGCGTTATTGCCCAGGGCGATGTGTCGTGGCACCGACGGATTGCTCGCAATGGCTATGAGCTCGGGTACGATTCGAGTCTCCACGTAGGCAGGGATTGCATGGAGAGGAGGCAACCGGAGTGTCACCTTTTCGTTCGGATAGCTGCCGATTCTGTCGTGCCCGATGCGCAAATGAAAGCCACCGGGATTGATGCCAAGGCGTGCGGCGCTCTCTCTGACAAGCTCCATCACTCGGTCAACAGGGTTCACGTCGTCGAGTCCACGGTCCGAAACGCACGTGATATCTGCGATGAATTCCGCTGCGCTGTTTGGGTCTCGGAAGTGAAGATCGACGCGACTCTGGCCGCCCAAATCGGGCTCATGTGAAACGCTGCCACTGCGGTTGAGCGCATAGAGAATTGAGACTTCCCATTCGGCGGCCAACGACTGAATATTTCCGAGGTTCAGATCGTTCACAAGCTGTTTGAGCTGGCGGTCTGTCAAGGTGCCTGCCAAGCAGCCCAGGAACCGCTGAAGCGACCGGCGCGCAAATATTGTCACGGTGGATCAGCCGATCGTCTGTGGACGGCGCGGTCTTCCAAGACCGCTGAGCGCGATGCATTCCGGGTTTGAATCGTTTGTCAGCTCACTGTTGCAGAAAATGCGAATGGTTACAGCCCCGCGAAATCGCAGCATCAGACGGCGGTCGAAATCGAGCCTCAACGCCCCGCCAGTTGATTCACCCGCCGGGCTCGCCATGACCGCCTCACTCGATCCAAGATAAGATATTGAATCTTATACTAGAATCGCACAAACGCACCGCAAATCCGAATATCATACGGGGAATGCCGGCTCAGCCCTTTCCAGCCAGCTTTTTCATATAGGCGAGAAGTTCTTTCGTCGGACGGCCGTCGACCTTAAGTCCGGTATCCCCTTGGAAGAGCCGGATGGCGCGCGTCGTCTGCGCCCGCATCTGGCCATCGGCCGGCCCGGGCTCGTAGCCGAGCTTGTCGAGCAGGCGCTGGATTTGGGCGAGCTCCGAGGGAGCTTCCCCACCGGCCTTCGCCTTCGTGGGCGCGGTTGTTTTTTCAGGCGTCGCCGCCGCGGTCTTCTCCGGCGGGGCGGCGGCCGCTGCGGCCTTGGCTTGCGGCTCGGCCACCTTGGCTGGGGCTGGGGGCGGTGTCGATGCTGCCTTCATGGCAGGTGCGGCGGAGGGCGTTGACGCGGCAGGCGCTGCCGGTGTGGTCGGCGTGGCGCTTGCCGGAGCGGCAGGCGCCGCCGGTGCCGCTTGCTCTTGTGTCGCCTGAGGCGTGGGCTGAGCGGGTGCGGCGGCGCTTGGCGCTGCCGCTGCAGGAGCTTGCGCTTGCTGCGGGGCGCTTGCCGCAGGTGCCGCCGGCGTGGCCGGCGCGCCGCTCGGGGGCGAGGCCGCGGCCTTCTTCTCGCCCTCGGCACCCCCGGTCGTGACTTGCGTTGCGTGGCGCGGGCTGAGCACGTACCAGGCGATAAGGACCGCGAGAATGAGGAGCCCCAGGATCCAGCTAAGTCTGCTTGACCGCCTTCCCTTTGCCACTCGGAGTCCTCCCTCCTCCTCGGCCCGCGCCGCACGCGCGAGAACGCCGCGCGCGAGCGCGCTTCCGCTCTAGCGCCGACAATGCCACGGTCTGGCGGAGCGGGGAAGAGTCATTTCAGGCGCCCGCCTGTGGGCGCGCGAGGAGCGAGCGCATGACGGCTGAGGGACTCCATGACGCAGAGCCGCTTGGCCGATCTCGCGTGGTATGAGCGCATCCGCCTGGAACGTTGGTCGTGCCGACACTCGAAGGATTTCCGCCCGCGTGAGCTGGCGCGGTGGCTTAACGAGCATGACCGACTAATCGTGATCAAGGCGAAGGCCCGTTGGACCCGATGCAATACCCGTGGCATCGCTAGCCTTAGAGTCTGTCCGGAAAGTTTTGATTCATGAACCGAGCCTTGCCAGTCGGCGGACCATGAGACGGATGCTGGCGAGCATGACGAAGGCGATGGCGGTACGGGTGAGGTTCTCGAAGTCCTTGGC
>JBKQRV010000193.1:0-12759 GCA_052143835.1 Alphaproteobacteria bacterium
GCCAAGGACTTCGAGAACCTCACCCGTACCGCCATCGCCTTCGTCATGCTCGCCAGCATCCGTCTCATGGTCCGCCGACTGGCAAGGCTCGGTTCATGAATCAAAACTTTCCGGACAGACTCTAAGACAATGCGACGTTTTGGTAGCCCTGGACACCCGCTTTCGCGGGTGTGACGACAGTGAGAAAGAGCGTGTAGGACCTATTGCCCAACGAGTCCTTAGGCTTCGAAAATGGCGGGAGCGACGGGACTCGAACCCGCGGCCTCCGGCGTGACAGGCCGGCGCTCTAACCGACTGAGCTACGCCCCCGCTGTTCCCCCGGCTGGGGTGCCTGCATTTAGATGAGCACCCCGGGGGTGTCAAGCAAGCCGCGGCGGGCAAACCCTTTGGCTGGCGGCCGCCCCCTCACTCGGCGAGGAACTTGGCAATCCGCTCGCTCGCCTGGGCGATGCCCACGACCCCGTCCAGGTGGCCGAGGTTGCCTTCAAGCTCCAGGTACTCGACCTTGTTGCCCTGGGCCTTGAGCAGCTCGCCCGCCTCGCGGGAGTAGTCCGGAAAAAGCAGCAGGTCGCGGTGGTCGGGCAGGAGGAGCACCTTCGCCTTGACCGCCTTCAAGCCCTCCTCGACCGTCGGCTTGCCTCCGAGCACGAAGAGCGCGTTGGCGCGCGCGAGACAGATGAAATTATTGGCATCCGAGAGCTTGGCGCGCGCCCGGCTGGCGTCGTCCTGCCACTTTTCGACGGCGTATTGGTTGCCCCACGCTTGCGCCGGATCCTTGGCCGGATCCGCCCATTTGCGCCCGAACGCCTCGCGCGCCCACGCCGGCTGGCGCGCCTGATAATTCACCAGCTTGAAGGCGAGCGCCAGACCTTCCACAGGCTCCGCCTTGCCGTAATAATCGCCGTGATTCCAGTTGGGATCGAGCATGATGGGATCGGCCCACGACTGCATCACGAGAACCCCGTAGGCATCGAGCCAGGGCGTGCCGACTACCGAGACGAGACGCTCGACCATGTCGGGATAGCGCGCGGCCCAGTCCCACGACTGGATGGCGCCCATCGAGGCGCCCATCACCGCATGGAGCTTGTTGATGCCGAGGCTGTCGAGGAGCGCCTTCTGGACGTTGACGAAGTCGCCGATGCCGACGACGGGAAAGCTCATGCCGTAAGGCTTGCCGGTCGCGGGATCGAGCGAGGCCGGGCCCGTGGTCACGGTGACGCCGTCCTTGGTGTTGATGTTGCACAGCGAATCAACGCCGATGATGAAATATTTGTCGGTATCGAGGGGCTTGCCGGGCCCGACGATCGGGTCCCAATAGCCGGGGAGCTTGTCATCGGCCTTGTACCTGCCCGCGACATGGGAGTTGGCCGAGAAGAAGTGCGGGATCAGGATGGCGTTGTCCTTGGCGGTATTAAGGGTGCCGTAGCTCTCGTAGCCGATCTTCACGTCCTTGATCGTCTTGCCGTCGAGCGTTGTATAGGACGGCATCTCGAAGGTTTTCTTCTCGACGAGCTGGTCGAGCGCCCAGGCGGGCAGCGCCGAGCCAACCAGCAGGCCGACAAGCAGCAGCTTTATAGGCTTCATCGGAAATCCCCCCTCTTCGGCGCCCGGCAAGATGCGGGAGAGACTCGACAGAGGGCCGGTCGGCGTGCCGAGCCCCGCCGCATTGCGGGTGCTGCAAGAATTGGCGGGCGCTTATGGACTCGAGCCGCCGACCCTCTCCCGGTGTAAACGCGTTGCTTTGTCAACCGAGCTTAGCGCCCGCGGACAAGGAGCGCCCCTTTCTTATAGGCGTTCCGCGGTGCCGCGGGCAAGCGAGCGAGGAATGGGGTCGGCCGCGGCGGCAAGGCGGCGACGCGTTGATTTCACAACCTCGCAGCAACGCAGTGTTACTCCTCCAAGGCAAAGATTCTTGCAACGCTGACTCGCGAGCGTTATATCGATTCTCTGATTGGGCATCTCTCTGACTGGGCATCGATTCGAATCGGGGAGCAGCGCGATGAAGCGGTTTCTGATTCCTTTGGCCGCCGTGGCCCTCATCGGCACGGCGGGTTGTAGCGGCATGGACGACACGCAACAGCGCACACTCTCGGGCGGTGCGGCCGGCGCCGTCGGCGGAGCGATCGGCGGCGCGATCACGGGCTGCATTTGGTGCGGTGCTATGGTCGGCGGCGCTCTAGGCGCCGCGGGCGGCTACATCGTCGATCAGGTGAATAAGAACGATCAGACGAGCAAGAGCACCAACTAACGCCACTCTCTCTTGCGTGTCGAGGACGAGCGCCTCGCGCCAGCGCTACGTCTTGCTGCGGCCGCGCGCCGTGCTGCGGTATGATTCGTGCGGCGGGACCGGATCGTCGTCTTCCGGCAGATCATCCCTGACGATCCCTTTTGAAGCCGAGCGCTGTTGCGATCGCTGAAAGCAATCTTGTGAATGGTCGGCGATGGTGGGCGGTGACGGATTCGAACCGCCGGCATCCTGCGTGTAAGGCAGGCGCTCTACCGCTGAGCTAACCGCCCTCGATGTTACCTTTGGCGCTACCCCAAGCCGACAATCGGCCGCAAGTTATTGAAATGAATAACGTCAAAACTCGCTGAAAACGACATGCTCTGCCAGTTGAGCTAATCGCCCGCGCGCAAGGAGCACGCCTCTGCCATTTGCATCCTGCAAAGGCGGAGGCAAGATGCAAATGGAGGCACGCCAGCCCTCATCGTGCGAGGGGCGCGCAACATCCCCCGGCAGGCTGAGCCTCTGGCGATCGGAACTTCCCCGCCTCTCGGGCTCAGCTCGCCTGAATTTTTCTTCTGCCCGCGGCCGTCAGTTGACGGCGTCCTTCAAGCCCTTGCCCGCCTTGAACTTCGGCTGCTTGGAGGCCGGGATGGCGATCTTCTCGCCGGTGCGCGGATTGCGGCCTTCGGAGGCGGCGCGGTTCGTCACCACGAAGGTGCCGAAGCCGACGAGACGAACCTCCTGACCGCCCTTGAGAGATTGGGTGATCGATTCGAAGACCGCATCGACCGATTTCTCGGCCTCGCCCTTCGACAGGCCCGTCTTCTCCGCGACGGCTGCAACGAGATCGTTCTTGTTCACCGGGGGTCCCCCTTTTGGAGTGAAAGATTTGAAAATGCAATAAAAGCCGCGGGCTCGCAACTGCCGCTATCTTAGTCGCCGCCGCTACGGGCGTCAATTGGAGAGGGCGAAATTTCCGCGGATTTCCGCGCCTTTCACCGCGAGTCGGCGCACCTCCTCATATTGGCGCGAGGTGACCTCCGAGTGCTCTCAATGCGTCACCACGCCGCCGATCTCGTCGGGCTTAGGCTGTGGCGCGATCGGCTGCGGTTCGGCCTCCTCGTCCCACTTGATCGGGACGGGCTCGCGCACCAGTGCCACCTTGAGCACGTCGTCGACGGTCGCGGCGGGGATGATGGTCATGCCGCGTTTGACGTTGTCCGGAATCTCGGCAAGGTCCTTCTCGTTCTCCTTGGGGATGACGACGGTCTTGATCCCCCCGCGCAGCGCCGCGAGCAGCTTCTCCTTGAGCCCGCCGATCGGCAGCACGCGGCCCCTCAAGGTGATCTCGCCGGTCATCGCCACGTCGCGGCGTACCGGGATGCCGGTCAAGACCGAGACGATCGAGGTGAGCATCGCAACTCCGGCGGACGGCCCGTCCTTGGGCGTTGCTCCCTCGGGCACATGGATGTGAATGTCCCTCTTCTCGAAGGCGTTCGGCTTGACGCCGAAGTGGGTCGCGCGCGCGCGCACGAACGAGGCCGCCGCCTGCACCGACTCCTGCATCACGTCGCCGAGCTTGCCGGTCGTCAGCATCTTGCCCTTGCCCGGCAGCATGACCGCCTCGATCGAGAGGAGCTCGCCGCCGACCTCGGTCCAGGCAAGGCCCGTGGTGATGCCGACGAGGTCCTCGGTCTCCACCTCGCCGTAGCGGAAGCGGCGCACGCCCGCGAACTTCCCGATGTTGCGTGCCGTGATCTCGACCCTCTTGCACTCGTTGGAGAGGATCTTCTTGATCGCCTTGCGCGCAAGATTGGCGATCTCGCGCTCGAGATTGCGCACGCCCGCCTCGCGCGTGTAGTAGCGGATGATGTCGCGCAGCGCCGTCTCCGAGATCGACCATTCCTCGGTCTTGAGCCCGTGCTCCTTCAACTGCTTCGGGATGAGGTGGCGCTGGGCGATCGCCACCTTCTCGTCCTCGGTGTAGCCGGGGAGGCGGATGAGCTCCATGCGGTCGAGCAGCGGCTGCGGCATGCGCAGCGTGTTCGCGGTCGTCACGAACATCACGTCCGAGAGATCGTAGTCGACCTCGAGATAATGGTCGTTGAAGGTGTGGTTCTGCTCGGGGTCGAGCACCTCGAGAAGTGCAGAGGAGGGATCGCCGCGCCAGTCCGCGCCCAGCTTGTCGACCTCGTCGAGCAGGAAAAGCGGGTTCGAGAACTTCGCCTTCTTCATGCCCTGGATGATCTTGCCGGGCATGGAGCCGATGTAGGTGCGCCGGTGGCCGCGGATCTCGGCCTCGTCGCGCACGCCGCCCAAGGACATGCGCACGAAGTTGCGGCCCGTCGCGCGCGCGATCGAGCGGCCGAGCGAGGTCTTGCCCACGCCGGGCGCGCCTACGAGGCAGAGGATCGGGCCCTTGACCTTGTTCATGCGCGCCTGGACCGCAAGGTACTCGACGATGCGCTCCTTCACCTTCTCGAGGCCGTAATGGTCCTCGTTCAGGATCTTCTCGGCGAGCTTGAGGTCCTTCTTGATCTTGGTCGGCTTCTTCCACGGAATCGAGAGCAGCCAGTCGAGGTAATTGCGCACGACGGTGGCTTCCGCCGACATCGGGCTCATGGTGCGGAGCTTCTTGAGCTCGCCGAGCGCCTTCTCGCGCGCCTCCTTCGAGAACTTGGTCTTCTTGATGCGCTCCTCGAGCTCGGAGGCCTCATCTCTGCCCTCCTCGATCTCGCCGAGCTCCTTCTGGATCGCCTTGAGCTGCTCGTTGAGGTAATACTCCCGCTGGGTCTTCTCCATCTGGCGCTTGACCCGGTTGCGGATGCGCTTCTCGACCTGGAGCACGCCGATCTCGCCCTCCATGAAGGCGTAGATCTTCTCGAGGCGGACCGCTACGGTCGGCGCCTCAAGGAGCTCCTGCTTTTCGGGAATCCTCAACGAGAGGTGGGAGGCGACCGTGTCGGCGAGCTTGCTCGGATTGTCGATCTGATTGATCGAGACGAGGACCTCGGGCGGGATCTTGCGGTTGAGCTTGATGTATTGCTCGAACTGCCCGACCACGGAGCGCGAGAGCGCCTCGATCTCCTTGTTCTCGCTGTCGGCGTCGGGCAGCATCTCCGCATGGCACTGGAAGAACTCCTCGTTCTCCGTGAAGCGGACGATGCGCGCGCGGTGGGTGCCCTCGACCAGAACCTTGACCGTGCCGTCGGGCAGCTTGAGCAGCTGCAGAACGGTTCCGACCGTGCCGACGGAGAAGATATCAGCGGTCGTGGGATCGTCCTGCGCCGCGTTCTTCTGGGCGACAAGCAAAATCTGCTTGTCGTCCTTCATCACGTCCTCAAGCGCCCGCACGGACTTCTCCCGGCCCACGAAGAGCGGCACGATCATGTGCGGGAAGACGACGATGTCCCGCAACGGCAGGACGGGATAAACAGCGCCTCGCTGGGCCTCTAGCATTCTTCCTCATCGACCGGCGTTCAAGACCGGTCCTGGCTGGTGACCTCGAAAGGTCGTGGCAAGCGACCCATTAAGTGGCGTCGGCGGGTGCGGCGATCAAGTGGTCCACCCCGCCCCCTCGTCCGCCCTGCCACGAGCGGTCGGCCTTGTTGCGGCCGGCGGCGCTCCCCGCTCCAGCCGCGAGCCGCTGGGCTCGGGAATAAGCCATTGACCAATGGGCCGATTTCGCGGCCCGTGATTCGTCGGCGGCGAACCGCGACCGAACGAACGTCTAGGCGCTGGTACCCAGGTCGCTTTGCCGGTCCGCGTAGATGTGGAGCGGTTTGGCGCGCCCGTCCACCACCTCGCGGTTGATGATCACCTCCTCCACGCCGTCGAGGCTCGGCAGATCGAACATGGTATCGAGCAGGATGCCTTCCATGATGGAGCGCAGGCCGCGCGCGCCCGTCTTGCGCAGAATCGCCTTCTTGGCAATCGAGCGCATGGCCTCCTCCGTGAAGCCGAGCTTGACGCCTTCCATCTCGAAGAGCCGTTGGTATTGCTTGATGAGCGCGTTCTTCGGCTTGATCAGAATCTCGACGAGCGACTCCTCGTCGAGATCGTCAAGCGTGGCAACCACGGGGAGCCGGCCGATGAACTCGGGGATGAGGCCGAACTTGAGGAGATCCTCGGGCTCGACGTCGCGCAGGACCTCGCCGGTCTGGCGCTCCTCCGGCCCGCGTACGTCGGCGCCGAAGCCGATCGAGGAGCCGCGCTGGCGCTGGGCGATGATCTTCTCGAGCCCGGCGAAGGCGCCGCCGCAGATGAAGAGGATGTTGGTGGTGTCGACCTGGAGGAACTCCTGCTGCGGGTGCTTGCGCCCGCCCTGGGGCGGCACGCTCGCGACGGTGCCTTCCATGATCTTGAGGAGCGCCTGCTGAACGCCTTCGCCCGACACGTCGCGGGTGATCGAGGGATTGTCCGACTTGCGGCTGATCTTGTCGACCTCGTCGATGTAGACGATGCCGCGCTGGGCGCGCTCGACGTTGTAGTCCGCCGCCTGCAGGAGCTTGAGGATGATGTTCTCGACGTCCTCGCCGACATACCCCGCCTCGGTCAGCGTGGTGGCGTCCGCCATGGTGAAGGGAACGTCGATGATGCGGGCGAGCGTCTGAGCCAACAGCGTCTTGCCCGAGCCCGTGGGGCCGACCAGCAGAATGTTCGATTTGGCGAGCTCGACGTCGTTGTTCTTGGCGCCGTGGGCGAGGCGCTTGTAGTGATTGTGCACGGCGACCGACAGCACCTTCTTGGCGTGGATCTGCCCGATCACATAGTCGTCGAGCACGACGCGGATATCACGCGGCGTAGGCACCCCGTCGCGCGAGCGGACCAGCGTGGTCTTGTGTTCCTCCCGGATGATGTCCATGCAGAGCTCGACGCATTCATCGCAGATGAAGACCGTCGGCCCGGCAATGAGCTTGCGCACCTCGTGCTGGCTCTTCCCGCAGAAGGAGCAGTACAAGGTATTCTTGGAGTCGCCACCGGAGGACTTGTTCATACCCACACCGTCAAGGGGGTGCGCCCGTCTGCACCGTCTTCATGTTAACCGCGGCCGCTACCCCGGGACAATGGCTAAAAATGGTCGAATCGAAGCAGCCGGCCGCGCCCGCGGGATCCGCGCGATCGGCCTTTCCGTAGCAAGAATTATACCAGCTTGCCGGCGAATCAACGCCCGCCTTGAAGCGGTGCCGGTAGGCGGGGCTCAGGATTTTGCGGGTGCGGTGCTGTCGGCATCCGCCGGCACCGGGCGGCTCACCACCACCTGGTCGACCAGGCCGAACTCCTTGGCTTCGTCGGGCGAGAGGAACTTGTCGCGCTCGACCGCCTGCTCGATCACGGCAAGCGGCTGGCCGGTGTGCTTCACGTAGATCTGATTGAGCCGCGAGCGCAGGCTCAAGATCTCGCGCGCCTGGATCTCGATGTCGGTGGCCTGGCCCTGGACCCCTCCCGACGGCTGGTGGATCATGATCCGCGCGTTGGGAAGCGCATAACGCTTGCCCTTGGTGCCGGAAGCAAGCAGCAGCGAGCCCATGCTCGCCGCCTGTCCGATGCATACCGTCATGATCTGCGGCCGCACATATTGCATGGTGTCGTAAATCGCCAGCCCGGAAGTGACGACCCCGCCGGGCGAATTGATGTAGAAGGCAATGTCCTTGCTGGGGTTCTCCGACTCGAGAAAGAGCAGCTGGGCGCAGATCAGGCTCGCGACCGCATCATTGATCGGCCCGGTCATGAAAATGATGCGCTCCTTCAAGAGGCGCGAATAGATATCGTAGGAGCGCTCGCCGCGGCTGGTCTGCTCGACCACCATCGGGACGAGGTAGTTCATTTGGGGGTCGCTGCGTTCAGCCATCTGGCATCCCGTCCTTCCAAGTTCCTTGTTGCGGGGCCTCTGCCGCCCTAGTCCTTAATCCGACGCCTTGGCATCCTTGGCCGTGGGCTTCTTGCGCGCCGAGGCCTTCTTCCGGGGCTTGCCGGCCGCGGCCTGAGCCTCAGCCGCCTCGTCCTCCGGCTCGCGAACGAGCTCGGCCACCGACACCTTGCGCTCCTTGGGCTTGGCGAGCTCCAGGATGAAGTCCACCACCTTGCCTTCGAAGAGCGGCGCGCGCAGTTGTGCTACGGCTTCAGGCGAATTCTTGAAATACTCGAGCACCTTTCGCTCCTGTCCGGGGAAGCGCCGTGCCTCCTCGAACATCGCGCGGTTCAGCTCCTCGGCCGCGATCGTTATATTGTGTCCCTGCCCCACTTCGGAAAGGAGCAGCCCGAGCCGCACCCGGCGCTCGGCGATCGAGCGGTAATCGGCCTTGAGCTCGTCCTCGCTCTTCGCCGCTTCGTCGGGATCGAGCTCGCCGCGCTTCTTGCTCTCCTCGACCTGCTGCCAAATCTGCGCGAACTCCATCTCGACCATGCCCTCGGGAACGGCAAAGTGATGGCGCTCGGCGAGAGCATCGAGGAGGGCGCGCTTGAGCCGCGCCTTCGAGAGCTCGCCATACTCGCGCTCGAGGCGCTCGCGCACGCTCTTGCGCAACGCCTCGAGGCTCTCGAAGCCCAGATCCTTGGCGAGCTGCTCGTCCACCTTGCTCTCGACCGGCCGGCGCACCTCCTTGAGGGTGACCGCGAAACTCGCCTGCTTGCCCCGCACGGCCTCGGCGCCATAGTCCGCGGGGAAGGTCACCGTGACCGCCTTCGTCGCCCCCGCCTCCAAGCCCTCGAGCTGCTCCTCGAAGCCGGGAACGAAATGGCTTGAGCCGAGCTCGAGGTAATGGCCCTCGCCCGCGCCGCCGGGGAATTCCTTGCCCTCGATCGTGCCCTTGAAATCGATCACCGCGATGTCGCCCTTGCCGGCCTTATGGCCGGCGGGTGCCGGCTCGCTCCTCTTGTATTGGCCGGCGAGCCGCAGAAGCGCCTCCTCCTCCTCCTTCGCGCTCACCTCGGCCACCAGCCGCTCGAGCACGAGGGTGGAAAAATCCATCGGCTCGATCTTGGGCAACACCTCGATGGCCAGCTTGTACTCGAGGTCGCGTCCCTTCTCGAACGAGGTGACCTCGATCTTGGGGCGCAAGGCGGGCCGCAGCCCCTGCGAGGTGATGGCCTGTTGCGAGCTGTCGGCGAGCGCGCGCTCCACCACCTCGCCGAGCACGGACTCGGCGTAGCGCTTCTTGAGAATGGCGAGCGGCACCTTGCCGGGCCGGAAGCCCGGCACGCGAACCTGGCTGCCGAGCTCGGTCAAGCGGTCGGTGACCTTCGCCTCGATATCCTGGGCGGAGAGCACGACCTTGAACTCATGCTTTAGGCCGTCGACCGCCGTTTGCGTTACTTGCATAGAGAATCCCGACAATTACCGGCTGGCTAACCCGCCTGGCGATCGGACGCCTCTGCGCCGAAGAGGGCTGACCCGCTCCCGCTCCTGGTGCGGGCGGAGGGATTTGAACCCCCACGACCTCGCGGTCACCAGGACCTAAACCTGGCGCGTCTACCAGTTTCGCCACGCCCGCTGCGCGAAGCTCGTTGGCTACCTGCTCCTGGGGGCAGCGTCAACGCCAAACGCGCCGGGGGGTTCTATTAAGCCCTCCGCACCCGGGGTTCAAGAGGAACCGCCGGGCCGCCGGCCGCGCCGCTCGACGAGTGCCGCGGCAGCCGCGTCAAGAATGGCGTCCGTGTCGAGCCTGTAGGCGTGGTAGAGGTCTGGAATGTCCCCCGACTGCCCGAAATGCTCGACGCCGAGCGGATGCACGGGGTGATGACCAACGGCACCCAGCCAAGACAGCGTCGCCGCATGCCCATCGACCACCGTGACGAGGAGCCCGTCCGGCGAGAGCTGGGCAAGGAGACGCCGAATGTGGCTCTTCTCCCGCCGCGCGAGCCAGTCGACATGCAGCCGGCTCGCCGAGGTGACGGCGAGCAGCCCTGCCCCTGGAACATCCTCGAGCAGCTGGCGATGGGCCTCCGCGGCCTCGGGCGCCACCGCACCGCTATAAACGATGGCGAGCTCTGCGCCAGGTGCGGGCGGCACCATCCAATAGGCGCCCGCGATGAGGGCGGCCTGCAACTCCGGCCCGAGTGTCCGCGCCGGCTGGGCGAGCGTCCGCGTCGATAGACGGAGATAGAGCGAACGGCCGTCGGGCGCCTGCATGAACTCGAAACCCCAACGCATGATCTCGGCGAGCTCGTCGACGTAGGCTGGCTCGAAAAAGTCGAGGTTGGGCAGGCCGAGGCCGATGAGCGGCGTCGCAATCGATTGGTGCGCCCCGCCTTCGGGCGCCAACGTCAGTCCAGACGGCGTTGCCACCAACATGAAGCGCGCATCCTGGTATAGCGCGTAGTTGAAGGCATCCAGCCCGCGCATGATGAAGGGGTCATAAAGCGTGCCGATGGGCAAGAGGCGCACGCCGAAGAGGGGCCCGGAGAGGCCGAGGGACGCCAGCAGGATGAAGAGATTGTTCTCGGCGATGCCGAGCTCGATGTGCTGGCCCTCGGGCGACTGCAGCCAGCGCTGGCTCGAGACCACGTCCTCTTCCTTGAATACGTCCTCTTGGCGCACGCGCGAGAACACGCCGCGGCGGTTCACCCACGGCCCGAGGTTGGTTGACACCGTCACGTCCGGCGAAAGGGTGACGATGCGCCGCGCGAGCTCGCTTTCTCCGCGCGCGATCTCGTTGAGGATGCGCCCGAAGCCTTCCTGGGTGGAGGCCTCCGCCGCGCGCGGGGCCGCAAGGGAAGGCGGAACCGCGACCGGCGCGGACTCGTGCCGGCGCGGGTATTGCCGCGCGAAGGGCACCTGGTCGAGGAAGCGCTGCAACTCTTCCGCCGGGATGTCGAGGCCGACGAAGCGGTCCCATTCATCGCCGTCGGGAATGCGCATCATCGACTTGAAACGCGCCATCTGCTCGCGGTTCATGAGCCCCGCATGGTTGTCCTTGTGGCCCGCGAACGGCAGCCCGAAGCCTTTGATGGTGTAAGCGATGAAGCAGGTCGGCTCGTCGCCCGTCGCGGCGTCGAAGGCCTCGAGCACCGACGCCATATCGTGGCCCGCGAGATTTGTCATGAGAGCGTGAAGCTGGTCATCGTCGTGGCCGTCGAGGATGGCCCGGATCGCAGGGTTCCTGCCGAGCTCGCTCTCGAGATGTCTGCGCCAGCCCGCACCGCCCTTGAAGCAGAGCGCCGAATAGAGCGAGTTCGGGCAATCGTCGATCCAGTCGCGCAGCGCCTCCCCGCCCGGCTCAGCGAAAGCGGCCTCCAGGCGCTTGCCGTACTTGAGCGTCACGACGCGCCATTTCATCGCATGGAACAAGCTGTCGAAGCGTGTGTAGAGGCGGTCGGTGATGACGTTGTCGAGGCTCTGGCGGTTGTAGTCGATGATCCACCAGAGATTGCGGATGTCGTGCTTCCAGCCCTCGAGCAACGCCTCATAGACATTGCCCTCGTCGAGCTCAGCGTCGCCCACCACCGCGACCATGCGGCCGGGGGTAAGCCCTCTGGGCGCCATGCGCTTGAGATGGACGTAGTCCTGCACGAGCGAGGCGAAACTCGTCATCGCCACCCCGAGGCCGACCGATCCCGTCGAGAAGTCGACGTCGTCGCTGTCCTTGCTGCGCGAGGGGTAGGACTGGGCGCCGCCGAGCGCGCGGAAGGCCGCGAGCTTGTCCCGGCTTTGGTGGCCGAAGAGATATTGGATGGCGTGGAATACCGGGCTGGCGTGCGGCTTGACCGCAACCCGGTCCTCGGGCCTCAAGGTGTGGAAATAGAGCGCCGACATGAGCGTCACCACCGAGGCCGAAGAGGCCTGATGGCCGCCGACCTTGAGCCCGTCGCGGCTCCCGCGGAGGTGATTGGCGTTATGGATCATCCATGAAGAAAGCCACAGCACTTTGCGCTCGAGTGCCCTCAAGCAAAGGACGCTACTGGGCGCGATCTCTTTGGCAGTTGTGGCGAGGGAGGCCGTGTCAGGCATGGCGGCATCATAGCAAGCAGCACTTGGCCGGAGAAGCCAGGACCGCGAGCCGCCTAGCCCTCAGCGCCGCAGCCGCTCCACGTAATTCTGGCAGAATTTCTTGAGCGCCATGGTACGCGGTCCGCTGCCATAGGGCTCGCGGCCGGGCCGCGAGACGGTGAATTCGAAGCGGACGTGGGGAATGCTGTAAAGATCGGTGAACACGTCGAGGACTTCGGCGACCTCGACCGTATCGTCCGCGAGCTCGCGCCGAAAGCTCGCCCCTGCCTTGATGAACTCCAAGAGGTTCCCGCGTCTGAAGAAGACGCTGCTGAGCCGTTGCGCCCGCTCGCCCATCGCCCGCACCCAAACACCCTTCTCAGCGGGGTGTCCTCGCCTTTGCTATTTTTATTATGTAATTTTTCAAACCACAAGCGCAAATCATAGAATTTGAACAAGTTTCATGAGCTCGCAACTAAAATATCGCCGTGGCGTCTTGCCGTACTCGTGATTCGAGTATTTTGCAATTTAGTATCTCCCTTTCGGGCGATCGGCCGCAGCCTGGCTCCTGAGCAATGCCTTGACGGCAGCTGTTGCGGCCACC
>JBKQRV010000194.1:0-42934 GCA_052143835.1 Alphaproteobacteria bacterium
CGACCTGCGCGTTGCCCCAGCGCTCGCGATATTCGCCGTTTAGCACGGGATTGGTCTTGGTCATTAAGACGGGGTCGATGGTCAGGTCCTTGTCGTCGTCGATCGCCCAAAAGTAAGGCAATTTGACGAGATAGCCGAGATAGGTGTCGTCGCCATAGGTCGCGGGAAGAAAGCCGGTGCGGCGCTTCACCGTCGGGTCCGGATAGGAGAAATAGGGTGTGTAGGCGACCGGGATGCCCCACAACTCCATGATGGCATCCTCGTCGACGATGTCATGCGTGTCTTCGTAATGGATGATGCGCGCCGCCTTGATTTGCCAAAGGGGCGGCTGCTCCGGATTGTCCTTGCAAAGATTGCAGGGCGAGAAGACGCCGTTCACCATCTCGGTAAGGACGCCTCCCTCGCGCCGGGCGCCGGCGGCGGCGAAGCGCGATTTATCCGTCATCAGAAGGCGGAAGTTGAGCGCCACGCCCTCCTTCAGCCCCTGCGTGAGCTCGAAGTAGTTGGCGAAGATCACCTCGCCGTTCGGCTCGAGGATGCTGACGTTGCCGGACGCGGTCACCACGTCGGTATGCTGGTTGTAGGTGACCCTGTCCGCGAGGAGAACGCGTTCGCCTTGCGAGATCTCGACATGGCCGCTCGCGACGATGAGCCCGAGCTGGTCGTCGTAGGATACGCGATCGGCGGAGAGCAACGCCGGGGTGGTCGACGGCGGTCTTTGCTCGACCGCCCGCGCGGGCCGTTCCAGGGCTGCGATGAGCGTAAAGGCGAAGGCGGCAAAGAGAAACCAGCGCACGGCCCGCCTATCCGTCCTCGAGATGGAACAGCATGGCGAGGCCGAACAGCATGCTGGCCCCCGCAGGGCTCCAGGCCGCGAGAAAGATGGGGATCGACGCGGTCAGCCCGAGTGCGAACACGACGTCGGAGATGAAGTAGACGAAAAAGCCGGTGAACACGCCGATCGCGATGATGATCACGGTGCCGCCGCGCCGCTGATGGCGCAATGAGAACGTCGCCGCGATCAGCACCATGGCACAGAGGAGCAGCGGGTCCGAGAGAAGGGAGTTCCAGTAGAGCCGGTGCCTCAGCGCCGAGAAGCCCGCGTGCTGCAGGATCTCGATGAACTGCGGCAGTTCCCAGAAGGAGATGGATTCGGGCGATGCGAAGCTGTCCTGAATCTGCTCGATCGTGAGGTTGGTCTTCAGCCGGTAATCCTTGGCGAACACGGCGGCATGGTCCGGCGTCGTGATCCAGGCATTGTGGATGTCCCAGTATCCGCTATCGAGCTTCGCCGTCTCCGCGTCGATGCGGCCGGCGAAGCGGTCATTGGCCTTGAACATGAAGATGATGACGTCGCTCAGCTCGAAGCCGCTGGGAGAGACTTTGAGCGCGTGCACCACCGATTCGTTCCCGCCGTCCATCTGGCGCAGCCACAGCCCCGTCTCGGAGACCGCAAGCAGGCTCGTCATGCCCTTGAGGTACTTGTTTTCGAGCTCCTCGAAGTGGAACAGCATCGCCGCCGCAACCGGATTGAGCATGGTGATCTTGACGACGCCGATGGCAAAGGCGAGAAACACGGCGGGTGCCGTGAACTGCCAGACCGAGACTCCGATCGCGCGCACCACGACGAGCTCCTGGCTGCGCGTGAGCCGCCAGAAGGTGAGCATGCCGCCGAAAAGAATGGCGAAGGGAATGACCTGCTCGGCCAGGTGCGGCAGCTTGAAGAAGGACATGCTCAACACGATCGAGAAAGGGGTTCCCTCCTTAGACTGCGAGCGGCGCAGCATTTCGACCACGTCGAAGAGGAACGCGACGCTGACGAATGCCAGGAGGATGCTGGCGAACGCAGTCAGGAACTGGCGCGCGATGTAGATGAAGAGGGTGGGCGAGGTGCGCATCCCGGGCTCGGCCTCCGTGCTCAGGGCGCTCTAAGGGCGCCCAGCGCTGCCGCCCGGTGCCGCCGCGGCACGCTGACGGGCTGCACTGCCGATGCGGAGCATCCCACCATGCGCGGATGGGCGATAGCCGCGCGCTGGACGCGCGACGGCTTGGCCACTCTCTGCTCCCCCGGAACGTCGCAATCGCGGCTCTTGATCATCCGCGGTGTTATAGCCCGTTCTCCCGTCCTTTGGATAGAGCGAGGTGCGACGCGTCCGTCAATCGGAGATTTCGCCTGGAATGAATTCTCCGCCCTCCGTCCTGCGGAAGACGCGGCCATGGCGGGCAAAGGCCGCGCGCAACGGGAAGGTGGTCCCGAATGCGACCGCCGCACCCGCGATGAGGTCGCTCGGGTAATGCTCGCCGACCGCGATGCGCGAGAGGAGGACGAGCGCTGCCAAGGCCGCGAGAGCCTTCCTCAAGCGCGGCGCCAGCATGCCGAGCGCCAATGCCACGGTCGTAACGGTGTTCGCATGACCTGAGGGGAAGGATTGCAGCTTTGCAGTAAACCCAAGGGGATGCCAGCCAAAATCGCCCTCACGCAGCAAGAGCGCGGGCCGCGCCCGGCCGAACAGGATCTTGAGAAGGTCGGTCAAGAGACCGGAGCCAGCGATCGCGACGAAGACGAACAGCGCCGCCCAGAGGAGCCAATTGAGCCGCGCCGCCCGCGCGGGATCGGCGCTGCGGCTGCTCGCGACATGAAGCACCGGGATGGCGATCGCCAGCGGCACAAGATACCAGGACGAATTGCCGAGCGCGGTGAGCCTCTCGCAGAACGCCACGACTGGGGGTGCCAGCTCGCTCGCCCAATAAGCGCTCGGGCGGTCGAGATAGGCGATCGAAAGTGCCGCGAGGAGGGCGGCGGCGAGGCCGGCCGCGAGCCAGCGCATGCGGGGCGCGATCCACCGCGAGGTCTTCATGATCGCCCCGCGGGGCCGAGCGCGCCGAAAAGCGTCAAGGCGACGGAGCGGCCGCGCGCGATGTTGATGCCGTCGATCTTGGCGAGGGGCTCGGCCGCTTTGCCCGCGCGCGCGAGGCGCGCGCTGAACGCCTTGAGATCGGGCTCATTGACGAGCGCCAAGGCGCAGGCGTCGCCGAGGAGCGCCTCCGCTGCCGCCGTGCCGTCGCCGAAGCGGGTACGGCCGCCCAGCAAGAAGACGAGGCTCGGCTCGCTGAAGCCTGCGGATGTCACGACCGCTTGCGGACAGGGCTTGGCGCGCGCGACGGCCTGGGCGACGCGGCTGCTGATCCAGAGCCGATCGAGCCGCGGCATGACCCGATCATAGCTCGTGCCATAGAGAACGACGCAGGCGGCGATCACGCTGACGAGCGCTTGCCGTTTTCGCCCGGCACGATAGCCGCGAAAGGCGGCGTGGATCAGCAGCAGGGCGGCAACGCCCAAGAGGAGGGCAAGCACGTCCGTGCGGTGCTCGAGGATGGCCGGCAGCAGCGGCAGCGCGGCACAGAGCGCCAGCGTCACGACGAGCCAGGCGATGATCAGTCCCCATTCGAGCATTCGTCCGCTTCGCGTCGCCGGGCGCCTATAGGGCTCGAGCGCGGCGCGCGCGGCGAGACATGCGACGGCAGGAAAGAGGGGGAGCGTATAGTGGGGCAGCTTCGTCGGCACAAGCTCGAAGACGAGCCAGCTCGGCACGAGCCAGGCCAGGCAGAAGCGCACTACCCCTTCGCCGCGATGGCGCCATACCCAGGGCACCGAGAGGAACGCGAGCAGCGAGTAGGGCCAGAAGGTGCCAAGGAAGGTGACGAGGAAGAAGCCCGGCGGCGCGCCATGGGCCTCCTGGACGCTCGCGATTTTACCGATCAGATCGTGGCCGACCGATTGCGCGAGGAAGGCTCCCTTGGTCTGAAGCATGATGGCAATGCCCCAGGGCAGCACGACGAGGACGCTGAGCGCCGCATAGGGCCAGGGCTTGAGCGCCAAGAGCCAGCGCCAGCGGTGCTCCGCGAGCGAGAGCGCTGCCGCGGTGAAGCCGCAAACCATGAGGATGATCGGGCCCTTGATCAGGACGCCGAGACCGATCGAGAGCCAGAACAGGATCGGCCAGGCGCTGTGCAGCGCGGTTTTGTGCTCGCGCGCGAGATATGCGTTGGCAAGTGCGAGCTGTGCCGCGCAGATGGTGGCGAGTTGGACCGCATCGGTCTTGGCGAGCCGCGCCTCGACGCCGAGGAGGAGGCTCGTCGCCATCATGACCGCGGCCGTCAAGCCGACGGCGGCGCCGAAGAGCCGTGCGCCCAAAGCCGCCGTCAGCAGCACGGCAAGCGTGGCGCCGAGCATGGAGGGCAGGCGATACGGCCATATGGCGGATTCGGCGGCATCCGAGAAGATCGCGGCGCTCGCCGCTTGCAGCCAGTAGATGCCGACGGGCTTCTTGAGACGCTCCTCGTTCTGGAAACGGATGTTGACGAAGTCGCCGCTCTCGAGCATCTGGCGCGAGGCCTGGGCGAAGCGCGGCTCGTCGCGGTCAAGCGGCGGCACCGCGGCCAGGCCCGGCAGGAAGACTGCCAGGCAAAGCCCGAGAAGCAACAGGCAGTCGCGGGCGCGCATCACCGGGTGCCGTCCCCCTCCGCCGGCCAGAGCCCGAGCCGGTCGAGCCAGCGGCGCTCGAGCAAGAGCTCATGCAGCAGCCAGGCCAAGGCGACCATGAGCACGCCGGCGAAGTAGACGTCGGAGAGGAAATGCCCGCCTTGCGCGATGCGCAGAAGACCGAAGGCGCTGCCGAGCGTCAAGCCGGCCGCAATCCCGAGACGCCGGCGCCGCGGGGTTAAGGCGGCGAAGCCGAAGGCGACAAAGGCGAAACCGAGCGAGGCCTCGCCGGAGACGAAGGAGCAGTTGCGCGAGCATTCGTCGGCGATGATCAGGGGCGGCGTGTAGTGCTTGTCGCCACCGAACTCGACGATCTGGGACGGCCGCGCGCGGCCCCATTCCTCCTTGAGGACTCCGTTCACGATGAGGGCCGGTCCAAGGAGAAAGACGGCCACGAGATAGACCACCGCGGCGCGCCTGAGACCGAAGAGCGGCCGACCCAGAATGACGCGCCAGAGGAGGGCGAAGAGAAGAAAAATCCCGACGCCGAAGGCGGAACCGCGCGTGCTCAGGCGCAAGGTCGCGGCGAGCGGGCTATCCCAGGCGGGAAAGCCCCGCCCGGGCTCGTAGAAGAGGGCCGAGAATCCCTTGTCGATCCCGCCCCATAGCGTAAGCGCCGCAGCCACGCCGATGACGAGGAGAAGAAGGGGCGCCTTCAGGGCGGCGCTGGTTACAGATCGGCACAAATCGCACGCACTCGCCTTGGCGGGATCGACGGACACGAAAGCGCGTCATAGCAAGCCGCGCCCGCGCGCTCAAGGGCCGCGAAAATCCTGCGAAATCAAAAGGATTGCTCGTAAGCCAATCTTGGTTATGATGGGCGGCCTTTGCGGCCGGCAACAACAAAGGGGAGCGGCGCGTGAGCTTTCGTCGTCCGATCGCCATATGCGGTGTCGCGGCAGTTCTTGCCGTCGGGGCGGGAGCCAGGCCCGCCTACGCCGACGATGTTGTCAACGCCATCGCGATCGCGAGCGGCGCGCTCATAATCGAGTCGCTGTTCGTGGATACGCCCACGGAGAACGAGTCCGACTTCGTCTCCATCGAAGGCGGGCGCTTCGATGCGGTGCGCCAGGTCAAGCAGTCGGAGGAGTTCGGCCTGGAATACCGCCCCGGCTATTTCCTTTGGAAGGTGAAGCCCTTCGTCGGCGGTGGGTTCACCACGAACGAGAGCTTTTACGGCTACGCGGGAATCCGCCTCGACACTTACTGGGGCCGGCACTTCATAATCACGCCGAGCTTCGCGCTGGTGGGATACGATGCGGGAAACGGCAAGGATCTCGGCCACCCGCCGATCCTGGGCCGCTCCGGCTTCGACTTCCAGTATCGCTTCGACGACGACATGCGCGTAGGTGTGGCCTTCCACCATATGTCGAACGGCAAGGTGCTCGGCCAGTCCATCAACCCGGGTACCGAGCTCGTCGGTCTGACCTTCTCCGTCCCCGTCAAGGTGCTGATGGGCAATTCCCAATAGGGATCGCGCCTTCCCGGCCAGGGGCGAGGCTCGCTCTGAGAGCGCGCTTCACTTTGCCGTGCGTTGCGCTAAAGTCGTGGGGTGCTACGGCTGCGCCGCAAGCCCGCTCGCTGCGGCTTCCTGCCGCGGGCGACCTCCGGCTCAGATGATATTTGCGAGGCCTTCATGGACATCCAATTCGGCGAGCACAAATTGCCCAAGAAGGGCGCGGTGGTGGTGGGCGTGCTCGCGGAGGGCAAGCTGACGCCGAGTGCCGCCGAGCTCGATAAATTGACGGGAGGGGCGCTCGCGCGCGCGCTCGCGAGCGGCAAGTTCAAGGGCAGGAAGGATCAGCTCGCGGAGCTGATCGCACCCGCGGGCATCGGGCTCTCCCGCGTGGTGATGGCCGGGCTCGGCGAGGCCAGGAAGCTCGATGCGGCGGTGGCGGAGGCCGTGGGCGGACGCATCCAGGCGCACCTTGCCGGCACCGGGGAGACCGAGGCCGCGGTCCTCCTCGACAAGATCAAGGGCGCCAGGCTCGCCCCCCACGATATTGCCGCCAGCCTCGCCTTCGGCGCCCGGCTGCGCTCCTATCGTTTCGACAAATATCTCACCAAGGAGAAGCCGGAGGACAAGCCGAGCCTGAAGACGCTCAACCTCGCGGTGCCGGCGGCCGCCAGGGCGCGCAAGGCCTTCGAGCCGCTCGCGCGCATCGCAGACGGCGTATTCTTTACGCGCGATCTCGTCTCCGAGCCGGCCAATGTCATCTATCCGGAGAGCCTCGCCGCGGCGGCGAAGACTCTTTCCAAGCTGGGGGTCGAGGTCGAGGTGCTCGACGAGAAGGCGATGGCCAAGCTCGGCATGGGCGCCTTGCTCGGCGTGGGTCAGGGCAGCGCCCGTCCGCCGCGCCTCGTGGTCATGCAGTGGAAGGGTGCTGCCCGCGGCAAGGACGCGCGGCCGCTTGCCTTCGTCGGCAAGGGCGTCACCTTCGACACCGGCGGAATCTCGCTCAAGCCCGCTGCAAACATGGAGGACATGAAGTGGGACATGGGCGGCGCCGGCGTGGTGATCGGGCTCATGCAGGCGCTCGCCGGCCGCAAGGCGCGGGTCAATGCGGTCGGCGTCGCCGGCCTCGTCGAGAACATGCCCTCGGGCACCGCCCAGCGCCCCGGCGACATCGTCAAGTCGCTCTCCGGCCAGACCATCGAGGTGATCAATACCGACGCGGAAGGCCGGCTCGTGCTGGCAGATGCGTTGTGGTACACCCAAGAGCGTTTCAAGCCGCGCTTCATGATCGACCTGGCGACGCTCACCGGTGCCATCATCATCGCGCTCGGCCACGAGAATGCCGGCCTCTTCTCGAACAACGACGAGCTCGCCCGGCGCCTCGCCAGGGCGGGCAAGGCGGTGGGGGAGCCGCTCTGGCGCATGCCGATGGGCGAAGAGTACGACAAGGCGATCAAATCCGACGCGGCCGACATGAAGAACGTGGGCAATCGGGCGGCCGGCAGCATCACGGCCGCGCAGTTCCTTCAGCGCTTCGTCAAGGAGGTGCCGTGGGCGCACCTCGACATCGCGGGCGTCACTTGGTCGACGAAGGACAAGCCCACGGTGCCCAAGGGCGGCACTGCCTTCGGCGTGCGTCTTCTCGAGCGCCTCGTCGCGGACTATTACGAGGGCCGCTGAATGCCCGCGCCGGACGGGCGAAGCACTTCGACTGAGGCCGGGAGCCGCGCGCCGTGAGCGAGGTCTGGTTCTATCACCTACAACGTCAGGCCCTCGAGGCAGCGCTGCCGGCCCTTCTCGAGAAGGCGCTCGCGGCTGGCAAGCGCGCGGTCGTGATGCTCGGCTCCGAGGAGCGCGTGGAGGCCATCGATAATCTGCTCTGGACCTACAACGATCGCAGCTTCCTGCCGCACGGCAGCGCGCGCGACGGCTTTGCCTCGGAGCAGCCCGTTTGGCTCACAGAAGCGGACGAGAACCCGAACGGAGCGCAGATCCTGGTGCTGGCGGACGGCGCGCGCTCGTCGCACTTGGGCGAGTTCGAGCGCTGCCTCGAGCTCCTCGACGGCAACGATCCTGCGGCCGTGGGTGCTGCCCGCCTGCGCTGGAAGGCTTATAAGGAGGCCGGTCACGAGGTCGCCTACTGGCAGCAGGACGCACGCGGCAAGTGGGAGCGCAAGGCATAAGGGGCGCCGCCCCGGGTCGAGCGAGCGACGCGGCGCACGATCGAACTCGAATCACGACGGCCGATGCGGTAGTTTCGAGCCGCGATGCCCCCCGGCCGCCGTGCAGCCAAGCGGGCGCGAGCTCAAGTCTCCAGCGGAACCAAGCGATGGCAAAGCTGCTCGACAAGACGGACGGGGTATTTTTTGCCCGCTGGCTGCGCAATCCCCTCAAGACGGCGTCGATCGTCCCGAGCGGGGCGGCGCTTGCCAGGCTCATGGCGCGTCAGATCGATCCCCGCCGGCCCGGTATCGTGGTCGAGCTCGGTGGCGGGACCGGCGCCATCACCGTGGCGTTGCTGGGCACGGGCCTGGCCCCCGAGCGGCTCATCGTGGTCGAGCGCGACGGGGTGCTGCATCGCCTGCTGAAGAAGCGCTTTCCGGACCTGCTGATCCTCCGCGATGATGCCGCCAACCTGCGCGCGCGCCTTGCCGAGCGCGGCATCGACCATGTCGCTGCCGTGGTCTCGAGCCTGCCCTTCCTCGCCATGGGGGAGCGCCAGCAACGGGCCGTGCTGGCCGAGGCGCATGCGCTCCTCGACGACACGGGCGCCTTCATCCAATACACCTACGGGCCGAAATCGCCGGTGCGGCGCGATATGCTCGAGCAATGGGGCTGGACGGCGACGCGGGTGGGTACGGCCTGGCTCAACGTCCCGCCTGCGGTCGTATGGCGCTTCACCAAGCTCCCCCAAGGCCGAGCGCCGCAGTAGCGGCAAAGGACCGCTAGGGAAGCGCACTCGCTTCCTCGAAGGCGGCTTGCGCCGCGAGCCAGGCCTCCTCGGCCTCGGCAAGGGCCGCCTTCACCTCGCCGTGCTTGATCTGCAGCCTCATGAGCTCGGCGGTGGGGCCGGCATAGACCTTGGGATCGGCGAGCTTCGCTTCGATCCGCGTTTTCTCGGCGGCAAGCTTCGCTAAGCGCTTCTCGGCCGCCTCGACCGCGCGCTTGAGGTGGGCGGCCGCGGCGCGCGCCTCGGCGGCGGCGCGGCGGAGCTCCTTCTTGCTGGAGCGCATGCTCCTTGCCTCGCTATCCTTTTTGCGCGCGGTCGGCTCGGCTTGCCGGCGCCGCTCCTCGAGAAGGAGGGCGCGATAATCCTCGAGATCGCCTTCGTAGGCGCCGACCGTTCCGTCCTTGACGAGCCACAGGCGTTCTGCCGAGAGCTCGATCAGGTGCGGATCGTGGCTTACCAGCACGACGGCGCCCTCATACGCGTTGAGCGCCTCGACGAGGGCCTCACGCGCGTCGATGTCGAGATGGTTGGTCGGCTCGTCGAGCAACATGAGGTGCGGCGCGTTGCGGCTCATGAGCGCAAAGAGGAGCCGCGCCTTCTCGCCGCCCGAGAGCTCGCTCGCCTTCACCTCGGCACGGGCTTGCGAAAAGCCGAAGCGCGCGAGCTGCGCGCGCACTCGGGCCTCGTCCGCCTTGGGCATGAGCCGTACCATGTGATCGTAGACCGTGGCGTGCGCGTCGAGCTCGTCCGCTTGGTGCTGGGCGAAATAGCCGACCCTGAGCTTGGCAGAGGCACGGCGTGCGCCGCTCATGGGCTTGAGCCGACCGGCAAGCAGCTTGACGAGGGTCGATTTGCCGTTGCCGTTGGCGCCCAGCAGGGCGATGCGGTCGTCGCTGTCGATGCCGAGCGAGAGGTGCCGGAGGACGGGTTTCTCGGGCGCGTAGCCGACGGCTACGTCATCGAGCACGATAAGCGGGGGAGCAAGCGGCTCGGGGCTCGGGAAATCGAAGCTCGGCACCTCCTCCTCGGCCACCGCCGCGATGGGTTCCATGCGCTCAAGCGCTTTCAGGCGGCTTTGCGCCTGGCGCGCCTTGGTGGCCTTGGCGCGGAAGCGGTCGACGAAGGCCTGGATGCGCCTGCGCTCCACCATCTGGCGCTGTAGAAGCGCCTGCTGATGCGCGAGCCGCTCGCGCCGCGTCCGCTCGAAGCGGTCGTAGCCGCCGCTATAAAGCACGAGCTTGCCCGCATCGACGTGGAGGATTCGGCGCGCCACCTTGTTGAGAAGCTCGCGGTCGTGGCTCACCACGATCACCGTATGCGGATAGCTCGCGAGATACGCCTCGAGCCAGAGCGTTGCCTCCAGATCGAGGTGGTTGGTCGGCTCGTCGAGGAGCAGAAGGTCGGGTGCTGCAAAAAGCACCGCGGCGAGCGCCACCCGCATGCGCCAGCCGCCCGAGAAGTCCGAAAGGGGCCGCCCCTGTGCTGCCTCGTCGAAGCCGAGGCCCGCGAGGATGCGCTGCGCGCGCGGCGCCGCACGGTGGGCCTCGATGTCGGCGAGGCGATGGTGGATGTCGGCGATGCGCTGGGGGTCGGTCGCGCGCTCCGCCTCCGCGAGGAGGGCCGAGCGCTCCCTGTCCGCCCTGAGGACGAAATCGACGAGGCTCAGTGAGAGCGCAGGCACCTCCTGGGCGAGCATGCCCAGACGGAGGCCCGCGGAGAGCCGGACCTCGCCGCCGTCGGGCTCGAGCTCGCCCGCGATCAGGCGGAGCAACGTCGTCTTGCCGGCACCGTTGCGTCCGACCAGGCCGACCCGGGCACCTTGCGGAATGAGGACGCTCGCGCGCTCGAACAGCGTGCGGCCGCCTACTCTATAGGTGAGTTCGCTCAGCTGCAGCATGGTGCAATCCTCAGGGCCGCGTGATACAGCGGTTGCCCTTGGCGCTCAAGGCGTCTATAAGCGCGGCGCGAAATCGCAAACCGGGAATTTGGCTCGAGGAATGAGGGCCCACATGGCATTGGAGCGCACGCTTTCGATTATCAAGCCCGACGCGACGCGACGGAACCTCACCGGCAAGATCAACGCCCGCCTCGAGGAGGCGGGGCTGAGGGTCGTGGCGCAGAAGCGCCTTCGCTTGAGTCTCGAGCAAGCGCAGAGCTTCTATGCCGTGCACAAGGGGCGGCCCTTCTTCGAGAGCCTTTCGGCCTTCATGAGCTCGGGGCCGGTGGTGGTGCAGGTCCTCGAAGGCGACGACGCGGTGGCGCGGAACCGGGAGGTGATGGGGGCGACCAATCCGGCCAATGCGGCACCCGGTACCATCCGCAAGGACTTCGCGGAATCGATCGAGGCCAACTCGGTGCACGGCTCGGACGCGCCGGACACCGCGCGCGCCGAGATCGCCTTCTTCTTCAGCGCGCTCGAGATCGTGGGCTGAGGGACAGCGGAACGCTAAAGCAGGAAGAGCGCCAGAAGGCTGAGAAGGACCACCACGAAGGCGGCGCCGTAGAAGATAAGCCGGACGAAGCCGTGCCAAGTGTCGAGATGGGGCTTGAGATCGTGATCGACGGCCATCGCGAAGTCCCTCGTTCCTCACGCTAGACGATATTTAGGCGCCATCTTGCCCGAATGCCGGTCCTGCGGGCAAGGGGCGGCACGGACGAGGCGGTCTCAGGATTCCGCCTTCGGATTGAGCAACATGCCGGTGGCCGGCACCGCGCCCTCGATCACCACGCGCTCGCCCTCGACCCGCACGCGCCCGGCCGCGATGAGCGCCAATGCCAGGGGATAAGCGCGGTGCTCGGCCGCGAGCACGCGCTCCGCGAGCCTCTCCGCATCGTCGCCCACGAGCACGGGGACCGCGGCCTGGACGATGATCGGGCCGTCGTCCACCTTGCTGCGCACGAAATGCACGGTGCAGCCGTGCAGGCGCACGCCCGCCTGAAGCGCGCGCTCGTGGGTGTGGAGGCCGGGAAAAGCGGGCAGGAGCGAGGGATGAATGTTGATGAGCCTATCGCGCCAAGCCTCGACGAATCCGGCCGAGAGGATGCGCATGAACCCCGCGTTGCAGACGAGCTCGACGCGGCCCGCTCGCAAGGCCTGATCGAGGGCCGCGTCGAACGCCTCACGGCTCGCGAACTTGCCGTGCTCGATCACCTGGGTCGCAATCCCGGCCTTGCCGGCGCGCTCGAGGCCCTGGGCATCGGGTCGGTTCGAGATCGCCAGCACGATCTCGGCCGGGAAGTCCGCCGCCGCCGCGGCGTCGATGAGCGCCTGCAGATTGCTGCCGCGTCCCGAGATGAGCACGCCTACTCTTAGTCGCGCCATGCCGCGTCCATGGTCCGGATGACGACCTCCGGCTCGCCTGCGGATTGGCTCACCACTTTGCCGATGAGATGGACGCTCTCGCCGGCCGCCTCGAGGATGCTCTTCGTCGCGTCGGCATCGCCGGCGCGGACGATAGCGACCATGCCGATGCCGCAGTTGAAGGTGCGCGCGAGCTCGTGCGGCACGATTTGGGCGCTCTTCTTGAGCCAGCGGAAGACCGGCAGGAACGGCCAAGCTCCGGCATCGAGCTCGACGCCGATACCGTGCGGCAGCACGCGCGGGATGTTCTCGAGGAGCCCGCCGCCGGTGATGTGGGCGAGGGCCTGGATCTTGCCGGCGCGCACTGCGGCAAGGCAGCTGCGCACGTAGATGCGGGTCGGCGTCAACAGCGCCTCGCCGAGCGTGCCGCCGTCGGCAAAGGGCGCCGGATCACGGTAGGAAAGGCCGCTTTCCTCGACGATCCGCCGCACCAGCGAGAAGCCGTTCGAGTGAATGCCCGAGGCCGCGAGGCCGAGCACGAGGTCGCCTGCCGCGATCCCCTCGCGGGGAAGCACCTTGCCGCGCTCGACCGCACCGACGGCAAAGCCGGCGAGGTCGTAGTCCGCGTCCCGGTACATTCCCGGCATCTCCGCGGTCTCGCCGCCGACGAGCGCGCAGCCGGCCTCGCGGCAACCCTCGGCGATGCCCTTGATCACGGCAGTGCCCAGCGCCACGTCGAGCCTGCCGGTCGCGAAATAATCGAGCATCAGAAGCGGCTCGGCACCCTGCACGACGAGGTCGTTCACGCACATCGCGACGAGGTCGATGCCGATCCCCTCGTGCCGCCCGGCGGCGATCGCGACCTTGAGCTTGGTGCCGACCCCGTCCGTGGTAGCGACCAGGATGGGGTCGCGGTAGCCGGCGGCCTTCAGATCGAAGAGCGCGCCGAAGCCGCCGAGCGTTGCCTCGGCCCCCGCACGGCGGGTCGCGCGGGCATAAGGCTTGATCGCCTCCACCAGCGCCTCCCCCGCATCGATGTCGACGCCCGCGTCCTTGTAGGTCCTGGTGCGGTCGTGGCGCGGAGTGGTAATCGCTTCCTCGCTTGGGTGAGAGGAGGTATAAACTGCCGTTAAAGGTCCTCTGCCGACAATACTTGATCCGGAACGGTTTGCAATGTTGCAGCTGGTCGGCCGCCCGATCGTGGTGCTCTCGACATTCCTCGCTCTCATCGCCTCCTCGGGGAGTGCCAGGGCGGCCGAGGGCGGCAGCGACGTCTTCACGGTGCGCAACGTCGCGGTCGACGCCACCGCTGCGACGGCGGCGGCGGCGCGCGACAAGTCGCTCGCGAGTGCCGAGCGCCTTGCCTTCCAGCGGCTGCTCGCGCGGCTCACGCTTCCGAGCGACGCGCGGCAATTGCCCAAAGTGGGCGACGCCGCGCTCGCGGACCTTACCGAGGGCTTCGAGGTGCAGGAGGAAAAGCACTCGACGGTGCGCTACATCGCGACCTTGACCTACCGCTTCAAGCCCGCCCCCGTCGAGCAGCTCCTGCGCGATGCCGGCATCGCCTTCGCGGAGACGCCGAGCAAGCCCGTGCTCGTGCTGCCGGTCCTGCGCACGGGCGACAGTGTGGCGCTGTGGGAGGACCCCAACCCTTGGCGCACGAGCTGGGCCAATTTGCCGGTGGCGGACGGGCTCGTGCCCTTCACGGTGCCGATCGGCGACCTCACCGACATCGCGGCGATCAATGCTCAGGAGGCGAGCACGGGCGACGCGCAGAAGCTCGGCGCGATTGCGGCACGCTACGACGCCGGGAGTACGCTCGTGGCCAGTGCCACGATCCACACGGCTCCCGACGGCAGCGCCAAGGCCGTCGACCTTGCGGCGAGCCGCTATGGCGCCGGCAACGACGGCCAGGTGGCGATCTCGAGCGTGGCGGCGCGGCCGGGCGAGGCCCTCGACGCCCTGCTCACGCGTGCAGCGCTGCAGCTCGAGAGCGACGTGACCGAGCGTTGGAAGGCCGACAATCTGCTCCATTTCGACCAGGCCCAGGAGGCGCTGGCGACGGTTCCGATCGCCAATCTCGACGCTTGGCTCATGGTGCGCCGCCGGCTCGACCAGGTCGCCAGCATCAAGCGGGCGGCGGTCGTCTTTCTCTCACGCAGCGAGGCGCAGATCGACGTCCAGTACCTGGGCGATCTGGCCCAACTCAAGCTGGCGCTCGCCCAGCGCGACCTGATATTGACGGAGGAGGGGGCAGGCCTCGTCTTGCGTCTCGCCGGCGACACTTCCGTTCCAGGGGGCGGACCCGCGAGCGGCACCGGGAGTCCCGCGGGTGCTGGTGTGGATACCGGTGCTGCTGTTCAATGAAGAGGCGCGGCGGGGCTTGCGCGTGGGCCACGCGCCGGGGCCTCGGCCCTTCCCGTCTGAACGGTGGGGTGGGACCGAGGCAAAGATTGCCTTCCGATAGCGGGGAGCGGGCGGCCGAATCGTGATCAATCTACCCAACCTGATATCGCTCGCGCGGCTTTTGGCCTCGCCGCTCGCCGTCTATCTCATTCTCACCGAGGCGTGGGTCTGGGCATTCTGGATCTTCGTGGTGGCGGGTCTTTCGGATGCGCTCGACGGCTTCCTCGCCAAACGCTTCAACGCCCGTACCCTCGTCGGCGGGTATCTCGATCCGCTTGCCGACAAGGCGCTCCTCGTCAGCGTCTTCGTGGTGCTCGGCTATCTCCATCACCTGCCGAATTGGCTCGTCATCCTCGTCGTGTTCCGCGATCTCCTGATCATCGGCGGCGCGCTCCTCGTGCACACGCTCACGGGCAGCCTCAAGATGCGGCCTCTCATGATCAGCAAGCTCAACACCGTGGCGCAGTTCGTGCTGCCCGCCTATGTGCTGGCGCAGCTCGGTCTCCGAGCCAACGACGAGGGGGTCGTGTCCGCCCTCATCTACCTCGTCGCCGCGACCACCGTGCTCTCCGGTGCTGCGTATTTGGTGAGCTGGGCGCGGCGGGCGGCCGATATCGAGGGCGTGTGATGGACGCCCGGACCCCCGTCCGCGAGCTGCGCTTTTGGCTCATCGGCCTCGCCGTCCTGGCGCTTGCCCTTTACCTCCTGCGCGGCGTGCTGCTCCCCTTCGTCGCGGGCATGGCGGTCGCCTACATGCTCAATCCGGTCGCCGACCGGCTCGAGCGCTGGGGAGCGTCGCGCGCGCTCGCCGCCGCCCTCATCATGGCGCTATTCGTCGTGCTGGGGGCGCTCCTGCTGCTCCTGCTCGTGCCGGCACTCCAGGCTCAGATCGCGAGCTTCGCCGTCCGCTTGCCGCACTACCTCGACGTCTTGCGCGACAGCGTCACCCTTTGGGTCCAGCGCATCGAGATGCGCATCGCGCCCGAGGACGCCGAGCGGCTGCGCGCCGCGGCGGCCGAATTCTCGGGCCGCGTGGTCAGCTGGCTCGGCAGCCTGCTCTCCGGCCTATGGAGCGGCGGGCTGGCGCTCGTCAATCTGATCTCACTGATCGTCATCACGCCGGTCGTCATCTTCTATCTGTTGCGCGACTGGCCGAAGCTCGTGGCGCGGGTCGACGGCTGGCTGCCCCGCGAGCATGCCGAGACGATCCGCTCCGTCGTGCGCGAGATCGACGCCACCCTTGCCGGCTTCGCGCGCGGGCAGGCGATCGTCTGTCTCTTCCTCGGCGCCTTCTATTCGATCGGGCTCTCGCTCGTCGGCCTCGACTTCGGCCTCGTCGTCGGCATCGCGGCGGGGCTGCTTTCGGTCATCCCCTTCGTCGGCACGATCGGCGGCTTCCTCACGAGCGTTGCCTTGGCGCTCCTGCAATTCTCCGATTGGCGGTGGGTCGTGGCAACGGCGGGAATATTCCTTCTCGGGCACCTGATCGAGGCGAATTTTCTCTCGCCCAAGCTGATCGGCGAACGCGTCGGGCTCCATCCCGTGTGGATCATCTTCGCGCTCCTCGCAGGCGGCGCCTTGCTCGGCTTCCTCGGCGTGCTGCTCGCGATTCCGTTGGCCGCTTCCATCGGCGTGCTGGCGCGCTTCGGCCTCGGACGTTATCTCGCGAGTCCGCTCTACAAAGGTGCGGCGGGCGGGCGCCCGTCGGACAGGGAGCCCACGCCGTGAGGGTGGAGGCCCAGCTCGCCCTCGACCTCGGCCATCGTGCCGCTTTCGGGCGCGAGGACTTTCTCGTGACGCCGTCGAACGCCGAGGCCGTTCTGTGGCTCGACCGCTGGCCCGCTTGGCCCGCGCCGGCGCTCACGCTCTACGGCCCGGCGGGGTGCGGCAAGAGCCATCTCGCCCAGGTCTGGCGCAAGCGCTCGGATGCGCTGGAGCTCGCGCGGGATGCGCTCCGCGTCGAGGAGCTTCGCGAGCGGCTCGGCTCGCGCCGGGCGGCCATCGTCGAGGACGCGGACCGCGGAGTCGATGAAGAGGCCCTCTTGCATGTCTATAATATGCTCGCCGAATGCCGCGGCCATCTCCTTTTGACTGCACGCGCGCCGCCCGCGCGCTGGCACTTGACACTCGCCGATCTCAGATCGCGCCTGCTCGCAGCACCCGCCGTGGCCGTCGCAGCACCCGACGAGACGCTGCTCGCGGCACTCCTCGTCAAGCTCTTCGCAGATCGCCAGCTGCGCGTCGGCGCAGAGCTCATCGCCTTTCTGCTGCCGCGCATGGAGCGCTCCTTCGAAGGTGCGGTGCGGCTGGTGGCGGCACTCGATGCCGCAGCCCTTGCGGCGAAGCGGCCCCTCACCATGCCGCTCGCGCGCTCGGTGCTTGCAGCACTCGCGAAAGAGGAAAGCTAACCAGGCAAGGAGGAATTCCATGGATCTGGGCATTTCCGGCAAGAAGGCGCTCGTCTGCGCGGCGAGCAAGGGGCTCGGCAAGGCTTGCGCGTTCTCGCTCGCGCGCGAAGGTGCCGACGTCACCATCGCGGCGCGCACCAAGGACTCGCTCGAGGCGGCTGCCGCCGAGATCCGCGACAAGACCGGCGCCAAGGTGACGGCGGTGGCCTGCGACATCACGACCGCGGCCGGGCGCGTTGCCGCGCTCGCGGCCTGCCCCGAGCCCGACATCCTCGTCAACAACGCGGGCGGCCCGCCGCCCGGCGACTTCCGCGAGTGGGGCGAGGCGGAATGGATGAGCGCCCTCAATAACAACATGGTGACCGCGATCCTGCTCATCAAAGCCACGGTCGACGGCATGATGGCGCGGCGCTTCGGGCGCATCGTCAACATCACCTCGGCGGCAGTGAAGGCGCCGATTTGGAACCTCGGCCTCTCGAACGGCGCGCGCGCCGGGCTTACCGGCTTCATCGCCGGGCTCTCGCGCACCACCGTCAAGCACAACGTCACCATCAACAACCTGCTGCCCGGCCATTTCGAGACCGACCGCATGCGCGCCAACGTCCGCTACCAGGCGGAGAAGCTGGGTCGCACCTTCGCGGAGCAGATGGCCGCGACCCGGGCGGCGAACCCCTCCGGCCGCGTCGGCGACCCGGCCGAGTTCGGGGACGCCTGTGCCTATTTGTGCAGCGCTCAGGCGGGATTCGTCACCGGCCAGAACTTCCTTCTCGACGGCGGCGCCTACCCCGGAACGCTGTAAGCCCTTGAAGCCGCAATGTTACTTCTTTTACGGGAAAGACTTGTCATGACACAACTATGAGGAGATTGTATGGCTGGGCCCTCCTCGGGTAGAGTCCATGGCGCCGGGCGGGCATGAGTTGGCTGGGTGATGCGTCGGGGAAATGATGAGCGCGGGCTTCCAACCGCGCCGGAGCCGGGATGGACGAGGAGATCGAACTCAAGCTCGCGGTCGCACCGGAGCATGTGCAGCGCTTCCGGCGCCATCCGATTCTTCGCGCGCTCAAGGAGCGCCCGGCCTCGATCGAGCATTTGGTCAGCACCTATTACGACACCCCCAGCTTCGAGCTGAGACACAAGGCGGTGGCGCTCAGGGTGCGCAAGATCGGGCACGAGCGCATCCAGACCATCAAGCGCGAGGCCGCGCGCGGCAAGAGCCCCACGGCGCGGCAGCAATGGGAGCGCAGCATCGAGGGGGATCGCCCGGATCTCTCGTCGCTTGAGGATCCCGAACTTCGTCGGCTGATTTCGCCCCATAGCAAGAAAGGCGAGCTCGCGCCCGTATTCGTGACCGACGTCAAGCGCGAGGTGTGGCCCTTGCGGATGGGCTCGAGCCAGATCGAGTGCGCGCTCGACGTAGGCGAGATCAAGGCCAACGGCAAGAGCGCCCCGGTTTGCGAGGTCGAGCTCGAGCTCAAGTCGGGGCCGCCCGCGCGCCTCTTCGAGCTGGCGCGCCAGCTGAACGCGGCCGTCCCACTCCGTATCGAGCCGGCAAGCAAGGCGGAGCGGGGCTACAGCTTGGCCCTTGGCGCGGAGCCCGCGCCCCGCAAGGGCGAGGTGGTGCAACTTGATCCCTCGATGAGCGTGCGGGACGCGCTTGGAACGATTACGCGCGCCTGCATCGCCCATATCGTGGGCAACGTCGATTGTGCGCACGACGGCAAGGACCCCGAGGGCGTGCATCAGCTGCGCGTCGGCTTGCGGCGCTTGAGGGCGGCTTTCTCCGTCTTCGGCGACGCGCTTCCGGAGCGCGAGCGCGCTCAGCTCGCCGGCGAGCTGCGCTGGCTCCAGCAGGAGCTGGGTCCGGCGCGCGAATGGGACGTCTTCATCGACGGCACGCTCAAGGCGCTCTCCAAGCGCGTGGCCGACGCGGAGGCGCTTAAGGCCTTGGGCGAGGCCGCGGAGGCCGCGCGCGTCGCGGCCTACGCGCGCGCGCGCGAGGCGCTTGCGGACCGGCGCTATACGGATGTGCTGCTGCAGCTCGAAGCCTGGCTCGATGGCGCGGTTGCGCGCGCCGCGCGCGGGGCTGGGGGAAGAGCCGCCGCGGATTTGCTCGATCTGCCGATTCTTGCCTTTTCCGCGGAGGTTTTGCGCGCGCGGCACGCCAAGGTCGAGAAGCTCGGCTCCAAGCTGCGCAAGCTCGACGAGGAGCGCCTCCACAAATTCAGGATCCGCGTCAAGAAACAGCGCTATGCGATCGAATTCTTCCGCAATCTCTATACGGACAAGGGTGCCAAGCGCTATATCGCGGCGCTCAAGGAGCTGCAGGATGTGTTGGGCACGGCCCATGACGCGCTCGTGGCCCGCGGGCTCATCCCGCAGCTGGAGGAAAACGCGACGCTGCCGGCCGAGCGCGCGATCGGTCAGCTCGAGGGCTGGTGTCTGGCCGCCGTGCGCCACGACCGCAAACGGCTGCAGGGGCTTTGGCAGAGCTTTGCCAAGCTCAAGCCGTTCTGGAAGACGGGCTGAGGAGCGCACCTCGGCCGCGAGCGCGCCCCCTGAGGCAGCCTCGACAGGGCGAAACCACCGAGCGAGTTCATTCGCGCGGCTGCGGCTCGGGGGACGGGCATGAAGAGTGCCGGCGCTAGAATCCATCTCAGCATCGAAGACCGCCCGCAAGGCCGCGTCGCGCGTCTCGAGGTCGATCACCCGGGCAAGCTCAACATCCTCAACCGAGCGCTCATGCATGCGCTGGTGCGGAAACTCGAGGCGCTCGCGGCCGACGAGGCCTTGCGCGTGCTCGTGCTGAGCGGGCGCGGGGAGCGCGCCTTCATTGGCGGCGCCGACGTCCGCGAGATGGCAGCGCTGACGCCCCGGTCGGCGCGCACCTTCATTTCACTGCTCCACCGGGTCTGCGACGGGCTGCGCCGCCTGCCGGTGCCCGTGATCGCACGCATCCGCGGCTACGCGCTCGGCGCCGGGCTCGAGGTGGCGGCGTCCTGCGATTTGCGCATCGCCGCCCAAGACGCGCGCTTCGGCATGCCCGAGGTGAGGCTCGGCATCCCCTCTGTGATCGAGGCGGCCCTTTTGCCCTCGCTCATCGGCTGGGGGCACACGCGCCGGCTGCTCTACACCGGCGAGACGATCGACGCGCGCGAGGCCGAGCGCTTCGGCCTCGTCGAGCGCGCGGTTGCGGCCGCCGAGCTCGACGCCGCGGTCGAGGAATGGGTCGCGGCCATCCTCGCCTGCGCTCCGCGCGCCATCCGCCTGCAAAAGGCGCTCATCCGCGCGTGGGAGGAGCTGCCGCCGTCGCGCGCGGTCGAGCGCGGCATCGCCGCCTTCGCCCGGGCCTATAAGAGCGACGAGCCGCAGCACCTCATGAGCGGCTTCCTCTCGGCCGCGGCACTCAGGCGCAAGCGGCGGGGCCGCGCAAGCTAGTCGCCCTTGTCGTCCTTCGGGCTCCATAGGCTGACGAGCTCGGCCGAGCCAGCCGCGAGCTCGCCCCATCGCTTGCCGGGAAAGCCGAGCTCGGCGAGGCCGGCGGTGGGAAACTTGGTGGCAAGCCGCGCGAGGGCGGTCTCATTCCCGCCCCCGGCGAGGAGCACCGCCAGGCCCTGGAGGCCCGGGTTGTGGCCGATGAGGAGCACGGATCGGACGCCATCGTCGAGCTCTCTGAGCCGCCCCAAGAGCCTCGCCGCACTCGCGAGATAGAGCCGCCGCTCGTGCTTCACGGGAGCGCCGTCCGCGAGCGCAGGCGCTATCCCGAGGAGGGTCTCCTCGGCGCGGCGTGCGCTCGAGCAGAGCACCACATCCGGCTTTAGCTTGAGCCGGCCGAGTGCCCTTATCACGGCCTCGCAGGCCCGCTTGCCGCGCGGGGCGAGCGGGCGGTCGAAATCGGCCTGTGCTGCGTCGTTCCGGCTCGATTTGGCGTGGCGGAGGAGGATGATCGTCTTCATGACCGGTCCCGGGGGGCGACTACCCCTATCACGAGAGCCGAACGGCTGTCATGACATAGCAACGCGCCCCATGTAATATTTCGGTCCCCGTGCGGACCGGAGTATCCGGTCCGGCGCGCATCTGGAGGAGGCCCGCCGCCGTGCTCGCGGCGGGCGGCAGGAGGATCGAGGTGCCCGATCAGACCCACCCGACCGCGCCGGGCATCGACATGAGCTCGGAGGCGCGCTTCATCAATCGCGAGCTCTCCTGGCTCGCGTTCAACGAGCGCGTGCTCTCCGAGGCGGAGGATCCCAACCATCCGCTGCTCGAGCGGCTGCGCTTCCTGTCGATCTCGGCGAGCAACCTCGATGAGTTCTACATGGTGCGCGTCGCCGGCCTCAAGGCGCAGGTAGCCGCGGGCGTTGTCACGCCGAGCGACGACGGGCGCACCCCCGCCGAGCAGCTCGACGCCATCAACAGGCGCGCGGGCGAGCTCGTGCAGAACCAGCAGAAGCATTGGCGCACGTTGCGCGAGCTCTTGCGCGCGAGCGGCATTTCGGTGGTCGATCCCGAGGAGCTGACGGTCAAGGACCGCGCCTGGGCCGACGGCTATTTCATGGAGCACATCTTTCCGATCCTCACTCCGCTCGCGGTCGATCCGGCGCACCCCTTCCCCTTCATCCCCAACCTCGGCTTTGCCATGGTGCTGGCGCTCGCCCGCGCGGAGGACGGCAAGGCGATGAGCGCGCTCGTGCCGATCTCGAGCCAGATCGACCGCTTCCCGCGCCTGCCCGGACGCGAGATTCGTTTTTTGCCGATCGAGGCGCTCGTCGGGCTCTTCCTCGACCGGCTCTTCCCCGGCTTCGAGGTCCTGGGCCAGGGGCTCTTCCGCGTGCTCCGCGACAGCGAGGTCGAGATCGAGGAAGAGGCCGAGGATTTGGTGCGCGTCTTCGAGTCGGCGCTCAAGCGGCGCCGGCGCGGCAACGTCATCCACCTGGCCATGAACAAGAGCATGCCGCCCGAGCTCGAGCGCTTCGTCATCGACAAGTTTCACGTGGCGCCGAGCGACATTTTCGAGATCGACGGGCTCTTGGGTCTCGAGGCGACCAAGGAGCTCATCGTGCCGGAGCGGCGGGACCTGCTCTTTCCGCCTTACAACCCGCGCTCTCCAGAGCGCATCCGCGACTTCGGCGGCGATTGCTTCGCGGCGATCCGCCACAAGGACATCATCGTGCACCATCCCTACGAGAGCTTCGACGTGGTGGTGCAGTTCGTGCGCCAAGCGGCGCAGGACCCGGCCGTCGTGGCGATCAAGCAGACGCTTTACCGCACGAGCGACAATTCGCCCATCGTGCAGGCGCTCGTCGAGGCGGCGGAGGCGGGCAAGTCCGTGACCGCGGTGGTCGAGCTCAAGGCGCGCTTCGACGAGGCCGCGAACATCCGCTGGGCGCGCGATCTCGAGCGCTCGGGCGCCCAGGTGATTTACGGCTTCATCGACCTCAAGACCCACGCCAAGGTCTCCCTCGTCGTGCGGCGCGAGGGCAAGGGCCTGCGCTCCTACGTGCATTTCGGCACGGGCAACTACCACCCCGTGACGGCCAAGATCTACACCGACCTCTCCTTCTTCACCTGTCAGCCCGCACTGTGCTACGACGCGGCACTCCTCTTCAATTTCATGACCGGCTATGCGCGGCCCAAGAAGCCGCAGAAGATCGCGATCTCGCCGATCAATCTGCGCGGCACGCTCATCGCGTTGATAGACGCCGAGATCGTGCACGCCAAGAAGGGACGGCCGGGCCAGATCTGGGCTAAGCTCAACTCGCTGGTGGACGCCCAGGTGATCGACGCGCTCTATCGCGCGTCTCAAGCGGGCGTGCAGATCGATCTCGTCGTGCGCGGCATCTGCTGCCTGAGGCCCGGTTTAGCCGGGCTCTCGGAGAACATCCGGGTCAAGAGCATCGTCGGCCGCTTCCTCGAGCACGGGCGCATCGTTTCCTTCGGCAACGGGCACGCACTGCCCTCTCCCCATGCCAAGGTGTTCATCTCGTCGGCAGACTGGATGCCGCGCAACCTCGACCGCCGGGTCGAGACCCTGGTCCCGATCGAGAACCCCACCGTGCACGAGCAGGTGCTCAATCAGATCATGGTCGCGAATCTCAAGGACGTGGCGCAAAGCTGGTCGCTCGGGCCGGACGGCGCCTATACGCGGCTCAAGGCGGATAAGGACGCGTTCAGCGCGCACACCTTCTTCATGACCAATCCGAGCCTCTCCGGACGCGGCAGCGCGCTCAAGAAATGGAAGCCGCTGCCGGTGCCTCGGCTCGTCTCGACGCAAGCCTGAGGAATGGCGATCGAAGCGCCCCGGCGCGCCAGATCCGCTGTTGCGAAGGGTTCCGGCATCGGGGTCATCGATGTCGGCTCAAACTCCATCCGCCTTGTCGTTTATGAGAGGCTCGCCAGGGCCCCCTGGGTCGTCTTCAACGAGCGCGTGCTGTGCGGGCTCGGGCGCGGGCTGCAGCGTACCGGTCGACTCCATGCGGAGGGTCGCAAGCGCGCGCTCGAGAATCTTGCGCGCTTCACGCTGCTCGCGCGCGAGATGGGCGTGCGCCGCCTCGATATCCTGGCGACGGCCGCGGTGCGCGACGCGAGCGACGGCGCCGAGTTCGTCGCGGAGGCCGAGCGGCGCTGCAAGACGGAGATCCGCGTTCTCGCCGGACGCGAAGAGGCGCGGCTTTCCGCCCTAGGCGTGCTCTCCGGCATGCCCCAGGCGGACGGCATCATGGGCGATCTCGGCGGCGCGAGCGTCGAGCTCGTGTCGCTCGACAAGGGCGCCATCGGCGCGCAGGCGACCCTCCCGCTCGGTCCGCTCCGCCTCATGGAGGTCGGGGAGAACGAGCCCAAGCGCGCCCGTCCCTTGGTCGAGTCCGCACTCGCCGAATTGCCGTGGCTCTCCGCATGCAAGGACCGCAGTTTCTATGCGGTCGGCGGGGCATGGCGCGCGATTGCCCGCATCCACATCGAGCAGTCGAATTATCCGCTTCACGTCATCCACCACTACAAGGTGGCGCGCGAGGAGATGATCGACTTCTGCCGCCTCATCACCGGGCTGAGCCGCAAGTCGCTCGAGGGCATGACCTCATCGGTATCGCGCAAGCGCCTGGAGACGCTGCCGCATGCGGCACTTGTGCTTTGGCGCGCGCTGCGCGCGGCAGCACCCAAGGAGGTGATCTTCTCCGCCCAGGGCATCCGCGAGGGCCAGATGTTCAGCCTGTTGCCGGAGGCGGCGAAGCGCGAGGACCCGCTGATCAGCGCCGCGGCGGAGCTGGCACGCGCCGATCGGCGCTTCGAGCCGCTCGGCGACGAGCTCTTCCGTTGGATGTCGCCGCTCTTCCCGGGCGAGGAGCCGGCGATCGGACGGCTGCGCAGGGCCGCCTGCCATTTGAACGACATCGCCTGGCGCGAGCATCCCGACTATCGCGCCGAGCACGGCTGTCTGCGCATCCTGCGTCTGCCGATCGCGGGCCTCGATCACGAGAGCCGCGGCTTCTTGGCACTCGCCATCTACGCGCGCTACGCCGGCCGGACGATCGGCGAGGACGCCCAACGCGCGCGCATCCTTCTCGAGGAGGCGCGCGCCGAGCAGGCGATCCGCATCGGCCTGGCGCTCAGGGTCGGCATTGCCGCCTCGGGCGGGGTTGCGGCACTTCTGCGCCGTACCTCGCTCAGCCTGGAGGGGGATCGCATGAGCCTCAACCTGCCCGGCAAGGCCGCCGACCTCGAGGGGGAGCAGATGGAGCGCCGCTTCGAGGCGCTCGCCGAGGCCTTCGGCCGCCGGCCAGCCTTCGTGCAGAGCGAGGCGCGGGCGGCCAAGGCGCGGTAGTGCAGAGGTGAGCTAAGCCTCGCTTGCCGCGGCGCGCCGCGGGACGGGCGCGGATGCGGCGTCGCGCTCGATCAGCTTGAGCGCCTTGCCCTCGAGGCCGAGGGCGAGCTCGCCTCGCTTCAGCTTGAGCGCCGCAGAGCCGAAGATCTCGCGCCGCCAGCCCTTGAGCGCCGGCACGGGGGCGTCGTCGTCGGCCGCTATGAGCTCGATGTCGGCGCTCGAGGCGACGAGCTTGGCCGCCACATGGTGGGCGTCGCACTGGATCTTGAGCAGCACCTTCAGGAGCTCGACGACGGCACCCATGTCGCGCGGGAGCTCGATCCGGGGAGGGGGGACAGGCCACTCGGCCTCGGGGAGCGCGAGCGCCTCGGCGACGACGGCGAGGATCGCTTCTCCCATGCGTCCCTCGGCGAAGCCGCGCGAAAGGCCGCGCGTGCGCGCGAGCTCCGCCGCCGTGGTCGGATGGTGCGCCGCGATCTCGGTGAGCGCCTCGTCGCGGATGATACGGTTGCGCGGCACGTTCCGCCGTTGCGCCTCCCTCTCGCGCCAGGCGGCGAGCTCCTTGAGGACGGCGAGGAAGCGCCGGTTGGCGCTGCGCGTCTTGAGCCTCAACCACGCTTCCTCCGGTATTGTGCGATAGGTGCCGGGATCGGCGAGGACCGCCATCTCCTCCTTGAGCCAATGCGCGCGCTCCGAGTGCCGCAGCCGGCGCTCGAGCTTCTCGTAGACCGTGCGAAGATGAGTGACGTCGGAGATCGCATATTTCACCTGGCGCTCGGTCAGCGGCCTGAGCGACCAGTCGGTAAAGCGCGAGGACTTGTCGATGTGCGCACCCGTGAGCTTGGCCACGAGCGTGTCGTAGCCCACGGATTCGCCGAAACCGCAGACCATGGCGGCCACCTGGGTATCGAACATGGGGGCGGGCACTCGGCCGGCGAGGAGATAGAAGATCTCGAGGTCCTGACGGCCGGCGTGGAATACCTTGAGGATCTCGCGGCGCTCCATGAGCGCCATCAGCGGGGCGAGATCGAGGCCGGGTGCCAAGGCATCGATGGCCGCCGACGTCTCCTCGCCGGCGAGCTGCACCAGGCAGAGCTGCGGGTAATATGTCCTGTCCCGCATGAACTCGGTGTCGACCGTGATGTAGGAGGAGAGGGCAAGTCGGCCGCAGAAGGCGGCGAGGGCATCGGTGTCGGCGATGAGCGTCATCGGCGACCTTCATACACGTTTTCAGCACGCGCCGGAAGCGCGGCCTTGCCGGCTACTGTGGATTTAAGGAGGCCCCGGCGTTGCTCACGCCCGGGGACATGGCGCTCGCGAGTCAGCTCTCACCGAACATGCCTTTGACGAACAGGCCGGAAATGCCGCCGATGGCGCCCATCCAGGCGACACCGAGCACGGGACCGATCGCACTGAGCGGGACGGGCAAATAGACGTAGCCGATGACGATCGCGGCAACCGCACCCCCGAGGGCAAATGCGACTTGGCTTAGAGTTGGCATATGACCGCCTTTGCGGCGTCTGCTGCTTCCGCCGTCATGCGATCTCGCTCTCCGTCACGATGCGCTCCTGACCCTTGGTCGAGCCCTTGAGGCGGTATTGTGGATCGAAGCCGGTGGGAGGCAGGAGTCGGGTGATCTCGTATTTTTCGGGGGAGGCCGTTTGAACGTCGCTGCGCGCCGAAAACGAGAACATGCGCGGGAGGATCCTGACCGTTTCTCCGACTTTGAATTTGTGCTGGCGCATTTGGCTGCCCTCCAGATGAAAAAGACGAGAATAACCAACCCTTCCGCACCGACCCTTCGCGCGCGGACGGCGGCGACGAAGCAACGTATCGTGTATTTGCGCAACATGAACATGGTGACTGCCGGCGGGAAATGCAAGCCGATCGGACGAAAAGTGCTGAGTCTTCAAGCACTCGGCCGTAAGCTTCGCGGCCGCCGAAGGTGAAGTCCGAGGGGGCGGCTTGCTTTCTCGCGCGCGAATCCCCACCTATCGATAGCCGCTCTTAGCCGCTCTCCGATATGCGCTGGGAAATCATTTTTTCGCATCGCACAGCGAGAGCGGTCGATCCTCACACGCACTTGAGAGTGACATTCCGTCGCGAACCGTCGCGGCGGCAACATTCGGTTGCAAAGGATAGTTCGATGGCAATGGGAACCGTTAAGTGGTTCAAGGCTGACCGGGGCTTCGGCTTCATCACGCCGCAGGACGGCTCGAAAGACGTTTTCGTGCATATGACGGCGCTGACGCAGGCAGGCCTGCAAGGGCTGAATGAGGGTCAGCGCGTGCAATACGAGGTCGAGCAAGGAACCAACGGCAAGACCTCGGCGACCAAAATCGCCGTACTTGCTGCGTAATCCGGCGGCGCCGGCGGAACGACCGTTCTCGTCCCGCTCCGCCGCGCGGTCGAGCTCGGGGCGGTGCTGGGCAGTTGCGCCCGAGCACCGGCTTCCGGCGAACATATCGAGACGAGGGACGAGACATGATCAGCAAGCGAGTCGGCAGATGGTCCTGGGCGCTGTCGGGGCCCGAGTGTCTGGCCGCCACCGTCGGTAGCCGCACCGAGCGGGATAACACTCCCATCAACCCGAAGCTGAAGCGCCTTTACGCGGCCATGTGCGAGAAGCAGAAGAAGCTCTCGGCGAGAGCGCAATAGGTGCGGCGCGTGCGCGCACACGCTCGGCTCGGAGGACCTGTGCCGCTTCCCTTCGAATGCGAATTGCGGCGATAGTGAAGCGAGGCGCCGCTCAAGCAATGGGGGGATAAGCCCCCGCCGAGGCTTGAGGAGAGAGCGGGCGAAAGCCGAAGCCGCGGCGCCGTCAGCTTGACAAATCACGGCACTCATGCGCTTTTGCGGCCCGGCGGGGAAGTCCGTCAGGATGCGTTCCGGCGCGAGCGATCCCGTCCTCCCCGGCTACCCGCGCGAGGACCTCCATGCACGCCTATCGTACCCAAACCTGTGGCGCTCTCAGGATCGAGCACGTCGGCAGCACGGCCAGGCTGTCGGGCTGGGTACACCGCAAGCGTGACCACGGCCAGCTCCTCTTCATCGACCTGCGCGACCATTACGGCATCGCCCAATGCGTGATCGACGTCTCGAGCCCGATCTTCGGCGCGATTGAAGCGGCACGCCTCGAGAGCGTCATTACGGTCACGGGCATGGTCGTGGCGCGCAGCCCCGAGACGGTCAACGCGCTCCTGCCCACGGGCGAGGTCGAGCTCCAGGTGCGCGACTACCAGCTCCTCTCGGCGGCCGAGCCGCTCCCGCTCCAGGTCAATGCGGACCGCGAGGACAGCGAGGAGATCCGCCTGCGCTACCGCTTCCTCGATTTGAGGCGCGAGCGCATGCACCGCAACATCATGCTGCGCTCCCAGGTGATCCAGAGCATCCGCCGGCGCATGGTCGCCCAGGGCTTCACCGAGTTCCACACGCCGATCCTGACCGCGAGCTCGCCCGAGGGGGCGCGCGACTATCTCGTCCCCGCGCGGCTCCATCCGGGTCACTTCTATGCGCTGCCCCAGGCGCCCCAGCAGTTCAAGCAGCTTCTCATGGTGGCGGGCTTCGACCGCTATTTCCAGATCGCGCCCTGCTTCCGCGACGAGGATGCGCGCGCCGACCGCTCGCCGGGGGAGTTCTACCAGCTCGACCTCGAGATGTCCTTCGTGACGCAGGAGGACGTGTTCATAGCACTCGAGCCCGTGCTCGCCGGCGTCTTCGAGGAGTTCGGCCAAGGGCGCAGGGTTTCCGGCCCGCCCTTTCCGCGCATTCCCTTCGACGAGGCGATGCTGAAGTACGGCACCGACAAGCCCGACCTGCGCAACCCGCTCGTCATCCACGACGTAACCGATCTCTTCATGAAGCCCGAGGTCGAGTTCCGCGCCTTCAAGGCGGTGATCGAGAAAGGCGGGGTGGTGCGCGCGATCCCGGGACCGGGAGCCGGCGCCAAGCCGAGGAGCTGGTTCGACCGCCTGAACGACTGGGCCCGGGAGCTCGAAGCACCCGGCCTCGGCTACGTCGTCTTCGAGGCCGAGGGCGGCAAGGGGCCGATCGCCAAGTTCCTGCCGGCGGCCGTGCAAAAAGAGCTCACCGCCCGCGTCGGCGCCAAAGCGGGAGACGCCGTCTTCTTCGTCTGCGACAGGCTCGCTCCCGCGCAGAAGATGTCGGGTATGGTGCGCGCGCGCATCGCGGACGAGCTCGCGCTCATCGAGCCCGACGCCTACCGCTTTTGTTGGATCGTCGACTTTCCGATGTACGAGCTCGACGAGGAGAGCGGCAAGATCGAGTTCAGCCACAACCCCTTCTCGATGCCGCAGGGCGGGCTCGAGGCGCTCGAGACGCGGGACCCGCTCGCCATCAAGGCCTATCAGTACGACATCGTCTGCAATGGGGTCGAGCTCTCCTCGGGCGCGATCCGCAATCACAAGCCCGAGATCATGATCAAGGCGTTCGAGATCGCGGGCTACACGCGCCACGACGTCGAGACGCGCTTCGGGGGCATGCTCTCGGCCTTCCGCTTCGGCGCACCCCCGCACGGCGGCTCGGCGCCCGGCATCGACCGCATCGTCATGCTGCTCGCCGACGAGCGCAATATCCGCGAGGTCATCACCTTCCCCATGACCCAGCAGGCCGAGGATCTCATGATGGGAGCGCCCGCGCCGATCGAGCCGGCAAGACTGCGCGAGCTCCACATCAAGCTCGACTTGCCGCCCGCAAAGAAGGCGCGATCGAAAGAGGCGTGAGAATCAATATATTACGCGTTGATATTTGCGTAATACGCAGGTAGAATCCGCGCTCAGAAGAGAAAATCGCAATTCTGGGCAGAGGGCGGGCGGTTGTATCTTCCGAAGCACCGGATTCCGTTGCTGACAGCGACGCTGGGCCTGTTGTTGACGGGCTGCGCGGTGCCCGTTGCCGTGTCAATTGCCTCATACAGTTTCAGCGGACTCTCGCTTGTCGCCACCGACAAGGGCATGGGCGACTTGGCCCTTTCCCAGGCCACGGAGCGGAATTGCGCGACGTGGCGTATCCTCAAGGGCGACGATATTTGCCGCGATTATACGCCTGAAGAGCGCCACGAGATGAGGCTGGCGCAGGCCGAGGCCAATAATTACCCACCGGGCTGGCACCCCTCGAACGAGCCCGACTACACCGCCATGGTGCCGCTTCGCTCGCACGCGGAGCTCGTAGCCGAGGTCGACCGGGAGGAGGCGGCCGAGCGGAAGCTTGCGAGCGCGGATGCCTCAAAGAAGCAAGCAATGCAAGGCGTTACTCCTCCGGCCGCGCTGCTTGCTTCCGCCGAGTCGCGACAGGTGCAGAGCCGTGCGGCGGCCGTAACCGTCGAGTCGCTCAAGCCCACGGCTCAGCGCCAGGCAAGCGCGCCGGCGCCGCTGCCGCCGGCAGCAAAGCCCGCAGCCCCTCGCAAGGCAGCGACGGTGCTCGCGAACGCGCTTCCGACACCCGTGCCGAAGCCGATCCTGGCGGCACAGCCAAGCCCCGCGATCAACGAGGCGCATGCGGATGGCGCCTACCTCGTCCTCGGGAGCTACTCGACTCGCGCGAACGCCGAGTCGGGGCTCGCGCATTATGCCGCGGTCAGGCCGATGCTCAGCCTCGCCAAGGTCGATGGCAAGGAAGTCTTTCGCGTGGTGAGCGGGCCCTTTGGCACGCAGGCCCTCGCCAAGGCCCGCGCCACCCTTGCCAAGAGCTATGACATTCGCAACAGCTGGGCGATACCGAGTTGCGGCTACTCCGATGCGCAAGGCTGCGCGGTCGCCAAGCGCGCTGATCCGCAGATCGCCTCGCTTCCGCACAAGATTTAACGCAGGCCCGAAGATTTCCGGTGGCGGCTCGAGCCGTACCGGCCGGATCTGACGTGCGGGAGTTGCTATAACAATGGTTGCGACGTCAACTCCCTCTGCCCCGCAGGATCAGACCAGCTGATCGCGCGGCTTGCGCCCGCCGAAGTAGTCGTCGAGGTTGTCGAGCGCCCTGAAGCCCATGGCGTCGCGCGTGCCGTCGGTGGCGCTGCCGATGTGGGGGAGGAGAAAGGCGTTGTCGAGGCCGATGTAGCCCGGATTGAGCTTGGGCTCGCCTTCGTAGACGTCGAGCCCGGCCGCGCGCAGCCGGCCCGCGCCCAAGGCCGCGATGAGGGCGTCGTCGTCGACGATGTTGCCGCGCGCGGTGTTGACGACGATCGCTCCCTTCTTCATCAGGCCGATGCGCTGGTCGTTGAGCCAGTGGTAGGTCTCGGCCGTGGAGGGGCAATTGATCGAGAGGAAATCGATCTCCGGCAGCATGGCGTTGGCGTCCGCATGGAAGATCGCCCCCTTCTCGAGCTCGGCCGGGAGGCGGCTGCGATTGGCGTAATGGATCTCCATCTCGAAGCCGCGCGCGCGCCGCGCCACCGCCTGGCCGATACGGCCCATGCCGAGGATGCCGAGCTTCTTGCCGGTCACGTCGGCGCCGAGCAAGAAGGTGGGCGTCCAGGCCTTCCACTCGCCGGTACGGATGAGACGCTCGCCCTCGTACGCCCGCCGCGCCGCGCCCAGCATCAGGAGAAGCGCTATGTCCGCGGTCGCGTTGGTCAGCACGTCCGGCGTGTTGGTGATCACGAGGCCGCGCTTTTTCGCCGCATCGAGGTCGATGTGCTCGTAGCCGACCGAGAAGGTGGCGACGATCTTGACGGAGGCGGGGAGACGCGCGATCTGCTGAGCGGGCAGCTTTTCCGTGGAGCAGACGAGGAGGCCGGCGCATCCCTCGGCGCGGCGGATGATTTCGTCCGCGTCGAAGAGCTTGTCCTCGAGGTTGAGCCGGGCGTCGTAATCCCGGCGGGCGCGGGCGAGCACGTTGTCGGGCAGACGGCGGGTGACGAGGACGGTCGGCTTGTTCGGCACGGCGGGCTCCACAAATGAGTGTGCGGGGAGGGGGAAAGGGCTGCTCGCTTGCAGTCTTGCAGAACGCTTCTTGGCCATTCTACCCTGCTCAGCCGAAGCATGCCATAATCCGACCCGCAGGAGCCGAGGTCGGCTCCCGGCCCACCCCACGCTCTCCCCCGACTTGGGAGTCTTGATGACGCGACTGCTCATAGTTGTTTTGGCACTGCCGCTCTTGTGTCTGCCGCAGGCCGGCCACGGCGCCGATCTGATACCCCATCATGCCTTCTATACGCTCCATCTCGGGCACAGCTCCGGGACGGGCGATGTCGTGGAGGCGAGCGGCGGCATGGCGATCGAGGTCAGCGAGACCTGCGAGGCCTGGCTCACCAAGCAGCGCTTGCTCCTCAGGATCGTGCGTGACGAGGGAGATGACGTGGTGACCGACAACAACTTCACCAGTTGGGAGACGAAGGACGGGCTCCGCTATCGCTTCAACGTGCGCAATCGGCTCAATGGCAGCGTCAACGAGGAATACCGCGGCGAGGCGCGGCTCAAACCCAACGGCGGCGTCGGCACCGCGAGGTTCACCTTGCCCAAGAAGAAGGACATGACGCTTCCCAAGGGCACCCTCTTCCCGACCGCTCATGTAAGCTACGTCATCGACTCCGCGCGCCGCGGTGCGCACATCGTCGATCGCATCGTCTTCGACGGCGCCAGCGACGATGGCCCGGACGAGACGAATATCGTGATCGGCGAGCCGGTTCCGCTCGAGAAGCTGCCGGGCCTGGATGCCAAGCTCGGAGTGCCGAGCTGGCCGATGCGCTGGGCGTTTTTCCCGGTCGACAGCAAGTCGGCCCTGCCTGATTACGAGCTGACGCTCCGCCTGCTCGACAACGGGGTCGTGGTCGACCTGAACCTGGTCTATGAGGACTTCACGGTCGGCGGCAAGATCAGCTACTTCGAGCCCCTGCCGCGGCCGAAGTGCTGAAGACCAGATGCCGGATGCCAGATGACAGAGGAGACGTTTCTGTCATCCGTCTTCTGATCTTTGTCCTCTGAACCCCCTTCCCTTGACGATGGCGTTGCCGCCGAGCTTCTCGCGTACGGCGTCGATCACGCGCTCGACGGCGCGCGCGCGGCCGGAAGAAGGATCGAGGAGGTCGGTGGGGTCGGCCTCGGCAGCGGGTGCCAGCGCGGACGCAGCGATGCCGATGAGGCGGTAATGACGCGCGCCCGCCTCCGCCGCGAGGAGGGGCAGCGCCGCTTGGAAGAGGGCCTCAGCGAGCTGGGTCGGGACGCTGAGCGTGCGGCTGCGCGTGAGGATGCGAAAGTCGGCGCCCTTGAGCTTGAGCGTGATGGTGCGGCCGGCGAGCGCCGCCCGTTTGAGCCGCCTCGCCACCGCCTCGCAGAGCGGCCAGAGCTCGGCCTTGAGCTCCGCAAAGCCGCAGAGGTCGTACTCGAAGGTGGTCTCGGCGGAGATGCTCTTGGCGGGTGAGGACGGGTCGACCGAGCGCGCATCCTCGCCGCGCGCGAATCGGTAGAGGCGTCGGCCGATGACGCCGTATCGCGCGATGAGATCGGCTTCCTCGTGCGCGGCGAGCTGGCCGATGAGGTGGATGCCGTCGGCCTCGAGGCGCCGGCGGAGCGCGTTCCCGACCCCCCAGATCAGGCCCACGGGCTGGCGTGCCAGAAAGGCCTTGGCCTCGCCCCGTCCGATCACGGAGAAGCCGCGCGGCTTGTCCAGATCGGAGGCGACCTTGGCGAGGAATTTATTGTAGGAGAGCCCGATCGATACGGTGATGCCGAGCGCCTCCTCGATGTGGCGCTGAAGGCGCACGAGCGTGCGCGCGGGGCTGCCGTGGTGGAGGCGGGCAGTGCCGGAGAGATCGAGGAAGGCCTCGTCGATCGAGAGCGGCTCGACGAGCGGCGTGGTCTCGAGCATGAGCCGGCGCACCTCGCGGCCGACCTCTTGGTACTTGCGCATGTCGGGGTGGATGACGGTCGCCTGCGGGCAAAGCTTGAGCGCCTTGAACATGGGCATGGCCGAGCGCACGCCGTAGATGCGCGCGACGTAGCAGGCGGCCGAGACGACGCCGCGCTTGCCGCCGCCGACGATGACCGGCTTGTCGCGCAATCGCGGGTCGTCGCGCTTCTCCACGCTCGCGTAGAAGGCATCGCAGTCGATGTGCGCGATCGCAAGCTCGTCGAGCTCGGCGTGGGAGATGAGCCGCGGCGAGGCGCAAAGCGGGCAGCGGCGCAGAGCGCTCACTATCTCGAGTGCCAACGGACTGGCGCAGTCGCGGCAGAGCGCCGTCATGCTTCCGCCTCCTCGACGGGCCAGAGCCAAGCGGCCCCCCGGACGCCGCTCGCGTCGCCGTGGAGCGGGGGAGCGAGCCTGGTATCCGCCCGGTCGGAGAAGATGTGCGTTCCCCAGTGCCGGGGTACCTGCGCATAGAGCCGCTCGATCTGCGAGAGACCGCCGCCGAGCACGATCACGTCGGGATCGAGAATGTTGATCACCACGCCAAGCGCGCGCGCGAGGCGCTCCTCGTAGCGCGCGAGCGTCGCCGCGGCAGCACCCTCGCCGTGGAGCGCGCGCACCGCGATCTCGGCGGGCTCGAGGCCCACGCCGGTCGCAAGCGCGTGGTCGCGGCTCAGGCCGGGACCGGAAAGGAAGGTCTCGACGCAGCCGTGGCGGCCGCAATAGCAGGGAGGCCCGGGTCGCTCGTCGTCGCGCGGATTCGGCAGCGGATTGTGGCCCCACTCGCCGGCGATGGCGTTGGCGCCGGCGAGCACGCGCCCGCGCACCACGATGCCGCCGCCGACCCCGGTGCCGAGGATGACGCCGAAGACGACTTCCGCGCCCCGGCCGGCGCCGTCCGCGGCCTCGCTGAGGGCAAAGCAGTTGGCGTCGTTGGCAAGGCGCACCGGCCGCTCGAGCACGCGCGCGAGGTCGCGCTCGAAGGGCCGGCCGATGAGCCAGGTGGAGTTCGCGTTCTTGACCAGGCCCGTGGCAGGAGAAATGGCGCCGGGGATGCCGACCCCGACCGTACCGCGTCGCCCCAGCTCGGCCTCGATGCCGGCCACGAGCTCGCGCACGGCGGCGAGCGTCCCCTCGTAGCTTCCCGCCGGCGTCGGCATGCGCCGGCGAGCGCGCACGCGGCCGGCCTCATCGAGGGCCGCTGCCTCGATCTTGCTGCCGCCGAGGTCGATCCCAATGCGCATGGCGCGTCGCCGGAGCCCTCCGCCCATGACCGGCCGGAGCCTCCCTTTTAGGACGGAATGTCCGCCAAAAGCAAAAGGCCGCCCTGGGGCGGCCTCGCCTCCTCGCGCACAGGGAAGAGCCTACTTGAGCTTGGTCTCCTTGAAGAGCACGTGCTTGCGCGCGACAGGGTCGTATTTCTTGAGCTCGAGCTTGTTGGCTTGCTTGCGCGCGTTCTTCTTCGTCACGAAGAAGAACCCGGTGTCGGCGGTGCTCTGCATCTTGATCAGCACGCTGTTCGGCTTGGCCATGGCGACGCTACCTCATGTGCTTTCCCGGGTGCTGCCGGGTAGCGCAGAACATAGTGCCTCCCCCGACGCTGTCAAGCGTGCTGCCCTCGAGCGAGTTTACTGCCGCTTGGCGATCTCGGGGCTCGGCGATTGCAGCGCACGCGCGAAGAGGCCGTGGTCCTCGATGAGCTTTTGGGCGACCTCGAGGTCGACCTCGCCCTCCCCGTCGCGCGCCGGGCAGCTCGCGCGCAACAGTCGGGTCTCCAGCTTGTTGGGCCGGCCGTTGGCGTGCAGCGAAAAGCGCGCCCCCGAGGTCTCCAGCCGGCCGCTCTTGACCCTGTCGATGACCTGCGCCACCGCCTCCGGTCCCTCGTATGCCACCTTGCTCGTGCACACGTTGGGGATCACGCCCACCTCGTTGAGGACATACCCTGAGGGCGCATGGATGCGCGACCAGGTGATGATGAGTTCGCCGCTGTTGGGAAGCTCGTGCACCGTCTGGACCGTGCCCTTGCCGTAGGACGCCGTTCCCACTACGACCGCGCGCCCCTGGTCCTGAAGGGCCGCCGCCACCACCTCGGCCGCGGACGCCGTGCCGTGATTGACCAGAAGGGCCATCGGCAGGCCATGCAGCAGGTCATGGCCCTCCGAATCGAAGATCTGGTTGCTGTCGGGGTGTCGACCGCTGGTCGAGAGGATGCGCCCATGCTTCAAGAACAGCTCGGAGACGCTGACCGCCTGGTCGAGGAGCCCGCCCGGATTGTCGCGCAGATCGATCACGACCCCGCGCAGCTTGTTGCCCATCTCGCCCATCGCCTGGTGCAACGCGTCCTCGAGGCTCGCCGTGGTGTTCGAGTTGAAGCTGGTGACCCTGATGTCGGCGATATCCCCGTGGCGCGCATAGCTGACGGTCGGCGGTACGATGAGTGTGCGGGAGAGGACGACCTCGCGCGGCGTGCGGTCCTTGGCGGCGAGGAATGTCAGCTGCACCGGGCTGCCGACCGGCCCGCGCAGGCGGTCGATCACGTTGTCGAGGGAGAGATCGCCCACGGCTTGGCCGTTGATCTTCACGAGGAGGTCGTCGGGCACCACGCCGGCCTTCGCCGACGGCCCGTCCTCCAAGACCGAGACCACGCGAATGTCGTTGCCATCCTGCTTGATGGTGAGGCCGATCCCACCGAAGCCCTCGCGCTGAGCGCGCTGGTCGCGGGCCGCCGCCGCCGTCGCGTAGCGGGAGTAGGGATCGAGGCCCTTGAGCGCCCCGCTGAACACGGTGTCGTAGATGGTCTCGATGTCGGTGTCCCGCACTTGCTGGGAGAGCTGCCGCGCGCCGTCGAGCACCAGGCTCGTGGTGACCGCCCAGGCGACCGGATCGTCGTCGTGCGGGGCGGCGAAATCCAGGACCTTGCCTTTGTCGTCGGCGAGCTGCAAGCGCTCGCCGTTGCGCGTCAGCTTGAGCTTCGGGTCGATCGATTCGATGCGCTGCATGCCGGCAACCGCCAGCTCGCCGATCGATACCGGCTCGAGGTAGCGCTTGGAAATTTCGCTGTAGCCGGCGCCGAACTCCTGGCCGGTCATCGCCACGAAGGTGTCGTGCGAGGAGTCGGCCGGCTGGGCGCAAGCAGCTAGCCCGAGGAAGAGGGAGAGGACGAGGGGAAGGCTCAGGCGTTGAGGCCGCTTGCCGAGTTGCGCCGCCGTCCGCATGGCTGTCGAGCCCTCGCTCATCCCCCTAGCCTTTAGATCCTCTCTCCGCTCCGACCGTGAGGCCCCCTTGCAACCCGAAGGCGGAGCCACCGAAGGTTGCCGGCCACAAGCCCATCGAGTGACTGTATTCGCCCGATATGCCTAACTATAAGTAGCGCAGAGTGCTTGCTTTGTACAAGAAATTCCGCGGCGAAATCAGCCGCGGGGCGAAAATTTCCGCATATTTCATTCATGGCGGGAGGCAGCCGCGCGCGGCCGCTGCCCGGGCGGGCTCCCGAGGCAATCCCGAGGGAGACCCAGAGCGAAGCGGAGAGGAGGCTTCCGCGGCGATCCCCTCTCAGGGGTACGAGCGCCGCGCTTTGGTTTTGCCGCCGCGGGGGCTACCGCCACGGGCCCGAAAGGGCCGGCCGCGGCCTTTTGCCGGCCGGCCGCGGCCTGTCTCCACCAGAAGCTCGAAGATGAGGCCGCCCGTCACCATATCGGCTTCCGCCAGCCGCACCTCGACCTTGTCGCCCAAAACGAAGGCAACGCCGCTCGCGCGTCCGACCAGCCGGTGGCGGGCCTCCTCGTGGATGTAATAGTCCGAGGGCAGCGTGCTGATCGGCACCAGCCCGTCCGCGCCCGTCTCCTCGAGCGTCACGAAGAGGCCGAAGCGGGTGACGCCCGAGATGCGTCCGGCGAAGCTCGCCCCCACCTTGGCGGCGAGATAGGCGGCGATGAAGCGGTCCTCGGCGTCCCGCTCGGCCGCGTCCGCGCGCCGCTCGGTCATGGAGATGTGCTCGCCGAGCCGCGCGAAGTGCGCCTGCGTGGCGCCTGCCGAGAGGCCGTCGGGCCCGAGCCCGAGGCTTGCTATGAGGCCGCGATGCACGAGGAGATCGCCATAGCGGCGGATGGGCGAGGTGAAATGGGCGTAGCGCCGAAGGGCCAAGCCGAAATGGCCGCGGTTGTCGGGGCCGTAGACGGCCTGGGCCTGGCTTCTGAGGATGACCTCGCTCACCAGCTGGCTGTGCGGCGTCGAGGCGGCCTTCTCGAGGATCTGGGTGAAGTGCCTGGGGCTGAGGACTTGGCCTTTGGCGAGCTTGTAGCCGAGCGTGGCGAGGAAATCCCTGAGCGCCTCGATCTTCTCGGCGGCCGGCTCGTCATGCACCCGGTACATGCAAAGCGTCTTCTTTTGCTCGAGCGTCTCGGCCGCCGAGACATTGGCCGCGATCATGAACTCCTCGATGAGCCGATGGCTGTCGAGGCGGGCGCGGGGGATGATGCGCTCGATGCGTCCGTCCTCGCCGATCACGACCTGGCGCTCGGGAAGATCGAGGTCGAGGGCGCCCCGCTTTAGCCGCGCCGCGAGCAGGGCATGGAAGGCGCCATAAAGCGGTGCGATCACCAGCTCCACGAGCGGTCCGGTCAGCTCGTCCGCTTGGCCGTCGCGCGCCGCCTGTACCCGGCCATAGGTGAGGCGCGCCGCCGAGCGCATGAGGCCGCGCTCGAAGCGATGGCGGAGCTTGTTGCCCGCCTTGTCGATCCACATGTGCACGGCTAGGCAGCCGCGCTCCTCGCCGGGCTTGAGCGAGCACCAGCCGTTCGAGAGCGCCTCCGGGAGCATGGGGACGACGCGATCGGGGAAATAGGCGGAATTGCCGCGCTCGGAGGCGGCGCGATCGAGCGCGCTAGCCGGCCGCACGTAATGGGCGACGTCCGCGATCGCGACGAGAAGATGCCAGCCGTCCGGGTTGCCGGGGTCGGGATCGGGTTCCGCCCACACGGCATCGTCGAAGTCGCGCGCGTCCTCGCCGTCGATGGTGACGAGCGGGGTACGGCGCAGGTCCGTGCGCCCGGCAAGGCCGACCGGGCCCGCGGCGGCGGCGGCGGCAAGTGCGTCCGCCGGGAAGTCGACGGGAATGCCGCGACCCAGAATGGCGATCAGGCTGATCGAGCGCGGGTTTCCCATCTCGCCCAGCCGCTCGACGACGCGGGCATGGCGCAGCCCGAGCCGGTGGTGGCCCGGCAGCGCCTCGGCGAGCACGAGCTCGCCCTCCCTGGCACCGCCCTCGTCGCCGCGCGCGACGCCGTATTCGGCCTTGTCCTTGCGCTCGGTCGGCCGGATGCGCCCGCCGTCCGGCCCGAGCGCAAAGACGCCCAGCACCTTGCCCGGCGCCTCGCTGACGCGGCGGATGACGCGGCCCTCGTAGCTGCCGCCGCCAACGTGCCGGAGCCGGGCCAGCACGCGCTCGCCCGCACCGAGTGCCGGCGTGCCGCGCCGCTCCGGCGCCATGTAGATGCGCGGCGGTGGGGTCTCGCCTTCCCAGGCAAGTGGCCTCGCCAGCAGCTCGCCGTCCGCGTCCGTGCCGGCGATTTCGACGAGCGTCACCTCGGGCAGCCGGCCGGGCGCACCGAAGCGCCGGCCGCGCTCGCGCCCGAGGGTGCCCTCCTGCTGCAGCTCCTTCAGCATTGTCTTGAGCTGGATGCGCTCGGCACCCGAGAGGCGAAACGCGCGCGCGATCTCCCGCTTGCCGACCGGCACCGGGCTCTCGCGGATGTAGCCCAGAAGCTCCTCTTTGGTCGGCAGAGGCGATCGCTTCTGCTTCGGGGGACGGGGCGGCAAATCCAGCTCTCGTGCTAATCCGCGTTGGCTGCGGCTTTGCTCTTGCGGCTCGCGCTCGCACCCTTCCGCGACCTGGTCTTGCCGGCACTCCCGGCTCGCGCCGCCTGCGCGGCCAGGAGGCCTACCGCCTCTTCGAGCGTGACCGCGTCCGGCTGCTTGCCCTTCGGCATCGCGGCGTTGAGCGAGCCGTGCTTGAGGTAGGGCCCGTAGCGGCCCTTCATGATACGCACCGGCCGCGCGTCCGCGGGATGGGGGCCGAGCTCGCGCAGCGTCGTCGAGCCGCGGCTCTTGGCCTGGCTCAACAGATCGACCGCGCGATTGAGCCCGATGGTGAGCACCTCCTCGAGCGTGCCCAGGCTCTTGTAGCTGCTCTCATGCTTGATGTAGGGCCCGAAACGGCCGATGCCGGCGGTGATCGGCTTGCCCGTCTCGGGGTGGTGGCCGATCTCGCGCGGCAGCGAGAGAAGCTGCAAGGCGAGTGCTATGCTCACCTCCTCGGGCTTCACGCCGCGCGGGAGGGAGACGCGCTTCGGCTTCTCGCCACTCTTTTCCTTGGCCTTGGCCTTCGACTTGCCCGTATCGGCAAGCTTGGCGCTGGCCTCGCCGCCGAGCTGGACGTAATAGCCGTAAGGCCCCTTGCGCAGCGCCACGGGAAGACCCGTGGCGGGATCGCTGCCGAGTATCTTCGGACCTTCGAGTGCTGCTTGGGCGCCGCCCTGGTCGCCGTTCACGCGCACCTCGAGCGGGCGGGTATAGCGGCACTCGGGATAGTTCGAGCAGCCGACGAAGGCGCCGAACTTGCCGAGCTTGAGGCTCAGCCTGCCGCTCGCACAGGCCGGGCAAGCGCGCGGGTCCTTGCCGTCTCCGAGGTCGGGGAAGAAATGCGGGGCCAGCTCCTCGTTGAGCGCCTCGATCACCTGGCTGATCGAGAGCTCCTTGGTGCCGTCGACGGCCTTCGAGAAGTCGGTCCAGAAGTCGCGCAGGAGCTGCTTCCAGTCGACGCGGCCGTCCGAGACGTCGTCGAGCTTGTTCTCGAGCTCGGCGGTGAAATTGTATTCGACGTAGCGCTGGAAGAAGCTGACCAGGAACGCGGTGACGACGCGGCCGCGATCCTCGGGCACGAAGCGGCCCTTGTCGATGCGCACGTATTTGCGGTCCTGCAAGACCTGAAGGATCGAGGCATAGGTGGAAGGCCGGCCGATGCCGAGCTCCTCGAGGCGCTTGACGAGGCTCGCCTCGGTGTAGCGCGGCAGGGGCTGGGTGAAATGCTGCTCGGGCTTGATCGCCTCGCGCGCGAGCGCCTCGCCCTCCTTCACCTGGGGCAGGCGGCGCTCGGCCTCCTCGTCCTCGGCCGGATCGTCGCGGCCCTCCTGGTAGACGCGCAAGTAGCCGTCGAAGAGGAGCACGGAGCCCGTCGCGCGCAGCATCGCGGCACCCGCCTTGTCCGCGATGTCGACCGCCACCTGGTCGAGCACAGCACTCTCCATCTGGCTCGCGACCGCGCGCAGCCAGATGAGCTCGTAGAGGCGCCGCTGATCGTCGTCGAGAAAGCGCCCGACCTCCTGCGGCCGCCGGAACAGGTCCGTCGGACGGATCGCCTCATGCGCCTCCTGTGCGTTCTTGGCCGTCGCCTTGTAGCGGCGCGGCTCGGCGGGGAGATAGTTCTTGCCGAACTGCTGCTCGACGAGGCGGCGCGCGGCCGCGACCGCCTCGCCTGCAAGCGCCACGCTGTCCGTGCGCATGTAGGTGATGAGCCCGACGCTTTCGCCACTGAGATCGACGCCCTCATAGAGGCGCTGGGCCACGCGCATGGTCCGGCTCGCGCTGAAGCCGAGCTTGCGCGAGGCCTCCTGTTGGAGCGTCGAGGTAGTGAAGGGCGGGCTCGGATGGCGCCGCTGCTGCTTGCGCTCGACCTTCAGGACGGCATAGTCCCCGCCCGCGAGCACGGCCGCGGCCCCGTCCGCCCCCGCCTTGTCGCCGAGAGCGAATTTGTCGAGCTTCTTTCCCTTGAGATGGGTGAGGCGCGCCGTCAGCACGGCCCCGCTCGCGCTGCGGAACTCGACGTCGATCGTCCAGTATTCGCGCGGGCGGAAACGCTCGATCTCGGCCTCGCGCTCGCAGACGAGACGGAGGGCGACCGACTGCACGCGGCCCGCCGAGCGGCTTCCCGGCAGCTTGCGCCACAGCACGGGCGAAAGCGTGAAGCCGACGAGATAGTCGAGCGCGCGGCGGGCGAGATAGGCCTCGACCAGCTCGCGATTGACGTCGCGGGGATGCGCCATCGCGTCGAGCACGGCGTCCTTGGTGATCTCGTTGAACACGACGCGCTTGACCTCGACCTTGTCGAGGGCGTCGCGCTCCTTGAGGAGCTGGAGGACGTGCCAGGAGATCGCCTCGCCCTCGCGGTCGGGGTCGGTGGCGAGGCAGAGCCGGTCGGCATTCTTCAAGGCGCTGGCGATCGCGCGGATGTGCTTCTCCGAGCCGCTGTCGACCTGCCACGACATGGCGAAATCCTCCTCGGGCCGGACGGAGCCGTCCTTGGCCGGGAGGTCGCGCACATGGCCATAGCTCGCGACCACCACATAGTCCTTGCCCAGGTACTTGTTGATGGTCTTCGCCTTGGCCGGTGACTCGACGACGACGACGATCATTGCGCCAAGCCTGCTAGGTCAAAGGGCCGGGAGGCTAAAGGGTTTCGCTTAGGAGAGCAAGCTTACCCGGTGGCCGGGGTGACGCTCCAATCGCCCGGCGAGCTCCAGCTCGAGGAGCGCCATCGACACCACCGCGGGGGAGAGATGGGTTTGCCGCAGGATTTCGTCAACCGGCACCGGGGTCGGCCCCAGCGCCTCGAGCACCAGCCGCCGCGCCTTCTCGAGCTCGGACGGGGTGGGCTCAAGGGGCGGGGGAGCGGCTTCTTCCGTGGGTTCCTCGGCAAGCGGGCGCTTGCCCATCCCCTCGAGCACGGCGATCACGTCCGCGGCCCCTTCGGTCAAGTGGGCGCCGTCCCGGATAAGGCCGTTCGTCCCCTTGCAGCGCGGGTCGAGCGGCGAGCCGGGGACCGCGAACACCTCCCGGCCCTGGTCGGCGGCGAAGCGGGCGGTGATGAGGGAGCCCGAGCGCTGTGCCGCCTCGACCACGACGACTCCAAGGCAAAGCCCTGAAATTATTCGATTTCTCCTCGGAAAATGACGGCCCTGCGGCTCCGTGCCGGGGGCCATCTCCGAGAGCGCCAGGCCTTGGCCGACGACGGCGCCATAAAGCTCCCGGTTCTCCTCGGGATAGACCACGTCGACCCCGCCGGCCATGACCGCGACCGTGCCGCTCGCGAGCGCCCCCTCGTGCGCGCGGGGGGCGCGGGCGCGCGCGCGGCCGGGGCCCCCC
>JBKQRV010000195.1:0-33764 GCA_052143835.1 Alphaproteobacteria bacterium
TCGGCGACATCGTCGACGGCTGGCGTCTCAAGCGTTCCTGGTATTGGGCGCAGACGCACAACGACGTGATTCAGAAGATCCTGCGCAAGGCGCGCAAGGGCACCAAGGTGATCTACGTTCCCGGCAATCACGACGAGGCGCTGCGCGACTATTTCGGGGTCGTGCTCGGCGGCATCCAGGTGCTGGAGCATCACATCCACGAGACCGCCGACGGCAGGCGGCTCCTCGTCTTGCACGGCGATATGTTCGACGGCGTCGTCAAGTACGCGAGGTGGCTGGCACTTCTCGGCGACTGGGCCTACAACCTCTGCCTTTCGCTCAACCGCTGGTTCAACCTCGTCCGCCGCCGCCTCGGCTATCCCTATTGGTCGCTCTCCGCCTATCTCAAGAACAAGGTCAAGAACGCCGTCGAGTACGTCTCGAACTACGAGGAGGCGGTCGCTGCCGAGGCGCGCAAGCAGGGTGCCGACGGCGTCATCTGCGGTCACATCCACAAGGCGGAGATGCGCATGATCGACGGCATTCTCTATTGCAACGACGGCGACTGGGTGGAGAGCTGCACCGCGCTTGTCGAGCATCCCTCGGGCAGGCTCGAGATCATCCACTGGGCCGAGAGGCAAAAATCGGCCCTCTTCGAGGCGGCGGAGTGATGCGCGTGCTCGTAGTGAGCGACGCCTGGTACCCGCAGGTGAACGGCGTCGTCCGCACGCTCCAGATGCTCGCCGCCCTCCTCTCCCACCGGGGCCACCTTGTCGAGCTCGTAACACCCCAGCGCTTCCGCACGCTTCCCTGCCCCAGCTATCCGGAGGTCCGCCTCGGCTTGTTCCCCAAGCGCCGGATCGCCGCCGCATTCGACGGCTTCGGCGCCGAGGCCATCCATATCGCGACCGAGGGGCCGCTCGGGATCGCCGCGCGCCGCGTCTGCCTCGAGCGCGGCCGCGACTTCACCACCTCGTTCCACACCCGTTTCCCCGAATATGTGAATGCGCGCTTTCGCGTGCCAACCGCCTGGCTCTACGCCTGGCTGCGACGCTTCCACAATGCGGGGACCGGCATGATGGTGGCGAGCGAGAGCGTGCGGCGCGAGCTCGCCGCGCGCGGCTTCCGCAACATCCTGCCCTGGACGCGCGGCGTGGATACGACCCTCTTCCGCCCGCGCGGGAAGGAGATGCTCGCTCATCTCGAGCGCCCGATCTGGCTCTCCGTCGGGCGCGTCGCCGTCGAGAAGAACCTCGAGGCCTTCCTCGCCCTGCCGCTGCCGGGCACCAAGCTCGTGGTGGGCGGAGGCCCGCTCTTGCCCGAGCTCAAGCGCAAATATTCAAATGTCGTCTTCGCGGGCGCGCTCGGCGGCGAGGCGCTCGCGCGCCACTACGCCGCGAGCGACGTCTTCGTCTTCCCGAGCCGCACCGACACCTTCGGGCTCGTGCTGCTCGAGGCGCTGGCCTCAGGGCTTCCGGTCGCCGCCTTCCCGGTCGCGGGTCCCCTCGATGTGATCGGAAGCTCGGGCACGGGTGCCCTTGACGAGGATCTGGCGGCCGCCTGCCGCCGCGCCCTTGCCATCCCGGCAAGCGCTTGCGTCGCCTACGCCCGACGCTTCTCCTGGGACGCTTGCGCCGAGCAGTTCCTCGTCAACCTCCGCCCCCTCTCGCCGGCGGCCTTGGCGCTGGCCTCGGGGGTCTGAGGCGGGTCGCACGAAGCGGCCGCAGCGAAGCCAAAACCGGCCTCATCTCAAGCGGTTGGCCGCTTGGCCGGGCGCATGCTATGGTGCCGCCGCCAAGGGCGCCGGGGGTGCTGCCATCGCGGCGCCGGCCGCTTCTTCGCTGCAGGTTCGCCTTGGCGTGCGGGGGCGAGGGCCGTTCCCGCGTATGTCTTGACGTAGGCCGGGGAGCGCTTCACCGGGGCCGGAGGGGTTTCACGAGCTTGAGCCAGAAGAGCACGGCCAAAATCGCCCTCGACGCGACGACCCTTTCCCTCGTCCGCCGGCTGGCCCGCGACCAGATCAAGCCGCAGGTGCCGCGTCTCGTCTTCGCGCTCCTCTGCATGGCGATCGCCGCCGCAATGACGGGCACGCTTGCCAAACTGACGGAGCCGATCCTCGACGACGTCTTCCGCTCGGGACGGCCCGAGCGGTTGAGCGAGATCGCCCTCATCGTGCTTGCCACCTTCGTGATCAAGGGCCTTGCCACCTACGGGCAGGCCGTCACCATGAACCGCGTCGGCATGCGCATCATCGCCAACGTGCAGCGCAAGCTGTACGACCACATGATCGGCGCCGACCTCGCCTTCTTCCATGCCAATGCGACCGGCACGCTGATCTCGCGCTTCATCGCGGATGCCAGCATGCTGCGAGCCGCCGTCTCCGACGCGCTCACGGGCTTGGGCAAGGACAGTCTCACGCTCTTGGCACTCGTGGGTGTCATGTTCTACCAAGACTGGGTGCTCGCGCTTGTCTCCTTCTTCGCCTTCCCGACCGCGATCCTCCCCATCGTCCGCCTCGGCCGACGCATGCGACGCGTGTCGGCGAGCACGCAGGCGGAGGTGGGCCAGTTCATGACCTTGCTCGAGGAGACCTTCCAGGGCATCCGCCACGTCAAGGCCTACGGCATGGAGCGCTACGAGGCCGCGCGCGCGCACGCCATCGTCGAACGCCTGTTCCGCCTCGCGCAGAAGGCGGCGAAGACGCGGGCGGCCTCCTCGCCCGTGATGGAGACCTTAGGCGGCCTCGCGATCGTCGCCGTCATCTTCTATGGCGGCTACGAGGTGATCCACGGCGTGCGCACGCCGGGCACCTTCTTCTCCTTCGTGACCGCACTTCTCCTCGCCTACGAGCCGATGAAGCGGCTCGCCAATCTCAACGCGAGCCTGCAGGAGGGCCTCGCCGCCGCGCAGCGCATCTTCGCCGTGCTGGACGCGAAACCCGAGATCGTCGACCGGCCGGACGCGAAGACGCTCGCCGTGCGCGGGGGCACCATCCGCCTGGAGGGCGTGCGCTTCGCCTACGCTCCCGGGAAGACGGCACTCCAAGACCTCACGCTCGAGGCGCCGGCCGGCAAGACGGTGGCACTCGTCGGTCCCTCGGGAGCGGGCAAATCGACCATCATCAACCTGATCCCGCGCTTCTACGACGTCGATGCGGGTGCCGTGACGATCGACGGCGTCGACGTGCGCCAGGTGACGCTCGCCTCGCTGCGCGCCTCGATCGGCCTCGTCTCCCAGGAGATCAGTCTGTTCGACGACACGGTGGCCGCCAACATCGCCTATGGCCGGCCGGGGGCCGCGCGCGAGGAGATCGAGCGCGCCGCGCGCATGGCAGGTGCCGACGGCATCATCGCAGGCCTCGCGCAAGGCTACGAGACGCGCGTGGGCGGGCACGGCGTGCGCCTTTCGGGCGGCCAGCGCCAGCGCATCGCGATCGCCCGCGCCATGCTCAAGGCCGCACCCATCCTCCTCTTGGACGAGGCCACCTCCGCACTCGACAGCGAGAGCGAGCGGCAGGTGCAGGAGGCGCTCGCCGAGCTCATGCGCGGCCGCACCACGCTCGTGGTCGCCCATCGGCTGTCCACCGTGGCGGACGCCGACCTCATCTATGTCATCGATGAAGGCCGCGTACTCGAGCGCGGCAGCCATGCCGAGCTCCTGGCGCAGGACGGCCTCTATGCTCGGCTCTGGCTCCTCCAGATGGCGGAGGAGGGCGAGCGATCCGCAACCCCGGTGCCGAGCCAGCGCGGAGCGCGGGCGCGGGCCTGAACGATGGGCACGTTCAAGGCGTTCGCGCGAAAGGAATGGGTTCGGCGCATCGCCTGTTGGGCGATGGCGCAATATATCCGCTTCGTGCACGCGACGAGCCGCTGGAGCGTGCGCGGGGCCGAGGCTCCGAAACGCCTGTGGGCCGAGCGCAGGCCCTTCATCCTCGCCTTCTGGCATGGACGTCTCCTGATGATGCCTTATTGCTGGGACGGACGCGTGCGCATCAACATGCTGATATCGCGCCACCTGGATGGCCAGCTCATCGCGCGCACGGTCAAGTATTTCGGCATCGCGACGGTCGCGGGCTCCTCGAGCAAGGGAGGCAGTGCCGCCTTGCGCGCGATCGTCAGGTCGCTCAAGGCCGGCGAATGCGCCGGCTTCACGCCCGACGGGCCGCGTGGCCCGCGCATGCGGGTGAGTGCTGGGCTCATCAATGCCGCACGCCTCGCCCAGGTGCCGATCCTCCCCTGCACTTACGCCATCGCACGCCGCCGCGTGCTCGGGAGCTGGGACCGCTTCGTGCTCGCGCTGCCTTTCAGCCGCGGCGTGTTCCTCTGGGGCGAGCCGATCGCCGTGGCGGCGGACGGCGACGAGGCTGTGCTCGAGAGGACGCGGTCGACGCTCGAGGAGCGTCTCAATGCGCTCACGCGCGAGGCGGACCTCCTGTGCGGAACGGCCCCCATCGAGCCGGCGGCGGAGGTAGCGACGGCGGCTGCGGAGCGCGCGCTTGCCGGAGGGACGTGAATGGCGGCCCTGCTCCTCTATCGTGCCGCGACCGAGCTCGCGGCGCCGGCCGTCGCGGCCTTGCTCTTCTGGCGCCGCCTGCGCGGCAAGGAGGACGCGGCCCGCTTCGCCGAGCGGCGCGGCATCGCCTCGCTCTCGCGGCCGCCAGGTGCCCTCGTCTGGGTCCATGCCGCGAGCGTGGGCGAGGCGCAATCGGCCCTTGCCCTCATCGAGCGGTTCCTCGCCATCCTGCCCTCGGTGAGCGTCGTGGTGACGACGGGCACGGTCACCTCCGCGGCACTTCTCGCCGAGCGCCTGCCCGAGCGCGCCTTCCACCAATATGTCCCGGTCGACCGCAGAAATTGGGTGCGCCGCTTCCTGGCACACTGGCAGCCGGCGCTGGCGCTTTGGATCGAGTCGGAGCTGTGGCCCAATCTCGTGCTGGAGACGGCCGCGAGGGGCATCCCGATGGTTTTGGTCAACGCCCGCATGTCGGAGCGCTCGTTTGCCAATTGGCGGCGCTGGCCGGGCATTGTCAGCCCGCTGCTCGAGCGCTTCCGCCGCGTGCTCGCGCAGAGCGAGGTGGATGGCGCGCGCTACCGCAGCCTGGGGGCGGCCGACGTGGTGGTGACCGGCTCGCTCAAGTACGATGCCGCAACGCTTCCCGTCGACGCGCGCGAGCTGGCGACTCTCTCGGCGGCGATCGGTGCGCGCCCGCGCTGGCTCGCCGCGAGCACGCACCCCGGCGAGGAGATGGCGGTGGCCGACGCGCTTCGCCGCCTCAAGGAGCGCCATCCCGGCCTCCTCACCATTCTCGTTCCTCGCCATCCGGCGCGGGCCGAGGAGGTGCGCGGCCTTTATTCCTCGCTTGGCCTTGCGGTCGCCCAGCGCTCGCAGAAGGAGGCCGTCGCGGCGGCGACCGATGTCTATCTTGCCGACACCATGGGCGAGCTCGGCCTCTTCTTCCGCTTGTCGCCGATCGTCTTCATGGGCGGCTCGCTCGTCCCCCACGGCGGGCAGAACCTGCTCGAGCCGGCCCGCTTCGGCTGCGCCCTGCTGCACGGCCCTCACGTGGAGAATTTCCGCGCCATCGCCGCCGAGCTCGCCGCCGCCGGTGCGGCCGAGGAAGTTCGCGATGCGGCCTCGCTTTCGGCTGCCGTGGCAACGCTCCTCGCCGACGACGCCCTGCGCGCGCGCCGCGGGGCGGCCGCGAAGCGCGTCGCCGAGGCCGGGCGCGGCGTGCTCGATGCCGTGATCGCGGCCCTCGCCGACGAGCTCGCCCCGCTCGCAGGGCCGCGGGAGGCCGGCATTGCGCGCGCCTGAGTTTTGGCACCATCGCGAGAGCTCGGTCGCCGCATGGCTCTCGCCCTTGGGCGAGCTCTACGACGCGGCCGGCCGGCTGCGCAGCCTCCTCGCCCATCCGCTCAAGCTCGAGCGCCCGGTCATTTGCGTCGGCAACCTCACGGCAGGCGGGGCCGGCAAGACGCCCGTGGCCTTGGCCCTTGCGGCGTGGCTCCAGGCGCGCGGCCTCAAGCCGCATTTCCTCACCCGCGGCTATGGCGGCTCGAGCCCGGGTCCCCTCCGCGTCGACCCGGCGAAGCACGGCTTCCGTGACGTGGGCGACGAGGCGCTCCTGCTTGCAGCACAGGCCCCCACGTGGGTGGCGCGCGACCGCCCGGCCGGTGCTAGATGCGCGCTCGCCAACGGCGCCGAGCTCATCATCATGGACGACGGCTTGCAGAACCCCTCGCTCGCCAAGGACCTCTCGCTCCTCGTCGTCGACGGCGGCTACGGCTTCGGCAACGGCCGGGTGATGCCGGCCGGGCCCTTGCGCGAGACGCTCGAGCGGGCTCTCGCCCGCGTCCAGGCCGCGGTCCTGATAGGCAGCGACGAGTGCCGCCTCGCCCCTCTGCTCGAGGCGCGCATCCCCCTCCTCAAAGCGCAGCTCGTCGCCTTGGAGAGCGAGCGGGCGCTCAAGGGCAAGCGTGTCCTCGCCTTTGCCGGCATCGGCCGGCCCGCCAAATTCTTCGCCACCCTCGAGGCGCTCGGCTGCCAGCTCGTCGCGCGCCGGGACTTTGCCGACCATCACGCCTATGGCGCCGACGAGATCATGCAGCTCGTCGAGGAAGCGTCGGCACTCGATGCCGCGCCCGTCACCACCGAGAAGGACCTCGTCCGCTTCCCGCCCGAGGCGCGGCGCATGGTGCACGCCGTGCGCGTGCGTCTCGCCTTTGAGGATGCCACGGCACTCGAGCGCCTGCTCGGCCCGCTCGTCACCCACCATGGCTGAGCCGCGCACCCGCATCGGAAGGGCCCTTCTCGACCTCGGCCACGGGCTCGAGGCGTTCGAGGTGACGCTCGCCCTCGCCCTCTTCCGCCTGATACCCCTCGATACGGCGTCTCGCCTGGGCGGCTGGCTCTGCCGGCAGATAGGGCCGTATCTTCCCGTCTCGCGTCAGGCGCGCGACAATTTGCGGCGCGCGTTTCCGGAAAAATCGGAGGCCGAGATCCGCCGCATTCTCCTCGCCATGTGGGACAACCTCGGCCGCATCATGGGCGAGTATCCCCATCTCAGCCGGTTCCGCCTCTACGAGCCCGGCTCGCGCGTGGAGGTGATCGGTGCCGAGCACGTCGACCGGCTGCGCGACGACGGCAAGGCCGGCATCTTCTTCTCGGCCCACTTCGGCAATTGGGAGCTCGCCTCCATGGGTGCGAGCCAACGCGGCCTGCCGCTCGCGCGTTTCTACCGCGCACCCAACAATCCCTTCGTCGACCGCATCGTGCGGCTCATCCGCAGCCCGGTCGCGGGCGAGTTGCTGCCGAAGGGGGCCGAGGGCGCCCGGCGCGGGCTCGCCGTCATGCGCGTGGGTGGACATCTCGCCATGCTCGTCGATCAGAAGATGAACGACGGCATCGCGGTACCCTTCTTCGGCCGGCCGGCGATGACCGCCCCCGCGTTGGCGCAACTCGCGCTCAAGTTCGCCTGCCCCGTGGTCCCCGCCAAGGTCGAGCGCTTGGGAGGAGCCCGCTACCGCCTCACCGTCTATCCCCCACTCGAGATCACGCGGAGCGGCGACCGCCAGAAGGACGTGCTCGACCTCATGACCCGCGTCAATGCGCTCATCGAGGGCTGGATCCGCGAGCGGCCCGAGCAGTGGCTCTGGCTCCACCGCCGCTGGCCGGAGTGAGGGGGCCGCGCGCGAGACTCAGGCGCAGCGGAAGAATTTGTGCGGGGGCCCCTCTCGTTCGACCTCTATTGAAGCGGCCTATTCTTGACGACATTCCATAGAAGGAATATATAAGAGAATGGCGTGGGAGGTCGAATATACCGACGAGTTCGGCGGATGGTGGGCGGAACTGGAGGAATCACAGCAGGATCGGATTGCGGCGATGGTCAAGCTTCTGGCCGCGCAAGGTCCGGCACTCCCTTTTCCGTATTCGTCGGGCATCAACGGATCGCGACACGCCCATATGCGGGAATTGCGGGTGCAGAGCGGCGGCAATCCGTTGCGCATCTTCTATGCGTTCGATCCGCGTCGAACGGCGATCCTGCTCATCGGCGGGGATAAGACGGGTAAGGATCGATTTTACGAGGAATACGTGCCGTTGGCGGACGACCTTTACGACGCTTATCTCCTAGAGCTCAAGGTGGAGGGGTTGATATGACGGGCCGGCACAAGTTTTCTGAGCTGGTGGCGAAGATGCCCGCGGAGCGGCGTGCGCGCGTCGACCGGATGGCCGAGGAAATGCGCGAGGAAATGGACCTGACCCAAGTCCGCACGGCGCGCCGGCTTTCGCAGGCGGCCTTGGGCGAGATTTTGCACGTCGAACAACCCGCCGTCGCCAAGATCGAGAAGCGCACGGACATGTATGTAAGCACGCTCCGCCGCTTCATCGAGGCGATGGGCGGAGAGCTGGAGATTACCGCGCGTTTCCCCGACCGCAACGTGCGTATTAAGAACTTCAGCGATCTTGGGGAAACGTGAGCCGGCGTGACTGATATTTTTTGGGAAGCCGCGCCCGTGCCCAGGCACCTATGTCACGTATATAATTCCGAAATTATTTTGGCGTCACTGAAACGCAAAATTGACTCGTAAAGAGTCGACCATGGCGAAAATTTGTTTCGTGATCGTGGCGCCGTCGGTTCTTTTCCTGCGAGAAAGCGCTGATCGCCCGGTTTTCTTCATCTTGCTAAAGGAAAGATCAATGTCGGACATTTATGCAGAGATTGCACGAGAATGGCGGACAAAATATGAAATGATCCGATGCGAAGCTCCGTCTAGATCGGAATTTGGCGATCTTTGCGCAGCGCAAGAGACTGAAAACCGCGGTCGGACGTCGGCTGGACTTCAACCTTGGCTCGGCATCCTCGAATTCGGCATTGAATGGCTGAGCTACGTTCACGTTGCTCTCGATTCTGAAATGAGCGTAGACCAGCAGAGTTCTATCCATCGCGTGACATGGGCTCTCACTGGTTCCGCCGTCTCGTTCGGCCTATCGCTCCGTGCGTTGTGCCTATCCGGCTTTGACACTCCTGCCCGTGCATTACTGCGAAGCTACGTCGAAGTGTTACTACTTTGTCTAGCGGCTCTGCATGACGAAGGACTGGCGCAAGCTTATCAAGATGCGCAGGCTGACGCACAGGCAAAGACTTTCTGGCACACGATGGCGTCCCCAAAGAACCTGCATAATCGCATTATTCAGATTGAGAAGAATTCGGGCCTGGATCGGCAGGCCATTTTGGAGATGACCGAGTTTCGTCACGCAGAATATGAAATTCTTTCGCAATCGGCGCATCTTTCATATGCGGCATCTTTTCTAACGGTAATGGCGCCTGTGCTCGGTGACGCCGATTATCTCCGTCCCGCAATTTTCGGCTTGGCCACAGGGAACTCGGTGCGGACAATTCGTTATGCCGCGACCACCACCTGGTATTTCTCGCGCTTCGGCTACAATCCTATCCTCGGCCGAGACTCTTCCAATTGCCTTCTCAAGCTTGATAAAGAAAGTGACTGGCACCACAGGATCGTCATAGGTCGGGACGTACTTTCGCGCATTACCATCGGTCACTGGGAGAAATAAAGTCGCCAATGGGGCATGGCATGGTTGATTCCGGGCTTGCGGGCACCTACTGGTGCTCGTGCCGGGCTCATCGACCCTTTTAGTGCGAAGGCCTCGGACGGATGCCGAATTGATCGCCGTGTGCTTGCGGCGCGCACGGCAGCTAGATGCGGAGGACTGACCATGGCCAAATTGCCCTTTGAGAAAAGCAGCGGCAACGTGTTTGCCGATATCGGATTCACGCCAGCCGAGGCGGCGGAGCTCAGCGCTAAAAGCAACTTGATTATCGCCATCAAGGACACCATCGCGCGGCGCAAACTGACGCAGCAGGAAGCAGCGCGGCTCTGCGGCACAGATCAGCCGACGCTTTCCAAAGTGTTCCGTGGCCGTATGGAGAGTATCACCATCGACCGGCTTGCAGGCTGGCTTACCTCGCTCGGCCGGGACGTAGAGATTATCGTCAAGCCAACGCCGCGTAAGCCCCGCCAAGGACGCTTGCGTGTGATCGAAGCTGCCTAATCCCTTACCTTAAAGCGCAGACACCCCCGCCGCCGAGACGGGCTCCTCTTGAGAGCCTGCTACGGCTTCGCCACGGTGGCCGGCATGGGCGGCACGAGCAGTGCGGGGTCGAGGCGCGCGCTGCGCCAGTTCATGCCCCAGTGGAGGTGCGGCCCGGTGGCGCGGCCGCTCGCTCCCATGCGCCCGACCTCCTGGCCTTGGCCCACGCGGTCGCCCACCTTCACCTCGATCGCCGAGAGGTGGAGGAAGGTCGAGCTCAGCTCGAGGCCGTGATCGATGATGAGGGTGCCGCCGGTCAAATAGAGATCGGGCTCGGCCAGCGTCACGATGCCGTCGGCGGGGCTTGCGACCGGCGTGCCGACCGCATTCGCGATATCGACGCCGAAATGGGGCTGTCGCGGCTGGCCGTTCAGGATGCGCAGGCTGCCGAAGACGCCGGTGATCTTGCCCTCGACGGGCCAGACGAAGCCGCTTCTGAAGAGCGGCTCGTGGAAGTCGCTGGCGCGCGCCTTGTCGATGAGGGCTTGCTCCGCCTTGATGCGCGCGAGGAGCTCGGCGGGCGGGCTCACCATCGCCTCGGGCAGGCCGTTGATGCGCTGGACCTCATAGTGGCGTTGCGCCACGGCAAGCGTGCGCTCCTCCGCGCTGCCGTCGGGGTGGCGCACGACGAGTGCGGCCTCGGGCCTTGCCTCATAGCCGAAGCCGATGACGAAGCTGCCGTCGGCCGCGACCTCAACCGGCTTGCCGTCGAGCATCACGCGGGCTCCCGGCTCGACCTTGCCGAAGAGAAGGCCGCCTTGCGTCGCCTTGCCCTCGAGGCTGAGCGTCCCCGCCGCAGCCGGGAGTGCTGCGAATGCGAGCAATATAGCCGCGATGAGCCGTCTCACAGGAGCGTTCCCTGATCGTCCTTGCGCTTGGCGCGGCGCGCGCGCGGCGGCGCCGGCTTGCCGCCCGAGGCCCCTGCCGTCGTCGGGCCCGCGGCACCCTGGGCGATGGTGGCGCCGACGGCACCATCCTGGAACTCGATGCCGATCGCCATGCCTGGCGTCGTCGCGGCGGCACGCGTCACCGCCTCGCCGCTCGTGTCGCGCACCAGCGCGTAGCCGCGCGCGAGCACCCGTCTGTAAGAGAGGTTCTCGAGCCGCTGGCCCAAGCCGAGGACGCGCTCCTCGAAGCGCTCGGCAAGGCGGAGGGCAGCCGGCCGCAGGCGCTCGCCCAAGCGCCGCACCTCGAGCGCGTGCCGCTCGAGCGCTGTGAGGAACGGCTCCTTCCTGAGGCGGGCCGCGGTGGCGACGAGCTCGTGCTCGCGCGTGCGGAGGAGATGCGCGAGCGCCTTCTGCGGCGCGGGCACGCGGCCGAGCCGCTCCTCGCACCGCGTCACGAAGTTGAGCACGGCATTCGCGAGCCGCTCGGACCAATCGTCGAGCCGCTGGGTCGCCTGCTCCAGGAGGTGGAGCGGGTCGGGGAGGCCGCGCGCGAGGCCTTCGAGCCGCGTGCGCGCTTCCGCCATCATGCGCTCGAGGCCGCGGAAGAGACGCTGGCCATGCTCCATCACCTGGCCGAGGAGCTCGGCGCGCACCGGCACCGCCATCTCGGCGGCGGCCGTGGGCGTCGGCGCGCGCTTGTCCGAGGCGAAGTCGATGAGCGTGGTGTCGGTCTCGTGGCCCACGGCGGAGATGAGCGGGATCTGGCTCGCCGCCGCGGCGCGCACCACGATCTCCTCGTTGAAGGCCCAGAGGTCCTCGAGGCTGCCTCCACCGCGCGCCACGATGAGAAGGTCCGGACGCGGGATCGGCCCGCCGGCGGCCAGGCGGTTGAAGCCGGCGATCGCGGCGGCGATCTGCTCGGCGGCCCCGGTTCCCTGCACCGCGACCGGCCAGAGGATGACGCGGCGCGGGAAGCGGTCGGCCAGGCGATGGAGGATGTCGCGGATGACGGCACCCGTCGGCGAGGTGATGACGCCGATGATCTCGGGGAGATAGGGCAGCGACCGCTTCCGCGCGGCGTCGAAGAGGCCCTCGGCCGCGAGCTTCTTGCGGCGCTCCTCGAGAAGCTTGAGCAAGGCGCCCTCGCCGGCGAGCTCCATCGCCTCGATGACGAGCTGGTACTTGGAGCGGCCGGGATAGGTGGTGATGCGCCCCGTCGCGATCACCTCCATGCCGTCCTCGCACTTGAGCCCGAGGCGCCCCGCCGTGCCGCGCCAGACGACGGCGTCGAGCACGGCGTCCGCGTCCTTGAGCGAGAGGTAGAGATGGCCGGAGCTGTGGCGCTTGAAGCCGGAGATCTCGCCGCGCACCCGCACGTGGTCGAAGCGCTCCTCGAGCGTGCGCTTCAACAGGCCCGAGAGCTCGCTCACCGAGAACTCGGGAAGGTTCGGCATGCCGGGTGGGGCTAAGAGATTTTCCGTCATCGCACTCGTGCCATGTTACACGAGCGCGGGCGGCGTCACGAGAGCGGACGCAAGCAGCGTACCGCTCGGGCAAGGTGCCATGAAAGCCGCGCAAGAGGCTTGCCGACGGGCGGTTCGCAAGGCAAAGAGATAGAGCCGGGAGCAAGCGAGGTCGGAGGCAATGCGCATACTCGTGGTGGGAGGAGGCGGGCGGGAGCACGCGCTCGTGTGGGCGCTCGCGGCCTCCCCGCTCGCGGACAAGATCTTTTGCGCGCCGGGGAATGCCGGCATCGCCGAGGTGGGCGAATGCGTGCCGATCGCTGCCGAGGAGCTCGACCGCCTGGTTGCCTTCGCTGAAGCGCAGGCGATCGACTTCGTCGTGGTCGGCCCGGAAGGGCCCTTGGTGCTCGGCCTCGTCGACCGGCTCGAGGCGGTGGGGATCAAGGCCTTCGGGCCGAGTGCCAAAGCAGCCGAGCTCGAGGGCTCGAAGGGCTTCATGAAGGACCTTGCCGCCACATACGGCATCCCGAGTGCGGCCTACGGACGCTTCGCGGACCCCGCCAAGGCCAAGGCCTTCGTGCGCGCGCGCGGGGCTCCCATCGTGGTCAAGGCGGACGGGCTCGCGGCCGGCAAGGGGGTCACGGTCGCGCGCAGCCTCGAGGAGGCCGAGGCCGCGATCGATGCGGCACTTGTGGCCGGGCAGTTCGGCCGCGCCGGCCGCGAGCTCGTCGTCGAGGAATTCCTGGCGGGCGAGGAGGCGAGCGTGCTGGCGCTCGTCGACGGCGCGCATTTCCTCGCGCTCCCCTCGGCACAGGACCACAAGGCCGCCTTTGACGGGGACCGCGGGCCGAATACGGGCGGCATGGGCGCCTATTCGCCCGCCCCCGTCGTCACCCCTCTCGTCCAGAAAAAAATCGAGGAGAGCATCCTCGCCCCCGCCGTCGCCGCCATGGCGAAGGAGGGCCGGCCCTTCAAAGGCATCCTCTATGCCGGCCTGATGATCGGTCAAGAGGGCCCCAAGCTCCTCGAGTTCAACGTGCGCTTCGGCGATCCCGAATGCCAGGCGCTCATCGTGCGCCTCAAGTCGGATCTGCTCCCGGCACTCGTGGCCGCGCGCGACGGCGAGCTCAAGTTCTTCGACTTGCGCTGGCACGCCGAGCCCTCGCTCTGCGTCGTCATGGCCTCGAAGGGCTATCCCGGCGAATACGCCAAGGGCAGCGAGATCCGCAACCTCGAGGCGGCCAGAGAGGTCGAGGGGGTCGCGATCTTCCATGCCGGCACCGCGCGCAAGGACGGCAAGCTCATCGCGGTCGGCGGCCGCGTGCTCGGCGTCACCGCGCGCGGTGCGACGCTCGCGCAGGCGCAGGCGCGCGCCTACCGCGCGGTCGACCTCATCCGTTGGCCGGAAGGCTTCTGCCGCCGCGACATCGGCTGGCGCGCGCTCGGCAGGTAAAGCGAAAGAAGCCCTCGGCCCGCAAGACAGGCCTCGCAAAACCGCCTAAGATCGCCCTCCCGAGACGCCTCACCGAGGATGCCGACGATGACGCACGACTGGCCAAAGCTCGTTCTTGACCTCGAGCGGCTGTTGAAGCTGCGCGCGATCCCCTTCGCCATGAAGCTTTTCGAGCGCAAGAGCGAGATGGAGGCGATCCCCAAGATCCGCCGGCCGAAATCGGTGCACACGCTCGATCAGGTGGTGGCGCAGGCAGCACGCCTCGGCTGGACGGTCGGCATCACCGCCGAGGATCTCGTGGGCGCGCAATGCCGCGCCGTCGTCGGGCTCGGCCTGGCGAAGGACGAGGCATGGCGCTCGGGGCAGCACATGGTCGGCGTCTGGTACAGCTCGCCCGAGGACGCGCGCGCGCACCAGGCGGCGATGCACTGCGTGCCCGACGGCGGCTACGAGGCGCTCGCGGTCGCCCCACTCGCGAGCGGGCGGCTCGATCCGCCCGACATCGCCCTCTTCTACGCCACCCCGGGTGCGATGATCTATTTCATCAACGGCCTGCAATGGGCGGGCTACAAGCGCTTCGACTGGAGCATCGTCGGGGAGTCGGCGTGCGCCGACTCGTGGGGCCGCGCCTTGACGACGCGGCAGCCGAGCCTCTCGATCCCCTGCTTCGCCGAGCGCCGCTACGGCGGCGTGCTCGACGACGAGCTGCTGATGGCGCTCCCCCCCGACCAGCTCGCCAAGGCGATCACGGGAATGGAGGCGCTGGCGAAGAACGGCTTCCGCTACCCCTTCCCGCAATACGGCATCCAACAGGACGTGCGCGCCGGCATGGCGGTGAGCTACCCGGCGCCGAAGGCGTAGGCGGCGACTGCTGCGGCGCTGCCACGGCTGCGGCCACCGAAGAATTTGACCTTTGCCGCAGTGCGGCATAACTTCTGCGCTGGTGGCGTGCCGTGTCACGCGATGGCCGCGCCGTGCCGCCCTTGGATTGACCCGATCGGAGACCGGCATGAACGGCGCGCCTCTGCTCAAACCCCTCGCTCACGACAGCCTCGTCTTTCCCCACCCCGGCCGGCCCGATCCGGGCACCACGCTCGAGGTGGCGCCGGGCATCCGCTGGCTGCGCATGCCGCTTCCCTTCGCGCTTGATCACATCAACCTCTGGCTCCTCGAGGACGAGGGCGGCTGGAGCATCGTCGACAGCGGCTTCGGGCGCGGCGAGGAGACGAAGGTCCTGTGGGAGCGCGTCTTCGCCGCGACCCTCGGCGGCCGGCCGGTCAAGCGCGTCATCGTCACGCACTTCCACCCCGACCACATCGGGCTCGCCGGCTGGCTCTGCGAGCGCTTCGGCGTCGAGCTTTGGATCACCCAGGCCGAATGGCTCACCGGCCAGCTCGTGCGCCACGGCTGGTCCGGCGGCGACATCGAGAAGCGGATCGAGCATTACCGGCGCAACGGGCTCGCCGAGGACAAGCGCCAAGCGCTGCGCCAGCGCGGCAACCTCTATGCCCAGAACGTGACCCCCATCCCGGCCACCTATCGCCGCATCCTGGAAGGCGAGGAGATCGCCATCGACGGCCGCCCCTGGCGCGTCATCATCGGCCAGGGCCACGCGCCGGAGCATGCCTGCCTCTACTGCCGCGATCTCGGCATCCTGATCTCGGGCGACCAGGTGCTGCCCAAGATCACCACCAACGTGAGCGTCTTTCCCGATCAGCCGGACAGCAACCCGCTCAAGCTCTATCTCGACTCGCTCGAGCGCTTCCGGCCGCTGCCCGAGGACAGCTTCGTGCTGCCCTCCCACGGGCTCCCCTTTCGCGGGCTCCATCTGCGCCTCGAGCAGCTCGCCCACCACCACGACGAGCGCCTCGAGCGCACGGTCGAGGCCTGTCGCACGCCGCGCACCGGGGCCGAGATCATCCCGGTGCTGTTCCGCCGCGAGCTCGACCTTCATCAGCTCTCCTTCGCGATCGGCGAGGCGCTTGCCCATCTCCACTATCTCGTGGGCCTCGGCCGGCTCAAGCGCGAGACGGGCGCGGACGGCGTCTATCGCTTCCTCAAGGCGTGAGCGCCCTTCGCTAGCGCCGCCCCTTCGCCCGAATACCCGCAGACGACCGCTTGCGCGCGAGCGCCTTCGCGGGCAAGCTCATGACCATGGCCGAGCTCGTCAATTTGCGCCTGGCGCGAAAGCGTAAGGCCCGCGCGCGCGCCGAACGCGAGGCGGCCGAGCGGCGCCTTCGCTTCGGCCGCGCCAAGGCCGACGTCCTGCGCCAAGAGCGCGAGGCCGAGCTTGAGCGCCGCCGCCTCGAGGCGAAGCGCCTGGTGCGGGAGGAGGACTAATGGAGGCGAGGGCGAAATCCGCCTCGCGGCGGCCCGGTGCCGCGCCCTTCACCATCAAGGGCCTGGATCACGTGGTCTTGCGCTACCGCGACGTGGCGCAGGGCGTGCGCTTTTATTGCGAGGTGCTCGGCTGCACGATCGAGAAGGTGCAGCCCGCGTTCGGCCTCACCCAGCTGCGCGCGGGCTCGAGCTTGATCGATCTCGTCGACGTGACCGGCAAGATCGGCCGCGAGGGCGGTGCCGCCCCCGGCAATGAGGCCCGCAACATGGACCATTTCTGCTTGCGCATCGAGCCTTGGGACGCGGGCGCCATAGCGCGTCATCTGGCGGCGCACGGCATCGCCGCGGGCGAGGTGGCGAGCCGTTATGGCGCCGAGGGGGAAGGCCCGTCGCTCTACCTCCATGATCCCGAGGGCAACCAGGTCGAGCTCAAAGGGCCGGCGGCGGCGCAGGCTCGGCTTCGGGACCAAGCGCCGCGCCGCTAACGCGCGGCGTGCCTCCAAAGCGTTATCGGTTCAATAAGCTCCTCTCACCGGAAAAACCGTCATTGCGAGCGTAGCGAAGCAATCCAGGGCCCGAGACGCGAGACGCGTTCTGGATTGCTTCGGCGCCCTTCGGGCGCCTCGCAATGACGAGTGTTTTCCTGATCTGGTGAATTTCAGAACGATAATACGAGCGAAGTGCCGCGCTATTTCTTGACGATGAGCTTGAGCGCTGCCGAGTTGAGGCAGTAGCGCTTGCCCGTGGGCTCCGGGCCGTCGTCGAAGACATGGCCGAGATGCGCATCGCACCGGCTGCACAGCACCTCGGTGCGCATCATGAAGAGGCTGCGGTCCTCCACGAGCGCGACCACCCCCACCTTGACGGGCGCCCAGAAGCTCGGCCAGCCGGTGCCGGACTCGTATTTGGTCGAGGCCTCGAACAAGGGCTGGCCGCAGCAGATGCAGCTGTAAACGCCCGCGGTCTTGCAGTTCCAATAGAGCCCCGTGAAGGCGCGCTCGGTGCCGTGCCGGCGCGCTATCTGGTACTGCTGCGGCGTCAGTTGCGCGCGCCACTCGGCGTCGCTCTTGACGATCTTGTCGGCCTTCTCGACCTTTTCCGCCTTTTCCGCTTTGGCCATCATCGCAGGCCCCCTTTTCGCGTGCTCGCCCTATTGGGCCGCCGTCGCCGCGCGCGCGGTTTCGGCCGGCATCTGCCGGAAGGAGACCGCGAGCCGGTTCCAGCCGTTGATCGCAACGATCGCGAGGGTGAGATCGACGAGCTCCTTCTCGCCGAAGTGCCGCTTCGCCTCCTCGAAGACCGCGTCGGGCACGTGGCCCTCGGAGACGAGGGTCACCGCCTCGCACCAGGCGAGCGCCGCCCGCTCGCGCTCGCTGAACAAGGGCGACTCGCGCCACACGGCGAGCGCATAGAGGCGCTCCTCGCTCTCGCCCGACTTGCGCGCGTCTTTGGTGTGCAAACCGACGCAATAGGCGCAGCCGTTGATCTGGGACGCGCGGGTCTTGACGAGCTCGACGAGCTTGTGCTCGAGCCCCGCGCCGTCGACATAGGCCTGCAGCCCGCGCATGGCCTCGACGCCCTTCGGCGCCACCGCGTAATAGGAGATGCGCTGCTTCATGGGATTTCCTCCGAACCTCAGGCGGGCTCTTGCTTGCTGTCCGTCAAGCACCGTCGCTTGCGCGCGCAACGGATGACGCGCGACGCGTCGAGAAGAAGCGAACAAGCAGCGCGCCCGCGCGTCTCTCCTCGATCCCGCCATAGATCTCGGGGCGGTGATGGCAGGTCGCCTGCGCGAAAATGCGCGCGCCGTGCTCCACCCCGCCGCCCTTGGCATCATAAGCCCCGAAGTAGAGACGGCGTAAACGCGCAAAGGAGATGGCAGCCGCGCACATGGCGCAAGGCTCGAGCGTCACATAGATGTCGCAGCGCTTGAGCCGCCCTTCGCCGAGCTTGGCGCAGGCCTCGCGAATCGCCAGCATTTCGGCATGCGCCGTGGGATCGCCGAGCTCGTGCATGCGATTGCCGGAGAGGGCCGCGATCTCCCCTTGCGCATCGACGATGAGGGCCGCGACCGGCACCTCGCCGCGGGCACCTGCCTCTTCCGCGCGGGCGAGTGCGATTGCCATGTAGCTCGGCTTCTTCGTCTTTCCCGCCATGGCGCGACGATGGCCTCGCGGGGCTCGCGCGTCAAGCCGTCGAGGCATCCGGCCGCGCGCCCGAGGGACGCCCTGCATTGCGCCGGCACTGCTCGCATCCTACATTGCCGCCCATGACTCGTCCCGCCATCGGCCTCACCCTCGATGCGGAGCCGCCGGGCGGCTATTCCAAGCTGCCTTGGTACGCGTTGCGCCAGAACTATGCCGGGACCATCGCGGCCGCGGGCGGGCTTCCCGTGCTGCTGCCTCACGAGCCCGAGCGGGTCGAGGACTATCTCGCCCGCCTCCAGGGCCTCGTCGTCACCGGCGGCGCCTTCGACGTCGACCCGGGCCTCTTCGGCGCCGCCTCGCGCCATCCCACGGTCAAGACCAAGGACCGCCGCACCGACTTCGAGCGCGCCATCCTCGCGGGCGCCTTGCGCCGCAACCTGCCGGTGCTCGGCATCTGCGGCGGCCAGCAGCTCCTGAACGTGGTCCTCGGCGGCACCCTCATCCAGCACATCCCCGACGAGGTCGAGCGCGCGCTCCCCCACGAGCAGCCCAATCCGCGCACCGAGGCGGGCCACACCGTGCGGATCGCCAAGGGCACCCTGCTCCACGAGATCACCGGCGCCGACGAGCTCGCGGTCAATTCCGCCCACCATCAGGCGGCCAAGGAGGTGGGCGAGGGTGTGGTGATCAACGCCACGGCCGAGGACGGCGTCATCGAGGGCATCGAGCATCCCGGCTACCGCTTCTGCCTCGGCGTGCAATGGCATCCCGAGTATCTGATTAGCCCCGGCGACGGCCGCATCCTCGAAGCCTTCGTCGCCGCAGCCGGCTGAGCCCATGATCCAGGAGAAGGAGGGCTCGGGCGAGCGCATCGCCAAGCGGCTCGCCCGCGCCGGGCTCTGCTCGCGGCGCGAGGCGGAGCGCTGGATCGCGGAAGGCCGCGTCGCGGTCGACGGCCAGGTGCTCACCACGCCGGCCTTCGTCGTCGGCGATGACAGTCTCGTCGCGGTCGACGGCAAGCCTCTCGCCGGGCCCGAGCCGCCGCGGCTCTTCCGCTATCACAAGCCGGCCGGCCTCCTCACCACGGCGCGCGATCCGCAAGGCCGCCCCACCATCTTCGACAAGCTGCCGCGCGAGCTGCCGCGCCTGATCGCGGTCGGCCGCCTCGACCTCGCGTCCGAGGGGCTCCTGCTCTTGACCAACGACGGCGAGCTCGCGCGCCACCTCGAGCTGCCGTCGACCGGCTGGCTCAGGCGCTACCGCGTGCGCGCGCGCGGCACGGCGGACGAAGCGCTGCTCAAGGCGCTCGCGCGCGGCATCACCATCGCCGGCGTCGCCTATGGTCCAATCCAGGCAACGCTCGACCGGGTCCAAGGCGCCAATGTCTGGCTCACCCTCGCGCTTCGCGAGGGAAAGAACCGCGAGGCGCGGCGCGTGCTCGAGCATATCGGCCTCGCCGTGAACCGGCTCATCCGCATCGCCTACGGCCCGTTCCAGCTGGGCGAGCTCGCGCGCGGCGCCGTCCTTGAGGTGCCGCGCCGCGTGCTGCGCGACCAGCTCGGCGCGTTTTACAAGGAGCTCGCGGGCAAGGTGGAGCGCCATGCGCATCGTCGCGGGTAGGCATCGCGGCCGCGTCCTCGCGGCACCCGCCGACGCTATGGTGCGGCCGACGTCGGATCGCGTGCGCGAGAACCTCTTCAACATCCTGACGCACGGCCGGCTCGGTGGCGAGGCCTCTTTGCTCGAGGGCGCCACGGTGCTCGACGCCTTTGCCGGCAGCGCAGCACTCGGCCTCGAGGCGCTCTCGCGTGGGGCAGCCGATGCCGTGTTCCTCGACACGGATCTCGCGGCACTCGAATGCGTGCGCCGCAACGTGAAGGCGCTCGGCGAGGAGCTGCACAGCGTCCTCGTGCAGGCGGATGCGAGCCATCCGCCGACGCCCGCCAAGGTCCGCGGGCATCCGCGCCCGCGCAGCCTCGTCTTCCTCGATCCGCCCTACAACAGCGGGCTCGCAGGAGCGGCACTCGCGGCCCTTGAAGCCGCGGATTGGCTCGCACCCGGTGCGCTTGCCGTCGTCGAGCTCGGCCGCGGCGAGACCTTCGCTTTGCCTCGGGGTTTCACGCTCTTGGACGAACGCCGCTACGGCCGCACGCGCATCCTCTTCCTGCGGCGGGGGATGGGGAGCTAGCGCCAGCTCTCGCAAATTCGAGCGTCACCCCCTCCCCACCCTCCCCCTTCGAGGGGGAGGGGGAAGTTTTTGATGGCGCTCGCATTTGCCCTCCCCCCTTGAGGGGGAGGGTAGGGTGGGGGGTGTCTCAGTTATCTATCCATGATTCCGAGCACCAGTTGCAGCGATAAACGATCAAAAGCAAGTTTCTCTGCGTCCTCCGATGCGACGCCCTTGGCGTCGCATCCTCGGCGTCCTTTGCGCTGGAATCTTGCTTCTTCAGCTCCCGATCGTGCTTTTCATGAAGGCGACGATGTCGTCCGACGGGACGGCCAGCCCGACGGGCGGCTGAGGGGTCGCCTTGCTGCCGGATTGGCCGAGGAGGAAGCTCGCGATCATGCCGATCACGCGCCCCTCGCGATCGAGCACCGGCCCGCCCGAGTGCCCCGGCTCGATCGGCATGGCGAGCGCTATCGCATTGTCGTAGCCGTAGTCGTTGTACTGGATGCGGCGCGCGAGCCGCGGGTCGATGATGCGGCCGACGCTGACGATGCCGCCGTGATGCTTGGGCGTGCCGATGGCGAGTGCGGCCTCGCCTGCCGTGAGCCGCGCGCTGTCGGCGAAGCGCGCCGCCTGCATGCCCGGGAAGGGGTTGATCTTGATGAGCGCCAACTCGCGCTGCCGCTCGACTGCGACGACGTGCCCGCTGAAGCGCCGGCCGTCAAGGGTGATCACCTCGGCTTTGAACTTGGTGGAATTGGCGATGTGGGCGGCGGTGACCACGTAGCCGCGCGCATCGGCGATGAAGCCGCTCGCGAAATTGAGCACGTTGGAGGGGGCGCTCGAGAGCTCGCTGCGCGGAATGGGCGTCTCGTCCTCGGCGAGGATGCGGACGCGGACATAGATTCCGGCGTTGCGCTCGGCGACCGCGCGGAAGTCGGGGAAGTCCGTGCCGGGCTCGGGTGGCGCCGGATAGCTCAGCTGAGCAGGCTTCTCGACGCGGGCCCCCTCGGGCACGGTTGTGGGTCCCGCGCAAGCGCCGAGCGCGGCCAGCGCAAGGGCCGCTGCCATCCTCAGCGTCGTAGTGCCGATCAAGCTCAACTCGAATCGCCCCCGCCCGCCCTAATCCGGATCGACCAGGAAGTAGACGTGATCCGCGTCGTGGCTCGCGGTGATCGCGACCACGTCGCCGGCCTTGACCGCGCGCGGCCGGTTCCACAGGTGGACCGCTTGCATCCAGTGGGACCCCCGTGAAGCCGGATCGCTGGTCACCCGGCCTTGCTCGTCGAGCACCAGCTCGAACCAGCTCACGAGCGCATGACAAGTGCCGCTCTCGGCGATCGGCAGCTCGACCGTCCTTGTCTCGGATCGCACGCGCGGCCGGGTGAAGTCGAAGCGGAAGATCTCGACCGGTCGCGAGAGCGGGCGGTGGCCGTAGTTGCGCAAGTTGGTCGTGAAATAGTTGTAGCGCGAGAACTCGTTGAACGCGCTGACATCGAAACCGGCGGCGCGCGAGGCCCGATCGCAATGATAGAGGGGCGGGCTGTCGACGAGCATCGCGTGGATGGCACCGCCACGCGGGATGCTCGCAGCCCCTTCCGCCACGAGCTCCGCCAAGGCGTGCGCGAGAGTGCGGACGATGCCCTCGCCGAGCAGAATGACGTCGACGATCTCCGAGACGAGCACATCGGCCTTGCGCGGCAGATGCTCGCCCACGCGCAGCTCCAGCGAGCGCTTGGGGATGACGGTGATGCGGTCGGCGAGACCGTTCGCGCGTACGATTTCCCGCGCCTTCTCCGCGATTACGGGCACGGCTTCGCAGGCGTAGACGTGTCCGGCGCCGGCGCGCGCCGCCATCATGGCCAGCAACCCGCTTCCCGTGCCGATGTCGAGCACGAGGCTGCCCGGCCTCACCGCGCGACGGATCGCGGCGTCGTAGGCGGCATTACGCGTCTCGTCGTTAAGCATGGCGACGTGCCAGCTCGGCACGGCGTCGCGAAAAAGCTGTCCGAGTGCTGCACGTGCGGTCATGTTCCCAGGCTCGATTGCTACCGCACGACGCAGCGCTTCGATCGCTTGGCCTTGAGCCCCCGCCTTGACCAGCGCCAAGCCGAGATCGGCCTGCGCGCGCGCGTCTTGCGGCAGACCTTGGGCGATCTTGCCGTACTCCTCGAGCGATTCGGATTGCCGGCCGGCCAACTGAAGCGTGTAGGCGAGGCCCTGGCGCGCCGCGAGCAGGGTCGGTGCCGCCGCGATCGCCTTGCGATAAAGGCCAATGCCCGCGTCAAGCTCGTTCGCCAGTACCTTGAGACGCGCAAGCTCGGAAAGGAGGGGCGCATCCCCGCCGGCTTCGGCGACTAGAGGCTCGAGCTGGGCGATCGCCTTGTCGTATTGGCCGATCGCCCGGTAGGCGCTTGCGAGATTGATGTGCGCCGGCTTGTGCGTCGGGCGCAGCGCGAGTGCCTGCTCATAGACCTCGACGGCTTCGGCGAAGCGCTCGAGACGGATATAGCTCGTACCGAGGTTGCTCAGAATGTCGTAAGACGAGGGCTCGAGTGCTGCGGCGCGCGCCAAGCGCTCCGCCGCGCGTTCCGGCCGTCCGTCCAGCAATGCCAGCAACCCGGCGAGCCCGAGCGCCCTCACATGATCGGGTCGATCGGCGAGGATCTCGTCACAAAGTGCCGCGGCTCTGCCAAGCTCGCGGCGCTGGAAACAGGCCACGGCGCGTTGGAAGCGCTCTTCCGTCACCGGCTCTCCCTCTTCGGCGGAATTTATCCGCTCAAGCGTCGGCTTACGCCGCATCTTCTTCCGGAGGCGTGCGCTCGAGGGCCGCGAAGAGCGGGCCCAGGTGCTTGCGGTAATGCCTCCAGCGTCCGACCGAGCTCAGATAGATCGGCTGGCGCACCTGCCAGAAGCTCGCCGTCTGCACCGAGCGCTCGGTTGCGAAGAAGCGCAGCACGCGCTCGTCCCACGGCAGCGCGCAATGCTCGAGGATGCGGCGGCACCAGGGCTCGGGATCATTCACGAGCGCCTCATACGGGACTTCGAGCATCGGGCTCGGCAGCACGCTCCGCCAATGGGCCATCAGCCTCTCGTACTCGCGATAATATTTGCCGAGACGCTCGAGCTCGTAGACGAAGGGCTGCGGGTCCTGGAAATCCTGGAAATAGCAGGAGAGGCAGGTGTCGTAAGGATCGCGCTGGCAGTGGATGATGCGCGCGCGCGGCAAGAGGAGGGCGATGAGCCCGATGCGCAGAAAATTGAACGGCAGCTTGTCGGTGACGCGGGCGGCCTGGCCGGCATCTCTGCCGATCGCCTCGAGATAGCGGCCGGCGAGCTCCTCGGCCCCGGCGCAGTCGACGAGCCGCACCGCCTCGGGGTAGCCCTTGCCGGCTTGCCGCACGGACGCGAGGGAGGCGATGCCGTCGATCATGAGGCCGCTTGCCAACAGCTCGCCCGAAGCGTGCACCATCGGATGGCTCGCCAGGATCTGCTCTACGAGCGTCGTCCCCGAGCGCGGCATGCCGAGCACGAAGACCGGCAGCTCGGACGCCACGCCGAGCGTGCTGCGGCTCGAGAACAAGGCACGGTCGAAGGTCTTGATGAGCGCGTCCACCCGACGCGTCATGGCCGCATGGTCGTATCCCTGTTGCGCCGCCTTGATCGCATTCCCCTGCCGGTAGTCGGCGAAAGCGGCATCGTAGTCGTCGCCCTCGTCCGCGAGACGGCCGAGGGCGAAATGGAGACCGACGCGCTCGCGTGCCGTGAGCCGGCGCTCGGCGAGCGCTTGCCTCAAGCGGGCGCGCTCGGCCGCGCTCGGCTCGACCCCGCGCATATTGGCCAGGTGGGCGAGCGCCGAGGGGAACAACGGATCTTGCGCCAACGCCCGGCGGAAGGCGCGGGCCGCCTCCTCGAAGCGGCCAAGCTCGCCCAAGGCGAGGCCGAGGGCTGCGTGCCCGTCGGGTGCCGTGGGATCGAGCGCGATGGCGCGCTCGGCCTCGGCCGCCGCCTCCGCGAGGCGCCCGCGCACACGCAGCACGAGGCTGAGGCCGCAATGGGCGAGCGCTGCCTTGGGGTCCGCCGCCACCGCCCGCCGACAATACGCTTCCGCCTCGGCATAACGCGCGAGATCGTCGCACACGCCGCCGGCATTGATCATGGCCTGGGCGAAGTCGGGGGCGAGCGCAAGCGCCTCGCGATAGGCGGCGAGCGCGGCTTCGAGCCGGCCGAGCTCGCGGAAGGCGTTGCCCAGATTGTAATGGAGGACGGCGGCGCGAGGCTCGATCTCGATGCCCTTGCGAAAGGCGGCGATGGCCCGCTCGGGCTGGCCGAGCTTGACGAGCGCGTTGCCGAGTGCGGACTGCGCCTCGATGAGCCCGGGCTCGAGGGCGACTGCGCGCTCGAGATGCGGGAGCGCTGCCGCGAAGTCGCCGCCTTGGGCAAGGCAAATCCCGAGATTGAGATGCGCGCCTGAGAAATCAGGCGCGAGCTCGAGCGCCTCACGATAGCGCGAAATGGCCCCCGCCCGGTCGCCTTGGTCCTGGAGGATGGAGGCGAGGTTGAACAAAGCATGAACGGACTGGGGATTGAGCCGGAGTGCCGTCTCGAAGGCAGCAGCCGCCTCGTCGGGCCGGTCGAGGGCACGCAGCGCCACGCCAATGAGGAAGGGTGCGGGGAAGAAATCCGGCTGGGCGACGTTCGCGGCGCGGAAGCTCTTGAGCGCCTCCTCCGGCCGAGCGAGCTGGAGATAGGCTTGGCCGAGGCTGGTGTGGAACACGGCGTTGCCGCCGTCGATCGCGATCGCGCGCGCGATCACGGCCAGTGCCGCGTCGGGGCGGCCGGCCTGAAGCGCGAGGCCGCCGCACATGTGAAGGGCGTCCGCGTGTTTCGGGTCGGCCTCGAGGATGGCGCGGTAAAGCGCCTCGGCTTCGGCCAGGCGGCCGGCCTGCTGATGCGAGACCGCAGTCTCGAAGCGCGTCCGAATCTCGCTCGCGTCCATCGCCTAAGGCCGCCCGCGCGGCCCCCTTCAAGAGCGTTCTCCGCTGGCGATGGCATACGCCGCCGCCGGCCGCCGAGGCAATGGTTTACTGGCGGCCAAAGCCTTCGGCCGCACGATGGGGCGTGGCTCTAAGTCTCTGTCATTTCCACTAGAATGCGGATGTGACAAAAAAGTCACGGATATGGGCTTTGTCGTGCGGGAGGGGGGAAATGCGTTGACTGGAAACGCTGCACGGGTCAGAAACAACAGGACTCGGCTCGCCATGCGCCGAGCTGTAGCTAGGCATCCGAGCCTAATAAATCGAGAGGAGGTTCCATGTTCAATAAGTCTCTGCGGACGGCCCTGCTGGGTTCCGGCGCTGCCTTCGCGATGATGGCGGGTCCGGCGCTCGCGGGTCAAGCGGACGACTTGCAGGCCCAGATCGACTCGCTTCAAGCGCGTCTCGACCAGCTCGAGCAGCAGAAGGCGACGGTCGACACCACGCAGGTCGCGGCACCTGCCGACGCGGTCGTCGGCGGCGACTTCCCGGGCTCCTGGAAGCTTCCGGGCTCCGACACCTCGATGGCCATCCATGGCTACATCAAAGCCGACTTCATGTACGACTTTGACCAGTTCCTGGGTGACACCTTCGCGGACACGGCGATTGCGGGCAATCACACCGCGAACGCCCATCAAGGCGGTTTCTTCCATTTCGACGCCCGCCAGACGCGCTTCAACATCGAGACCCGGACGCCGACCGATTGGGGCCAGCTGAAGACCTTCCTCGAGATGGACTTCTACGGCACCAATGCGACACGCGCGGACAACATCCAGAGCGGCGGCGGCAACACCTCGAACGTGCTCCGCATGCGTCATGCCTATGGCCAGTTGGGCCCGGTGCTCGCCGGCCAGACCTGGTCGAACTTCGACGACGTGGACGACCTGCCCGAGCAGCTCGACTTCAACGGCGGCCAGGGTGAGGCGGCGGGACGCCAGACCCAGCTCCGTTACGTAGCACCGCTCGGCAAGTGGACGCTGTCGGCCTCGATGGAAAACTACCAACCGCGTATCACTGCCTTCACCGCCCCCGCGGGATCCCCCACGGTCTTCGTTGGCTGTGGGCTTAGCACCACCTCGGGCGGGACCATCGGCAACTGTACGACCCAAATGCCGGACATCACCGGCCGCGTTCAGTACGCCGACACCTGGGGCCACGTCAGCTTGTCCGGCGTGCTCCGCGACTTCAACTATAACGACGGCGGCAACGCGAGCAACAGCTCGACCGTGGCGGTCATCGGGAACAAAATCAACCACACCGCACAATCGTTTGGTGGCGGCGTCATGCTCGGCACCAACATCGCCATCGGCCAGTGGTTCGGCGGGCCGTTCGCCAAGGACTACGTCGGCGCGACCGGCAGCTTTGGCTCCGGCGACGAGCGCTACTTCGATACCGGCGCCGTCACGCCGGGTCTGGACGCCGCCGCTCTCTCGACGGGCGGCTCGATATCGATCAAGACCGTCGATCACTACACCGTCAATGCCTGGTACCAGCACTGGTGGACGGACAACGTCCGTACCAACTTGGTGTATGGCGAAGGCTGGTGGGGTTACGGCGGCATCCCGCGCGCCGTCGACACCGGTGCGGTGGGCACCTCGCAGTACACGACTATCCAGACGGCCTACATCAACTTGATTTGGAGCCCGGTGAAGTCCGTGAACATCGGTCTCGAGTTCATGTACGGGGACCTCAACAAGCGCGGCCTGGGCGGCGCGATCGGACCGTGCGGCAGCTCGCAGTGCGGCGGCAACAATGGCGAAGCCAAGCGCCTGATGGCCAGCTTCCAGTACGTGTTCTAATCGGGCCCTCGGGACCGAGCAGAGACGAGACTCCGGCGGCGCTGCGCAAGCAGCGCCGCCTTTCTATTTGGCGAGACTTGACTTACGCTCGCCTGCGTGTGGCGCCAGGGGATCGAACCGTTGATGCGCAGCACGCCCCCCTCCCTAACCCTTCCCCTCGAGGGCAGGGCTATGGCATTTGAATACTCTTGAATGTGATAATCCGTCGTCCCGGCGAAAGCCGGGACCTATTTCAGAGCAGGCGCGGCGTCTTTCCTTTCTCCAACGATGGTGATCCTGGTCAATGGATACCGGCTTTCGCCGGTAATGACGGGGCCGGTAACGTGCGGGATCACCAAATGCGATTGCCCTGGCCTCGAGGGGAGGGTAGGGTGGGGTGACGCTTGCTTTGAGGCAGGAGAGACACCGGATGGAAGTCGTGTTCCGCTGCCCGGCGGGGCTCGAGGCGATACTGCCGCGGCCCTATCCGGCGGTCGAGGGCCTGCCGGAGTGGTTCAAGAACATGCCGCTCAAGGCCAAGAGCGAGGTGCTGGGGGGCGAGGACTGGACGGTCAAGCGCTGTCCGCCCTTCATCGATGCGATGACCTATGGCTTCATGATGCCGCTCGCCGCCGATCTCGCTTACAAGGACGGGGCCTTCAGCTGGGATTGGGGAATCGGCGGGACGCCCTTGAGCGAGCACTCGCGCAGCCCGATCGACTTCCACGACAACAGCCAGGCGATCGGCAGCCCGTTCTTCGAGGAAGACTGCTTCCTCATCAAGTTCGCGAGCTTCTGGACGATCGAGCTGCCGCCCGGCTACTCGCTTCTCGTCACCCACCCGATCAACCGCGCCGAGCTGCCCTTCTTGACGCTCACGGGGCTGGTGGACGCCGATCGCTACACGGAGAATTTCGTCAATTTTCCCGCGGCCTGGATCAGGAAGGACTTCGCCGGCGTCGTGCCGAAGGGAACGCCCGTCGCCCAATGCATTCCCGTCGAGCGCGAGAAGTGGACGCTGCGCTGCGAGGCGCTCACCGACGGTGAAAGCTCGCGCCTCGCCGAGCTGCGCATGACGATCAACGCCGAGCGCGGCGTCTATCGCAGGAATTTCCGCGCCAATAAACGCTAAGAGGGACGCGGCAGCTTCTTGGCGGCGGCACTTGGCCTCAGCCAAAACGTCCCCCGGGCGGCGCTGATCAGGCTATGGAGCGCCTGCTTGTAGGCGCCGGGATCGACGGCGGCGGCCTTGGCGTAGGTCGCGAGCGCGTCCTCGAGCCGGCCGAGCTCCTGCTGGCTGAAGGCGAGATCGAGGAGCGAGGCCGTATCCGCCGGATTGTCCTCGACTAGCCGGCGCAGAATCGCGGCGGCCGCCGCGTAATCTCCCTCGTCCATCAGGGTCCGGGCGATGCCGCGCCGCGCTTGCGGCCATCCCGGCCGCGCCGCCAAGGCACGCGTGTAGACGTCTCGCGCCGACCGGGCTTCGCCCAGCTCGGTGAGGACCTCGGCGAGTGCGGCAGAAGCCTCGGCATCGCCGGGAACAAGCTCGGCCGCGCGGCGCAATGCCGCCTTGGCCTCGACGAGGCGGTTGAGCAGATGAAGCAGCCGGCCGAGGCGAAAGAAGGCCGGCGCGAAAGGGGGGCTGCGCGAGACGGCACGCTCGAGCCAGGCGAGCGCCTCCTTTTCCTTGCCGGATTGTTCGAGCGCGGCCGCAAGATTGGTCTCGACCGCCGGATCCGGGTTGCCCTCGGCGGCACCTTGGAGCGGCTCGATCGCGGCGGCAGCCTGGCCGAGGGAGAGGAGTGCCAAGCCGTGGAGATAAAGCGCGCCGCGCTCGCTCGGGCTCAGGGCAAGCGCTCGGCGCGCGAACGACTCGGCCGCCTCCGCGTCGCCGCCTTTGAGCGAGCGGGCAGCGCTCCTCAGGAGCTCCGCCGTCTCACCACCTCTCTCGTTCGCTCGCTTCCTCGCCATCTGCGTCTGCTCGCCCCTCCCGCACATCATCGCATGATCACAACCGCCTGCTTCGAGAGGAGGCCGAAGGCAAGATAGTCGTAACGCCACCCGAATTTGGCGACGGCCTCCTGGAAGGCTCTGAATTCGTCCTCGCGCCAATGCCGGTTGAAGAGATACTCGTCGAACAGCATGACCGTCCCCGGGACGATCCTTCCGGCGAGGAGCTCGAGCACCGTCTTGGTCGAGCTGTAAAGATCGCAATCGACGTTCATGAAGCGCACGGGTCCGGGATATTGCTCGAGAAATCGCGGCAGCGTATCGGCGAATAGCCCGACATGAAGATGGACATTGCGAGGCACCTCCGGCAATTCGCCGTGGGTGGAATAGCTCCCGCCGGGTAGGGCGTGCCATGCTTCGGGAAGGCCGCGGAAGGTGTCGAAGCCATGCACGCGCTCCTTCACGCGCGCCGCGATCTGCCGGATCGAGGTCCCGAAACGGACGCCGAACTCCAGCACCAGCCCATCGAGCCGGGCGGCCTCGAGGCCGAGTGCCAGCCCATGGGAGCTCTCGCCGAGCAAGCGAGGGCGGGGGCCGGCGACCGATTTCACATAGTGCCATGAGTCGAGGCCGTAGGTGGCATAGTCGGACTCCTTCGCAAGCGCGGCAAAATGGCGCGCCGCGGTTTCGCTTTGCCCTTGATAGTCGCGCAGCACGCCGAGAAAGAAGCGGCTTGCCGCGTGATCGGGTGTCGCGCTCAAGGCCTCCTCGAGGCAGCGCGCCGCCGGCTCCATGTCGCCCTCCGCATAAAGTGCCGCATGGAGGTTGAACCACGCATCCGCGTGATCCGGCTTGAGGTCGAGGGCCTTGCGGTAGCTCTCGACGGCCTCCTCCAACCGTCCCAGGTCGGCGAACGCGCTGCCGAGGTTGTTCAGCGCCTCGGGGTCGTCCGGCTTGAGCGCGAGGGCCCTCCTGAAGCTGGCTATGGCCTCCTCGGGTCGCCCGAGCTCCGCGAGCATGGTTCCGAGGTTGTTGTGCGCAGGGGCGAAATCCGCTTGCAGTGCTACGACTTGGCGATAGTTGGCGGCGGCCTCCTCGAAGCGTCCGAGATCCTTGAGCGCATTCCCCAGATTGTAGAGCGCTTCGGTGAAATTGGGCTTGAGCGCCAAGGCCTTGCGGTAGCTGGCGACGGCTTCCTCCAGGCGCGCGAGGGCGTGGAGTGCTAAGGCCAAGTTGAAGTGCGCGCCCGCGTCGTCGGGCTTGAGCGCCAAGGCCTTCGCGATGAGCTCCACGGCTTGCTCGCTCCGCCCCTTCTGGTGGGCGATCACGCCGAGCATTTGCAAGGCGACGGCGTGGGTGGGCTCGATTTCCAGGATGCGCCGGTAGAGGCGCTCGGCTCGCGCGAGTCGGCCGGCGCCATGGTGCTGCATGGCGACCTCCAAGCCTTGCGCGACGGTCATCGGCTTGAGCCACCGTCCGCCGGGCTCGGCGTTGCCCGGGGTCATCTCATCAACCGGCTTGGACATCGGAGCTGCACAGGACACTGAGCAACAGAAGCGTTGATTTTACCACGGAGGCACGGAGGACACGGAGACGCGTGCGGGTCCCTTGAAGCGAGGGACATGAAGTGCACGATTCGCACGACCCTCGATTTTTTCCTCGAATGAAACGTCGATCCTCGACCAACAACGATTCCGGGTCGGCGGACGACCGCCTCGGCTAAATGCCCGCATCGCCCCACGACTTCGGATTGCGTATCTGCTCTTCATAGCAGGCACGGTACGCCGCATCGAAGCCGGCCTTGTAGTCCGCGTCCCTGAGATAACGCGCCACATCCTTGCGGCCCGCTTGCTCGTAGCCCGCGCGTCTCGCGTCCTGAAAGCCCGTCAAGCAGCCGTGCGCGTAACCATCGCGAAAGCCCGCACTGCTGCCGGACGGCGGCAGCGCCGGGTTGATCAAATCCGCCCCATAGGCAAACAACGGCAGCCCCACGCTCAGAGCCGCAACGAACCGCGCCAAAATCCTGGTCATGGTTGCTCCTCCGCAAGGCCGGCCGAGCAGGCGTCCTCGACGATCATGGCCGACATTACGCAGATGATCCGGGTGTGCGACATCAGGCTATATCTTGTCGGCGTTGCGGGCAAGGTATTGCCGCAACCACAACCGATCACATTGGCGGCGGCTCGACCTCGAGTGCGTTGAAGAGCGGCGCCAGATGCTTCGCGTAATGGCGCCAGCGTCCGATCGAGGAGGCGTAGATCGGCTGGCGTACCTGCCAGAAACTCGCCGTGCGCACGAGACGCTCCTTCTCGTAGAAGGCGAGGCAGCGCTCGTCCCAGGGAAGGCCCAGGAAAGCGACGAGCTTGCGGCTCCAGCCTTCCTGGTCGGCGACGAGCCCTTCGTAAGGGACATCGAGGATCGGAGAGGGCAGGACATTGTGCCAATGCGCCATCAGACGCTGATAGTCGCGATGGTAGCGGCCGAGATGATCGAGGTCGCAGGCGAACGGCTGGCCGTGCGCAAACTCCTGAAAGTAGCAGGAAAGGCACGTATCGAGCGGGTCGCGCACGCAATGGATGATCGACGCCTTGGGAAAGAGGAGGGCAATGAGGCCGAGACGGAAAAAGTTGTTCGGCAGCTTGTCGGTGATCCGCGCGGCGCTGCTCGCATAGCTCGCGAGCCGCTCGAGATGCTCCTCCGCGATCGTCTTCGCCGCGGCGGCGCCGAGCTGGCGCACGCATTCGGGAAAGGCTTCCGAGCTTCCGAGCCGCGCGGGCAGCGTATGCGCGATCTGGCGCATGTAGTCGAGCTCGCCGGCGCCGTGGACTTGCGGGTGGCTCGCCAGAATCTGCTCGACGAGCGTGGTTCCCGAGCGCGGCATGCCGACGATGAAGACCGGAAGCTCCGAGCTGCTGCCCATCCCCGCCTTCTCGGCGAAGAGCCCGGCAGCGAAGGTCGCGATCATCCGGTCGACGTAGGCGGTGAAGTCTTCCGGACGGTAGCGGAGCTTTGACTTCCTCAAATCGTTGCCCGCCTTGTAGCAGCGAAAGGCGGCGTCGTAATCGCCGAGATCGTCGTGGATTTTGGCGAGGGCGAAATTGAGCGCGCTCTTCTGATCGATGGACAGCGTCGTCATTGCCAGCACGCGCTCGATCTCGTGCCGCCGCGCGTCGCTCGCTCCCGCCTTTCGGCCCATAGCCAGGTGGTAATGCGCGCTCGCATGGTCGGGCTCGAGCGCGATCGCCTTCTCGTGCCAGGGGACGGCCTCCTCGAAGCGTCCCTGGAGCTGGTAGGAGAGGCCCATGTTGAAATGAGCATCGGCCGAGCGAGGCTCGCGCTCGAGCGCGGCCTCGAACCAGCGGCGCGCCTCTTCGAAACGGCCTTCTTCGAGATGGGCAAGCCCGATGCCGATGAGCGGCTCGGGCCGCCTCGGGTCGAGCGCTCGCGCCTCTTCGTATGCCGCTATCGCCTCTGCCGTGCGATGGCGCAGGCGCAGCACGTGGCCGAGCTCGATGTGGCCGTTGGGCAAATCCGACCTGAGCCGCGTCGCCTCCTTGAGCGCGAGCGTGGCCTCGTCGTAACGCTCGAGGCCGGCGAGGACGCGGCCGATCTGATAATGCGCCTCGGAGATTTGCGGCGAAAGCTGGATGGCGCGGGCGAGGGCGCCGTGGGCCTTGCGCAGCTCGCCGGTGGACAGAAGCGCGATGCCGAGGTTGAGATGGGCCTCGGCGAAGTCGGGCCGCAGTCTGAGCGCTTCCTCGTAATGAGCGCTCGCTTCCGCGGCGCGGCCGAGCTCGAAGAGGGCGATACCCAAATTGAGATGCGCGTCCGCATCCTTGGGGTCGAGCCGCAAGGCGGCGCCGAGCTCGGTCGCCGCCTCCGCATAGGACTTGAGGTTGAGGAGAGCCGTCCCCAGGCCGAAGCGCGCGCTCGCGAGCTCGGGACGAAGGGCGAGCGCTCTTCTGTGGCTCAGAACCGCCTCATCCAGCCGGCCCAGGGCGCGATAGGCTTCGCCCAGATTGCCGTGATAGTTGGCGACGCGGCCGTCGATCGCGATGGCCCTTTCAAGGAGCTCGATCGCGCGGGCGTTCTCGCCCCTCTGATGGGCGATGAGGCCGAGAAAATGAATCGCGTCCGGGTCATCGCGATCGAGTGCCAACGCCTGGCGGTAGAGCGCCTCGGCCTCGGCAAGGCGGCCCAATTGATGAAGCTGGACCGCCTGGGCGACGAGCGTGCGCGCATTGAGCGGTGCGGCGCTCGGGCGCGCCGAAGCCGGCGCGCGCGAGGGGCTTCCTCTCGCCGCTCCCTTTTCGGCACTCCTGCGCTCCTTGCGGTTCAAGCTCGCGGCTCCACTCGATGAATTGTATCCGCCGCTCGTCCAGGGAGTCGTGGAAGCGCAGCGCACCCCCCTCCCCAACCCTCCCCCTCAAGGGGGGAGGGGGAATGCTTGCTAG
>JBKQRV010000196.1:0-31955 GCA_052143835.1 Alphaproteobacteria bacterium
GCCGCCTTCTTCATGCCGACGATGCGCGGCAGATGATAGGTGCCCGAGCCGTCCGGGCTCGTGCCGATGAGCGAGTAGGCGAGCGTGAAGAAGGCATCGTCCGCGGCGATGGCGAGGTCGCACGCCATGACGAGGCTCATCCCGAAGCCGGCCGCAGCACCGCGGACGCTCGCGATCACCGGCTGCGACATGCGGCGGATGGTGAGTATGGTCGGGTGCACCTTGTGCACGAAGAGCTCGAAGCGCCGGCGCCGCTCGGCGGGCGAAAGCTCCAGGCCGCGATAGAAGAACTTGAGGTCGCCGCCGGCCATGAAATGCTCGGCAGCACCGCGCACGACGACGGCGCGCACCGAGGCGTCGGCCTCGAGCGTCGTGAAGGCCTCCTCGAGCTCGCGCGTCATCGCTTCATCGAGCGCGTTGAGGGCCGCGGGGCGGTTGAGGATGACGGTCGCGATCGCGCCCTTGCGCGTCGTCAGTACGGTATCCGGCATCGCACTCTCCTTGCTCAGGGCCGTTTGCGCAACCGGCGCACGAAAGCGGCGATCGCGGCGCCGATCTCGTGCGGCGAGTCTTCTTGGATGAAGTGATTGCCGCTCACCGCGACCTCCTCCTGGTTGGGCCAGCGCCGGCAATAGTCGCGCTGGGCGCCCACCAGGATCGAGCCGGGCTCGGCATTGATGAAGAGCTTGGGCACACGGCTCTCCTCGAGCCATTTGCCGTAGGCACGGATGATATTCACTACGTCCTTGGGCTTGCCCTCGATCGGGATCTCGCGCGGCCAGGTGAGCGTCGGTCGGCGGCCCTCGCCCGGCTTGAGATAGGGCGCGCGGTAAGCTGCCATCTCGGCCTCGCCGAGCTTGCGCAGTACGCTCGCCGGCAGGATGCGCTCCACGAAGACGTTCTTCTGCAGTACCAGGTCCTCGCCCGCGGGCGAGCGCATGGCTTGGAAAATGGCGCGCGCCTTCTCGGGCCATTCGGACCAGGAAAGCGGCCGGACAAGGGTCTCCATATAGACGACGCCGAGGACGCGCCTCGCGTGCCGGCGCGCCCAATGGAAGCCAAGGGCGCCGCCCCAGTCATGGCCGACGATGACGACACGCTCGCCGGCCTTCACCAGCTCGAACCAGGCATCGAGATAGCGCGCATGATCGAGGAAGCGGTAGGAGCCGTTGGGGGCGCGGCTCGAGCGGCCCATGCCGACGAGGTCGGGGGCGAGCGCGCGCCCCAGCCCCGAGAGGTGCGGGATCACGTTGCGCCAAAGATAGGACGAGGTCGGATTGCCGTGGAGGAAGACGATGGCATCGCCCTTGCCTTCGTCGACGAACTCCATCTGGGTGCCGAGCACGTCGATGCGGCTGCGCACGAAGGGGTCCACGGCCGAGATCGCGGGTTTCGACACGGGGTTGCTCCTAGTCGGCGATCTTGACGATCGCCTTGCCGAAATTCTCGCCTCTGAGCAGCCCGATGAGCTTGCGCGGCGCCTGCTCGAGGCCGGGGGTGATGTCCTCCTTGTACTTGATCCTGCCGTCCTTGATCCACGCCGCGAGCTGCGCGAGGCCTTCGCCATAGCGCTCGGCATAATCCCAGACGAGGAAGCCTTCGACGCGCGCGCGCGTGCGGATCAGATGCCAGAGGAGGCGCGGTCCGAGCTCCGGCTTGTCGAGATTGTATTGCGAGATCTGGCCGCAGACCACGACGCGGGCGCGCAGGTTGAGGAGGGGAAAGACGGCGTCGCTGACGGCACCCCCCACATTGTCGAAATAGACGTCGATGCCGTCGGGGGCGGCGCGCTTGAGGTCGGCGGCGATGTCCCTGCTCGCGCGATAGTCGATGCAGGCGTCATAGCCGAGCTCCTCGAGGCAATAGCGGCACTTGGCCTCCGACCCGGCGGTGCCGACGGCCCTGGAGCCCATGATCTTGGCGATCTGGCCGACGATGCCGCCGACCGCACCCGAGGCGGCGGAGACCACCACCGTCTCGCCGCGCTTGGGCTTGCCGAGCTCGAGGAGGGCGAAATAGGCGGTGAGCCCCGGCATGCCGAGGACGCCAAGTGCGGTCGAGAGGGGGGCAAGCTTAGGGTCGATCTTGCGCAGGCCCTTGCCGTTCGAGAGGGCATAGTCCTGCCAGCCGAGGATGCCCTCGACGATGTCGCCTTCACGGAAAGCGGCGTTGCGAGAGACGGCCACGCGCCCGACGACGCCACCGGTCATGACCTCGCCGAGTGCCACCGGCCGCGCGTAGGAGGCGCGCTCGCTCATGCGTCCGCGCATATAGGGATCGAGGGAAAGATAGAGTGCCCGCACCAGCACCTCGCCCTCCTTGGGCACGGGAGCCGGCGTTTCCACCATCCTGAAGTCGCTCTCCGCGGGCGCGCCCGTGGGGCGGTTGAGCAAGAGAATTTGACGGTTCACGAGCGGCGGACTGGTTGCGGGCATGGTGCGCCTCTTCTTCTTACGTGTCGGGGAAATCGAGCTTATCGCCTTCGCGTGACCGAGGATAGCTCAGCTGCTCGGTTCGAGCGCCTTGAGGGCGGCGCGGCGGCAGGCCAAGAGCACCGCATCCGACAGGTCAGCACTCTCGACCATGCGGGCGAGGAGGAGCCCGCCGAGTGCCATCGCCATGGTCGCGAGCGCACGTTCCCGGCGGGTGCCGCCGCCCACCTCGGGCATATAGGGCTCGAGAGCTTGAACGGTCTCGATGAAGCCCGCCTCGAAGGTACTGCGCGTGCCCGAGTCCTGGCGCGCCAGCTCGCTGGCGAGTGCCGCCATGACGCAGCCCCCGGCAGGGGAGTCCCGATGGGCGCGGCAAAGGTAGCGTCCGAGAATGAGGCGATAGGCGTCCTCGGGCGGGAGCCCCTCCAGCTCGGCAAGCCACAGTGCGCGGGTTTCGGCCAATGCCGCCGCCAACGCTGCCGAGACGAGCTCCGCCTTGTTGGCGAAATGGGCATAAAAGCCGCCGTGGGTGAGCCCGGCCGCGGCCATGATCTCGGCGACCCCGGCGCCCTCGAGCCCGGCGGCCCGGAAGCGGCGGCCAGCCGCTGCAACGATGCGCTGCCGCGTCTCTTCCTTGCGCTGGGGACTCTTGGGCATGAGTGGCTCGCCTAAATATGATGATGATCATACGCCGTAGTCGTACAAATGACAATCATCATATTGTCCCGACTGGCGCGGCCTTCGGCGTGTTTCGCGGGCCGCGCCAGGGCCGAAACCGGGACGTCGCCCGACCACGGATAAAAAGAAGGCGGGGCGTCGCTTGCGCGAGCCCCGCCCGAGTCATCACAGAATGGGCGCCTCTGTGCGCGGGTATCATGCTCGAGGGGGGCGGGACCGCCTATGACCGCCGTCACAGGACTCGCGGGAATTTTCGCATGAGCCGCCAGGGGCGGCTGGGCCTCACAACGTCTCGACGTTGCCGCAGACGCTCAAGGCCTGGCCCGAGATGTTGCGGCCCGCGGGCGAGGCGAGGAAAAGCGCCATGTTGGCGACATCCTCGGGGGAGACCATGCGGCGGAGCGAGACCTTGGCGAGGCTCGCCTCGCGCTCGGCCTCGATGCTGACGCCGGCCAGCTCGGCCCGGGCGGCGAAGACTCGCTCGATGCGCGGCCCCGCGACGATACCGGGGAGGATGGCGTTGACGCGGATGCCGTAAGGCCCGAGCTCCTTGGCGAGCGACTGCGTCATGCCCACGATCGCCCATTTCGTCGCGGCATAGGGCAGGCGATGGGCGAAGCCGAGCCGGCCGGCGACCGAGGAGATGTTGATGATGGCGCCGTCCGTGGCTTGCTTGAGCATGGGGACGGCGCGTCGCGTGCAATAGAAGTGGCTGCTCAGATTGACGTCGAGCGTGCGGCGCCACTCCGCGGGCGCGATCTTCTCGACCGCGGCCGTCGGCCCCGCGATGCCGGCATTGTTGACGAGCACGTCGAGGCCGCCGAGCTTGGCCGCGAGATCGTCGAACATGCGGTCGACCGAGGCCTCGTCGGCCACGTCGGCGTGCATGCCGAGTGCCCGCGGCTGTTTCGCCAGATAGCGGAGAAGGGTCTCGGCCGCGATGTCGCAGACATAGACCCGGGCGCCGTGGTCGATGAAGCGGTCCGCGATGACCCGACCGATGCCGTCCGCCGCCGCCGTCACGAGGACGCGCAGCCCCGCCTTCACTCCATTGATGATCGTCTCGCTCATGCGCTTGCCGTGTTTTTGAGACCCTTATCGCCGGCTGTTGTCCCTAGTGTCCAGTTTCTGACATTCACCACAACGGGAAAATACTAGTCATTGCGAGGCGCCCGAAGGGCAACGAAGCAATCCAGGGAGAATTTCGCACCACGCAGGCTGGATTGCTTCGCTGCGCTCGCAATGACGCATATCTCCGGGTGGGACGAACTTCCGAGCCATGCCCCTAGAACTGCTCCTCGGCGAGCGCCAGCACGCTTTCGCCCGTGCGCGTAATCGGACTCAAGAGGGCGGGAGCGCGCGCGAGCACGCTTGCCGCGTAGAAGCGCGCCGACACGAGCTTGGCTTCGAGGAAGGCCGCATCGCCTTCGCCGCCGGCGAGGCGGGCCGCTGCCTCGAGCGCTCCTCGCGCCATCAGCCAGCCGCCCGTGACCGTGCCGAAGAGGCGCAAATATTCGACGGCTCCCGCGGCGGCATGGCGCACGTCCCGGGCCATCGCCTCGACCATCCAGTCGGTTGCGTCGGCAAGCGCGTCGAGCCCTTGACGCAAGGGACCTCGTAGGCTCAGGAACGTCTCGCCTTTGGCCGCGCCAAGCGCGCCGTCGAGCTCGCGCATCGTGGCGATGAAGCGGCGCGCGGTCTCGCCGCGGTCGCGGCCGAGCTTGCGGCCCATGAGGTCGTTCGCCTGGATGCCGTTGGTCCCCTCATAGATGGGCGTTATGCGCGCATCGCGGTAATGCTGTGCCGCACCGGTCTCCTCGATATAGCCCATCCCCCCGTGCACCTGGATGCCGACCGAGGCGATCTCGACGCCGAGATCCGTCGACCAGGCCTTGCACACGGGAATGAGAAGGTCGACGAGGCGCTCGTGCGCCTGCCGCTCGGCCGCATCCGGGTGCCGCTTGGCGAGGTCGAGGAGGGCGGCCGCATAATAGACGAGCGCGCGCATGGCCTCGCCCTGCGCGCGCATCGAGAGCAGCATGCGGCGGACATCGGGGTGATGGATGATGGTGACGGGCTTCTCGTCGCTGCTCGCGATATCGCGGCTCTGCACGCGGCTCTTGGCATAGTCGCGCGCCTGCTGGTAGGCCCGCTCGGCGATCGCGACCCCTTCGAGGCCGACGCCGAGCCGCGCGTTGTTCATCATGGTGAACATGTAGGCGAGGCCGCGGTTCTCCTCGCCGACGAGGTAGCCGACCGCACCCCGCTCGTCGCCGAAGGCCATCACCGCCGTCGGACTGGCCTTGATGCCGAGCTTGTGCTCGAGCGAGACGCAGCGCAAATCGTTGCGCGCGCCGAGCGAGCCGTCCGGCTTGACCAGCATCTTGGGCACGACGAAGAGGGAGATGCCGCGCGTGCCGGCGGGCGCCTCGGGCGTGCGCGCCAGCACGAGGTGGATGATGTTGTCGGTCAAATCGTGATCGCCGTAAGTAATGAATATCTTCTGCCCGGTGACGCGATAATGCTCGCCGTCGCGCACCGCGCGCGTCTTGATCAGGCTCAAATCCGAGCCCGCCTGCGGCTCGGTCAGGTTCATCGTCCCGCACCACTCGCCCGAGATCATTTTCGGCAGATAAGTCGCCTTCTGCTCGGGCGAGCCATGGGCGTTGATCGCTTCGACCGCGCCGAAGTTGAGGAGCGGGCAAAGGGCGAAGGACATGTTCGCGGCGTTCCACATCTCGCTGAGTGCGATATGGATGAGCGTCGGCAGGCCTTGGCCGCCGTGTTCGGGCGCGAAGGGGACGCTGTTCCAGCCACCCTCCACGAAGCGGCGATAGGCTTCCTTGAAGCCCTTCGGCGTGTAGACGATGCCGTTCTCGAGGCGGGAACCCTCCTTGTCGCCCGGCTGATTGAGCGGAGCCAGCACCTCGGCGGCGAGCTTTCCGGCCTCGTCCAAGACCGCATCGACGAGGTCGGGCGTCAGCTCTCCCGTGCCGGCGAGGCCGGCCACTTCCGCGAGCCCCGCGAGATCGAGCGCGAAGCGCATCTCCTTGAGCGGCGGGCTGTACATGAGTTCCTCCGCAACCGGATGACGGACGAGAGACCGCAGACGACGGATCACATTATCTCATCTGTCCTGCGTCGTCTGTCCTCCGTCATCCGACTCAGATCATCTTCCCCGGGTTCATGATGCCGCAGGGGTCGAGGACGCTTTTGAGCTTGCGCATGAGGTCGAGCTCGAGCGCGGGCGCGTAACGCTCGAGCTCGCCGCGCTTGAGCCGGCCGATGCCGTGCTCGGCGCTGATACTGCCGCCCATGCGTGCCACGATGTCGTGGACGATGCGGTTGAACTCCTCAGCGCGCGCCTCGAACGCCTTGGCGTCCGCACCCAAGGGCCGGCACAAATTGAAGTGCACGTTGCCATCGCCCACGTGGCCGAAGGCGAGCACGCGGATCCCGGGCTCATGGACCTCGCAGGCGGCGCTCGCCTCGGCGATGAAGTCGGCGACCCGCGAGACGGGGACCGAGACGTCGTGCTTGATCCCGCCGCCGTCCGCTTTCTGTGCCTCGGGAACGCCCTCGCGGATGCGCCACAGCGCCTGCGACTGTGCCGAGTTGGCGGCGATGGTGGCGTCGAGCACGAGGCCTTTCTCGAGCGCGTCTGTGAGTGCCGCCTCGACGCGCGGGCCGAGGTGCGCCTTCGCGTCGCTCGAGCTGAACTCGAGGAGAACGTAATGCGCATAGGGCTTCTCGAGCGGATCGACGATGCGCGTGAGATGCGCGAGATCGAGCTCTATGGCGAGGCGCGACATCAGCTCGAAGGCCGAAAGCTGATCGCCCGAGCTCTCGCGCGCGTGTGCCAAAAGCTCGATCGCCGCCTGCGGCGAGGGTACCGCGACGAAGGCGGTCACCGCCTCGCGCGGACGCGGGAAGAGCTTGAGCACGGCCGCGGTGATGATGCCGAGCGTGCCCTCGGCGCCGATGAAGAGCTGCTTCAGGTCGTAGCCCGTGTTGTCCTTGCGCAGCGCCGTCAAGCCGTCCCATAGGCGACCGTCGGGGAGCACTACCTCGAGCCCGAGCGCCAGCTCGCGCGCGTTGCCATAGCGCAGGACCGCGACCCCTCCCGCATTGGTCGAGAGATTGCCGCCGATCGTGCAGCTGCCTTCGGCGGCGAGGCTCAAGGGGAAGAGGCGATCGACCGCTTCCGCCGCCTTCTGCAGATCGGCAAGGATGCAGCCCGCCTCGGCCGTCATGGTGTAGTCGAGCGGGTCGATGTCGCGGATGCGGTTCAAGCGGGCGAGCGAGAGGAGGAGCTCGCCGCCGTGCTCGTGCGGTACGCCACCGCCGACCATGCCCGTGTTGCCGCCCTGGGGTACCAAGGGGATGCGGTGGCGATGGCAGATACGCACCACGCGCGCCACCTCCTCGCTCGAGGCGGGACGGAGCACGAGGGGCGAGCGTCCGCGGTAAAGCCGCCGCTCGTCGACGAGGTAGCGCTCCATCTCGCGCGCGTCGTCGGTCCAGCCCTTGGGGCCGAGAACGGCCTTGATCTCCTGAAGCGCATCGGGCGGAACGAGCTTGGCAACCGCAGTCAAGACGGCACTCCCACGCCTTGTTGGGATGGGCCTAGCCTAGCGCTCTCGCCGCCGCAAGGGAACGGGGCGGGTAGTACCTGAGCTTGAATTTCCGCAAGCTGAGGTGAGCCTCACTTGTCCTCTCCTCCTTTAGGAGGAGAGGAGGGACCCATCGCGAAGCGATGGGAAGGTGAGGAGGGCGAGCGCAGCGAGCTTCTGCGGCCGATGGAGTGTCGCACGTGGCCGCCTCCTCACCCCGACCCTCTCCTCCTGAAGGAGGAGAGGGAGGTCGCCCAGTTTCAGGTCGGAAAAATTCAAGTTGAGACACCGGGCACCTAAGCGCGCGCGCCGCGATCTCGGCTAGCGCCGGGGTCGCGGCGCCGCGGCGCGGCGCAGGCGGTCGTTGATGGCGCGGCCAAGTCCGCGCTCCGGGATCGGCATGGCCGCGATGCCCGCGGGCGAGGCATCGTCGAGGGCCCTCAGCATGGCGAAGAGGTTGGCCGCCGCCTCGATGAGGTCGGCTCGGGGCGAAAGGTTGAGCGTCGCGACGAAGCCGCCTGGCGGATTGGCGCCGAAGGCCAGGAGCGCCTCGCCCTCCTTAGGCCCCTCCCTCACCTCGAGGCGGAGGCGCGCGCGCGGCGCATAGTGGCTCGCGAGCTGGCCGGGCGAGCGGGGCGCTGCGGGTAGCTCGCCCGCGACCGCAAGCGGCCCGATCACCGCCTCGAGCGCCTCGAGCGTGACCCCGCCCGGACGCAAGAGCCGCGCGTCAGCGCTCGCAAGATCGACGACCGTCGATTCGATGCCGACCGCGCAACGCCCGCCATCGAGGATGAGCGCCACCCGCTCGCCGAGCGATTCCGCGACGTGCGCGGCCGTGGTCGGACTCACGGCGCCGGAGCGGTTGGCACTCGGTGCCGCGAGGGGGCCGTCGAAGGCTTCGAGGAGCGCCAGGGCTACGGGATGGGCGGGCACGCGCACGGCCAGCGTGTCGAGGCCGGCGCTGCAGAGAAGCGAGATCGAGGCGCTCTTGCGCCGCGGCAGCACGAGGGTGAGGGGTCCGGGCCAGAAATGCCGTGCGAGCTCGCGCGCGCGCGCATCGAATTTGACCGCACTCGCGGCCGCCTCCGCCGTTTGCCAATGCACGATGAGCGGATTGAAGCGCGGCCGGCCCTTGGCCGCGAAGATCGCGGCCACGGCGCGGTCGTTGCGCGCGTCGGCCCCCAGGCCGTAGACGGTCTCGGTGGGGAAGGCGACGAGCCGTCCCTCCTTGAGGAGACGCGCGGCCGCGGCGACCGCGTCTTCTGTGGGCAGGCGGATCGGGGGCTGAGCCATTCGGAAACGGGGCCTCGGACGCTCGCGGGGAAAGTTCGCGCCGAAGCTAGTCTTGCGGGATGGGGCCGTCAACGCGGGCGCCGCTTTGCTGCTCGGCGCCAAGGGCTGGGCAGCGGAGGCGTGCCCTCCCGATGCGCCTTCCCAAATTGAGTTTGAAATATGTAGGCCGGCGCCCTAGCGTAGCCCTTCGCCTTGGCCCGCCGGCGGCGCCAGCTTAGCGTCGCTCGGGCCGCGGGGCGCGACGGCGTTCAACGCGAGCAGTTTCGGGGAGTTTGCCCATGCCGGGACAATCTGGCGGCACACGCGAAATCAAGATGTATTCGGACTACAAGAGTCCTTATGCGTACCTCGCCTTCGATCCCGCCTTCGAGCTCGAGCGGCGCTATGACGTTCGCGTACGCTGGATTCCCTTCCAATTGCGGATCAAGGGCAAGGGCGAAAGGAGCGTCTATTCCGAGTACAAGGTCAAATACTCCTACCTCGATGCGCGCCGCTGGGCGAAGCCGCGCGGCCTTTGGATCCGCGGTCCGCTCAAGATCTATGACACCACCCCCGCACTCGTCGGCGGGCTCTTCGCCGAGAAGCACGGCAGGCTCATCGACTATAGCCGCAAGGTCTACGAGCTCTTCTTCCGCCGCGAGCTCGAGGTCGACCAGCCCGAGGCCATCGCCGGCGTGATTGCGCAGCTCGGCCTCTCCGAGCGGGACTACCTCGACTATCTCGCGGGCGAGGGCATGCAAGCCTACGAGCGCGCGCAGGAGGAGGCGACCCAAGACCACATTTTCGGGGTGCCGCTCTTCATCCTCGAGGGGGAGCCGTTCTGGGGCTACGACCGGATGGCGCTTCTCGAAGAGCGTCTTAGGGAAATCGGGCTCGCGGCAGCCTGATGGCGGATGCGAGCGCCATGAGCGGCAGATTGCAGATGCTTGAAGGCTACCGCGTGCTGGACTTCACGCAGTTCGTCGCCGGGCCGACCTGCAGCCGCCTGCTCGCGGAGCTAGGCGCCGAGGTCATCAAGCTCGAGCTCGCACCTTACGGCGACCGCGGGCGCGTGGCCGGTCTCAAGCCGCTCGCTCCGGAGTACAGCCGCTCCTCTCAGAGCACCTACTACTTCCAGCACAACCACTCGAAGAAGAGCCTGGCGCTCGATCTCAAGCAGCCCCGCGGCCTCGCCTTGCTCAAGGCCCTGGTGCCGAAGGTCGACGTGCTGGTCGAGAATTTCGCCCCGGGGGTCGTCGCCCGCATGGGGCTCGCCTACGCCGAGCTCGAGAAGCTCAACCCCAGGCTCGTCATGTGCTCGATCTCGATGGCCGGGCAGGAGGGGCCGCTCAGCGGGAAGCCCGGCTACGATTACATTGCACAGGCCTACGCGGGGATCACGGCACTCATCGGCGAGCCGGATCGGGGGCCCGCCCAATTCCCCCTCGCTGTCGGGGATTCGGCGACCGGCGTCGCCGCCGCCATGGCGATAGGGTTTGCCCTCCTCCATCGCGAGCGCACGGGCCAAGGCCAGTACATCGACGGCTCGCTCATCGACACTTATTTCCAGATGCACGAGGTCAACGTGCCGCGCGTCTCCCTGCGCGGGCCGACGCACGGCCTGAAGCGCAGCGGCTCGCTCCACCCCGACGGCGGCCCGACCGGCGTCTTTCGCTTCCGCGACGACGAGTTCATCTCGATCATGGTCATGCCGCATCAATGGCCGCAGATGGTCAAGGCCATGGGCATGCCGGAGCTCAACGACGACGCCCGCTTCAAGACCCCGCGCGCGCGGCGCGACAACAACGAGGCGCTCAAGACGGTCATCGAAACCTGGCTCGCCGGCTTTCCGACACGCGACGCCGCGATCGCGGCGCTCGAGCGCGAGCGGGTTCCCTGCGCGCCCGTGCTGGCGCTGGATGAGGCGATGGCCCAGCCTCACTTGCGCGGACGCGGGACGGTGCGGCGCGTCAAGGACCCGCTCATCGGCGAGTTCGACATTCCGGGAATGCCGGTCAAGTTCTCGCGCTGGCCGGAGCGCCGCGATCTCAGTGCGGCGCTGCTCGGCGAGCACAATGAAGAGGTCCTCAAGGAGCTGCTCGGCTTGTCCGACGCCGAGATCGGAGCGCTCTATGCGGAAAAGGTCCTGGTCCGCGACCCGCTCTTGGAACGCTTGCGCGCAGGCGGCCGGACAGGCTCGTGAATAGGCGCTCGCTCGCTGCCGGCCGAAGTGCTGCGGTGGAAGCTAGGCGCAAGTGCTGGCAAGAGGCTGAGCCAACCCCCAATTACGAAAGAGCCGTCTATCAAAGACGGCTCTTTCCTTGATTTCGCTGGATGCCGGCCACCCGCGGTAGTGACCGCACCGCGCTCACCGCAATGGAATTGCGGCGATATATCACGGCCGTTTTTAGCCGACCGTGCAATCGGCTGATCGATTTTCAAGTCGCGTCAGCACAAAATTATCATGAACCTTCCGCGCGCAAAAAGTCAAGCGCGTCGAGCGGAATCCCGCCTCTCCAAAAGAGCCTGTACGGCACTGCAATCGCTTGGGGCGCTTGGCCTTGGTGAGCGCTAGGCGTGGCAGAGGCGACATTTCGTCGCGGCCGACGGCTTACGCTTTCACCTTGATCGACCACGCACGATGAAATCGGGGTTGCGGAATCCGGGCTTGCCATAGCGCAATAGAGCGCCGTCGAGGGTCTCGACGCGGCCGCCCGCGGCCGAGACCAGCGCGTGGCCGGCTGCGGTGTCCCATTCCATGGTGGGGCCGAGACGCGGATAGAGATCCGCCTCGCCCGCGGCGATCAAGCAGAACTTAAGCGCGCTGCCCGCGGCCGTGCGTTCTTTGATCGCCTCGCGGCTGCGCGAAAGATAACCCTCGAGGAAGGCCGCGAGTGCGGCCTCATCCAGGTGGAAACGGCTGGTCAGCATGACGAGCCCGTCGGGCCGCGGCGCGCGCGCCGCGATCGCCTGGACGCGGCCGGATTTCGTGCGCTTCCTCGCCGTTCCGGGCCCGGCGCCGCTGTAGCTTTCGCCCGCGACGGGGAGGTGCACCACGCCAAGGGTGGGTGCGCCTGCCTCGATAAACGCGATGTTCACGGTGAACTCGCCGATACGGTGAGTGAACTCCCTTGTCCCGTCGAGCGGGTCGACGAGCCAGAAGCGCTCGCCCGGCGCTGCCGTCTTGCCGGCCGCGGCCGCCTCCTCGGAAACGATCGGGATCTCGGGCGTGAGCTCGGCGAGGCGCTTCAGAATGAGCGCCTCCGCCTCCCGGTCCGCGGCCGTCACCGGGCTCGCATCGGCCTTGCGCTCGACCGCGAAATCGCTGCCGTAGATCGCCATGATGCGCTCGCCCGCCACCTCGGCGAGACGCACGATCTCGTCGACGAGCGCTGCTCGGTCCAAGGGTCTTGGCACTCGCTCAGCCGGCCCAGGCGGAGACGTCGTCGATGACGGTGGCGAAACGGTCGGCGAGGCCGGCGAGCTCGACCCGGTGAAGCGTCTCCGCGTCGACAACGCCGCCGTGGCCGTCGGGCAGATCTCGCGTGGCGGCTGCATTGGCGATGACGGTCGAGCGGTAGCCGAGGTCGAGGGCCGCGCGCACGGTCGAGCTTACGCACATGTGCGTCATGAAGCCGACCACGATGAGCTCCTTCTTGCCGAGCGCCTTGAGCCGCGCGTCAAGCTCGGTGCCGGCAAACGCGTTCGGCTTGCCCTTGACCACGACCGGCTCGCCCGCCCGCGGCCGCACGGCATCGGCGATCTCGACCCCCGGCCCGTGGGGATCGAAGGCGCCCCCGCCCGCCGCGTGGTGCACGATATGGATGACCGGGGTCCCTTTGCTGCGCGCGAGTGCTAGGGCGCGCGCCGCCTCCGCGAGTGCTGGCTCGACGCGCGGCAGCGCCAGCTTGCCGTCGACATATTCGCGCTGGCAGTCGATGAGGATGAGGGCGGCATCCTCGAGCCGGCTCGGCACCGAGGCGACGCCGGCCATTTGCAGCAAGGTCTTGGGCTGGGTCATGGAGTCCTGCTCATTTCATGCGTTGGTCGGCACTTTGCGAAGAATGGCAGGCGAAGTAAAGTCCCGCGCCTCCATCTCCGGCTGAGGATAGGGCTGCGGCGAATTTGCCGAGGCTTCAATGTCCGGCAGCACCCGGCTCGGCCACCGACGTGCTGCTGAAGCGCTGGAACGCGAGGGAGGGCGACCAGTGATGCTGGGGCAAGCCGGCCTTGGCCTTGAGCTGGGCGAGGAAGTCCCGCGGCCTGGGCAGCTGACGCCAGACCTGAGGCAGGAAGAGCGCCTTGCGCGCACCCTCGCTCAAGACGAGGCCGTCGCGGCCCGGCACGAGCTGGGCGATGAGGGCCTCCTCGCTTGCCGCGCGCAGGGCTCTCGGCGGCGATAGCACCGAGAGCGCGATGGCGACGTGCTCGAGCGCGGCGGCTTCGAGAGGCTCGAAGCGCATGTCCTCAACCGCTGCCGCCGCAGCATTGTCGACCACGTCCTCGACAAGCGTGCGCCAGGCGACCGGAGTGCCGACGCAGCCGCGCAAGCGCCCCTGCTCGATGAGCGTCACGAAGACGGCGCGCCGGGCCCGCAGCTCCGGCGGATGGTCGGCCGCCTCGCACGCCATGAGCGCCCCCTCTCTCAAGCGCCAAGCGATGCTCGCGCGCGCGAGCGCCAGGAGGCGGGAGCCATGGCGCTCGAGGAGTGCCGCATCCTCCGCTAATGCGGCGTCGGGTGCCGAGGGCTCAAGCGAAGGCATAGGCGCCATAGCCGACAACCTCGTTCTTTGGTCCTGCCGTGTCGCCCGAGTTGCGCAGGTCGAGCGTCCGGGCCTTGAGGCCGCGCGCGCGCGCCACCTTGAGCAGGCCCGCGATGGGGATCCGGCCGCAGGCATCGTCCCAGCCGATCTTGGATTCGTCGAGCGCCTCGATGGCGGCGGAGGTGGCCGCATCCATGCGCCGCGCCGTCTCGTAGTCGTGATAGTGGCTCAAATCCGAGCTGATCACGACGAGGGTCTCGGGCCCGTCCCACAGCATCTCGACGACTTCGGCCACCTCCTTAGCACTGGCGTCGCCGACCACGAGGGGGACGAGGGGGACGATGCCGAGGCAGGCGATGATGAAGGGGAGCTGGACCTCGAGACAGTGCTCGAGCCGGTGCGGCTCGTCGTTCAGCGTGACCTGAGGCAGTGCCGCGATGCGCGCGACCGCCTCGCGGTCCACGGGTAGGCGGCCAAGGGGGGTATCGAAGGCTTCCGCACGCGGAGCGGCGAGGCCGCGCATGGCCACGCGATGCGCCGGCCCGATCAGCACCACCCGGCTCAGGCGGCCCTTGAGCGGGCGCAGCCGGGCATAGGCCGAGGCCGCGACCGGCGCCGAATAGACGAAGCCCGCATGGGGCACCACAATTGCCTTTGGGATGGCCTTGGGGACGGCCTCGGGGCCGGCCTCAGGCGCCGCGCCCTCGGGCTCGACGCCGGCGAGATAATCCGCGACCGCGCGCGCGAGGTGCTGCGGGTCGTCGGGATAGAAGAGGCCGGCCACGGCCGGGGGGCGCACGCTCATCCTCGTCTGCCTCGCTCGGGCCTCGGGGCGAGCCGCATTGCGCGAAGGCAAGGCTCCCCCCATATTAGCGCCATACCGCGCACAACGATTGATATAGTGACGCCGGGGCGCCGCCGCGAGTGGCGCGCCGAGGCATCAGGTCCATATATTAGACATGAGCGAAGTCCAAGGGGCAAACGAGACGATCGAGGGCATCGAGGGGCGCTACTGGCACCCGCTCTCCGACGGGCGCATCCAGTGCGACCTCTGCCCGCGCGCCTGCAAGCTCAAGGAGGGCCAGCGCGGCCTCTGCTTCGTGCGCGGGCGGAGTGCCGGCCGCATCGTGCTGACGAGCTACGGCCGCTCCTCGGGCTACTGCATCGATCCCATCGAGAAGAAACCCCTCAACCACTTCCTGCCCGGCACGCCGGTGCTCTCCTTCGGCACCGCCGGCTGCAACCTCGCTTGCCGGTTCTGCCAGAATTGGGACATCTCCAAGTCGCGCGAGATGGACACGCTTGCGGACGCGGCCTCGCCCGAGAGGATCGCGGCCGCCGCCACGGCACTCGGCTGCCGCTCGGTCGCCTTCACCTACAACGACCCGGTCATCTTCCACGAGTACGCCATCGACGTGGCGGACGCCTGCCGCGCTCGCGGCATCAAGTCGGTCGCGGTGACCGCGGGCTACCAGTCGCCTGAGCCGCGCGCCGAGTTCTACCGCCACATGGACGCGGCGAACGTCGACCTCAAGGCCTTCAGCGAGGGTTTCTACAAGCGCGTCTGCTCGGGCGAGCTCGCGGCCGTGCTCGACACCCTCGTCTATCTCAAGCACGAGACCAACGTGTGGTTCGAGATCACCAATCTGATGATTCCGGGCGAGAACGACTCGCCCGACGAAACCGAGGCGATGTGCCGCTGGATCGCGGACAAGCTCGGAGCGGACGTGCCGCTTCACTTCACCGCCTTCCACCCCGACTGGAAGATGCGCGATCGTCCGCCCACCCCGCCTGCGACCCTCGAGCGCGCGCGCAGCATCGCACTCGCCTGCGGCCTGCGCCACGTCTATACGGGCAACGTGCACGATATAGCGGGGCAGAGCACCTATTGCCACGCCTGCGGCGCGCTCCTCATCGAGCGCGACTGGTACGAGCTCGGGGCCTGGAATCTCACGGCCGAGGGCTGCTGTGCGGCCTGCGGCGAGCGTTGCGCCGGGCATTTCGACGCAAGCCCCGGCCGCTGGGGCGCCAAGCGGCAGCCGGTGCGCCTTGCGGGGCTTGCCGTCTGAAGCGAATCCTTCTGCGCAAGCGGCCCGCCCTATAGGATGCGGCCCATGTGCGGACGCTATTCGCTGACCACGCCTGCCGAGGCGATGCGCCACCTCTTCGGCTTTGCCGGAGCGCTTCCCAATCTTCCCGCGCGCTACAACATAGCACCCACCCAGCTCGTGCCCGTGGTGCGGCTCGTCCAGGAGCGGCGCCCGGGGGGCGGGCGAGGGGAGGCGGCAGGGGAGGGAGAGCTTGGCACGCGCGAGCTCGTCCAGTTGCGCTGGGGCCTCATCCCGTCCTGGGCCAAGGATGCCTCGATCGGCAACAGGCTGATCAACGCGCGCGCCGAGAGCTTGGCGGAAAAGCTGTCCTTCCGTGCCGCCTTCCGCGCGCGGCGCTGCCTGGTGCCGGCCGACGGTTTCTACGAGTGGCAGGCGACGCCGCACGGCAAGCGGCCCTATCGTATCGGGCTCAAGGGCGGCAGGGCCGAGGCGCTTCCGCTCTTTGCCTTCGCCGGCCTGTGGGAGCGCTGGGAGAAAGCCTCGGATGGCGTTCCGGTCGAGTCGTGCACGATCGTCACCACCGCGGCGAACGAGCTTTTGGCTCCGATCCACGAGCGCATGCCGGTGATCCTGCCGGAGGAGGGCTACGCCGCGTGGCTCGCCCCCGCCACGCCGCCCGCGGAGGCGCTCGCCCTCCTCAAGCCCTATCCCGCGGCGGCGATGCTGCTTTATCCCGTCTCCAAGCGGGTCAACAGCGTCCGCTTCGACGACGCCCTCTGCATAGCACCCGAGTCGGCCGAGCCGAGCCTGCTCTAAGCAAGGCCTCGCCGATGCCCCGTCTAAAAAAAATCACGGAGATGTGACCGTCCCTGACGAACTGTTGCCCACTTTCCCGCGTATGAGGGGTAGCTGGTCAAGCAGCGGCCACAAGGGCCGCGCGGAAGGGACAGGATGACAGGCTTGAACGCGACGGCACCGCATAGGGCCGATTACCGCTTCATGCAAAGCTCGATGGCGGCCCCGCTGCTCACGCGCGAGCGCGAGCTCGAGCTCGTTGCGCGGTGGCGCGAGACGGGCGAGGAGGCCGCCCTCCACGAGCTCATCACCAGCCACATGCGCTTGGTGATCAGCTTGGCCGTGCGCTTCCGCGGCTACGGGCTGCCGCTCGCCGATCTCATCCAGGAGGGCAGCCTCGGTCTCATGCAGGCGGCCTCGCGTTTCGATGCGGCACGCAATACGCGGTTTTCCACCTATGCGGGCTGGTGGGTCCGCGCCGCCATCCAGGACTTCATCCTGCGCAATTGGTCGATCGTGCGCACGGGCACCACGGCCGCGCAGAAGACGCTCTTCTTCAATCTGCGGCGCTTGAGCGCGCGCCTCGGGCTCGCAGGCGACGGCCGTCTCGGCCACGAGGCCACGTTAGCACTGGCTCAGGCCCTCGCGGTCGGGCCGGGCGAGGTCTCCGCCATGGAAATGCGCCTCAATGGGCGCGACGTGTCGGTCAATGCGCCGCATGCCGGCCCCGGTACGGCCGAATGGCAGGAATTCCTCGTCGACGGGCAGCCTTCGCCCGAGGAGACGGTGACCGAGCAGAGGGACGGTGCGGCTGAGGCCCGCCTTTTGGCGCGCGCGCTGGGGGAGCTCTCGGAACGCGAGCGCCACATCATCCGCGAGCGCCATCTCAAGGAGGAGGAGATCACGCTCGAGGCGCTCGGCACCTCCCTCGGGGTGAGCAAGGAGCGGGTCCGCCAGATCGAGGGCAAGGCGCTCGAGAAGCTCAAGCGCTATATGCGCGCGCGGTACCAGAGCTCGGCCGCTTCCCAAGCGGGCTTTTAAGCTCCGCATCCCCCGTCCCCGCCGCCTTCGGCCGGCCGGATATCGCTGTTGTCGGCGGCGAGCCCCGATGCAAGAATGCCCCAGCCTCGTCTCGGGGGGCCGAATCGCGGGGTGCGAGGGTGCAGCGCTACTCGATCTTCAGCCTGGCGCGCAACGCGCTCAATGATCATGCCGACTGGGAGCGCGCCTGGCGCAGCCCGGACCCCAAGCCGTCTTATGCGGTCGTGATCGTCGGCGCCGGCGGGCACGGCCTCGCCACCGCCTATTACCTCGCCAAGGAGCACGGCATCCGCGACGTGGCCGTGCTGGAGAAGGGGTGGCTCGGGGGCGGCAACACCGGACGCAACACCACGGTCGTGCGCTCCAACTACCTGAACGACGATTCAGCCGCGCTCTACGAGAAGTCGCTCCAGCTCTTCGAAGGGCTGAGCCGGGAGCTCAACTTCAACGTCATGCTGAGCCAGCGCGGCCTGATGATGCTCGCGCACAGCCCGCATGAGCTGCGGGCGCATCAGCGCCTGGTGAGCGCGTTGCGGCTCAACGGCATCGATGGGGAAATGCTGAGCGTCGAGCAGGTCAAGGCGCTCTGCCCGATTCTCAATTGCTCGCCCCGCTCGCGCTATCCGGTCTTCGGCGCTTCATTCCAGCGCCGCGGCGGGACCGCGCGGCACGACGCGGTCGCCTGGGGTTTTGCGCGCGCGGCGGACGCGCGCGGCGTCGACATCATCCAGAACTGCGAGGTGACCGGCCTCAGGCTCGAGGCCGGACGCATCCGCGGCCTCGAGACGACGCGCGGATATATCGAGGCGGGCAAGGTCGGCGTGGTGGTGGCGGGACACGCGAGCGTGCTCGCCGCCATGGCCGGCCTCCGTCTCCCCATCCAGAGCCATCCGCTCCAGGCGCTCGTGACCGAGCCGATCAAGCCCGTGCTGCATCGCGTGGTCATGTCGGGTGCGGTGCACGTCTATGTGAGCCAGTCCGACCGCGGCGAGCTCGTGCTCGGCGCCGGCATCGACGGTTACAATTCCTATGCCCAGCGCGGCAGCTTCCACGTCATCGAGGCCCAGCTTGCAGCCCTCAAGGAGCTTTTTCCGATCGTGAGCCGCTTGCGCATGATGCGCCAATGGGGCGGCATCGTCGACATCTGCCCGGACGCGAGCCCGATCATCGGCAAGACCCCGGTCGAAGGGCTCTACTTCAATTGCGGCTGGGGCACCGGCGGCTTCAAGTCGATCCCGGGCTCGGGCTTCGTCTTCGCGCACACGATCGCCGCGGACGAGCCCCATCCGCTCGCCGCCCCCTTCGCGCTCAAGCGCTTCGAGACGGGACGGCTCCTCGACGAGCACGGCTCGGCCGGGGTCGCACATTAGCGAAGTCAATTCACCACGGAGAACACGGAGGGCACGGAGAAGAAAGAATGCAAATCCACGAGATCACAAAGACCCGAAGTCGATGATTGCGCTTCGCGCGAAGCGCATGATTAGAGTTTTTGCCGTGAGACCTCTCTGGTTCCGGCTCATCTTCTCCGTGCCCTCCGTGTCCTCCGTGGTGCATCTTCTTCTGCCTTCGACACCGCGTGAGGCGAGCTGACGATGCATCTCATCCCTTGTCCCTGGTGCGGGCCGCGCGAGGAGAGCGAATTCGCTTGCGGCGGCGAGGGCCACATCATGCGTCCCGCCGATCCGGAGGCGAGAAGCGACGCCGAATGGGCCGATTACCTCTACATGCGCGCCAATCCCAAGGGCTGGCACCGCGAGCGCTGGCTCCACCGCTACGGCTGTCGGCGCTGGTTCAACCTCATCCGCGACACCGTGAGCCACGAAATCAAGGCCGTCTACCGGATGGACGAGCCGGCGCCCAAGCTCGAGCCGTGAGGCGAGGCGCATGAGCCGGCAAATCGAGCGCCTGGCGACCGGCGGCCGCATCGACCGCACCAAGCCGCTTGCCTTTCGCTTCGATGGCCGCAGGCTCCAGGGCTTTGCCGGGGACACGCTCGCTTCCGCCCTTCTCGCGAACGGCGTCAGGCTGGTCGCGCGCAGCTTCAAGTATCATCGCCCGCGCGGCATCCTGACGGCGGGGGCCGAGGAGCCCAACGCCCTCGTCCAGCTCGGCGAGCGAGGGGCGAGCGAGCCCAATCTCCGCGCCACCCAGATCGAGCTCTACGACGGGCTCGTGGCCGAGAGCCAGAATCGTTGGCCCAGCCTCGACGTCGACCTCGGCAGCCTCAACAATTTCGCGACACCGATGATGCCGGCCGGCTTCTACTACAAGACCCTCATGTGGTCGCAGACGGTCTGGCGCCTCTCCGAGGCCGTCATCCGCAAGATGGCGGGCATGGGCAAGGCGCCGAGCGAGGCGGACCCTGCCCGCTACGTTCGCCGCAACGCGCATTGCGACGTGCTCGTGGTCGGGGGCGGCCCGGCGGGGATGATGGCGGCCCTCGTCGCCGGGCGCAGCGGCGCGCGCGTGCTGCTGGCCGACGAGCAAAGCGAGCTCGGCGGCGCCCTCCTCGGTGCGAGCGATACGATCGAGGGCAAGCCGGCGCTCGCGTGGGTGGCGGCGGCCGAGCGCGAGCTTTCGGAGATACCCGAGGTGCGGCTCTTGTCGCGAAGCACCGTCTTCGGCTACTACGACCATAACTTCCTCGGCATCCTCGAGCGCGCGAGCGACCATCTGGGACCGGCAGCACCGGGCCCGCGCCAGCGCCATTGGCGCGTGCGGGCGAAGCGGGTCATCCTCGCGACGGGGGCGATCGAGCGGCCGCTTGTCTTCGCCAACAACGACCTTCCCGGTATCATGCTGGCGTCCGCCGCGCGCAGCTACGTCAACCGCTACGCCGTGCGCCCCGGCCGGCGCGCGGTGGTCTTCACCACCAACGACAGCGCTTACGCGGCCGCCCTCGACCTCAAGACCGCCGGGATCGCCGTGGCGGCGATCGTCGACGTGCGCGCCGAGCCCGTGGGCGCGCTTGTCGAGAAGGCGCTCGAGGCGGGCATCGAGGTCTTGGCCGGGCACGTGGTGGCGGTGGCCCACGGCTGGCGCCGCATGCATGCGGTGGAGGTCGGGGCGTTCTACCAGAGCGGGGAGAAGCTCTTGGGCGAGCGGCGCACCATCGGCTGCGATCTTCTCTGCGTCTCGGGCGGATGGAACCCGAGCGTGCACCTCTTCTCCCAGTCGCGCGGCAAGCTCGGCTACGAGGAGGCACGCGGCATTTTCATGCCCGGCCAGTCCTTCCAGGCGGAGCGCTCCGCCGGTGCCGCAAACGGCGCATTCGCGCTCGCGGCGTGCCTTAAGGAGGGTGCCCGCGCGGGCGCCGAGGCGGCTCAGGCCGCGGGTTTCGCGGTACCCGCGGGTGCGGATGTGGTACCCGCCGCGGAGGCTCCCGAGGAAGGGCCGCCTGAAGTGCTGTGGCTGGTGCCGCCGCTCAAGGAGAAGCGCGGCTTGGCCAAGCATTTCGTCGACTATCAGAACGACGTGACGGCCGCCGACATAGCACTTGCCGCGCGCGAAGGCTACGTCTCGGTTGAGCATCTCAAGCGCTACACTACGCTCGGCATGGGCACGGATCAGGGCAAGACCTCGAACATCAACGCGCTTGCCCTCCTCGCCCACGACATTGGCGCCGAGGTTGCGAGCGTCGGCACGACCACCTTCCGCCCGCCCTACACGCCGGTCGGCATCGCGGCACTTGCCGGCCGCGAGGGGGGCGAGCTCGCCGATCCCATACGCCGCACGCCCATCCACTATTGGCATGAGGCGGCAGGTGCCCCTTACGAGAACGTGGGGCAATGGAAGCGGCCGTGGTATTACCCGAAGCCGGGCGAGGGGATGCATGAGGCGGTCGCGCGCGAATGTCTCGCGGTGCGCCGAAGCGTGGGCATCGTCGACGCGAGCACGCTCGGCAAGATCGATATTCAGGGCCCGGACGCCGTCAAGCTGCTCGACCTGGTCTACACCAACGCCTGGGGCGATCTCGAGATCGGCCGCTCGCGCTACGGGCTCATGTGCGACGAGCAGGGCTATGTGATCGACGACGGCGTCACGACGCGTCTCGGGCCCAACCATTTTCTGATGACGACGACGACCGGCAATGCCGCGCGCGTGCTCGCCTGGCTCGAGGAATGGCTGCAGTGCGAGTATCTCGGCTGGCGGGTCTATTGCGTCTCGGCGACCGACGCCTGGGCGACCGTCGGCATCGCGGGCCCTCATGCCAGGAAGCTTTTGTCCGAGCTCAGCACGGACATGGCACTCGCGCCGGACGCCTTTCCTCACATGAGCGTCAGGAGCGGCCACGTCGCGGGCATCCCGGCGCGGGTCTTCCGCGTGAGCTTCACGGGCGAGCTCAGCTACGAGATCAACGTGCCGGCAAGCTACGGCACCGCGCTGTGGACCGCCTGCATGACCGCCGGTGCGCCCTACGGCATCACGCCGTTCGGCACCGAGGCGATGCACGTGCTGCGCGCCGAGAAGGGATATATCATCGTCGGCCAGGAGACCGACGGCACGGTAACGCCGCGCGATCTCGGCATGGCTTGGCTGATCTCCAAGAAGAAGTCCGACTTCCTCGGCAAGCGCGGCATGGCGCGGCCCGACCTCGCGCGCGAAGGGCGCAAGCAGCTCGTCGGGCTGCTCACCAAGGAGCCCGGATTCGTGCTGCCGGAAGGTGCCCAGATCGTCTCGGAAGTAAGGCGGCGGCCGCCGATGCCGATGATCGGCCACGTCACTTCGAGCTACGCGAGCCCGATCCTCGGCCGTTCCATCGCCTTGGCGCTGCTCGAGGGCGGGCGGAAGCGCATGGGCGAGGTCGTGCGCCTGCCGCTCGCCGATGACACCGTGATCGAGGCCGAGGTGGTCGATCCGCGCTTCTACGACAAGAGCGGAGAACGCCTCAATGGTTGAGCGCTATTTGCGGCAAAGCCCGCTTGCCAATCTCCAGCTCGCCGCGCGCGTGACGGGGAGTGCCGCCGCGGCCGGGATCAAGATGAGCGACGGCGGCTTCATGGGCCAGCTCGCCTTGCGCGGGAGCGGGGACGGCGCGTTCCGCATGGCGGCCGTCGCGGCGCTCTTGACGCCGCTTCCGCTCGAGCCCAATCGGGCAAGCGAGGGGGTGGACATCCGCGTGCTCTGGCTCGGCCCGGATGAATGGCTCGTCGTGGCCGCCGAGGACAAAGTGGAGGGGCTCACGCGCGCGCTCATCGACAAGCTCGCCGGGCAAAGCTTCTCGGTGACGGACGTGAGCGAGGCGCGCGCCGTGATCGGGCTTGCGGGCACGAGCGCGCGGGAAGTGCTGAGCCAGGGCTGCGCCCTCGACCTCCATCCTCGCGTCATGGCACCCGGGCACGTGGCCCAGACGCTGCTCGCGCGCGTGCCGATCATCATCCATCAACGAGACGACGAGCCGCGCTACGACATCTACGTGCAACGCAGCCTTGCCGAGTACTTATGGAACTGGCTCGAGGACGCCGCGCACGACTGCGGCGTCGCCGTGGTGGAGGGCTAGCGCGGCCCTCAACCCGCCGCGCGCTTCCGGCATAAGGGAGTCCCCGCGCCCCACTCTCGGCGCCGGCGAACATGCGTCGAGGTGAAGGCAATGCTGGCACTCCTTGCATCCGTAGCTGCCCTTCTCCTCGGCGTTGCGATCCTCAATACCGGCAACGGGCTCTTCGGCACCTTCCTCTCGCTGCGCATGACGCTCGAGGCCTTTCCCACCGAGGTCACGGGCCTCATCATGTCGGCCTACTACGTGGGGCTCGTCATCGGCGCGCGCACCTGCCACCACATCATCAACCGCGTCGGCCACATCCGCGCCTTCAGCGCCTTCGCGGCCACGGTCTCGACCGTCGTGCTCGTCGCCGGCTTCTTCATCTCGCCCTATGTCTGGGGCACCATGCGGGCGATCCTCGGCTTCTGCTTCGCCGGGCTCTTCATGGTGGTCGAGAGCTGGCTCAACGCGCGGGTCGGAACGGCGAGGCGCGGCCAGCTCTTCTCCCTTTACATGATGGTGAGCTACACCGCTCTCGGCCTGGGCCAGCTCCTGCTCAATCTCTACGATCCCTACAGCCGGGATTTCTTCATGATCGCGGCACTCCTCTACTCGGCCTCGCTCATTCCGTTGGCCCTCACGAGCGCCGTGACGCCGACCCCGGTCGCGAGTTCGACGCTCGACTTCTCTGCGCTTTACCGCGTCTCTCCCCTGGGCGTGCTCGCCTGCGTGGCCTCGGGGCTCGTCACCTCCTCGCTCTACGGCATGGGTGCGGTCTTCGCCCAAGGCAGCGGCTTCAAGGTGAGCGAGGTCTCCTATTTCATGGGAGCGGCAATTACGAGCGGGCTCCTTTTCCAGTATCCGCTCGGCCGCATCTCCGATCGCTACGACCGGCGCTACGTCATCGTAGGCGTGGCGCTCGCGACGGCCTTGGTCAGTCTCGGCATGGCGGCACTCGCAGGCACCTCGAAGCCGGCGCTGATTGCGCTCGCCTGCCTCTACGGCGGCTTCTCCTTCACCCTCTATCCGCTCGGCGTGGCGCACGCCAACGACTTTCTCGAGCCGCGCGACACGGTCAAGGCGAGCGGCGGGCTCCTCTTGTCCTGGGGTTTGGGCGCGAGTGCCGGACCGCTCGCGGCGGCCGCCCTCATGGGAAGGCTCGGCCCTCGCGGGCTCTTCGTCTTCGTGGCGGGGGTGACCGTGCTGCTCGCCCTCTTCGCGCTCTGGCGCATGACGCGCCGGCCGAGCGTTGCTGCGGGGGCGAAGAGCGTCTTCGCGCCGCCGACCGGCATGACGCCCGTGGGTGCGGAGGCAGGACGGGTAGCGGAAGCGCAAGTGCGGGCGGGCGCCGAGCAATGATTGTCAGCCGGCCTCGGCCATGCCTTGCACGGCGGCGACGGCGCGGCGCCAGCCGGCAAGGAGGGCCTCGCGCCTGTCGTCCGACATGCGCGGCTCGAAGAGCCGGGAGCACTGCCAGTTGCGCGCGATGTCCTCGGTCGAGCTGAAGAAGCCGCTGCCGAGCCCGGCAAGATAGGCGGCACCGAGCGAGGTGGTCTCGGCGACCGCGGGGCGGGCCACGGGAAGTGCCAGGATGTCGGCGAGAAACTGCAGCAGCCAGTCGTTCTTGACCATGCCGCCATCGACGCGCAGCGCCGTCAGCGCTCCCGCCCCGTCCGCCGCCATCGCCGCCATGAGATCGTGAGTCTGGTAGGCGACGGCCTCGAGTGCCGCGCGCACGATCTCGGCGGCTCCGCTGTCACGCGTGAGACCGAGCACGGCACCGCGCGCGTCCGGCTGCCAATAGGGGGCGCCGAGACCCGTGAAAGCCGGGACGAGATAGACGCCGCGATTGTCGTCGAGCCCGAGCGCAAGCCCTTCGCTCTCGCCGGCGTCGCGGATGAGCGAGAGTTTGTCGCGCAGCCACTGCACGGCGGCACCCGCCGCGAAAATGCTGCCCTCGAGGGCATATTGGACCGGGCGATCGGGCAGGCGATAGGCGATGGTGGTGAGCAGCCGATGGCGCGAGGCGAGGGCCTCACCTCCGGTATTGAGCAGGATGAAGGCGCCGGTGCCGTAGGTCGCCTTGATCATGCCGGGCGAGAGGCAGGCCTGGCCGATGCTCGCCGCCTGCTGGTCGCCGGCCATCCCGCTCACGGGGATGGCGGCGCCAAAGAAATGCGGCTCGGTCTCGCCGAAATCGGCAACGTTGGGGAGAAGGCGCGGCAAGACCGCGGCGGGCACGCCGAAGGCCTCGAGGAGCTCCGCGTCCCACGCTTGGCGATGGATATCGAGGAGGAGCGTGCGCGAGGCGTTGGTGAGGTCGCTCGCATGGACGCGCCCGCCCGTGAGCCGCCACAGGAGGAAGCTGTCGACGGTACCGAAGGCGAGGTCGCCTTGCTCGGCAAGCGCGCGCGCGCCGCGGACGTGGTCGAGCAGCCAGGCGATCTTGGTGCCGGAGAAATAGGGATCGATGAGGAGGCCGGTCCGCGCCGCCACGAGCTCGCCCAATCCCTCCGCGGCGAGCTTGCGGCACGCTTGCGCCGTGCGCCGGTCCTGCCAGACGATCGCATTGTGGACCGGGCGGCCGCTCCTGCGCTCCCAGATGAGCGTGGTCTCGCGCTGGTTGGTGATGCCGATCGCGGCTATCTCGCGCGCGCTGATGCGGGCTTCCGCGATCACACGGCGGCACACCTCGAGCACGCTGCTCCAGATCTCCTCCGGATCATGCTCGACCCAGCCGGGGGCGGGGTAGCTTTGCGCGAGCTCCTTCTGCGCCATGCCGTGCGGCCGGCCGGCGGCGTCGAACAGCATCGCCCGCGTGCTCGTGGTCCCCTGGTCGATCGCCAGGACGTAAGCCCTCTCGGCCATCGCGCGCCGCCCCCCTGCCGCGCTCACGCGGCGTCACCTCCCCCCAGCGCCACGCGGATCATGCCGTGGCGTTGCCGCGAGGTCCATGGCAATGGGTTATTTTTCCTGTCTCGCTGGGGCTAACGGCCGCGTAGAGGGGGAAGGTGCCGCCTCGGCTGGGGTTCTCGCACGGAAGAAGAGATGCGTGCCGATGCGGCGCGTGAAGGTGAGGCGCTCCGCCCACGCCGGCCGCACGTCGAGGCGGTGAAAGTAGGTGGCAGCGCCCGTGGGGTCGGCGTCGGGTTCCTGCCAAGCGATGAGGGCGGCCTCCTGCGCAAGCCCCCAGGCGCGTGCATCGCGCTCGCGCGCGTGGCCATGCTGCACCATGCCGAGGAAGCTGCCGCGCGCGTCGACGACGGCGCAGGCGGTCTTGCCGCTCGCGCGCATCCGATTGAGCACGACGAAGGCGACGCCGAGCTGGCCGTCGAAGGGCTGGTCCCGCGCCTCCCAATAGACGGCGCGCGCGATGCAGCCCAGGCTGTCGAGGATGCCCTCCGCTCCTGCTGGAGCGGCTGCCACGAGCGCAAGTGCTAAGAGGAGCGCTATGAGGCCGGCCCTCACCATGCTCGGTTTTCTCCGGCCCCGGCTTCGAGGCGCCCCAAGCGATAACCCCATGTGGCCGCGTAGCGTGCGGCCTCGCCCGCGGCGGCGCGCGGAGATGTCGCCTCGATGACGAGCGTGGCCCGGTAGCCGCGCCCCTCGATGAGCTCGGCGTGATAGGTACGGGGCGCTGCCGCAACCTCGGCGGGGGCGGGTGCCGATGCCGGCGGGAGAAGATCGGCTGAGATGCTAGGGAGGCAGATGGGCGACATCTCCTAGTCTGAGGCAGGGGCGACGGACTCGGGGACGATACATAACGCATCACTCTCTGTCAATACGAAGCGCATCGCGCAACAAGAGCTCGCATCGCTGGTGCGGGCGGGCGGCGGTCGCGGCGATCAGCGCGAGATGACGAGGCGCGCGGGGGCGGCCTCGGCGTGGCAGGCTTCTCCGCGCGGGCCCGCTTTGCCCGGCAGCCTAGGGAAGGCGCGCAGCGTCGGTGTGCTGAGGCCCGCTCCGGCATGGCCGAGCGCAAGTCCAGGCGACAGCACGCGGCCGTGCAGGGTTGCCAATCTCAGCGATGGCCGATGGGCGATCGCGAAGAGCTCCTTCACCGGGGGAATTGCGCGCTCGGCCGATTCCGCCTCGAACAGCGCATCGATGGCGTGCTTGAAGGCTTGGATCGCCTGGGCGCGGCGGCGATCCTCGGGGCTCTCGATGGTTTGCGCCGCGAGCGCCAGCCGGACCTTTGCTTCCCCGCCCATGATCCCCATGACATGCCTGTGCTAGGCTGCACCCGCTGGGGTAGCCCGGCGAGTGGGCAGCGTCTGGTGTTGAGCGCGGGGGACGCCGCGCTGGTGGGCTGTTGTACGCAGCCCACCCCCACTACCTCGGGGGATCCGCGAAGCTAGTATACACGTGAGGATTGCGTCAAGACCCATTTTCTCCCGCAATGGTGAAGAAAAAGCCCCACTATCTCCGAGATTTGCGGCACCTTCGGGGCACGGCTCGGCGTGCCCGGCTCACGCCAGCGCGCGACCCTGGCTAGGGCGCATCGCAGCTTGGGCGGAGGGCGGTTTTGGGGTTTTTCAGGCGCTCTTGGCGTGGGAGCGCGAGCGTACGCGAAGCCCGCTGCGCAACTCGCGGGTGGCGGCCTCGAGCCCGAACTCTTCGACGAGGGCGTAGCTGTTTGCGATGAGCTCGGCCTTGTGGAGCGGGCTCATCTTGCGGCGCCGGCGCGCGAGATTGGCCTCCACCCGCTCGAGGATGGCGGAGAGCACCTCGATGTCGACGCGCGGCCGCAAGGGCGGCGGCGCCGGCTGCGGCGCCGCAGTCCCCTCGGCGCCGCGCTCGCCAGCCTTGTCGCCGGAACTCGCAGCCGGCTCGCCCGCCATAAGCCAGGTCCAGGGCACGCCGAGGAGCTCGGCATAAAGGCGGGCCGCCGCCATGCTCAGGCCGCGCGAGCCGTTCTCGTGGCTGCGGTAGGTGCTTTCCGTGAGCTCGTGGGTCTTCGCGAAGGCCGCGGCCGTCGGGTAGCCGGCACGCTCGCGCGCCTCGCGGAGCCGGTCATGGGGATATTGCGCCATCGATACAAATTGTAGCGATGCGCAATGGCCCTGTACGATACGATAGGTATTGACATTTAGCGATACATTTCGTATCGTCTACGCGTGATCCCAGCGAGCCGCTCGCTTTTTGTCGCGCCGTGTCCAGTGAGCCCAAGCATCCCACTCATCCAGCCATCGGGTCGCGAGGTGCCCCCCATCGCCCAAGCTCGCGCCCGTAGCGGGAGCGGCGGTTCGACCTCCCCGGCCGCCCTCCCGCGCCTTTTCCGATGTCGCCCGCCCGCTCGGAGCGCGCGCTCGCCAAGTGACTTCTAGAGTAGAGGTAATGCGCAGATGAGCCTCGATGTGGACTGCCGAAGTGGTGTGGCCGCAGGGTGCCGACGCCGGGGCGGGCGCATGGGGCTTGCCGCGATCATCGTCGGCCGCGACGAGGGCGGCCTTCCGCTCCTTGCCGAGCCGCGCCTCGACATGCCCGGCTTTTTCGAATGGCGCGAGGGCGAGCGCATCAGGCTCTTCCGCCTCGCCGCTGGCGAGGAGATCGCGGAAGTGGTCGAGGTGACCGAGGAATGGCGCGCCGCCCCGCAGCTTCTCAAGGCGCGATTGAAGTCGACGGCGCGCGCGCGCCGTCAGATGCTGGCGGCGAGCCGCAAGCACGAGATGGCGGAGCGCCGCACCGAGGAGGAGGGCACGCCGGTGCGCGCCACGGCGGAGCGCAGGCGGCACGACGAGGTCCTCGACCTACCGCGCGCACCCTTCGACGAGAGCGGGCCGGACAGCCGCCCCCAGCGAATAGCCGACCGCTGGATCCGCATGGCGCGCGACGGCACCATCGACGGCGCGAGCCTCAAGGCGGCGCACCAGTTTCGCCGCGATTTCGCCGTTGCCGGCCTAGAGCGCCTCCATGCGGCCCCGCTCGAGCTCAAGGTCGACGGCAGCGGCAACGCCGAGCCGGGCCGCGCCGATGCCCAGATCGAGGCGGGAAACGCGGTGTGGCAGGCGCTCACCTCACTCGGCGGCCTCGCGCGGCCGCCGGGCTCGATCGTCTATACCTGCGTGGGGCATGACCGCCCGGTCAAGGAATGGTGCTGGCAGGAGCGGGCGGCCGCGAGCCGCCACCGCGACGAGAAGCGCGCCTCGGGCATTCTCATCTGTGCCCTCACCGTCCTCGGCGCGCATTACCTCCATCGCGACTTACGCGATGACGTGCGCGCGCGCTTCAAGACGGGAGAGGGAAAGGGGAGGGGTCGCTGAGGTGCGGCGCGCCGGCGGTGCCTCCATCCTCACGCGTCATAGATCTGCACCTTGAGCGGCCGTCCCATCGCGGGACAGGCGCTCAAGCCGCAAAGCGTATCCATGCGCGCGACGAAGTCGATGTAGTCGCCCGGCTTGCTGCGGCCGTCGATCAGCTTGAAGGTATAATTCGAGAAATCGTACTCGAGGGTCTGAAAGAGATTGAGAGGCTCGGGGATATTTTCCGGCTCGATCGCCCACGGCTTGAGCGCCTTCTGCAGCACCTCGTAACAGCCGAAGGGCGGCAAGCCGAGGGGACCGCCGACGTGCATGGCGCCCGCCTTGAAGCCGCGGTAGTCCTTGTCCCTGAAGTTGGCGAACACCCAGGCGCTGCACATTCCGTATTGCATGTCGTGGATGCCGTAGGTGTCCTCGGCGACGGTCAAGAGCGCGTTGTTGTCGCGGCTGTAGAGATGGTTGCCCGTGGTGATCAAGAGCCGGCCCTGATTGCACTTCGTGCGCGCCTGGCTCAAGCGCTCCCTGAGATTGTTCGCGTTGAAGCAAACGAAGTCGCCGATGGCCCCGCCTTGGACCTCGCTGACGCGAATATGCTGGCCCTTCCTGACCACCCAGGCCCCGCCGTCGCGCGCCGGAACCACGACATCCGTCAAGGTCTTCATCGTTTGTCCCCCCTTGTCATCGCCTCGCGATCCGCACTCGCGTCATGAAGGCGCGGAGCGGGCGCACCTAGCCGTCGAGGCGGGCGGCGGCAAAAGAGGAGAATACTGACGAAATCGCGGCCCCGCTAGAGCACGACCTCGATGAGGAACGGTCCCTTCGCCTGGAGGCCGGCGCGGAAGGCATGCACGAGCTCGTCCATGGTCGCGGCCCGTCTGCCCTCGACCCCCATACCGCCCGCGAGCCGCACCCAGTCGAGCTCGGGATTGCCGAGGCTCAGCATGTCGAGCGCCTTGCGGCCGGGATTGCCCGCACCCACTTGCGCGAGCTCGTGACGCAGGATGGCGTAAGTGCGGTTCGACCAGACGAGCGTCAAGACGTCGAGGCGCTCGCGCGCCTGGGTCCACAGGGCCTGCAGCGTATACATGCCGCTGCCGTCGGCCTCGAGGTTGACAACCTTGCGCTCGGGGCAGGCCACGGCGGCCCCGGTTGCGAGCGGCATGCCGAGGCCGATGGCACCTCCCGTGATCTGCAGCCAATCGTGCGGCGGTGCCGCGCGGGTCATCGGAAAGAAGCCGCGTCCGGTGGTGACGGACTCGTCGCACACGATCGCACCTTCCGGAAGCAGCGCTCCCAGCATCGCCGCGAGCGCCTCGGGCGTTACGGCCCCGCCGCGCGGGATCTGCGGCCGCTCCACGGGCGGGACGTTGCTGGCATCGCGGGGTGCGTGCAGCGCATCCGCGAGTGCGGCGAGTGCCGCGATCAGATCCTGCTCCGCGGTCGCGAGCGTCTGCACGTCGCATCCTGGAGGAATGACGAGGCTGGGCTTGCCGGGATAGCCGAAAAAGGCGGTCGGCGTGCGCGCGCCGACGAGGATCAAATGCTGCACGTCCTTGAGTGCGGCAAGTGCATGATCGACCGGATACGGAACGCGCTCGACGGCGACGCGGCCGGCTCCCCGCGCGATGCGCGCGTTCGAGGTCGGCGCCATCAGGCGCGCGCCGGTCTTGCTCGCGATGCGGCCGGCAAGGGCGAGCCCCTCCTCGCGGAGTGCGTTGCCGCCCAAGAGGATCATCGTCGTCTCGCCGCGCTTGAGGATGCGTGCGGCGGCGTCGATCGCCGTATCCGCGACCGGCCGTGCCGCCGGCACGGGCGGGAGCGGCGCCACGCCGTTCGCCTCGTTCCACGCGGTATCGGCGGGGAGGACCAAGGTGGCGACCTGGCCGGGCGGAGTGCGTGCCGCCGCGATCGCCGCAGCACCGTCCGCGGCGACGGTCCGCGCATCGGTCGCGGTGCGCACCCAACCGGAGACCGGCCGTGCCAGCCCCTCGATGTCGGAGGTCAAGGGCGCGTCATAGGCGCGGTGATAGGTCGCGTGCTCGCCGACGATGTTGACGAGGGGTGTTAACGCTCGCTTGGCGTTGTGGAGGTTGGCGATGCCGTTGCCGAGCCCGGGGCCGAGATGCAGAAGGGTCGAGGCCGGCTTTCCCGCCATGCGGCCGTAGCCGTCGGCGGCTCCGGTCGCGACGCCCTCGAAGAGGCAAAGCACCGAGCGCATGCCGTCGACCTTGTCGAGGGCCGCGACGAAATGCATTTCCGAGGTGCCGGGATTGGTGAAGGAGACATCGACGCCGCCGGCCACGAGCGTGCGCACGAGGCTTTCGGCACCGTTCATCCGCTGTTCCATGACATTCACGCTTCCAAGGAAGATCGCCTATGAGACACGGCCGCCCCGGCCGCGGTGAAGCTGGCGGCACTCCACCACGGTTGGCGCCGTTTGACTAGTGTCCCGATTCTGAAGTTCTACGCCAATCCTGGGAGTGAACAGCGAGGGTTCGCAGGCAGAAGCGGTTGATGGCAGCAAGAATGTCATCGGCAGACTTGGTCCAGCGGAAAGGGGTTGGGTGT
>JBKQRV010000197.1:0-8178 GCA_052143835.1 Alphaproteobacteria bacterium
GGCAAGGACTGGGCGTTCGGGCTCGCTTCCAGCGATCTCGTCAATCTCGAGAAGAAATTCTCCGACCTCATCGAGCCCAAGGAAAAGCCGAAGTCGTAGCAGGTGCGAAGGCCTCCTCACCCCGAGCCTCTTAATTCATCCCTCTCCTCCTTGAGGAGGAGAGGGAAGCGAGCGAAGCGAGCAGGGTGAGGAGATGATTGCGCTCCGCCGCGGCGCTTTGATCCTGGCCGCGCTGGCAGCCCTCGTCGCGGCGGGCCTCGCCCTCCATCTGCCGCGGGCAATCGAGGCCGCAGCCTTGCTCTTTGAGCTGGCGCGGGACGAGGTGCCGCTGCTTGCGCCGGCGTCCGTAAGCTGGCGGTCGGGAGGTGCGGGCGAGACGGGTGATCTCTACCGTCCGCCTGAGCGCGCGCGCGCGGCCCTGCTCCTCGTCCCGGGTGCGGCCGAGACGGGCAAGGACGATCCCCGCCTCGTCAGTTTCGCGCGCGGGCTCGCCGCGCACGGCTTCCTCGTGCTGGTGCCGGACCTCCCGGGACCCAAGGTGCTGCACGTCGGCAGCGAGGACATCGGCGAGATCGCCGATGCCGCGGAATATCTCTCGAGCCTGCCGCATGGTGCGGGGCCGCTCGGCATCGCCGCGGTCTCCTATGGCGTCGGGCCCGCGATCCTCGCCGCCCTCGAGCCGCGGCTCCGCGATCGAGTCGGCTTTCTCGTAAGCCTCGGCGGCTATTACGACGCCACCAGCGTCCTGACTTTCTTCACCACCGGCTATTGGCGCAAGGAGGCGGGTGCCCCTTGGCAGCTCGGCCGGCCGAACGCCTATGGCAAGTGGGTCTTCGTGCTGGCGAACGCGAGCCGGCTCGACAGCTACCCCGATCGCGGGCGTCTCGAGGCCATCGCCCGGCAGAAGCTCGCCAATCTCGACGCCGACGTAAGCGGCCTCGAAGAGAGCCTCGGCCCCCAGGGCCGCGCGGTGATGGCGCTCCTCGACAATCGCGACCCGCTGCGGGTGCCAGCACTCATCGCCACGCTGCCCGAGCGCATCCAGGCCGAGATCGCGGCCCTCGACCTTGCCGACAAGGACCTCGCGGGGTTCCATGGCCAGGCACTGCTCATCCACGGCCGCGACGACGCGATCGTGCCCTATAGCGAGAGTATCGCGCTTGCCAAGGCCCTCGGGCCGCGCGCTCATCTCTATCTCCTGGACCGCCTCGCGCACGCCAGCCTCACGCCCGGCGACCTTGCCGACGCCTGGCGCCTGTGGCGTGCTGCCGTTCGCCTCCTCGCCCTCCGCGACGGCGGCTAGCGCGCGAGATTCTCGCGCCGCTCGACGTTGCTTGCTTTGATTGGCGGTCGTAGCACGCTATTAATGGGCGGCTGCTCTCGGAGACCGGCGATGGGTTTGTCTTTCCGCGGCGCCCGCTTAGCACTTCTGGCCGGTGTCATCGCTGTTTTCGTCCTGGCCGATGGCGTCCCCTCGTGGGCTGCCGAGGAGAGCAGCCAGGCGCAGGCGCTGCATTTCTTCCGCATCGGCACGGGCGCCTCGGGCGGCACCTATTTCCCCATCGGCGGCGTGATCGCGAGCGCGATCTCGAGCCCGCCGGGTGCGCGGCCCTGCGACAAGGGCGGCAGCTGCGGCGTGCCGGGGCTGATCGCGGTCGCGCAATCGACCGCGGGCTCGCTCGAGAACCTCGCCCACATCGAGGCGGGCGAGCTCGAATCCGGCCTCGCCCAGGCCGACCTCGCCTACGCCGCCTTCTACGGCCTCGGCTCTTTCGTCAAGACGCCGATGACCAAGCTGCGCGCGATCGCCGGCCTCTTCCGCGAGGCCGTGCACGTCGTGGTGCGCGCCGATTCGGACATTGCCTCGATCGCGCAGCTCAAGGGCAAGCGCGTCTCCGTGGGCGAGGAGGGCTCGGGCACCCTCATCGATGCCGAGGCCTTTCTCGCCGCGTACAAGGTGCGGCGCAAGGACGTCCACGTCGTCTTCTTGAAGCCGGGGGCCGCGAGCGATGCCTTGCGCGAAGGCCGCATCGACGCCTTCTTCCTGGTCGCAAGCTGGCCAAATTCGACCATCGCGGGCCTTGCCGAGGCGCTGCCCATCCGCCTGCTTCCCGTGGACCCCGCAGCGCTCCCCAAGTTGCGCCAGACCCACCCCTTCTTCGGGGTGGTGCAGATTCCGGCCGAGACCTACAAGGGCGTGCCGAGCACCGATGCGGTGAGCGTGGGCGCCGTGTGGGTAACTTCGGCCGAGCTCGATGACGGCCTCGTCTATGGCGTCACCAAGGCGCTGTGGGAGAAGAGCACGCGGCGCCTCCTCGATCTCGGCCATCCGGAGGGCAGACAGATTCGCCTCGAGACGGCGCTCGACGGCTTGGCGATTCCGCTCCACCCCGGGGCCGAGCGCTTCTACCGCGAGGCCGGCATGCTCAAATGAGACCGCCGGCGTCTTGTGCCGGCTATCGCAAATTCGAGCGTGGGGGGGGGGTGTGCCGGGCGCCCGGAGTCCTGGTCCTAGGTCTCGCGCTTGGCTCCCTCGTACCACTCCTGCATTGCCGGCAAGCGCCAGAGGGCGTCGCGATAGGCCGCCGCGAGCGCATCGAGCCTCGGCGCGTAGGTCACGAAGCGGCTCACCACGGGCGCGAACATGGCATCGGCCGCGCTGAAGCTGCCGAAGAGATAGGGTCCGCGCTCGCCGTAGCGCTCGCGGCATTGGTGCCAGATCGCAGAGATGCGGTCGATGTTGCTCTCGACACCGTCGGCCATGCCTTGCCCCGGCTTGCGAGCCCGCATGTCCATCGACATGTTCGCGCGCAGGGCCGCGAAGCCCGCATGCATCTCGGCCGAGACCGAGCGCGCGAGCGCGCGGGCAGCGGCGTCCTCGGGCCAGAGCCGGGCCGCGGGATAGCTCTCGGCGAGGAACTCGCAGATCGCGAGCGTCTCCCACACGACCGTACCCTTGTGCTTGAGGATGGGGACGGTCGGGCCCCCGCCGTGGCGCAGAATCTCGGCCTTGGTCTCCGGCCGGTGCAACGGCACGAGGATCTCCTCGAAAGCGACCCCCGTGGCCTTGAGCGCGAGCCAGCCGCGCAGCGACCAGGACGAGGTGTTCTTGTTTCCGATGACGATGGCGATGTCGGCCATGGCGCTTCCTCTCGAAAGGACGAGTGAGCGGTCTAGGCGATGGCGCCGGGTCGCGCAAGGGTTCGTGCACAAATCAGTGAGCGGAGCTTTCCAAGCAGCACCTTCCGCTCCATGCTATGCCTGACGACGCAGTTCAGCTCCTCCATAGAGACGAGGAACCCGATGCCGAGATATCTTGTGGCCGCAGCCCCGCGCGAGGCGCTGCCCATCACCCCCCTGGTCAAGACGGAACTCAAGGGTTGGCTCGCCGGTCCCGGCGCCGCCTTGCGCGGTTGGGTGGAGTCGACCGGCTTCGCGGCCAAGCCGGGCGAGCTCTGCCTCGTCCCCGGGAAGGCGGGCAAGCTCGCCCGCGTCCTCGTCGGCTGCGAGGGGCATGACGAGCTGTGGGCCTTGGCGGCATTGCCGCAAAGCCTGCCTCCGGGCGTCTACCGCGTCGATGCGGCCCTCGGCACCCAGGCGGCGACCAAGGCGGCGCTCGGCTGGGCGCTCGGCACCTATCGCTTCGCGCGCTACCGCAAGGAGACCAAGCCGCTCGCAGCATTAGCCTGGCCCAAGGCTGCCGACCGGGCCGCGGTCGAGCGCGCCGCGGACGGCATCTTCCTCGCCCGCGACCTCATCAACACGCCCGCCTCGGACATGGGCCCGGGCGAGCTCGCCGACGCCGCAGGCGCGCTCGCGCGCCGTCATCGGGCCAAGATCGAGGTGATCGAGGGCGAGCGTCTCTTGGCACGGAACTACCCGCTCATCTACGCGGTCGGGCGCGCGTCGGCGCGCGCGCCGCGCCTCATCGACCTCGTGTGGGGCGACAAGTCGGCAGCCAAGCTGACGCTCGTCGGCAAGGGCGTGTGCTTCGATTCGGGCGGGCTCGACCTCAAGCCCGCAAGCGGCATGCTCATCATGAAGAAGGACATGGGCGGGGCCGCGACCATGCTCGGGCTCGCCTCCATGGTGATGGCGGCCGGGCTTCCCGTGCGCCTGCGCCTCCTCATCCCGGCGGTCGAGAATAGCGTCTCCGGCAACGCCATGCGGCCGCTCGACGTGGTCAAGAGCCGCAAGGGGATCACGGTCGAGATCGGCAACACCGACGCCGAGGGCCGGCTCGTGCTCGCCGACGCGCTCGCGGAGGCGGATTCCGAGCGGCCGGCCATGATCCTCGATTGCGCGACCCTCACGGGTGCCGCGCGCGTGGCCCTCGGCCCCGAGCTGCCCGCCCTCTTCTCGAACGACGACAGGCTAGCTAACGAGCTCTTGCGCCACGGCGAGGCCGAGGAGGACCCGCTCTGGCGTCTGCCGCTTTGGCGCCCTTATCGCCGCCTGCTCGAGAGCAAGACCGCCGACATCAACAACATCTCCGACGGCAGCTTTGCCGGCTCGGTCATCGCCGCCCTCTTCCTCGAGGAGTTCGTGAGCCCGCGCACCCCCTGGGCCCATATCGACAGCTACGCCTGGAACGCGAAAGCGCGCCCCGGCCGGCCCGAGGGCGGGGAGGGGCTCGCCATGCGGGCACTCTTCGCCATGATTGCGGAGCGCTTCGGCGAGAAGCGGACAAAACGTCGGCCGATGTAAGGCAGCGATGCGCGGTGCCGGTAATCCGGCAAGGACCGGACTTAGGCGGGCCACGCATCCTTGCTCCTCTTATCCTTGGTCAACGCACCACGCGGAATGGATTGACGATGCGCAGCCGGCCATCGAGCACCATCCCGTCCTGCATGTCCTCGGACCAAAGGATATCGGCGTCGGCTAGAAGGGCCGAGGCGGCGATCATGGCGTCATAGGTCGACAGGCCGTAACGCTGGGCCAGGGAAAGTCCGGTTTCGTGGCTTTCGATGGTGAGGGGCCGGACCGGCAGCAAGGCGCGAATCATGAACAGAAACGCGTGCGTCTCCGTCCATGACATGCCCATCTTGCGGCGGGCGACGTGGGTGATCTCGTTCAGCACCTGCACGCTGATTATGCCGCCATCGCCGATGATCTTCTCCGCCCGGTCGGCCTTCGCTGCGTCTGCGGACGCGATGTACTGCAAAACGCTGGTGTCGAAAAAGCTACCGGGCATTCGCCTCGTCCCGGTCAAACTTGAAGTCGGCGGGAAGGCGTCCCCGGAAAGCGCGAAGGCGCCTCAGCAGCTCTTCGCGGCCGGGCTTGCGCGACACGCCCAACTCGCGGGCGTCAGCGACATAGATCTCGATATCATCGCCCTCTTTCAGCTTCAGCGCTTCGACCACGGCAGCGGGCAGGCGGATGGCTAGGCTGTTGCCCCATTTGGCGACCAACATGGAATCCTCCGTAGATATACATAAGGCCACATGTATATCCAATCAGAACCGCGGTCAAGAGACAACGCCGCGGCGGCTTGGCCCGACGGCGCGTGAGGGGCCGGGTGGAATCTATGCCTGGGCTTGCGCGATCCGGAATGACAAACCGGAAAAAATGTCTACAGACCCTAATACCCGAGCGCCGCGTCGACGGTGTAGAGCAACGGCTCGCCCGCGCGGTAGCGCCGCACGTTCTCGGCGACGAGGGCGGCCGTGGTGCGCGGGTCGGTGATGCTGGCGATGTGGGGGCTGATGGTGATGCGCGGATGGCGCCAGAAGGGATGCTCGGGCGGCAGCGGCTCCGTTTGGTAGACGTCGAGGGCCGCGTAGGCGAGTTGGCCCGAGGCAAGTGCTGCGAGCAGGTCGGCCTCGACGAGATGCTTGCCGCGCGCCGCGTTGATGACGGCGGCACCCTTGGGCAGGCCGGCGAAGAGCGCGCCCGAGAGGATGCCCTCGGTGGCATCCGTGAGCGGCAGGAGGCAGACGAGGATCTCGCTCCGTGCGAGGAAGGGGGCGAGGCCCGCCGGACCGTGGAAGCTCTCGACACCTTCGAGCCGCTTTTCCGTGCGGCTCCAGCCCGCCACCTTGAAGCCGAGGCCCGCGAGCGTCTTTGCCGCATTGGCACCTAGTGCTCCGAGCCCCATGATGCCGACCCCGCGCTCGGAGGCGGTCGGCGTGTAGAGCTCCTTCCATTCGCCGCGGCGCTGCAGCTCCTCGAGCTCGGGCTGGCGGCGGTGGTAGCGCAGGACGTGAAGCGCCACGTACTCGTTCATGCGCTGGGTCAGGAATTCGTCGACCGCGCGGCAGATCGGCACCTGCTTCGGCAGCTCGGGGTCGGCGAAGAGGTGATCGACGCCAGCGCCGAGGGAGAAGATGACGCGCAGGTTGGGGAAGCGCGCGAGGGCACCCCGCGGCATGTTCCACACCAGCGCGAACTCGATGTCCTTGGGGTCGCCCACCTCGGGCCAGGGCCGCACCTCGACCTCGGGCATGCGCGCGCCGAGCTCGCGCCGCCACCACTCGATGCGATCGCTGTCGGACTTGAAGAGAAGGGCCATGTGTGGGGAATCCTCGCTTGCTGCGCGCGCTAGTGTACCGGTTCCAAAATTCACGACATCAGAAAAACACTCGTCATTGCGAGGCGCCCGAAGGGAAACGAAGCAATCTAGAATGGGTTTCACACCAGACGCCTGGATTGCTTCGCTACGCTCGCAATGACGGTTATCTTCGAGTGCGACGAACTTCCGGACTGCGAGGCTACACGCTTACCACGCCGGTCTCGATCGCTTCCAGATGGAAGGCGGCGGCCATGAGCGCCTTGGTGTAGGGGTGCTGCGGCGCTTCGAAGATGCGCTCGGCCGGGCCCTGCTCGACGACCTCGCCCGCGCGCATGACGATGACCTCGTCCGCCATGGCGCGGATCACGCGCAGGTCGTGACTGATGAAGAGGTAGGCGAGCTTGTGCTTCTGCTGCAGCTCGCGCAGGAGATCGACGATCTGCGCCTGCACCGACATGTCGAGGGCCGAGGTCGGCTCGTCGAGCACGACGAAGCGCGGCGTGAGCACCATCGCGCGCGCGATGGCGACGCGCTGGCGCTGGCCGCCGGAGAACTCGTGGGGATAGCGATGCCGCGTGTCGGGGTCGAGCCCGACCTCGCGGAGCGCCGCCACGATCATCTCCTCGCGCTCGCGCGCGCCCGAGCCGATGCGGTGCACGGCGAGCCCCTCGCCCACGATCTCGTCGATGGTGAGCCGCGGGCTCAGGCTGTCGAAGGGGTCCTGGAAGACGATCTGCATATCGCGCCGCAAGGGGCGCAGCACGCGCGCGGGCAGCGCCTCGATGCGCCGCCCGGCGAAGGTGATGGGCGGGGGGTGCACGGCGCCAGAGGCGTCGCGCAGCGCCTCGGGCGGCTGCAGGCGCAAGAGGGCCAGGCCGAGCGTCGTCTTGCCGGAGCCCGACTCGCCGACCACGCCCGTCGTGTGCCCCTCGCGCAGCGTGAGACTGACGCCGTCGACGGCCTTGATGAAGCCCTTGATGCCGCGCAGCACGCCGGCGCGCACGGGGAACCAGACGCGCAAGTCCTCCGTGGCGATGATCGGCGGCGCATCAGCGGCGGCGGCGGGCGGGCGGCCCTTGGGCTCGGCCGCGAGCAGGTGGCGCGTGTAGGCGTGACGCGGCTCCCTGAACACCTGCGCCACGGTGCCGCTCTCGACGAAGCGCCCGGCATTCATCACCGCGACCTTGTCGGCGAAATTGCGCACGATGGTGAGATCGTGGGTGATGAGGATGATCGCCATCCCCATCTGCTTCTGCAGGCGTTTCAGGAGGGCCAGGATCTGCGCCTGGATGGTGACGTCGAGCGCCGTCGTGGGCTCGTCCGCGATCAAGATGTCCGGCTCGTTGGCGAGCGCCATCGCGATCATGACGCGCTGGCGCTGGCCGCCCGAAAGCTCGTGGGGAAAGGCGTTGAGCCGCGAGGCCGCCTCGCGGATGCCGACGAGCTCGAGAAGCTCGAGCACGCGCCGGCGCGCCGCCTCCGGCGGCAGGCCCTTGTGCAAGGACAGCACCTCGGCGACCTGGCGCTCGACCCTGTGCAGCGGGTTCAAGGCCGTCATCGGCTCCTGGACGATCATGGCGATGCGGTTGCCGCGGATGCGGCTCATCACCGCACCCGGGGCGCCGAGGAGCTCCTCGCCCTTGAAGCGGATGCTGCCGGAGGGGTGG
>JBKQRV010000198.1:0-17633 GCA_052143835.1 Alphaproteobacteria bacterium
AGTGCCATCAAAAGTTTCCCCCTCCCCCTCGAAGGGGGAGGGTGGGGTGGGGGTGGCGCTCGCTGTGCGAGGACCCGCGCTAGGCGCCGACGACCTCGAACTGCACGTCGACGTTGCCGCGCGTCGCGTGGGAGTAGGGACAGATCTTTTCATGCGCCTCCTTGACGAGGGCCGCGAGCTCGGCCTGGGCGAGGCTCTTGTCCTCGGCGCGCAGCTTGACCGCGAGCCCGAACCCCCCGCCCTCGCGCGGACCGATCGAGACCGCGCAGGTGATCTTCGCCTTGGCGGCATCCTTTTTCTGCTGCTTGGCGACGAAATCGAGGGCACCCCCGAAGCAAGCCGCGTAGCCGGCGGCGAAGAGATGCTCGGGCGTGGCCGTCCCCGGCTTGCCCGGGCCGCCCATCGCCTTCGGCACCGAGAGATCGGCGGAAACCACCCCGTCGCTCGTCGAGGTATGTCCGTTGCGGCCGCCGGTTGCGGTCGCCGTCGCGGTGAAAAGCGGCTTGATCTTGTCCATGATCTCCTCCGTTGCGGCGCACATGCTTGGGCGGGAATATAGGTCGGCTTCTCTCTCGCGAAAAGGCGCCACGCCTCGCCGCGCCGTCAGAGCGTGATCTCGTCGACGTCGATCTTCTCTGAAGCGGGCTGGACCTTGCCGAGGCTGCGGCGGTCGAGTGCGATGCTCTTGATGATGGCGAAGACCGGGCGGCCGGGGGCAAGTGCCAAGCGATCGATGGTGAGGCGCGTGACGCGCGCAAGCAGCGATTCGCCGTCGAGTGCCACGCGCACGTCGACGATGGGGCCGTCGAGCGGGCCGAGCTCGGCGATGCGTCCGGCGAGCACGTTGAGCGCGCTCAATCCCTCGGGCGGAGCGATGCCGAGCACCACGTCGCGCGCGCGGATGTGGACGCGGAGCGGCGCTCCGACCGCAAGCGCGATGCGCGGCACGCGCAATTCGCCCACGCTCGCCTTGAGCGTGGTCAGCTCATAGCGCTCGTCGTGCGCGGCCACCCGCATCTCGAGCACCGCACCCGCCTCGTAGCGGCCGGTCAGGGGGAAGAGGTCGACCCTGCCCATGATCTCCGCGACCTGGCCGACGGCGGCGACCGTACCGTGGGAGAGCAGCACCATGGTGGTGGCAAGGCGCGTCACCTCGGGGATCGAATGGCTGACGTAGACGATGGGCACTTGGAGCTCGTCGCGCAGGCGCTCGATGTAAGGCAGGATCTCCGCCTTCAACCCCTCGTCGAGCGAGGCGAGCGGCTCGTCCATGAGCAGGAGGCGCGGGCTCGCGAGCAAGGCGCGGCCGATCGCCACCCGCTGGCGCTCGCCGCCTGAAAGGAGCGCCGGTCCGCGCTCGAGGAACGGGGCGATGCCGAGCAGGGCGACGACGCGGTCGAGCTCCTCGCGCCGCGCGGCGGCGGGCGTGAACCAGCGGCCGTAAAGCAGATTCTGGCGCACCGTCAAATGGGGGAAGAGCCGGCTCTCCTGGAAGATGTAGCCGATGCGGCGGCGATGTTTGGGCACATGGATGCCGCGATCGGTGTCGACCAGGACCCGGCCATCCACGACGATGCGTCCGCGGTCCGGCCGAAGCAGCCCCGCGATCAGATTCACCAGCGTGGTCTTGCCGGCACCCGAGCGGCCGAAAAGGGCCGTGAGCCTGCCGTCGGTCGCGAAGCGGGCCTCGAGGGTGAAATCCCCGAGCCGCCGGCGGATGTCGACCTCGAGGCTCATAGCCCGGCCACGCGGCGTGCCACACGCCGGCTTGCGAATTCGGAGGCGAACAGGGCCGCGGTCGAGAGCAGCACCGAGACGACGGTGAGCCTCAGCGCGGCGGCGTCGCCGCCCGGCACTTGGGTCAGGACATAGATGGCGGTCGGCAGCGTTTGCGTCTCGCCGGGGATGTTCGAGACGAAGGTAATGGTGGCGCCGAATTCGCCCATGCTGCGGGCGAAGCCCAGAATGGCGCCGGCAATGATGCCCGGCAGAACGAGGGGAAGGGTCACGGTCAGGAAGACCCACGCCGGGGCAGCGCCCAGCGTGCCGGCGGCGTCCTCGAGCTTGCGATCGACCGCCTCCACGGAGAGGCGGATGGCGCGGACCATGAGCGGAAAGCCCATCACGGCCGAGGCAAGCGCTGCACCCGTCCAGCGGAAGGCGAAGACGATGCCGAGACTATCGGCGAGGAGCCGCCCGAGCGGGCCGTTGCGGCCGAAGAGAAGCAGAAGAACGTAGCCGGTGACCACGGGCGGCAGGATGAGCGGGAGATGGACGAGGACGTCGAGCAGCTGGCGTCCCCAAAAACGCCCGCGCGCCAAAATGACGGCCACGAGCACGCCAAGGGGCAGGCTGGTCGCGACCGCAGAGAGTGCCACCTTCAGACTCAAGCGGATCGCGGTCAGCTCGGTCGGCGAGAAGTTGAGGAAAGGTGATGGCTCCACGAGCAGTCTCCAATTTCCGTTTTACTCGAGCACGGTGAAGCCCTGTCGCTCGAACAGCGGCCGCGCTTTCGCCGACTCGATATAGGCGAGGAAGGCCGCGGCATCGGCGCTGGTCGAGCCGGCGACGAGGGCCGCCGGATAGACGATGGGCGGATGGCTGTCGTCCGGGAATACTCCCACCACCTTGACGTCGGGCTCGGCCGCGGCATCGGTGCGATAGACGATGCCGAGGGGTGCCTCCTTGCGGGCGACGAGGAGGAGGGCCGCGCGCACGTTCTCAGCCTGGGCGATCGAGTGCTCGACCGCGGCCCAGACGCCGAGCTTCTCGAGTGCGGTCTTGCCGTACTTGCCCGCCGGCACGGCACTCGTGTCGGCCATGGCGAGCTTGCCGCCCGCCAAAAGCTCGGCCAACGGAAAGCCGGGTGCGATCTTCAATTCGACGGCGCTGTCCTTGGGGGCGACCATTACGAGCGCGTTGCCGAGAAGGCTCTTGCGGCTCTTGGGCTCGATCAGCTTCTTCTTGGCGAGATAGTCCATCCAGTCGAGGTCGGCCGAGATGAAGATGTCGGCCGGCGCGCCGGCCTCGATCTGCTTGGCGAGCGCCGAGCTCGCGCCGTAGGAGATTGTCGCCTGCTTGCCCGTCTCGTGCCGGTATTGGGCGGCGACGTCGTCAAGCGCGTTCTTGAGGCTGGCCGCGGCAAAGATCAGCACGTCGCGGCTCTCGGCCGGGGCGGATGCCGTCGACAAGGCAAGCGCGGCCGCGAGAATAAAAGGAATGAAATGAAGCCGCCTGCGGGGCGACGACCGGCGATGCAAGCGTGACCCTTCGCTCATTTTTCTCTCCGCTTCGGCCCGAGGGGCGTCAGAGCAGGCTATATTTGTTAGAATATAGCGATAGCCAGGCAAGGGAAAGCCGCTTCCAGGTCGCCGTCAAGAGGAAAACGCCGGCTTATCTTCCTGCACGGCGCCGCCGTCGCCGTCTGGGACTTGCGATCGCCGCCCCCAGTGCGGCGAGACGCCGCGACAGCGCGGCGTGGGCCTCGCGCTCGAGCGCGCGATATTCCCTTACGAGCTTGCGTCCGAACGTCGTAAGCGCCGCACCGCCACCCGTCTTGCCGCCGAGCCTGGTCGTGGTGACGCGCTCTTTGAACAGGCGATTGAGCTCGTCGACCAAAAGCCAGGCGCGGCGGTAGGACATATCCATGGCACGGCCCGCGGCAGAGATCGAGCCCGTCTCCTCGATCAGCTCAAGCAGGCGGATCTTACCCGGACCGACGGCACTCGTCGGCGAAAGATCAACGCGGATCGTGAGCCTCACCATCGCGAGATCGTACCATCGCGTGCACGGCGCTCGCCATTGCTATCGCAGCAACGCTTGCGGCGGAAGGGTAGTGGTACAGTTTGAAATGAAAGAGGCCGCTTCGGTTGGCGGCCTCTTGCTAATGAGAAAACGGCCTTGATCGTGGGCTACTTGGCGCGTTTAAAAACAAGTACTGCCGTCCCACCGACCGAGGCTCCTGGATTGGTGTATTTCATCTGGTCTCCGCTGATTACGATCATACGTTTCTGGTCAGTCCCAATCCAATTCGGGAAGCTAGCGCCGATGTAGTGAAAGGTCACTGAGCCGTCTGGATTGATTGCGTACGTGCCAAAGGTAGCGATGCTACCCTGCACGACAGCTTTGTTTTCTTCAGGCGTGCCGGTTGCGCGGTTGTTGGAAGCGAATTTGGGCAGGTCGGGATTCAGAGTATTCGTCGAGAAGTGCCCGCTGGAATCGAACATGAATTGGCCCAATGGATGAGGGCCGAATTGATTGCTCGTCTTCCCGTCCGTCGTTATCTGAATGGAAACCAGCGTCCACGTTCCGACGATCTGGCCTTTCAAGTTCTGAGCCGCAGCACCACTGACGGCAGAAATCAACATGGCAACCCCGAGCAAAACCGGTAGCAACGTTTTGTACTTCGCTCTCATAGGTCACCTCCCTGTTTGGTTATAAACCCACTCTAGCAGGGAAACCGGTTCCCGTTAAGCTGCCTTCCGGTCACGATGGGAGTGGCCGCGAAGGGGCTAGGATTTCAAACTGTACCACTACCGGCGGAGGCAAGATCATGGATGCCGCATTCGCCGACGCGCGTTGTCTTCCGCCGCCCGCGCTTGCTAAGATGACGCCTATGACGCCCAAGCGAACGCTCGATACCAAGGGACTGAAGTGCCCGCTTCCCGTGCTCAAGGCGCGGCGCGCGATGAAGGAGCTTGCGGCGGGCGACGTGCTCGAGGTGCTCGCGACCGATCCGGGTGCGCTCAAGGACTTCCGCGCCTTCTGCGAGACCACGGGCGATACGCTTCTCGCCTCGCGTCAAGAGGGCGAGGTCTATGTCTTTCATATCCGGAAGGCGGAGTGAGGGACGACGCTCGTCCGTCGTCCGCTATCTGCCCGGCGCCAGCTGCGCCTCGGTGACCCCGCGTGCCGCCACGTCGGCAGGGAGCGCTTTGCCTTGCGCCAGCGCCGCCGCGATACGGCCCATTGCCGGCGAGGTCTGGATGCCGTAGCCGCCTTGGCCGGCGCACCAGAAGAAGCCTTCGGCATCGGGCGCGAAGCCGACCACCGGCGTCTTGTCCTTGACGAAGCTCCTGAGGCCCGCCCAGCGCCGCTCTATGCGCGAGATCTTGAAGGTGATCGCCTTCTCGATGCGGTCGGCCGCAATCGCGATGTCGAGCTCCTCGGGCTGGATGTCCTGCGGCTCGACCGGGGTCTCGTCCGCGGGCGAGCCGAGGAACTTGCCGGCTTCGGGCTTGAAATAGAACTGCTCGTCCATGTCGGCGGCGACCGGCCAGGCTTCGATCCTGGCGCCCTGCGGCGGGTCGAAGATGAAGGCCGTGCGCCGCTTGGGCACGATCGCGATGGGCTTGGCGCCGATGCGCGCGGCAAGCACGTCGGCCCAGGCTCCGGCCGCGTTGATCAGCACGGGAGCGGTAAAGTCTCCGGCCGGGGTGCGCACATGCCACAGGCCGCCCTTGCGCTCGGCCGCGGTGAGCTCGGCCGACGTCGCCACTTGTCCGCCGCGCGCCTTGAGGCCCTTGAGGAAGCCCTGGTGGACGGCGTTCACGTCCATGTCCATGGCATCGGCATCGAAGAGTGCCGCTTCCACGTAATCGGAGTGGATGAGCGGGAAGAGCGCCAGCGCATCCTTTTTCGCAAGCCGCCTCAGGCCCGGCGCATCCTTCTTGAGCTCGGCGTATTCGCGCTCGAGCTTGGCCATCTGGTCCTTGCGCGCGAGGTAGAGCACCCCGCGCGGCGAGAGCAGGGGGGAGCCGGCAAAGCCCACGGGCGGATGCTCGAGAAAGGCGCGGCTCGCCGCGGTGATCGCGCGCACGGGCGCATTGCCGTAGCTCTCGATGTACATGGCGGCGGAACGCCCGGTCGAGTGATAGCCGGGCTGGCTCTCGCGCTCGAGGAGGATGACGCGTCCGCGCGCGGCGAGCTCGTAGCCGGCAGAGGCTCCGGCAATGCCGGCACCGACGATGAGGAAATCGCACTCCATGGCGCCCTTATAGCCTCCGGTGCGGGCGCTTCGCCAGGGGAAGCAGGGGGCGGAGGTGCTGCGCGTGGCCGGCGCGCGCGCAATTCTTGGTGACAAGCCGGTGCCGGCCGGACATTGTTGGCTCGAGCTGCCGCCGAGGGATCGTCATGCCGACGCTGCTTTACACCCATCCGGCTTTTCTCGCGCACGACCCCGGCCCCCATCACCCCGAGCGGCCGGACCGCTTGCGCGCCATCCATGCCGCCCTCGAGCGCGAGGCCTTCCAAGCGCTCGAGCGGCGCGAGGCGCCGCGCGCCGGGAAGGCCGAGATCGCCCGTGTTCATGGCGCGCGCTACATCGACTGGGTGCTGGAGCAGATTCCCAAGGAGGGCTGGGCCGGCCTCGATGCCGACACCATCGTCTCGCCGGGCTCGGGCGAGGCGGCGCTGAGGGCGGCCGGTGCCGTCTGCGCCGCGGTCGATGCGGTGGTGGAGGGCGAGGCGACGAACGCCTTCTGTGCGGTGCGCCCGCCCGGCCACCACGCCGAGCCCGAGCACGCGATGGGCTTCTGCCTCTTCAACAACGTGGCGGTTGGTGCCGCCCACGCCCGCGCCGTGCACGGCTTGCAGCGCGTCGCCGTCGTCGATTTCGACGTCCATCACGGCAACGGCACCCAGGCCGCCTTCGAGGCGGACCCCGACTTTTTCTATGCCTCGACCCATCAGTGGCCGCTTTATCCCGGCACCGGCCAGGCCCACGAGCGCGGCGTCGCCAACAACATCGTGAACGTCCCCTTGGCCCCCTTCTCGGGCTCAGCCGAGTTCCATGCCGCGGTCGAGCGCCAGGTGCTGCCCGCATTGGACGCGTTCAAGCCCGAGCTCGTGCTCATCTCGGCGGGCTTCGATGCGCACTTGCGCGACCCGCTCGCCTCCTTGAACCTTGTCGAGGAGGATTACGCCTGGGTGACGCGCAAGCTCTGCGAGCTCGCCGAGCGCCACGCCAAGCGCCGGGTCGTCTCCTCGCTCGAGGGCGGCTACGACTTGCGCGCGCTCGCGAACTCGGTCGCAGCACATGTCGATGCGCTGATGGCGGCGTGAGTCGTACGCAAGCCAAGCGGGCCTCACCGGGCAAGGAGCTGCGCGATGCCGGCGCCGGCCTTCCGGGTAGTGAGTCACGTTGCCCAAGTCCTCATCCTTCGAGACGCGTCGCAAGCGCGACGCTCTTTAGGATGAGGACTTGCAGCTTGGCTTTCACCCCCGGGACGAAGTGCCCGGGGGAGGCCGCGGAGCGGCCGTCTCGAAGGATGAGGTGAAACTGACCTACAACCGCATTCCGGGCCTTCTTGCCGAGCCGCGCGCGGCTGACTATAGTCCGGCGCCTGATTGAAGGGATAGGCGAAGGGATTGGCATGGTCGACAGCCCGATTCCGGCCGACATCGCGAAGCTCAGCTTCGAGGACGCGCTCGCCGAGCTCGAGGCCATCGTGCGCCAGCTCGAGGAGGGCAAGGGCAAGCTCGAGGAGGCGATCAAGGCCTATGCAAGGGGGGCGGCATTGAAGCGCCATTGCGAGGCGAAGCTCGCCGAGGCGCGCGCCAAGGTCGACAAGATCGTGCTCAGCCCGGAGGGACCCGCCGGCCTCGAGCCGGCCGACGTCAACTGAGGGGATCAGCTTGCGCGCATTCGACGCTGCCTTGGCCGCCTCGGCCGCGGTCGTGGAGGCGACCCTCGCTCATGTCCTGCCCAAGGACGGCGGACCCGAGGCGCGCGTCTTCGCCGCCATGCGCTATGCGACGCTCGGCGGGGGCAAGCGGCTCAGGCCCTTCCTCGTCATCCAGGGGGCGAAACTTTTCGGCGTGCCCGAGCCCTGGGCCGCCCGTGCCGCCGCAGCCGTCGAGCTCGTCCACTGCTACTCGCTCGTGCACGACGATCTTCCCGCCATGGACGACGACGAGCTGCGCCGCGGGCGGCCGACCTGCCACATCGAGTTCGACGAGGCGACGGCGATCCTCGCGGGCGATGGCCTCTTGACGCTCGCCTTCGAGGTGCTGGCGGCCGAGGCGACCCATCCCGAGGCCGCCGTGCGCGTGGCCCTCGTCTCAGCCCTCGCCAAGGCCGCGGGTGCCGAGGGCATGGTGGGCGGACAGATGTGCGACGTCGAGGCCGAGACGCGCAGCCTCGCGCTTGACGAGATCAAGCGCCTTCAGCGCATGAAGACGGGTGCCCTCTTCGCCTTCAGTTGCGAGGCCGGCGCCATCCTCGGCAAGGCTTCGCAAGGCCCGCGCCAGGCCCTCCTCGCCTACGCGGACGATCTGGGCCTCGCCTTTCAGATCGCCGACGATCTCCTCGATGCCGAGGGCAGCGAAGCCGAAGTCGGCAAGAAGGTCGGCAAGGATGCGGCCCTTGGAAAGGCCACCTTTGTTTCTCTCTTAGGCATTGAAAATGCTCGCAAAGAGGCGCAAAGGCTGGTCCAGCGCGCGGTTTCCAGCCTTGCTATTTTTGGCGAAAAAGCGGAACCTCTAGCCGAACTCGCCCGTTTCGTGATCGCGCGGCGGGCGTAGGGGAGGAGAAGGTGACGAGCAAAACCAACACGCCGATGCTCGATCAGGTGAAAGAGCCGCACGATCTGAGAAATTTCACGGTCGATCAGCTCAAGGAGCTCGCCAAGGAGCTGCGCCAGGAGACGATCGACGCCGTCTCGGTCACCGGCGGGCATCTCGGCGCCGGGCTCGGCGTGGTCGAGCTCACCGTCGCCATCCACCACGTCTTCAACACCCCCGAGGACAAACTGATCTGGGACGTGGGCCACCAGGCCTATCCCCACAAGATTCTCACCGGCCGGCGCGACCGCATCCGCACGCTGCGCCAAGGAGGCGGGCTCTCGGGCTTCACGCGCCGCGCGGAGAGCGTCTACGACCCCTTCGGCGCCGCCCACAGCTCGACCTCGATCTCGTCCGGTCTCGGCATGGCGGTGGCGCGCGACCTCATGGGCAAGCATTTCAACGTCGTGAGCGTGATCGGCGACGGGGCCATGAGCGCGGGCATGGCCTATGAGGCGATGAACAACGCCGGCGCGCTCAAGCGCCGGCTCATCGTGATCCTCAACGACAACGACATGTCGATCGCACCTCCCGTGGGTGCGATGAGCGCCTATTTGGCGCGCCTCGTCTCCTCCAAGCCCTACCGCTCGCTGCGCCATCTCGGCAAGGAGATCACCAAGCGCTTTCCCCGCTCGCTGGGGAATGCGGCGCGGCGCGCCGAGGAATACGCGCGCGTCCTCGTCACCGGCGGAACGCTCTTCGAGGAGCTCGGCTTCTTCTACGTCGGCCCCATCGACGGCCACAACCTCGACCACCTGCTGCCCGTGCTCAAGAACGTGCGCGATGCGGAGGACGAGGGGCCGATCCTCATCCATGTGGTGACCCAGAAGGGCAAGGGCTACGCGCCGGCCGAGGCGTCCGCCGACAAGTACCACGGCGTCGTCAAGTTCGACGTCGTCACCGGCAAGCAGGAGAAGTCCGTCACGAATGCGCCCGCTTACACCAAGGTGTTCGGCAATGCGCTGGTGAAGGAGGCGGAGAAGGACGAGCGCATCGTCGCCATCACCGCCGCCATGCCGTCCGGCACGGGCGTCAACATCTTCGCCGAGCGCTTCCCCGAGCGCGCCTTCGATGTCGGCATCGCCGAGCAGCACGGCGTCACCTTCGCGGCGGGGCTGGCCACCGAGGGCATCAAGCCGTTCTGCGCCATCTACTCGACCTTCCTGCAGCGCGCCTACGACCAGGTCGTGCACGACGTGTCGATCCAGCGCCTGCCCGTGCGTTTCGTGCTCGACCGCGCCGGCTATGTCGGCGCCGACGGGCAGACCCACCACGGCGCTTTCGACCTGAGCTATCTCGGCTGCCTGCCAGATTTCGTGCTGATGGCGCCGGCGGATGAGGCGGAGCTCGTGCATATGGTGGCGACGCTCGCTCAGATCGACGATCGGCCGAGCGCCATGCGCTATCCGCGCGGAGAAGGGATCGGCGTCCAGCTGCCCGAGGAGGGCACCCCGCTCGAGATCGGCAAGGGCCGCATCGTGCGCGAGGGCTCCGTCGTCGCCATCCTCTCCTACGGCACGCGCCTGCAGGAGGCGCTCAAGGCGGCCGACGAGCTTTCGGCGCGGGGACTCTCGACCACCGTCGCCGATGCGCGATTCATGAGGCCGCTCGACGAGCAGCTGGTGCGCCGCTTGGCCGCCGAGCACCAGGTGCTCATCACCGTCGAGGAGGCCACGATCGGCGGCTTCGCCAGCCATGTGATGCATGTCCTCGCGCACGCCGGCCTGCTCGATCAGGGGCGGCTCAAATTCCGCCCGCTCTATATGCCGAGCGTGGTGATGGACCACGACAAGCCGGATCGGCAGTACGACAAGGCCGGGCTCAATGCCAAGCACATCGTCGCTCACGCGCTTGCAGCACTCGGCCAGGAGCAGGCCGAGAAGCTGATCCGGGCGTAGGCGCTTTCCCCCTCACCCCGACCCTCTCCCCCTGAAGGGGGAGAGGGCAATTCGTATGTGCGGGCGACAATTCCCTCTCCCTCTTCAGAGGGAGAGGGAAGGGGCCCATCGCAAAGCGATGGGAAGGGTGAGGGCCCTTCGGCGTCACCAACGTCCGTATGGGAGGTTGGGTGAACATATGCCCGAGCGCACGACCAAGACCCGCCTCGATCAGCTGCTCGTGGCACGTGGGCTTGCCGAGAGCCGCAGCCGCGCGCAGGCACTCGTCATGGCGGGCCTCGTCTATAGCGGCGAGCGCAGGCTAGAGAAGGCGGGAGCGCTCGTCTCGGCCGATCTTCCGCTCACGCTGCGCGGGCAAGATCATCCCTGGGTCTCGCGCGGCGGGCTCAAGCTCGCGGCGGCACTCGATCGCTTCGGCATCGATCCGAGCGGCCTCGTCTCTCTCGACATCGGCGCCTCCACGGGCGGCTTCACCGACGTGCTCCTCGCGCGAGGGGCCGCGCGCGTCTATGCCGTCGACGTGGGCCACGGCCAGCTCGCCTGGAAGCTGCGCCGGGATGCGCGCGTCACGGTGCTCGAGCGCGTGAACGCGCGCTACCTCGGCAGCAAGGAGGTTCCCGAGCCGGTGGCACTCATTGTCTGCGATGCGAGCTTCATCGGCCTCGAGACGCTGCTGCCGGCCCCGTTGGCGCTCGCCGCCCCCGGCGCCTTCCTCGTCGCCCTCATCAAGCCCCAGTTCGAGGTGGGGCCCGGACAAGTGGGGAAGGGCGGGGTGGTGCGCGACGCGCGGTTGCATCAGGAGGTGTGCGAGCGCATCCGCCGTTTCATCGCGGCGCGGCCGGGCTGGACCGTGCTCGGCATCGTCGCGAGTCCGATCGAAGGAACGGACGGCAACAAGGAGTTCCTCATTGCGGCCCGCCTCGAGGACAAGCCGGCATGAGGCTCGAGCTTGAGGTCGCGATCGAGGAGATCGGCGCGCGCGGCGACGGCATCGCGAGGCTCGAAGGCGGGAAGCGGCTCTACGTGCCTTTCACGCTGCCCGGCGATCGCGTGCGCGTCCGCTTGGGCGAGCCGCGCCCTGACGGTTACGCCGGTCGCGTCATAGCACTCCTTGCCGAGGGAGCGGGGCGCGTGCGTCCGGCCTGCCGCCATTTCGGCAGCTGCGGCGGCTGCGCCCTCCAGCATCTCGATGGCGAGCATTACCGCGCGTGGAAGCTCGAGCTCCTCGCCAAGTCGCTCGCCCGCCAGCGGCTCGAGGGGTGCGAGATCCGCCCGCTCTTCGTGACCCCGACCGCGAGCCGGCGCCGCGCCCAATTCAGCGCGGTGCGCCGCAAGGACGATCTCGTCCTCGGCTTCAACGCGCGCTTGAGCCACGAGGTCATCCCGCTGGTCGAATGCCCCGTGGCGCGACCCGCCATCGTGGCGCTTCTGGCGCCGCTCAACGAGCTTCTGTCCGCACTCCTCGAGCCAGGTGCCCGCGTGGAAGCACTGGTGACGGAGAGCGACAGCGGTCTCGACCTGCTGCTCTTGAGCGACGCCGCCCTCGGCCTCAAGCGCCGCGAGCGCCTCGCGGGCTTTGCCGAGGCGCATGATCTCGCACGGATAGCCAGGCGCCATTCCAAGGGCAGCGGAGTCGAGGTCCTGATCGAGCGCCGGCCCGTGCGCGTGGTCTTCGGCGAGGTCGCGACGGTGCTGCCGCCTGGCGCCTTCCTGCAGGCGACCCGCGAGGGCGAGGCGGTGCTGCGGCGTGGCGTCATTGAGGCGCTGGGAGAGGCCCGCCGCATCGCCGATCTTTATGCGGGCTGCGGCACCTTCGGCCTGCCGCTCGCCGCCGCGGGACGGCAAGTGCTCGCGGTCGAGCGAGAGAAGCCGCTCACGGAGGCGCTCGCGGCTGCGGCGCGCGCGTCCGCGGGACGGCTCAGTCTTTCGGTCGAGACGCGCGACCTCGAGCGCCGGCCCCTCGAGCCCCAAGAGCTCGGCCGCGCGCAAGGGGCGATCCTCGATCCGCCGCGCGCGGGGGCCAAGGCCCAGGCGGCGGCACTCGCCGCAAGCAAGCTCGCGCGCGTCGCCGCCGTTTCCTGCAATCCCGCGACCTTCGCGCGCGACGCCCGCACCCTCTTGGGCGGCGGCTATCGCCTCGACTGGATCCAGCCGGTGGATCAGTTCCTGTGGTCGCCGCACCTCGAGCTGGTGGCGGCGTTCAGCCGGCGCTGAGGGGGGTGGGAGCGGTGACGACGGGGTGGTTTGACCTGCGACGAGGGGGCGGTTACGCAGGCGCTGCCAACCGGGGGCGAGGGTCCAGCGAGAACTTCGAGTAGTGTCCTCTCCTCCTCGCTCAGACCCTTCGCACCGGCGCATTTGCTCGCTAGTAAATAGGCCGCCAACCGGGTTATATAGGCCCTAATTAGATGTGTATCAAAGCCCTCTATGAAAAACTCTCTGTGGACTCGCGATAGGAGTCCGCGCGCTAGATAAGGTGCAAATTCTGCAGTGCATCCCAGCTTTGCGAGGAAATCGGCAAGCGACGGATCGTCTCGGGCCTCGTCCCAACCTCGCGCCGCCGTCTTCTTCCACGGTGCAGCGAGCGCCTCGTCCTCATCCGACCGGAGGGCTGAAGTGAGCCTCGAGAGCCTCTTTTGCGCGTTTTCGCGGCGGGGCCCCGGCGGAACGGAGGAGACCCACTGAAAAATCGAACCCTCGAGTGCGCGCTGATTCAGCGCCGAGCTGTCGATGCCACGTAGGTCTGTGAGCTTGAAATTGTCGGCTTGTTCAGGGGCAAGCGCGCGCCACAAGTGGGCAGAGCGCAGGGAGGCCGCTTGCAACTGTGCATCCCTGAGATCTGCGCCATCGAGGTCCGCCGAGCTGAGATCCGCGCCCTCAAGCCGCGCGGAGCTGAGATCCGTGCCCTCGAGATGCGCGAAGATGAGTTGCGCGGCCTGCAGCGCCGCAGCGTGGAGATCTGCACCTTGCAGCTGCGCCTGATCGAGACTAGCGCCCTCCAAATTCGCCAGTTCGAGAACTGCGCCTTCCAATTTCGCTGAGTTGAGCTTCGCGCCCTCGAGGCGCGCTAAGACGAGTTCCGCGCCCTGGAGGTGCGCGAAGAAGAGGTGTGCGCCCGTCAGCGCCGCGAAGTTGAGATATGCGCCCTGTAGCTGTGCTCGATCGAGAATGGCGCCATCGAGCTGCGCTGAAGTGAGATCTGCGTCCTGCAGCTGCGCGTCTGTGAGGTTCGCGCCCTGCAGTTGCGCATGACCGAGATTTACGCCTTTCAACCGCGTGCGTTCGAGATGCGCATTCTGAAGCTCTGTGTATTCGAGTTTCGCTTTCGCGAGGTCGGCGTCTGCCAAATTGGCGGAACTGAGGCGCGTTCTAAGGAGGCTTGCGCCGCCAAGCCGCGCGCCGGTCAGGTCTGCCTTGCGCAGATCGGCGCCGTCCAAAACCGCGTTGCGCAAGTCCCGACCCCGCAAGACAATCGTGCGTTGGACCTTGTCAAGTTTTTCGCTGTCTGCGCCGATGAGATTGGCGTCGATGAGCACGATATTGCGCGCGAACCAACTCTTGACGCCGCTGCGTACCGGATCGAAGGCCCCCTCGAATAGGATGGCCGTCGGCCACCAGGCTTGCCCAGGCCAGGGGTGAATCGGGTCCGGCGATAACGGTGTCATCTGCGCGGTCCGGTGAGTCCAGGTTTTAGGCTCAAAAAGGCAGGCAAGCAGGCGCGACACCGAGTTTCCGGTCGCGCGGTCCCATATCCATGCAATGAAGGAAGCGCTGGCGGTGCTCGCTGTCGGAGCCGAACCGCCAGCCACAGCCGGCTGCTGCGACTGCGTGCCGTATTGGTCGCCTTGGGATTTACAGCTCGGGGGCAGGCTGCTTGACGGCAAATCGTCCGTGTTGCGCACGAGTAGCGTCTCGATTTCCTCTCCTGGGATTGTTGCCACGAACAGGGAAAACAGGACGGCGCCGCCACAAATCGCGACGAGGGCGACGAGCCCCAGCATGCGCTCGCAAACAACTCCGAAACTGTCGCGCAGTGCGCGGTAAGCACTGATGTATTCCCAGATGTATTCCCATAGCTCCTGTAGCGAGGGGATTCGCCATACGTTTACGCGGGCGAACCGAATTGCCGCCAGTATTTGCCTAGGGGTATACCATAGTTGGACGGCCAGCCATCGGATCAAGGCGAAAACCGCCCCTCCGAAGCGTCCGCTCGGATGGAGTATGGCAGGCCAGAGCAACCAGATCAGGATCAGGTCCACGATGAGCGTGATCCGATCGATCCACGTTGTCAAAATATCGTGATACGCGAGAAATTGTAGCTGGAACGCCAAGAGCAGCACGACCGGTGCCGCCAGCAATGTGATCCAGGTGGCGAACCGCACGAAATGTCGAGGGAGCCAATCCTGGGTCTGCCCCGAGATGAGCTGCGATATGATAAAACTGTCGACGCGGGTGCGAAGCTGTCCGCGCTCGCTCCGTAGAATCCCGGAGTTCTCGATTTCCGCATTCAACAGATGTAACGTCCGCGACAATAGATAAAGCTGTACCATCGTATAAAAATGCATAAGCACGAACAGGCCCGGCACTACTTGATAAAAGGCTTTGAGCGGCAGCCGTACCCCGAGAAGCGGCAACTCGATCGTCGCCCCCAAGAGCAATTGCTCGTAAGTCGTGGCGCCTACTGTCACCGCGAGATAGGCCCCCAACAAGATGAAAACCATCCAGGTCGCGCGGGCATTCCCGCTCGACTCGTTTTCGGCCTTGAGGAGGTCTTCAATGGATCCGTTCGCCATGGAATGCCGCACAATTTGGTTGAATTTTAATCTTATCCGCAACCCATGGTTCGAGCAATGCCAAGCGCATTAGCGCCGCATCTCGAGCTGGTGGCGGCGTTTAGCAGGCGCTGAAGGGGGGCTGTGTTCCCACCCTACCCAGCGAAATCGGGCCTCGCGTCGGCGCCGGAAAAGCGCTCGAATAAGGGCGCATGATGGGGAGAACGGAATGCGGTCCCGAGCGACCGCTCAAGGAGGCCCGAGCGACATGAAGAGCGACAACGAGCGTGGCAGCACCCGCGGCAAAGGCGAGGAGAGCGGCGTCGACGTACGGGCCGCCGCAGCCTTCGCGCGACTTCGCGAGCTTGCCGACGCGGACGAAGGACTGGCGCGCCGCGGGCGGCATCTCACGACGGAGTGTCTCTGCGAGATCGGCGCCGCGCCCTTCTTCGCGTCGATCGCCGCCGGGCGGCTCGCGGCACTCGAGCGCGGCCCGCAGCTGATGCGCCCGTGGCGCTTCGCCGTGCGCGCTCCAGCGCCCGCCTGGCTCGCGTTCTGGCGGCCGCTCCCCGAGCCCGGCTGGCACGACCTCTTCGCGCTCACCAAGCGGGGCGAAGCGAGGCTCGAGGGCGACCTTTACCCGCTGATGGCGAACCTGCAGTATTTCAAGGACCTGTTGGCACTCCCCCGCCGCCTCTTCGAGGGAGAGCAGAGATGAGCGCCGAGATCGAGCCCATCCTCGGCCGTTATGCGAAGATCGAGATCGGCGGGCGCCCGCACCGCGTCTATTTCGAGGAAAGCGGCGCCGGCATACCGCTCGTCTGCCTGCATACGGCGGGTGCCGACGGGCGGCAGTGGCGGCACCTCATGTGCGACGCGGAGGTCACCCGACACTATCGCGTGCTGGCCTTCGACATGCCGTGGCACGGCAAATCCCATCCGCCCGACGGATGGGAGAGTGCGGAGTACCGCCTCACCACGGCGGGCTACGCCGAGATCGTGCGGGCCTTCTGCCAGGCACTCGAGCTCGAGCGGCCGGTCGTGATGGGCTGCTCCATCGGCGGCCGCCTGGTGCTCCATCTCGCGATCGAGCACGCGGCCGAGTTCCGCGCCCTTATCGGCCTCGAGGCCGCCGACTTCCAGTCACCCTGGTACGACACGGATTGGCTCGACCGGCCCGACGTGCATGGCGGCAGGGTGTGCGCGGCACTCGTCTCAGGACTCATCGCACCTCAAAGCCCCGCGCCCTTCCGCCATGAGACGCTCTGGCACTACATGCAAGGCGGTCCCGGCGTGTTCAAGGGAGATCTCTATTTCTACCGCGTGGACGCCGACTTGCGCGACCGCATCGGCCGCATCGACACAAGGCGCTGCCCGCTCTTCCTCTTGACCGGCGAGTATGATTTCTCCTGCGAGCCGGCCGACACCTTGCGCACGGCGGCACGGATACCGGGTGTGGAGGTCGCCATCATGAAGGAGGTCGGGCATTTCCCGATGAGCGAGAACCCGGCGCGCTTCCGCACCTACATCTTGCCGGTGCTCGAGAAGATCCGGGCGCTGCCGCCCTCAGGCGCGCGCGCGTAAGGGCAGCCGGCGCGCCGCCGCTATCGCGAGGAGATGGGCCCCCGCGCTATTGCTTGGGCGGGGTCGCCGGGACCTGGCGCCAAGCCGTGCTGCAGGATTGCACGTAGGGGTAATAGGCCTTGGAGCTGTCGCAATAGTACCACATGGACTGCGCCGGCGCCGCCGTCGCCGGAGCCTGCGGGACGACCGTGGCCGGCGCTACGGGCGGATAATAGTCGGGGTAGCCGTAGTAGTCTGGATAATAGGGGTACGGGTAATAGGGCCAGCCCCAGAAGCCGAAGCCCAGGCCGCAGCAATAGCCGCCGCGCCAGCCGCCGCCGTGCCAGCCGCCGCCGCCATGAAAGCCGCCCCCTCCATGCCTCTGCGCTTGTGCAGGAAGGGCGAGGAAGAGCACGCCGCAGGCCAGCATGAGAGCCAGGCCAAGGCGGCCGAAAACTCGCGCGAGGCGTGAAATGGCGGTGTGGGGCATGGCGGTGGTCCTTTGGACGGGCCTCTTGAGAGGCAAGCGCCTCGCCGGCGCTGCGAACGAGGGAAATTCTACCACCATTATTATTTGGTATGGCCAGGATATTGAATCAAGATGCCATTTAGCCGCGCACCCGCGGCATGAGGATCATGTCCCACGGGCTCGGCATCGCGCCGCACGGGACGTGGACGAGGGCGGGCTTGCCGAGGGCCAGGGCCTCGCCCAGGGCGCGCTCGAGCTCGCGCCCGTCGCGCGCGCGGAAGCCGGCGACGCCGAACGCCTCTGCGAGCTTCAGGAAGTCGGGGTTCGTGAGATCGCAGGCGATCGTGCGGTTGCCGTACTGCTCCTCCT
>JBKQRV010000199.1:0-7331 GCA_052143835.1 Alphaproteobacteria bacterium
TCGTCGTTGGTTTCAGCGGCCGCGATGAGAGCGTGATGACCCTGTTCCGGGAAGCGAGCAATGCGTCCAATGCCTTCCCGCATGGATTCTATTGGACAGGCATCAAGGGCGTGCCGATCGCGCCGGCGGTCGAGGAGCTCTTGAGCGCCGCGCGCGCCGAGGGCGTGAAGGCTGCGTGCGCGGCCGGCGCCTATTCCAAGAAATCAAAGCGCGCGGTTACACAGGGAGTTTCTCATACCTCGAACGGCGTTTAGCGAAATGGCGTAATCCAAAACGCAAAGCGACAAGGACTGCGCCGATTGCTCCGAGGCCACAGCCTCTTGATACCTCGACCGGACGCTCGATCTCGCCGATTGTGGCTGCGGCGCTCTGCATCAAGCCGCGTGGACTGTTGACCGCCAATCAGGCTGCGAAAGTCGATGCGCTGAAAGAGGACTGGCCAAAGTTCGCGGCAATGCGTCAACTCGCCATGCGATTTAGGGGCATGCTCAAAAGCAAGAGCGTTGGCAAGCTCGGCGTCTGGCTGAAAGACGCCCAGCATTCGGGCCTCTATGCGATGCAACGTTCGCTCGCACGGTGCAGAGAGACATCGACGCCGTGAGAAATGCGATCACTGAGCCTTGGAGCAAAGCGCTCAAACGCACAATGTATGGTCGAGCAAAGCCAGAACTCCTCCGCGCGCGCCTGCTGCCTCAGTAGCGGTCGCTGCAACAGGAAGTGAGGAGGAGCGAAAGCATTTGACACCAATGAAACGCAGCCTAACAAGAGCGACAATCGCCGTCCTTTCAAGCGACGGCGGCTTCGCGAATCTGTTGGGCTGCCGTCTCGAGAAAGGCCTGAGCGAGATCGGGGTCGTTGACGACGCGCGATAGCGTCAGCGCACCAACCATCGTCGAGAGAATGGCCATGGCCTTGCCCTTGGGCTCCGAGTCGTTGGTCTCGGCAATCAAGCGGCCGAGGACTTCGAGATGCGCCTTGATGCCGGCTTCGAATGACGCCTTCACGTCGCTGCCCTGTCTGGCGGCATCTGAGCCGAGCGCCACGATTGGGCAACCCTCCATCTTTTCTTCGCGATGGCCCATGCTGAGGTAGAACGCCATCACCGCGCCAAGCGGATCCTCAGGTTTCGCCGCAGTCGCGGCCGACCATCGGTTGAAGGCGCTCTCCAAGGCCCGCCTGGACGCCTGCGCAGCCAAGTCCTCCTTTGACGCGAACTGCTTGTAAAAGGCGCCTTGGGTCAGCCCGGCGCCCTTCATCAGATCCTTAAGGCCGATGCCGTCAAAGCCGCGCTCCCGAAAAAGGCGACTTGCCACATTGATTACAGCTTCGCGGTTTTCCGCGGCCTGAATGCGACTCACCCGCATTGCCGACCTCCATTTTTAGATTGCATTCCAAATCTATCTCATATAGAGTTCGAACGCAATCTATTTTTGGTGGGGAGACGGACATGAAAAAGAGAAGACCCATCATTGTGTTGGGGGGCATCCTGATCGCGGCGGCGGTAGTGGCGACCGCATTCGTCGCACTTCGCACGCAGGAAGCCTCTGCCGTGAGCGACCCGAGGCAGGAACCTCCGATCGTCAGACTGGAGACGGCAGCGCGGGTGACCGGATCCGAACGCGGCTTCACGGGCGTCATAGGGGCGAGGGTGCAGAGCAATCTCGGCTTTCGCGTCGCCGGTAAGATCGTGGAACGGCTTGTGAATGCCGGGCAGCAGGTCAAAGCCGGTCAGCCGCTGATGCGGATCGACGAAACCGACCTTCGCCATGCGCTCACGGCGAAGCGTAACGCCGTCGCCGCGGCGCGCGCCTCTGCCATTCAGACGGACGCGAATGAGCGGCGATACGCCAAGTTGGTGGGCAACGCATGGGTCTCCCGACAGAGTTATGAGCAGGCGAAAGCCGCGTCGGATACAGCCAAGGCGCAACTCGCCGCCGCCGAAGCCGAAGCACGGGTCGCCGAGAACGAAGCGGCCTATTCCGTTCTGGTGGCGGACGCGGATGGAACGGTGGTCGAAACGCTTGGCGAGCCGGGACAGGTCGTCTCCGCCGGCCAGACCGTGGTTCGGCTTGCACAGGCCGGCCCCCGCGAAGCGGTGGTCGCGCTTCCCGAAACGATGCGGCCAGCGATCGGCTCGGTCGCCGAGGCCAGCGTGTATGGGGGCGATGGGCGCCGCTATACGGCGCATCTCCGGCAGTTATCGGATTCCGCCGATGCTCAGACCCGTACTTACGAGGCGCGCTACGTGCTCGACGGTGTGGCTTCGGCGGCGCCCCTTGGCGCGACGGTGACCATTCGGTTGGCAAGCCAGGCGAGTCGGCCAGAAGTCCAAGTGCCGCTGGGAGCCGTGCTCGATGACGGCCAGAAGACCGGCGTTTGGGTCTTCGACAGCGCCACCTCCACCGTACACTTTCGGCCCGTCAAGCTTGTGCGTTTGACCAGCGAAACCGCCGTGATCTCCGGACTGAGCTTTGGCGATCCGGTTGTTTCGCTCGGCGCGCATCTTTTGCAAGACGGCGCTCGCGTCAGAACTGCGTCTAAAAGCAGGGGCAACCGATGAACCTCAATCTTTCCGCGATCGCCGTTCGCGAACGGGCCGTCACCCTATTCTTCATCCTCCTGCTGGCGGCCGCGGGCGCCTACGCCTTCCTCATGCTCGGGCGGGCGGAGGACCCCTCCTTCGCCATCAAGACCCTGACGGTCACGACGGTATGGCCGGGCGCGACGGCGCGCGAGATGCAGGACCTCGTCGCCGAACCGTTGGAGAAGCGGCTTCAGGAGCTGACCTGGTACGACCGCGTGGAGACGACCACACGGCCAGGTTACGCCTATATGACGGTTACGCTGAAGGACAGCACACCGCCATCGCTCGTGCAGGAGGAATTCTACCAGGCCCGTAAGAAGCTCGGGGATGAAACCCGCAAGCTGCCATCCGGCGCGCTCGGACCCTTCGTCAACGACGAATATTCGGACGTAAGCTTCGCCCTTTATGCCCTCAAGGCCAGGGGCATGCCGATGCGGGAACTCGCGAGGCAAGCCGAGACCATTCGCCAGGACCTCCTGCACGTGCCGGGCGTCAAGAAGATCAACATCCTCGGTGAACGTCCCGAACAGATATTCGTTGAATTTTCCTATGCCAAACTGGCAACCCTCGGCATGTCGGCACAAGATATTGTTGTGGCCTTGCAGCGGCAGAACACCGTCACACCAGCAGGCTCGATTGACACCCAAGGGCCGCAGGTCTTCATCCGGGTCGAGGGCGCCTATGACAGCGTCCAGGCGATCGCCGACACGCCGATCGTGGCTGCGGGGCGGACGCTGAAGCTCTCCGACATCGCCGAGGTCCGCCGCGGCTACGAGGATCCTCCCACCTACCTCATCCGACACCAGGGGGAGCCCACCATCGTGCTGGCTGCGGTCATGCAGGAGGGCTGGGACGGTCTCGCGCTCGGCAAGGCGTTGGAGGAAAGGTCCGCAGCCATCGCACAGACGCTGCCACTCGGGATGACGCTCGCCAAGGTCAGCGACCAGGCCGTCAACATCACCTCGGCGGTTGACGAATTTATGATGAAATTCGCGATGGCGCTCGGCGTGGTGCTGCTGGTGAGCCTGCTCAGCCTCGGCTGGCGCGTCGGCATCGTCGTGGCGGCTGCCGTCCCTCTGACGCTTGCCGTCGTGTTCCTCATTATGCTGGAAACCGGCCGGTTCTTCGACCGCATCACTCTCGGCGCCCTCATCCTGGCGCTTGGCCTTCTCGTCGACGACGCCATCATCGCCATCGAGGTGATGGTGGTGAAAATGGAAGAGGGCATGGACCGCATCAAGGCGGCGGCCTATGCGTGGAGCCACACTGCGGCGCCGATGCTGTCCGGCACGCTCGTGACGATCGCCGGGTTCCTGCCGGTGGGCTTCGCGCGCTCGACGGCGGGCGAATACGCCGGCAACATCTTCTGGGTCGTGGGGTTCGCGCTCATCGTCTCCTGGATCGTCGCGGTGGTCTTCACCCCTTACCTCGGCGTCAAGATGCTGCCCGCGATCAAACCGATCCCGGGCGGTCACCACGCTATTTACGACACACCGAACTATTGGCGCCTGCGGCGGCTCATCACCTTTGCCGTGCGCCACAAGTTCGTAACCTGCGGTATCGTTGGCATCGCCTTCGCTCTTTCCGTTGTCGGCATGGGCTCCCTCAAACAGCAATTCTTCCCGACATCCGACCGCCCCGAAGTGCTGGTGGAGGTTCGCCTGCCGGAAGGTGCCAGCATCGAGACGACGACCGCCACGGTCGAGAAGCTCGAACATTGGCTGGACAGCCAGCCCGAGGCTAAGATCGTCACGAGCTATATCGGTCAGGGCGCTCCGCGCTTCTTCTTCGCGATGGCGCCGGAACTGCCTGATCCTGCCTTCGCCAAGATCGTCGTGCTGACCCCGGACGCCGAGGCGCGAGAGGCGTTGAAGCACCGGCTCCGAGAGGCGGTGTCCCAGGGGCTTGCACCCGAGGCCTATGTGCGCGTCACGCAGCTTGTGTTCGGACCCTACACGCCGTTCCCGGTCGAGTTTCGGGTCATGGGACCTGATCCCGCGCACTTGTACGGCATTTCCGAGAAGGCCCTCGACATCATGCGGGGCGTCCCGGACGTGCGGCAGGCCAACCGCGACTGGGGCAATCGCGCGCCTGTGCTCCGCTTCGTCCCGGATCAGGATCGACTGAACCTCATTGGCCTCTCGCCGGCCGAGGCGGCCCAGCAACTGCAATTCCTCCTCACCGGCATCCCCGTTACGCAGGTCCGCGAGGACATCCGCAATGTCTCCATCGTGGCACGCAGCGCGGGCGGCGAGCGGCTGGATCCGACACGTTTGGCGGATTTCTCGCTGATGAGCCGGGATGGCCGCTCGATTCCGCTCGACCAGATCGGCCATTCGGAAATTCGTCTGGAAGAGCCGATCCTGAAGCGCCGCGATCGCACGCCTGTCATCACGATCCGCTCGGACATCAACGAGGCGACTCAGCCTCCAGAGGTTTCCAAGGAGATCATGACGGCCCTTCAGCCGCTGATCGCTTCCCTTCCGGCCGGTTATCGCATCGAATTGGGCGGATCGATCGAGGAGGCTGCCAAGGCCAACACCGCGCTGACAAAAGTCTTTCCGGCCATGATAGCCGCCATGTTGATCGTCATCATGCTGCAGGTGCGATCCTTCTCGACGATGTCCATGGTCATGCTGACGGCACCGCTTGGCCTCGTCGGCGTCGTGCCGATGCTGCTCACCTTTAACCAGCCTTTCGGATTCAACGCCATTCTGGGCCTGATAGGACTGGCCGGTATCCTGATGCGCAATACGCTAATCCTGACCGAACAGATCAAGGAGAACCGTACGGCCGGCCTCGACGGCTATCATGCCGTCATTGAAGCAACGGTGCAACGCACGAGGCCTGTGGTCCTGACGGCAATTGCCGCCGTGCTGGCCTTCATCCCTCTCACACACTCCGTCTTCTGGGGATCGATGGCCTACACGCTGATCGGTGGCACGGCGGTCGGCACGGTGCTGATCCTGCTCTTCCTTCCTGCGCTCTACGCCGCGTGGTTTCGGATCAAACTAGCAGCAGACGACGTCCATGCGCACCCCTCTTCGGACGAGCGAATGGATCTGCAAATGGCGGACACAGAGCCCGCGTTCGAAGGTCGCTAGTAGCGACCAAGTTATGCCGACCGTAGTTTCGCGAGGGTAGCGCCATGAACATCGAGGACCATCCGACTGTCAAGCGTATGCGCGCCATTGCCCGCGTTCACGTCGAGAACGAAAAGGACGGGATCGACGCCGATTGGCTCCGCCAACTTGCCTTCGATTGCGGCGCCGACGACGCCGGCTTGGTGGAGATCAATCGGCCCGCGCTCGACTCCCAGCGGGACGAGCTTCTGCATCACAACCCTTGGACCAAGACACTGCTGGGCTTCGTCGTCCGCATGAACCGGGAGCCGATCCGCAGCCCGGCGCGATCTGTCGCCAACATCGAGTTTCACCATTCGGGCCAAGAGGTCAACGAAGTCGGTCGTCGACTCGTGCAGCGGCTGGAAGCAGTGGGCGTTCGCGCCGTCAGCCCGGCGATGGGCTTTCCGATGGAGATGTATCAATTCCCCAGCGGCATATGGATCGTATCGCACAAGACCGTCGCCGTCGCCGCCGGGCTCGGCCACATGGGCATCCATCGCAACGTGATTCACCCTAAGTTCGGCAACTTCATTCTGTTGGGAACCGTGCTGATCGGGGCGGAGGCCACGGAATATGACGCGCCGATCGATTACAACCCTTGTCTGGAGTGCCGGCTTTGCGTGACGGCCTGTCCCGTCGGGGCCATCGCGCCCGACGGAGGGTTCAATTTCTCGGCCTGCTTCACCCACAACTATCGCGAATTCATGGGGGGCTTCACCGATTGGGTCGAGCAGGTCGTAGACAGCAAGAACGCGCTCGACTATCGCAGCCGCATCAGCGAGCCCGAAACCGCCTCAATGTGGCAGAGCCTCTCCCATGGGGCGAACTACAAGGCGGCCTATTGCATGGCGGTGTGTCCCGCCGGCGAAGACGTCATCGGGACATATCTGGCGGATCGCGCGCGCCACATTCAGGAAATCGTCAAGCCGCTGCAAGAAAAGGAAGAGCCGGTTTATGTCGTGAAAGGCTCGGACGCCGAGGCGTACGCTAGGAAAAGATGGAAGAACAAGACCGTCAAGACCGTCGGCAACGGATTACGACCGCGGAGCATCGACGCGATGCTGCAACTCTTGCCTTTCGCGTTTCAGCCCAACCAGGCGCGCGACCTGCGCGCAACTTATCATTTCGAGTTCACCGGCGACGAACAGCGCAAGGCGACGATTGTAATTCACGATGGCGTCATCCGCGTCCACGAAGGTCACGTCGGCTCAGCCGACCTTCGGGTCACCGCGGACAGCCTGACTTGGCTCGGCTTTCTGGCGAGGGAGCACAGTCTGGTGTGGGCGCTGCTGCGGAGAAAAATCCGCGTCGGCGGTTCGCCCAAGCTCCTTCTCGCCTTCGGCAGATGCTTCCCGAGCCCCCGCGTTCGCCATGATCCGACGCCTGTTCGCCCGGTGGCGCCGTCAAGGCTGCGGCCTAGCGCGGCTCCTTATCGTCAAAACGACGCCGCGACCGGAAAAATCAAATGGTCGGGCGCGCTGCGATTGGCCGAGATCATCGAGGTCGCGCACAACGTCAAAACCTTCCGACTCGTCCTCTTGCGGAAAAAGGCGAGGAAGAGCGTGACCGCGGCGAGGAGTGTTATGGCGATGAGGAAATAGGCGCGCACGTTGGTGAACTCT
>JBKQRV010000200.1:0-12936 GCA_052143835.1 Alphaproteobacteria bacterium
CCTCCCTGCCGACCAGTCGACCTGTTACCCATGTCTCCGGTCTATTCTGTTACCTATGTAACCGGTTTGGACCACCCTGCCCTCTCCCCCTGATGGGGGAGTGGGTTGCGACGGGTTGGCGAGGCAAAGCCGAGCCTTACCCGGAGCTGGGTGAGGGGGTGACGATTCCACTTAGAGTAAAACTGCTCTCGCCCGACAAATCAATTTCCCATGCGCGGATAGGTCCGGGCGGCGACGGCCGTAAGCGCCGCGGTCGCCGCCAGCAGCACGGCGAAGTCGAGGACCAAGCCGTATTCGGACACCCCGCCTCTCAGCATCAACGAGCGCAACGCATCGACCTCGTAGGTGAGCGGGTTCAAGTGCGAGACGATGCGCAGCCACGCCGGCATCAACGACAGCGGATAGATGGCGTTGCTCGCGAAGAAGATCGGCATGGTGAGCACCTGCCCGATCCCCATGAAGCGCTCCCGCGTCTTCACGATGCAGGCGATGATCAACGAGAGCGTCGAGAAGAGCGCCGAGCCGAGTGCGATGATTGCGGCGACGGCGAGGATGTTCAAAGGGTTGAGATCGATCGCGACGCCGATGAGGAGGGCCAGGAGATAGACGATCACGGCCTGGGACAGCGCCCGCACGCTCGCGGAGAGCGCCTTGCCGAGCACGAGCGCCGAGCGCGGCGCGGGGCTCACGAGATAGCGCTGGAGCACGCCGAGATCGCGCTCCCAGATCGCGGAAATGCCGTAGAAGATGGCGACGAACAAGGCGCTCTGCGCGAGAATGCCGGCGGCGAGGAAGTCGAGGTAGGAAACATTGCCCGGGGCCACGCCGCGCACCCGCGCCATCACCTCGCCGAAGAGCAGCAGCCACAGGACCGGCTGCACCGCCCGGGTAAGCAGCTCGAGCGGATCATGATAGAGCTTCTGCACTTCCGCCGCGGCGACGGCGTAGGTCTGCGTCGCGAAATTGGCGAGCGTGCGGTTGACGGACTGATCAGCCGTGCTCTCGCGCGGCGCGGCGAGCTCGTTTGACTTGGCCATAGCCTCCCTCGCTCTCGCTTTCGCCCGTCGCGGCGACGAGCTTGATGAAGACGTCGTCGAGCGTGGCATCCGGCCCGACGCGCGCCTTGAGCTCGGCCGGAGTGCCGACTGCGACGATCCGGCCGCGGTCGATGAGCGCGATGCGGTCGCAAAGCTGGTCGATCTCCTCCATATGGTGCGAGGTCACGACCATCGTCGTCCCGAAACTGTCCCTGAGATCGAGCACGCGCTCCCACACGGTCTCGCGCGCGCCGGGGTCGAGACCCACGGTCGGCTCATCCAGGAACAAGACCGCCGGATGATGCAGCAGGCTCTGCGCGATCTCCAGACGCCTTATCATGCCGCCCGAATAATGTCCGACCAGATGATCGGCGAAATCCGAGAGACCCATGCGCGCCAGCGCCTGGGTGATGCGCGGCATGCGCTCGCGCCGCGGCACGCCGTAAAGACGCGCGGAGAGCAGCAGGTTCTCGTATCCGCTGAGCGAGCCGTCGGCGGAGAGAAGTTGCGGGACATAACCGATGCGGCGCCGCACCTGGGCCGGCTCGCGAACGATGTCGTAGCCCGCGATCGTGGCCGATCCCGAGCTCGGCGGGAGGAGCGTCGTCAACATCTTGATGAGCGTGCTCTTGCCCGCACCATTCGGGCCGATCAGGCCGAAGATCTCGCCCTGGTGCACCGCGATGGTCGCGCGATCGACGGCGGTGAGCTCGCCGAAGCGACGCGTCAAATCAAGAATGTCGACCGTGGGCCGGCTTTCCGACGCGCTTGAGCCCGATGCGCCCATGTCACTCCGATCTTCGAACGGCAAATCCCACGACACCTTATACGTTCAATAGGACGACACCTGACGACGCCGACGGATTAGAGACCTGCGATCCGCGACTTGCGGGCGCTCCGCGGCGAGGGTGGTGCTGCGGTGCTGTATCGGATCAGGCTAGCGCATAAAGTGATAATCCGTCGTCCCGGCGACCCCGGACTGGATCCGGGGCGGGACCCATTTCAGAGCAGGTGCGGCGTCTTTGCTTTCTCCAACAATGGTGATCCTGGTCAATGGATACCGGCTTTCGCCGGTAAAGACGGAGCCGGTAACGTGCGGAATCACCATACACGATTGCCCTGCCTTCAGGGGGAGAGGGGAGGGTGAGGCGGCGCATCACGATGGAATGTGCTCTAGCCCGTCGGCGTCGGTGGCGGAGATCGTCGTGCGCACCATGGAGCGCACCTCTTGGGGCGGCCAAGGACGGCCGCGATGCATGGTGGCACGGTTGTCCCACATCACCACGTCGCCTTGGCGCCAGCGGTGGAGATAGGTGAGCCCGGGTCGCGTCGCGTCCTCGATCAGCTTGGCGAGGAGCGCCTTGCCCTCGTTGTCGCCCATGCCGTCTATGGCACCGGCGTGCGAGGCGACGTAGAGCGCTCGGAGGCCGTTCACGGGATTGCGCCAGCTCATGCGCCAGCGCACCGGCGGCAGTGCCGCGCGCTCCTCGGCCGGCAGCATGTCGGGGTCGATCTTGTTGCGCGAGGTGGCGTAGCTGTGGGTGACGACGGCGTCCTTGAGCTTGCGCTTGAGTGCTGGCGGAAGGCGCTGCCAGGCGAGACGGGTCGAGGCGAACTCGGTCTCCCCGCCGCTCGCGGGCAGGATGCGCGCGGAGAGCACCGAGGCGAGGGCCGGCGTCTTCTTGAACGAGCTGTCGGTATGCCAAAGCTGATTGGCGCGCGCATTGAGCGCCTGGCGGTGGGTGGGCGGCACGAACGCCCCGTCGGGGCCGAGGTTGGTCAGGCGCACGAAAAGCGTGCCGGTGCCGAGCGAGCCCATCTTGGTGATCTCGAGCGGGCCGAAGGCGCGCGAGAAGGCGGCCTGCACCTCGTCGCCGATGTTCTGCTCCCGGAAGACGAGGACGGAGTGCGCCTCGAACGCCGCGCGCGCCTCCCGGTATGCCGCATCGCTCGAGGCCACGTCGATGAGGCCGATGCCGCGGACCTCGACGGCGAAGCCAGGGCCGAGCGGGTGAAGCTCCATGGCCTTTCCCCTTGGCAATTCTCGCCCCATCGTAGCAGGTTCGCCTTCGCCGCGCATGGCCGTCCGCCTGCAGCTCACCCCTTGCGCCCGATCTGGATGACGCGGCCGAGCTCGCGCGGGCGGGGGAGACGGCCGTGCTCGGCCAAGAGGCGCTCGAGGCGCGCGAGCGCCTCCTCGGGCATGGCACTCGCGCGGCGCGTCGCGAGGCTGACGTGGATGCTCAAGAGCTCGTTGGTCGCGGCGAGATAGCCCTCGCGCGCGTGATACATCCAGTGGAAGTAATGCAGGCGCTTCTCGTCGAAGGCGATGAGCTGCGTTGCGAAGCGCAGCGGATCGCCCTCGTTGAGCTCCTTGGCGTAGCTCACGTGCGCCTCGAGCGTGAAGAGCGAGCAGTCGGTGCGCTTGCGATAGGCGTGCCCGAGGTCGAGATGGTCGAAGAAGGCGTCGGTCGCGTGATCGAAGGCCAAGAGATAATAGGCCACGTTCATGTGGCCGTTGTAATCGGTCCACTCGGGCAGCACGGCCTCGCGATGGAGCTCGAGGGGTGCCGGGGTCATCGTCTGCGACATGGCTCTGAGAATAATGGAAAGGCCGGCCGCGTCAACGCAGGCCACCTGCTCGCCCTCGGTTGACAGGCGGCGGGACGGCAGCGCAGAGTCGGGCCCAATCGCCGCCGCCTCGAGGCCGGATTGTATCGGGCTTCGGGCGGGGTATTGCTCACAGGGGGGATCGGCAATGAAGCGACATCTCTTGGCAGCCGGGCTCGGGCTGGCCGCCGCCATCGGGCTTGCCGCGGCGGCGCAGGCGAAGACGTTCATCTACTGCTCGGAGGGCAGCCCGGAGAATTTCTATCCGGCGATCAACACCACGGGCACCTCCTTCGACGCCTCGCGTCAGGTCTACAACCGCCTCGCCCAGTTCAAGCCGGGCACCACCCAGGTCGAGCCGGCGCTCGCCCAGAGCTGGGACGTCTCGCCGGACGGCCTCGTCTATACCTTCCATCTGCGCAAAGGTGTGAAGTGGCAGACGACGAAGAACTTCAAGCCGAGCCGCGACTTCAACGCGGACGACGTGATCTTCAGCTTCGACCGACAGTGGAAGCCTGACAACCCCTACTTCAAGGTGACGAGCGACAATCACAGCTATTTCAACGACATGAATATGCCGAAGATCATGAAGTCGGTGGAGCAGGTCGATCCCTATACGGTGCGCTTCACCTTGAACGTGCCGAACGCGCCCTTCATCGCCAACTTGGCCATGGACTTCGCGACCATCATGTCCAAGGAGTACGCCGACCAGCTGCTGAAGGCCGGCAAGCCCGAAACGTTCGACCAGGAGCCGGTCGGCACCGGGCCCTTCGTCTTCGAGAGCTATCAGAAGGACGCCATCATCCGCTACAAGGCCAACCCGACCTTCTGGGGAGGCAAGCCCAAGATCGACAGCCTCGTCTTCGCCATCACGCCGGACAATTCGGTGCGCTACGCCAAGCTCAAGTCGGGCGAGTGCTCCCTCATGCCCTACCCGAACCCGGCCGACATCCCGGCGATGAAGAAGGACCCGGCCTTGAAGGTGCTCGAGCAGCCGGGGCTCAACATAGGCTATCTCGCCTTCAACACCCAGAAAAAGCCCTTCGACGACAAGCGGGTGCGCCAGGCGATCAACTACGCCATCAACAAGAAGGCGATCCTGGACGCGGTCTACCTGGGCATCGCTATACCGGCCAAGAATCCCATTCCACCGTCGATGTGGTCCTACAACGACGCGGTCAAGGACTACCCCTACGATCCGGCCAAGGCGAAGAAGCTGCTCGCCGAGGCGGGTCTCCCCAACGGCTTCGAGACCGACCTCTGGGCCATCCCGGTGCAGCGCCCCTACAATCCGAACGGCCGGCGCATTGCCGAGCTGATGCAGGCCGACCTCGCCAAGGTCGGTATCCAGGCGAAGATCGTCTCCTACGAATGGGGCGAGTACCGGAAGCGCGCCCAGGCCGGCGACCACCAGATGGTGCAGCTCGGCTGGACCGGCGACAACGGCGACCCCGACAATTTCCTCTATACGCTGCTCGGCTGCGCCGCGGCCGCACCCGGCGGAGGCAATGTCGCCAAATGGTGCAACAAGGACTTCGACGCGCTCGTCACCGAGGCGCAACGTACCACCGACATCGCCAAGCGCACCGAGCTCTACAAGAAGGCCCAGGTCATCTTCAAGGAGGAGGCGCCCTGGTACACCATCGCGCACGCGGTGCAGGTGGTGCCGATGCGCAAGGAGGTCGAGGGCTACACCTTGAGCCCGCTCGGCGCCCACGACTTCACGCACGTCTATTTCAAGTAGGAGTGAAAGCGTGGATCGCGCAAATCCCCTCTCCCGCTTTGCGGGGTCGAGGCGTGAAACGGATCGACGAGGGACCCACGGCCGCAAGGCCGTGGGAGGGTGAGGGACAGCACCCCCATCCGGCAATCCCTCACCCTTCCCATCCCTTCGGGATGGGCCCCTTCCCTCTCCCGCGAGCGGGAGAGGGGCTAAGCGCGAGCCCGGAGTCCGCATAGTCATCTGATGCTGCGCTTCGTCTTCACGCGCCTCACGCTGATTATCCCAACCTTCATCGGGATCACGCTCCTCACGTTTCTTCTAGTGCACGCCGTCCCCGGCGACCCGCTCGAGATTCTCGCGGGCGAGCGCGGGATCACGGCCGCGCGCCACGCTCAGCTGCTCCACGACTACGGCCTCGACCGCCCGCTCTACCTCCAGTACCTGGTCTACATGGGCCATGTGCTGCGCGGCGATCTCGGGCTCTCGCTCATCACGCACGCGCCGGTCATCGACGAGTTCAGGCAGCTCTTTCCCGCGACCGTGGAGCTCTCGCTCTCCGCCATGCTGTTCGCCGTGCTCTTCGGCCTGCCGGCGGGCATCGTCGCCGCGGTCAAGCGCAATTCCGTCTTCGATCACGGCGTGATGGGGGTCTCGCTCACCGGCTATTCGATGCCGATCTTCTGGTGGGGCCTGCTTCTCATCATCCTCTTCTCCAACACGCTCGGCTGGACGCCCGTCTCGGGCCGCATCTCGGTCGAGTACGACATCGAGCCGGTGACCGGCTTCCTCCTCATCGACTCGTTGCTCTCGGGCGACGAGGGCGCCTTCCGCTCCGCCCTTTCGCACCTCATCCTGCCGATGATTGCGCTCGGCACCATTCCGCTCGCGGTGATCGCGCGCATGACGCGCTCCTCCATGCTCGAGGTGCTCGGCGAGGACTACATCCGCACCGCGCGCGCCAAGGGCCTCTCGCCGTTCTTCGTGGTGGGCGTGCACGCCTTGCGCAACGCCCTCATCCCGGTCATCACGGTGATCGGCCTCTACGTCGGCTCGCTCTTCGCCGGCGCGATCCTGACCGAGACCATCTTCTCCTGGCCGGGCGTGGGCCATTGGCTGGTCGAGGGGATCAACCGGCGCGACTATCCCGTGCTGCAGGGCGGGGTGCTCCTCATCGGCAGCGTGATCATGATGGTCAATCTCGGGGTCGACCTGCTCTACGGCCTCATCAACCCGCGCATCCGCTACAGACGCTGAGGAGCGCCATGGCCGCCCAGAACGAGCCGCTCATCCTCGAGAGCTCTGCCGCCCCGCCCACTCCGCTCCGCGAGTTCTGGAGCTATTTCTCCGACAATCCGGGTGCCGTCGCCGGGCTTGTCGTGCTCTTCGTCATCGTGCTCCTCGCCATTTTCGCGGACGTGATCTCGCCGCACTCCCCGGTCGCGACCCACGACGACGCCTTCCTGAAGCCGCCCTTCTGGGAGGAGGGCGGCACGCTCACCTACCCCCTCGGCACCGACGCGATCGGCCGCGACATGCTCTCGCGCATCATCCACGGCACGCGCTACTCCCTTCTCATCGGCAGCATCGTGGTGCTGATCTCGCTCACGCTCGGCATCGTGATCGGCCTCACCGCCGGCTTCTTCCAGGGCGTCGTCGGCATCCTCATCATGCGGCTCATGGACGTCATCCTGACCATCCCGGGCCTCTTGCTCGCCATCGTCATCGTGGCGATCCTCGGCCCCGGCCTCACCAACGCGATGATCTCGGTCGCCGTCGTCTATCTGCCGTATTTCGTCCGCATCACGCGCGCCGCCGTCATCGGCGAGCTCGCCAAGGACTACGTCACCGCCTCGCGCGTGAACGGCGCCTCGACGCCGCGGCTCATGTTCATGACCGTGCTGCCGAATTGCCTCGCCCCCCTCATCGTGCAGGCGACCTTGAGCTTCTCCGCGGGCATCATCGACGCGGCGGCGCTCGGCTTCCTCGGGCTCGGCGCCCAGCCGCCGACGCCCGAGTGGGGCACGATGCTCGCCGACTCGCGCGAATTCGTGCTGCGCGCCTGGTGGGTGGTGACGCTGCCCGGGCTCGCCATCCTGATCACCGTTCTCGCGGGGAATCTGATGGGCGACGGCTTGCGCGACGCGCTCGATCCGAGGCTCAAACGCTGATGGCGCTCCTCGAGATGGCCAAGCTGAGCGTCGATTTCCCCACCGCCCGCGGCACGCTCAAGGCGGTCGACGGGGTCGGCTTCTCGGTGGAGGAGGGCGACATCCTCGGCATCGTCGGCGAGTCCGGCTCGGGCAAGAGTGTAGCGATGCTCGCACTCATGGGCCTCGTCGCCTACCCGGGCATCGTCACGGCCGATCGGCTCGTCTTCGGCGGACGCAATCTCCTGGCACTCAGCGCGCGCGAGCGGCGCCGCATCGCCGGCAAGGACGTCGCCATGATCTTCCAGGAGCCGATGACGAGCCTCAACCCGTGCTTCACCATCGGCTACCAGATCATGGAGACGCTGCGCATCCACGAGGGCGGCACGCGCAGAGCCCGCCGCGAGCGGGCGATCGCACTCTTGGATCAGGTCGGCATCCCCGCACCCGCGGGCCGGCTCGCCGCCTTCCCGCACCAGCTTTCGGGCGGGATGAACCAGCGCGTGATGATCGCGATCGCGATCGCCTGCAATCCGCGCCTGCTCATCGCCGACGAGCCGACGACGGCCCTCGACGTCACCATCCAGGCGCAGATTCTCGAGCTCCTCATGAGCCTGCAGCGCGAGCGCGGCATGGCGCTCATCCTCATCACCCACGACATGGGCGTGGTCGCCGAGACGGCCGAGCGCGTCATCGTCATGTACGCGGGCCAGGTGGTCGAGGAGGCGCCGGTCAAGGAGCTCTTCGTCGCTCCGCGCCACCCCTACACCGCGGCGCTTCTAGCCGCCCTCCCCGAGCGCAGCCGCGGCGAGCGGCGGCTGCCCACGATCTCGGGCCTGGTGCCCGGGCTCGGCGACCGTCCGTCGGGCTGTCTCTTCAATCCGCGTTGCGCCTACGCCGACGCGCGCTGCCGCAGCGAGGAGCCGCTGCTCGAGGCCTCAGCCGGCCATAGCGTGCGCTGCCATTACCCGCTCTCCACAGCGCCTCAAGGGAGCGCGCCATGAGCGCCGTGCCGAGCGCGGTGCCGCGCGAGGTCGGCGAGGTCCCCGTCGTCGCGGCGGACGGGCTCACGAAAGTCTACAACGTGCGGCGCGGCATCTTCGCCCCGCCCGCGGAGCTCCACGCGGTCGACGGCGTGAGCTTCCGTCTAGCGGCGGGCCGCACGCTTGCCGTCGTCGGCGAGTCGGGCTGCGGCAAATCGACGCTCGCGCGCATGGTGACGCTGATCGAGCAGCCCACCGCCGGCAGCCTCAAGCTCGTCGGCCACGAGGTCTCCCAAGCGAAGGGAGCCGCCCTCGCCCCGCTTCGCCGCCACGTCCAGATCGTCTTCCAGGACCCCTACGGCTCGCTCAACCCGCGGCGCAAGGTGGGCGCCATCCTCGAGGAGCCGCTCGTGATCAACACGAAGATGCCCTCAGGCGAGCGCCGCGCCGCTGCGCGCGCCATGATGGCGCGCGTGGGTCTGCGCCCCGAGCATTACGAGCGCTATCCGCACATGTTCTCGGGCGGCCAGCGCCAGCGCATCGCGATCGCGCGGGCGCTCATGCTGCATCCCAAGATCGTGGTGCTGGACGAGCCGGTCTCGGCCCTCGACGTCTCGATCCAGGCCCAGGTGCTCAACCTTTTGATGGATCTGCAGGAGGAATTCGACCTCGCCTACCTGTTCATCTCGCACGGGCTTTCGGTGGTGCGCCATATCGCGGACGAGGTCATGGTGATGTACCTCGGACGCACCGTCGAGCAAGGCCCCAAGCAGGCCATCTTCACCGCACCCCGCCATCCCTATACGCGAGCGCTCCTGGCCGCGACCCCCTTCGTCGACCCCCGCCTGCGCGCCGAGCGCGTGACCTTGCGGGGCGAGCTGCCCTCGCCCCTGGATCCGCCCTCCGGCTGCGCCTTCCACACCCGCTGCCCCTTCGCCGACGCGCGCTGTCAAGCCGAGCGGCCGGCGCTCCGCGCGCTCGCGGGCGGGCTTGTCGCCTGCCACCACGCGGAGGCCGTCCTTGGAGACGAAGCACCCCGCCAATGAGGGCAATGGCTGGCGCTGGCGACATCCATGAAGGTTGCCGCACCTCGCTATTCGAAAAAATCATGAAAAGATCACACGGACTCCTCTGGACGCTGCCGCTCCCTTCTTCCTATATAGATGATGTGGACCCAGGTCGGGTCTCGGCCGCAGAAAGTGGCGTGGGTTGGTGCGGCCTCAAGCGGCGTGTAGACGGCAAAAAGACACCTCGACGAGGGAAAAAAGCGCGTCACTGCGGGGCGATCCGGCTCGAAGACCGAATTCGCATGACTTTTCGAGCGATCTCAGCGGCCGCCACAGCGGCACCGCTCGAAGCCATGCAACTTGCCGGAGCAACCGAAGAACCGCGTCGGCCGCCGGCCTTTCGGCGGAATCCTTAACCTCGTCAATATGTTGGATATTGCCGAGCTTGCGCCGCTCAAGCGCGCGGGCCGCAACGGGTGCGGCGGCAGCCCAAGCACAGGCGAATTTATTTAGACAACAACATGCGTCGTACAAGCCTCATTATCATAGCTCTGGTGGCCCTCGGCAATTTTGCCGTCTGGTGGGCCGGCAATCGGCCTGTCGAGCTGCCGTCATGGTGGGGCGTCATTCAGGGCGTCTCCTTCAGCCCCTATCGCGAGACGGAGAACCCGCTCACCGGCAAGTTTCCCACCCGGGCCGAAATCGACAGCGATCTCAAGCTGCTGCAGACCCAGGTCGGGGCCGTGAGAACGTACAGCGCGACCGAGGGGGTTGAGGACGTCCCCGAGCTTGCCAGCGAGTACGGGCTCCATGTCGCCGCCGGCGCCTGGCTCGACAAACGCGCCGACAACAACCAGCTCGAGCTCGAAAGCCTGGCCGGCATGGTGCGGCTCTATGCCAACATCGACCGCGTGCTGATCGGCAACGAGTCGATCCACCGCGGCGATGTGAGCGTTGCCCAGATGATCCAGTACCTGCGCTGGGCGCGCAGCCGCATCGAGGTGCCGGTGTCGACGGCCGAGCCTGCCTATGTCTGGCTTGCCCATCCCGAGCTCGGCAAGGAGGCCGACTATATCGCCGCCCACATCCTGCCCTACTGGGAAGGTATTAAGGCCGAAGACGCCGTCAAATACCTCGCCTCCGAGTACCACCGCCTCAAGGCGGCCTTTCCGCACAAGCCCGTGGTGCTGACCGAGGTCGGCTGGCCGAGCAAGGGCCGGCAGATCGGCCTCGCCAAGGCCAGCCTCGCCAACCAGGCGCTCTTCATGCGCGAGTTCCTCAACTTCGCCGACCGGGAGGGCGTGCAGTACTATCTCATGGAGGCCTTCGACCAGCCTTGGAAGGAGGACATCGAGGGTACCGCCGGAGCCTATTGGGGCCTCTATGACGCCGATCGGCAGGCCAAGTTCTCCTTCGTCGGGCCCGTCACCGAGAACCCTTATTGGTCCTATCTCGCGGCAGCGGCGAGCCTCATCGCACTCCCGGCGATCGTCTTCTTCCTCTTGCGCTGGAGCGAGCTCGCCTTTGCCGGGCGCCTCCTCTTCGCCGCCGTGGCCCAAGGTGCCGGCTCCCTCCTAGTGTGGACCATCCTCTCAGGGGCCGAGCGCTATCTCTCGACCACCGACGTCATGTTGTGGAGCATCATGGGGCTCGGCCAGCTCGGCCTTCTCGCCCTCCTGGTGACGGAGAGCGGCCAGATGGCGCTCATGCTGTGGACCAAGCGCTGGCGCCGCGAGTTCAAGCCGCTCCCGGCACCTGCCGACGGACGCCTGCCCAAGGTCTCGCTGCACCTGCCCGTCTACAACGAGCCGCCCCACATGGTGATCGAGACGATCAACAGCCTCGCCAAGCTCGATTACCCGAACCTCGAGATCCTGGTGATCGACAACAACACCCGGAATCCGGACATTTGGAAGCCGGTCGAGGCCCACTGCGCGAGCCTGGGCGAGCGCGTCAAGTTCATCCACGTCGACGGGCTCAAGGGCTACAAGGCGGGCGCGCTCAACCTGGCGCTCCGCTCCTCTGATCCGGCGGCCGAGATCGTCGGCGTGATCGACAGCGACTACGTGGTGCGCCCCGACTGGCTCAAGGCGACGGTACCCCATTTCGCCAACGCGAAGGTGGGCGTGGTCCAATGCCCGCAGGACCATCGCGACGGCTGGCAAAGCCTCTTCAAGGAGGCGATCAACTGGGAATACGCCGGCTTCTTCAACCTCGGCATGGTTCTGCGCAACGAGGCCAACGCGATCATCCAGCACGGCACCATGACGCTCGTCCGCCGCGCGCTCCTCGACAAGCTGGGCGGCTGGGCCGAGTGGTGCATCTGCGAGGACGCGGAGCTCGGCCTGCGCGTCGTCAGCGAGGGCTACGAGGCCATCTACATCAAGCAGTCCTTCGGCCAAGGGCTCACCCCCGACAGCTTCGCCGGCTACCGCTCGCAGCGCTTCCGCTGGGCGTATGGCGCCATGCAGATCCTGAAGCGCCATTTCCGCTGGTTCCTGCCCGGCAACCATGCGCTGACGCCCGGGCAGAAATTCCATTTCCTCGCCGGCTGGCTGCCCTGGCTCGGCGACGGCCTGCAGCTCCTCTTCACCCTTGCGGCCCTCGGCTGGAGCCTGCTGCTGGCACTCTGGCCGCGCTGGTTCGAGTTCCCGCTCGGCGTCTTCGTGGTGCCGGCGCTCGTCATGGTCAGCTTCAAGCTCTTGAGCACGCTCTGGCTCTATACGGCAAAGATCGGCTGCGGCCCGCGTCAGCGCCTGGGGGCGGCGATCGCCGGCATGTCGCTCACCCACGCGGTCTCCAAGGCGGTGCTGTTCGGGCTGCTCGGCGACGGACGGCCCTTCCTGCGCACGCCCAAGTGCGAGGACAAATCGGCGGTCGTCCGCGGCATCGTGGTGGCGTGGGAGGAGTTCGTGCTGGTGACGCTCCTCTGGCTCGCGGCCGCCGTCATCCTGATCGGCGACGGCTCGCTCGGCAGCGGCTGGCAGAATGACGACGCGGTCACCTGGGCCGCCATGCTGCTCGCCATGTCGCTTCCCTATGCCACCGGGGTCACGACCTCGCTGGTGAGCGCGATGCCGAACCTGGCTTGGCGCGCGGTCCGGAAGCCGGTGTCGGTACCGATGCCCGAGAGCGTGCCGGCGGCGGCGTCGGTCGCCGCCGTGGCGATGGTGGCTCTGCCCACGCCCGAGGCGAGCCGCTCGCAAGGTATCCAGCTCTCCTGAAGCCGTCCGCGAGAGGCTTGGCGCGCCGCCCGCGGCGGTACCAAGCGGAAGTGAGGCTCACTTCTCCTCTCCTCCTTCAGGAGGAGAGATGCTATGGGGCGGGCGGCGAGGTATGGCACCATCGTCGTTGCAAACAACCGATGGAGCGTCCCATGCCAAAGCCTAACGACTTGAGCAGGTCCCTCACCGCCCTGGATCAGGATAG
>JBKQRV010000201.1:0-16442 GCA_052143835.1 Alphaproteobacteria bacterium
TCGGCGTGGAGATAAGCACCGTCGGGCGCATGCGGAGGATGGCCTGGATGTGCCCCTTGGTGTCGAGGCCGCCGCCCGAGAGGACGCGGCAGCCGAGACGGCGCGCACCCCAATAGGCGCTCCAGAAGCCGGCGAAATTGCCCCATGAGAAGGCGAAATAGAAGCTGTCGCTGGGCCGGATTCCGAGCGCCCAAAAGCCGTAGACCCAGGATTCGCCATAGCGCACCGTGTCGGACATCGAATAGGGAATGCTCAAGGGCACGCCGGTGGTCCCGGAGGTCTCGCAGTGATGCGCGACGAACTCCGGCGGGAGCGCGAGCGTCGGTCCGTAGGGCGGCGCTGCCTCTTGCAGGCCGACGAACTCGCTCTTGTCGGTAAGCGGGACGCGGCGCTTGAAATCCTCGATGGTGCGGATGTCGCGCGGCTCGAGGCCGGCCGCGTCGAACTTCTCCCGGTAGAACGGGCTCAGCTCGTAGGCGTACTCGACCAGCGCCCGAAGCCTCTTCAGGTGAAGCGCATCGAGCTCCTCCCGCGGCATGGTTTCGGTGTATTCGTTCCAAAACCGGCTGGCGCCGGCCCGTGCCCCGAGAAGGGCCAATCGAGCACCGCTCATCAATCCCCCTCCCTATGCAATGCGGAGCGCGGCGGCCCCACGCGCAAAGTCCGACCCAAACATACTAGCCAGTCAGGATGTATGAGGCCAGCCCCGGCCCGTCGTGCCGGTGAGCACCCGGCCCGGTTCGGACGCGAGCTCTCTCGTGAGGTCAAAGGGCATGGGTAATTCATTGATATGCATGAATAAAGATACCCTTACCAAACATTAATTTCGGCGCAACTGGAGGGTAAGGCTAAGGCACCCATATCTATGGGCGACCAAGACCCCCGGATGGATTTTCCGGAGGGGCTTTTGTCCCCAGGCAAGGAGTGAACGATGAGTCTTTCCCTGTTACCCATCCGCGCGGGCTGCGCGAAGCCCGCAGCGCGGCCGCCATCCGAGACGCGCGCGCGCGCCCAGAGGGCGGCAAGCGCAGCGCTTGCCCTCTTTGCCGCCGTGGCGCTCCTCGCGTCGCCGGCCTTCGCGCGGGAAGCGCCGGCGAGCTTCGCCCCGCTGGTCAAGGAGGTTGCCCCCGCGGTCGTCAATGTCTCGACGACCCAGAAGGTGGCGGGCGGGCCGATGATGGATTTGCCCTTCCAGGATCTCCCGGAGGACTCGCCCTTCCGCCAGTTCTTCAAGCACTACTTCAACGGTCAGGGCCAGGGCGAGAGCCATCCCATGCTGCAGCACTCGCTCGGCTCCGGCTTCGTCATCGATCCCTCGGGCTACGTCGTCACCAATAATCACGTGGTCGGATCGGCGACCGAGATCAGCGTCAAGCTCTCGGACGGCACGAGCTACAAGGCGAAGCTCGTGGGCCGCGACGAGCGTACCGACCTGGCCCTCCTCAAGATCAACGCGGACCACCCCTTGCCCGCGGTCGCTTGGGGCGACAGCGACAAGGCCCAGGTCGGCGACTGGGTGATGGCGGTCGGCAATCCCTTCGGGCTCGGCGGCACGGTCACGGCGGGCATCGTCTCCGCGCGCGGCCGCGATCTCCACGAGGGACCCTACGACAGCTTCATCCAGACCGACGCCGCCATCAACCGCGGCAACTCCGGCGGCCCCATGTTCGACATGGACGGCCAGGTGATCGGCATCAACAGCGCCATCTACTCGCCCAACGGCGGCAGCGTCGGCATCGGCTTCGCCATCCCCTCAGCACTTGCCAAGCCGGTGATCGAGCAGCTCAAGGAGCATGGCTCGGTCGAGCGCGGCTGGCTCGGGGTGCAAATCCAGGAGGTGACGCCCGACGTCGCCGAGAGCCTCGGGCTCAAGGTGAGCGCCGGAGCGCTCGTCGCCAAGGTCACCAAGGACAGCCCGAGTGAGGCCGCCGGCCTGCGCCAGGGCGACGTGATTACGCGCTTCAACGGCAAGGACATCAAGGAGCTGCACGATCTCACGCGCGTCGTGGCCGACACGAGACCGGGCACGCATGCGGAGATCACCGTCTGGCGCGAGGGTCACGAAACGCAGCTGAGCGTCGATGTCGGCAAGATGCCTGCGAAGCAGGTGGCCGAGTCGGAGGAGCCCAACAGCTCCGTGGCACCCACCGCGAGCGAGACCAAGGTCGCCTCGTTGGGCTTGACGCTCGGCGTTCTCACTTCGGATTCGCGTAAAGAGCTCGGGCTGGACAAGACGGTCAACGGAGCGCTCGTCACCGACGTGAAGGACGGCACCGTGGCCGCCGAACACGGTCTGCGTCCGGGCGACGTGATCGTCAAGGTCGGCCAAGCCGCCGTCGACGGACCGAAGCAGGCGGCCGAGCGCATCGAAGCGGCCAAGAAGGCCAACCAAAAGGCGGTCCTCCTGCTCCTCGACCGCCGCGGCGAAGAGCTCTTCGTGGCGCTGCCGTTCTCGCAGGCGTAAGCGGGAACGGGAGCGGAGCCCGCGCGGCACCAAGGCCCCTCGCCCCGCCCTCTCCCCGTCAACGGGAGAGGGATTTGGGGCGTTGGGGGTCGCGGTGTCCAAGCGTGCACGAGGCGCTCGCGGCAACGACGGACGCGATTGGTTTCACATTCTGGCCTTGCTAATCTGGTGCCATGCACATTCTGGTCATCGAGGACGATGCCGCCACGGCCGATTATCTGGTCAAGGGCCTGACCGAGAGCGGCTACGTCGTCGACCACGCGGCCGAAGGACGCGACGGACTCTTCATGGCGCTGAGCCAGAATTACGACGCCATGATCGTCGACCGCATGCTGCCCGGGCTCGACGGGCTCTCCATCGTGCAGACGCTGCGCGCCCAGCAGAAACGCACGCCCGTCCTGATCCTCTCAGCACTCGCCCAGGTCGATGACCGGGTCAAGGGCCTGCGCGTGGGCGGCGACGACTATCTCACCAAGCCATATGCCTTCTCGGAGCTTCTCGCCCGCCTCGAGGCGATCCTAAGGCGTGGCGCCAACGAGACCGCCGTGCAACGCCTCAAGGTCGCCGATCTCGAGATGGACCTGCTCTCCCGCACGGTGCGCCGCGCGGGCAAGGGCATCGATCTGCAGCCGCGCGAGTTCAAGCTCCTCGAGTATCTCATGCGCCATGCCGGCCAAGTGGTGACGCGCACCATGCTGCTCGAAGGCGTGTGGGACTACCATTTCGATCCCCAAACCAACGTGATCGACGTCCACGTGAGCCGCCTCCGGCAGAAGATCGACCGCGGCTTCGATCGCCCCCTCCTCCACACCGTGCGGGGTGCCGGCTATAGCCTGCGCGCGGAAGCTTCGTGAGAACCGGCCGCCTCCTTCGCACCTCGACCTTCCGGCGCGCCCTCATCTACATGGCACCCTTCGGGGTGCTCGTCGTCATCCTCTTCGGCTTCCTCTACCTCGGCACGCTCGGGCTGATCGACGCCCAGGCGAACGCCACCATCGACGCCGAGATCCGCGGCCTCGCCGAGCAGTACAGCTCGCGCGGCCTGAGCCGGCTCACCGAGGTCATCGCCGAGCGCAGCGGCAGCAAGGGCGAGAAGGGCAGCATCTATCTCCTGACCGGGCCCGATCTCACCCCCCTCGCGGGCAACCTCAACGGTTGGCCGTCGGAGGCCGTGCTCAAGGACGGATGGCTCAGCTTCGAGGTCGAGCGCAACGAGCACGGCGCGGAGACCAAGCACGAGATTCGCGCCAAGCCCTTCAGGCTCGAGGGCGGCTTCCGCCTCCTCGTCGGGCGCGACATGGCCGAGCGCGCCGCCTTCCAGCAGGTCATCGCCAAGACCCTCGCCTTGGCCTTGGTCATCACCATCATCCTCGGCGTCTCCGGCGCGCTCTATCTCAGCAGCAAGCTGCTCGAGCGCGTCGAAGCGGTCGCGGAGACGAGCCGCACCATCCTGCGCGGCGATTTCACGCGGCGCGTGCCGCTGGCCGGCAGCGGCGACGAGTTCGACCACCTCTCGGCCAGCCTGAACGAGATGCTCGAGCAGATCGAGCAGCTCATGACCGGCATGCGCGCCGTCACCGACAGCCTGGCCCATGACCTCAGGAGCCCGCTGACGCGGCTCAAGGGCCGCATCGAGGTGGCGCTGCGCGGGAGTGCGGACGCGGCACGCTATCGCGAGACGCTTGCCGAGACGATCGCGGACGCGGACGCGATCCTCGCCACCTTCAATGCTCTGCTTTCGATCACGGAGGCCGAGGCCGGCACCGCGCGCACCAGCATGACGCGGCTCGAGCTCGGCGAGCTCGCGCGCGCCGCTCTCGAGCTCTACGAGCCGCTCGCCGAAGGCAAGGGGCTCTCGCTCAGGCAAGAGATCGAGGACGGCGTCGCCATCGTCGGCCACCCCCAGCTCCTCGCCCAAAGCGTCGCCAACCTGCTCGACAATGCGATCAAGTACACGCCTGCCGGCGGGGCGGTCGCGCTCGCCGTGCGCCGCGCGGGCGAGCGTGCCGAGCTCATCGTCGCCGACAGCGGCCCCGGGATCCCGGCCGAGGACCGCGAGCGCGTGCTCGAGCGCTTCGTCCGCCTCGATGCGAGCCGCACCTCGCCGGGAAGCGGCCTCGGGCTGAGCCTCGTCGCGGCGGTCGCCAAGCTCCATCACGCCGAGCTGCGGCTCGAGGACAATGCGCCCGGCCTCAAGCTCACGGTCTCCTTTGACTTAGCACCACCCGGATGAGGCGGACGCGGTCATAGCGCCAGGCCTGCAGCCCCGGTAAAATCGCCTGATCGTTGCCGAGGGCGTGTCGCGCCGCGGGCGAGGTTGGCGGCGGGGAACAGCCTGGATAGAAGATCGTTCGGCGGGGTGAGGCCGGATAAATGACGCACGGTCAGTTCCTGCAAAGGGCCATCTTTCTGATGGCGGCGGCGGTGGCCGTGCTGCTGTACGTCTTGTGGCGCCTCATGGGCCATCGCATTGAAGCGCTGGTGAATCGGCTCGTGCCGGCCGGGTCCGTCCTCGCACGTCAGACGCTCTGGGTGATCCTCGCGGTAATTTTCAGTCTTGCGATATCGATATTTACACTGCTGCTCGTTGTTCTTCTTCTCCATGCGCTCGGCTACGCCTGATGCCGCAGCGGCGCCCCAATGACTCACGCATGGCCCTGAGCGCTTGCTGGACTGCGAGCCAGCGGCGCGGCCCTTGCTCTCCATTCACTCCCGCCGTCGGAAACGCTCCGCGAGTTCCCGCTTCTGGCGCGCGATCTCGTAGAGCGACAGGCTCAGAAGCGCCAATGCCAACGGCAGCAGGAAATAGAGGCAGCGAAAGCCGACGAGGGCCGCCATCGAGGCGGCCTTGGGCACGTCGGGCAGCATCACGACGATCACCAGCTCGAACACCCCGATCCCGCCGGGCACGTGGGAGAGGATCGAGGCCGCCGCCGCGAGCACGTAGGCGCCTAGAAACGTGCGGTAGGTAACGTGCGCATCGACCGGCAAAAGGAGATAGACCACGGCACCGGAGAGTGCCAGGTCGACGGAGGCGACTGCGATCTGCGCCAACGCCGAGGCGAAGGACGGAAGGCGCAGGCGATAGCGGCCGAGCACGAACGGCCGGCGCCGGATGAGCGGTGCCGCGAGATAGACGAGGCCGGCCGCGAGAAGGACCGCACCGGCCAGGCGCACCGTAGACGCGGGCGTCGCCAGGACGAGCGCCACGTCGCCCGGGTCGAGCGAGAGCATGAGGCCGCCCACGGTGGTGACGCCGAGTGCAAAGGTCACCGCGCAGAACACCACGATCTCGCCGATCTCGAGGGCACCTAAACCCAGCCCCGAATAAATGCGGTAGCGCACCGACCCACCGCTTATGAGCGCCGCCCCGACGTTCTGGCTGATCGCGAAGGCGACGAAGGATGCGAGTGCTATCTGGCGGAAGGGCAGGCTGCGGCCGACGTAGCGGAGTGCCAGGTAATCGTAGGCCGTAAGCACGAGGTAGCTCGCCGCGCTGAAAAAAAGTGCCGCGGCGACGCGAGGCCAAGGGAGCGAGAAGAGATGCTCCAGCACGTCCGCGAGGCGCAGATGCGCCAAGTTGCGGTAGAGCACATAGGCGGCGGCGAGGAAGACGAGGAGGCTCGCGAGCAGCGTCAAACGGTTGAGCGTGTGCGAGGTCATGCGCGTGCGTTCGCTCCTTCACCCTTGCCGGCCGGGAACTATGGCAAAATGCCTTGCCTTCACGGCCAAGCCCCTCGACAGCCGGGGTCCGATGCGCTGAGATGTTATCCGGATTAGCAGGAAAGACGACAGCCCCCCGAGGACCGCGTGCCATGGCGAAGCCGCCCTGCAAGCCCTTGAGCTTGGCTCCCGCGGAGATCGAGACCCGGCGGCTTGCCGATGGCGGGCTCATCCTGCGCTCGCGCCAGGAGCTTTTGCCCTACCCGCGCAGCATCGGCGAGCTGCTGCGCCGTTGGGCCGCTCAAGTGCCGGGGCGGACGCTCTTCGCCGAGCGCGCGCCCGGGGGCGGTTGGCGCCGGGTGAGCTACGGCGAGGCCGTCCAGGCGATCGAGCGCATCGCGGCCGCCCTCCTCCGTCGCGGGCTCGACGCCCGCCATCCGCTTGCCATCCTCTCCGAGAACGGCATCGACTTCGCGCTCCTCGAGCTCGCGGCCATGCACGTGGGCATCCCTGCGGCACCGGTCTCGCCGGCCTATTCCCTCATGTCGCGCGACCATGCGCAGCTCAAGCACATCCTCGATCTCGTGCGCCCCGGCCTCGTCTATGCCGCGGACGGGGTCAAGTACGCAACCGCCATCGCCGCGGCCGTGCCGGACGCGAGCGAGCTCGTGGTGAGCGCCAACCCGCCGCCCTTGCGCAAGGCGACGGACTTCGCCGATCTCATGGGGAGTGCCCCGAGCGAGGCGGTCGAACGCGCCTTTGCGGAGGTCGGGCCCGACACCATAGCCAAGATCCTCTTCACCTCGGGCTCGACGGGCAAGCCGAAGGGCGTGATCAACACCCAACGCATGCTCGTGTCCAACCAGCAGGCCATCGCGCAAATGTGGCGCTTCCTCGAGGAGCGCCCGCCGGTGATCGTCGACTGGCTTCCCTGGAACCACACCTTCGGCAGCAACCACAACTTCAACCTCGTCATCAGGAACGGCGGCACGCTCTACATCGACGGCGGCAAGCCCGCACCCGGCTTGATCGAGACCACGGTCAGGAACCTGCGCGAGGTGCCCGCCACCATCCACTTCAACGTGCCGCGCGGCTACGACATGCTGATCCCCTATCTCGAGCGCGACCGCGAGCTCAGAGAGACGTTCTTTCGCGACCTCGACACGCTGGTCTATGCGGGTGCCGCACTGCCGCACCATCTTTGGGACAGGCTCGAGCGCCTCGCGATCGAGACGACGGGAAGGCGCGTCGTCATGCTCGCCGCCTGGGGCTCGACCGAGACGGCACCCGAGGCGACGGCGGTGCATTTCCCGATTGAGCGCCCCGGCGTCATTGGCCTGCCGGCACCGGGCATCGAGATCAAGTTGGCCCCCGTGAGCGACAAGCTCGAGCTGCGCGTCAAGGGCCCCAATGTGACGCCGGGCTACTGGCGCCAGCCCGAATTGATGGAGGGAATGCTCGACGAGGACGGCTTCCTCAAGATGGGCGATGCGGGCAAGCTCGCGGACCCGGCAGATGCGGCCAAGGGCATCCTCTTCGACGGCCGGCTCGCGGAGAACTTCAAGCTGATGTCCGGCAATTGGGTGCAGGTGGGCGAGCTCAGGACCGAGCTCATCACGGCGATGGAGCCCGTCGCCCAGGACGTCGTGGTGAGCGGCCACGATCGCGAGGAGATCGGCCTCCTCGTCTTTGCCAATCCCGCGGGCTGCCGCGCGCTCTGCCGCGACGCCGCGCACGATACCCCGCTCGAGACCCTCGTCCGCCGGCGCGAAGTGCGCGACAAGCTGGCCCTCGGCCTCGCCGCGCACAACCGGGCGAACCCGGCCTCGAGCCGGCGCGTCGCCGCGGCCCTCCTCATGGCCGAGTCGCCCTCGATCGATGCGGGCGAGATCACCGACAAGGGCTATATCAACCAGCGCGCCGTGCTCGAGCGCCGTGGCGCGCTCGTCGAGCGGCTCCATCGGGAGGGTGCCGATCCCGAGGTGATCCGCCTCGCCCTGCTGCCGGCACAGGCGGCAACGTAGGAGAGACCAAGGAAGGAGTCCCCCCATGCGCAGTTATCAGCTGAAGGCCTTCGGCGCGCCGCTTGAGCCCGCCACCTCGCCCACGCCCGAGCCCAAGGGCAGCGAGGTGCTGCTGCGCGTCACCGCGTGCGGCGTGTGCCACAGCGACCTCCATCTGCGCGACGGCTATTTCGCCCTCGGCGGCGACAAGAAGCTCGATCTCTCGCGCGGCATCCCTTTGCCCCACGTGCTCGGCCACGAGATCGTGGGCGAGGTCGCGGCCCTCGGGCCCGAGGCGCGCGGTGTTGAGATCGGCGAGCACCGCGTCGCCTATCCCTGGATCGGCTGCGGCGAGTGCGCGGCCTGCCGCCGCGGGCGCGAGGAGCTCTGCGCGCGGCCGCGCCAGCTCGGCATCAATGTCGCGGGCGGCTTCGCGGACCATGTGCTGGTGCCGCACCCGCGCTACCTCCTCGACTTCGGCGCCATCCCCGAGGAGCTCGCCTGCACTTACGCGTGCTCGGGCCTCACCGCCTATGGCGCGCTCAAAAAGGTGGCCCCCTTGGGCGAGGGCGATCCGCTCCTCATCATCGGCGCGGGCGGGGTGGGCCTCGCCGGCGTGCGGCTGGCCAAGCGCGTGACGGGGGTAGCCCCCATCGTCGCCGAGATCGACGAGGCCAAGCGCGCCGCGGCGTTCTCGGCAGGTGCCGAAGCCACAATCGATCCCACCGGCGCCGATGCCGCGCGCAACCTCATCAAGGCGACCGGCGGCGGGGTCGCCGCCGCGATCGACTTCGTGGGTGGCGAGGCGACGACAAAGTTCGGTTTCGACGTGCTGCGCAAGGGCGGTGTGCTCGTCGTGGTCGGGCTCTTCGGCGGCGCCTTCCAGACGCCCATTCCCATGCTGCCGCTGCGCGCGGTTGCCATTCAAGGCTCCTACGTCGGAAGCCTCGCCGAGATGGGCGAGCTCATGGCGCTTGCCAAGGCGGGTCGGGTCGAGGCCATCCCCTTGAGCCCGCGCCCGCTCGATGCCGCCGAGGCGACGCTCAACGACTTGAAAGCTGGCCGCATTGTCGGGCGGGCGATCCTCAAGCCGTGAGGTGCCGCGGCCACAGCGGCTTGCGCCCGGTCAAGTTTCCGGCTTGACTGCCGCGCATGGAGAGCGAGGTGCAGCGATGACCGCCCTACGAGAGCCGACCCCGACTGCCGCGCCGGTCGCAACGGCCCCCACGAGCAACGAGGAGATCGCCCAGATCCGCGCCGCCGTGAAGGCGCTCTGCGCGAATTTCCCGGGCGAGTACTGGCGCAGGCTCGACCGCGAGCGCCTCTACCCGAGCGAGTTCGTGGCGGCGCTGACCAAGGCGGGCTTCCTCGCCGCCCTCATCCCGGAGGAGTACGGCGGCAGCGGCCTCAGCATGACCGCCGCGGCCGCGATCATGGAGGAGATCCAGAAAAGCGGCTGCAACGGGGCACCCTGCCACGCCCAGATGTACACCATGGGCACCATCCTCCGGCACGGCAGCGCCGCACAGAAGGCGCGCTGGCTGCCGGCGATCGCCAAGGGCGAGTTGCGACTGCAGGCCTTCGGCGTCACCGAGCCCACCTCCGGCACCGACACGCTCTCCTTGCGCACGACCGCGGTGCGCGCGGGCGATCACTACCACGTCAACGGCCAGAAGCTGTGGACCTCGCGCGCCGAGCATTCCGATCTCATGTTGCTGCTCGTGCGCACGACCGCCAAGGATCAGGTCAAGCGGCGCACCGAGGGGCTCTCCGTCCTGGTCGTCGACATGCGCGAGGCCAAGGGCAAGGGTCTCACCATCCGGCCCATCCGCACGATGATGAACCACGCGACGACGGAGGTGTTCTTCGACGACATGAAGGTGCCGGCCGAGAACCTCATCGGCGAGGAGGGCCAGGGCTTCCGCTACATCCTCGACGGCATGAACGCCGAGCGCATCCTGATCTCGGGCGAGTGCATCGGCGATGCGCGCTGGTTCATCGACAAGGCGACCGCCTACGCCCGCGAGCGCGTGGTCTTCGGCCGCCCGATCGGCCAGAACCAGGGTATCCAGTTTCCCATCGCCCAGGCCTATGCGGCGAGCGAGGCCGCGGCACTCATGGTCGAGCGCGCGGCGCGGCTCTTCGACTTGGGCGAGCCCTGCGGCAAGGAGGCGAACATGGCGAAGCTGCTCGGCGCCGAGGCGGCCTGGCAGGCGGCGGACATGTGCGTGCAGACCTACGGCGGTTTCGGCTTCGCCGAGGAGTTCGACGTCGAGCGTAAGTTCCGCGAGACGCGGCTCTACCGCGTCGCCCCCATCTCGACCAACCTCATCCTCTCCTATCTCGCCGAGCACGTCCTCGGCCTGCCGCGCTCCTATTGAGCCGCTGAGATGAAAATGAAGCGGTTATTTTCGATCGTCATTCCGGCGAAAGCCGGAATCCATCACCGGCCTAGAGCCCTGCTTCGCGCATGGACCCCGGCTTTCGCCGGGGTGACGATTGTGGCGTAGACGACCAGCGAGAAAGCGCCATGGCACCGCCGCTCAAGCCCCCCGCCTTCGATCCAGCCCGCTTGCCGGTGCGGAGCGGATCGGGCTATCCGCAAAAATTCAAAGCGCCGGTCGCCGCGCGCCGATGGTCCGCCCTCGGCACGCACGCGGGATTGACCCAGTTCGGCGTCAACTTGGTCGAGCTGCCGCCCGGTTGCTGGTCCTCTCAGCGCCACTGGCACAGCCGCGAGGACGAGCTGATCTACGTCCTGGAAGGCGAGCTCGTGCTCGCGACCGACGAGGGCGAGCAGCTGCTCTCGGCCGGCCACGCCGCCGGCTTCCCCGCGGGCAAGGCCGACGGTCACCACCTCATCAACCGCAGCGAGCGCAAGGCGCGCTTCCTTGCGATCGGCAGCCGGATCGTAGGCGACGAGTGTCAATACCCGGACGTCGACCTGCACGTCGAGAGCGCCGCCGAAGGCGATATCTGGACCGACAAGACCGGCAAGCCCTACTGAGCACGCGCGCCATGAGCAAGCCGCTTACCGGTCTCCTCGTCGTCTCGCTCGAGCAGGCGGTGGCGGCACCCTTTTGCAGCGCCAAGTTCGCGGACGCGGGCGCGCGCGTGATCAAGGTGGAGCGCGCCGAGGGCGACTTCGCGCGCGGCTACGACAAGTTCGTGAACGGGCTCTCCTCCTATTTCGTCTGGCTCAATCGCGGCAAGGAGTCGCTCGTCCTCGACATCAAGGAGGAAGCGGACGCGGCCCTCCTCCATCGCATCCTCGCCAAGGCCGACGTCTTCGTCCAGAACCTGGCCCCGGGCGCGGCCGCGCGCGCCGGCTTCGGCTCGGCCGAGCTCAGAGAGAGATATCCCCGCCTCGTCACCTGCGACATCTCGGGCTACGGCGAGGACGGGCCTTACCGCGACATGAAGGCCTACGACCTCCTCGTCCAGGTCGAGAGCGGCCTCGCCGCGGTCACCGGCACGCCCGAGGCGCCGGGGCGCGTCGGCGTCTCGATCTGCGACATCTCGACGGGGCTCACCGCCTATTCGGCGATCCTCGAGGCGCTCAACGCGCGCGCGCAAAGCGGACGCGGCAGCGGCGTGCAGGTCTCGCTCTTCGACACCATCGTGGACTGGATGTCGCCGCTCCTGCTCCAGTATCTTTATTCCGGCAACGTGACGCCGCGCGTCGGCATCAGCCATCACTCGATCGCCCCTTACGGCGCCTACCAGACCAAGGGCGAGCCGGTGGTCATCTCGATCCAGAACGAGCGCGAATGGCGCGCCTTCTGCGAAGGTGTCTTGGAGCGCCCGGAGCTCGCCCGCGACGCGCGCTTCGCGAGCCCCGGCGAGCGCGCGCAGAACCGCGCGGCGCTTGACGCGGAGATCGGCAGGGTCTTCGCCTCGCTCGCGCGCGAGGACCTCATCGCGCGGCTCAAGCGCTTCGGCATCGCCTTCGGCACGCTCAACTCGATCGAGACGGCGAGCCGCCATCCCCAGCTCCGCCGCGCCACCGTCGCGAGCGAGGCGGGTGCGCTCGACCTCATCGCACCCCCCGTGCGGCATCTCGGCGAGGCGGACAGCTCCCTCGGCAAGGTCCCGACACTCGGCGAGCACAGCCGACCGATCCGGAAAGAATTCGCGGCAACCCCCTTTCCTCCTTCAGGAGGCTTGAGCCGCAAAGCGGATCAAGGGTCGGGGTGAGGAGGCCGTCCTGGCAAGCGCGTCGAAACCGGCAAGCTCACGATAGTCATCCACGAGATATGGTGCGCTCTGCTTCGACACCTCCTCACCCTGCCCTCTCCTCCTAAAGGAGGAGAGGGAAACACCGCTATCGACTGCCGTCGATGCTGATGCGCCCCGGGCCGTGGGCGTAAAGCAGAAGAAGGCCGCCGATGATGGCGAGGTTCTTCATGAACTGGACATGCTGCGCCGCGCGCGCCGCTCCTTCGAGCGTCCAGTAAGTGTGCGAGAGCAGCGACGCGACGATGACGAAGAGGATCATCAGGAGTGCTGCGTAGCGGGTCTTGAAGCCGAGTGCGATGGCAAGGGAGCCGCCGAGCTCGACCACGCCTGCGAGCAGAGCGAAGAAGAAGGGTGCCGGCAGCCCCTTCGCCGCGAGACCGGCGGCAAAGCCGGCGAGGTTCATGAGCTTCTGGGGGCCCGAGCCGAGGAAGATCGCGGCGATGGCCAAGCGGCCGAGAAGGGCCAACCACGGCTCGCAGCGCTCGGCAATGCGAGCGGCAGGGTCGTTCGACATGAAGAGCCTCCTCCCGAGGGATCGCCGCGGCCAGTATAAGGCCGCCACACTCAGCCCGCGCTGCACTTTCTCGTGAGGGTTGTCTCAGAAGAGCCCTTCGACCAAGCCCGCTTCGTTGATCCGGATGCGCTCGGCCGCGGGCGCGCGCGGCAGCCCCGGCATGGTCATGATCTCGCCGCAGACGGCCACGACGAACTCGGCCCCGCCGGCAAGGCGCACCTCGCGGATCGACACCACGTGGCCTGAGGGCGCGCCCTTGAGCTGCGGATCGGTCGAGAAGCTATATTGGGTCTTGGCCATGCAGACCGGGAAGTGCCCGAAGCCTCCCTTCTCGAAGTCCTTGAGCTGGTCACGCACGCGCTGTTCGGCCGTGATGTCGCGGGCGCCGTAGAGCGTGGTCGCGATAGTGCGCATCTTGTCCCAGAGCGGCATGTCGTCGGGATAAAGGTATTTGAAGTTGGCCTGCTTGCTCTCGACCAGCTTGACCACCGCGCGCGCGAGCGCTTCGGCACCCTTGCTCCCCTCGGCCCAGTGCGTGCAGAGCACCGCCTCGACGCCGATCTCCGCGCACTTCTTGCGGATGAGCTCCTCCTCGGCCGCGGTGTCCGAGGTGAAATGGTTGATCGCCACGACCGCCGGCACGCCGAAGCGACCGAGGTTCTCCAGGTGGCGCGCCAGGTTGGCGAAGCCCTTGTCAAGGGCCGCGAGGTTCTCCTTGCCGAGCTCCTCGCGCGCCACCCCGCCGTGCATCTTGAGCGCGCGCACGGTGGCGACGATCACCACCGCCGAGGGCTTGAGCCCCGCCTTGCGGCACTTGATGTCGAAGAACTTCTCGGCGCCGAGGTCGGCGCCGAAGCCCGCCTCGGTCACGAGATAATCGACGAGCTTGAGCCCGGTCGTCGTCGCCATCACCGAATTGCAGCCGTGCGCGATGTTGGCGAAGGGCCCGCCGTGGATGAAGGCGGGGTTGCCCTCGATCGTCTGCACGAGGTTGGGGGCGAGCGCGTCCTTGAGCAGCACCGCCATCGCGCCGTCGGCCTTGAGCTCGCGGGAACGCACCGGCTTGCGCTCGCGCGTCTGGCCCACCACGATGCTGCCGAGACGATGGATGAGATCGGCCATGTCGCGCGCGAGGCAGAAGATCGCCATCACCTCGGAAGCGACCGTGATGTCGAAGCCGTCCTCCCGCGGAAAGCCGTTGGCGACACCGCCGAGCGAGGAGACGATCGAGCGCAGCGCCCGCTCGTTCATGTCCATCACCCGGCGCCAGCCGATGCGCCGCACGTCGATGTTGAGGGGATTACCCCAATAGACGTGATTGTCGATCATCGCGGCGAGCAGGTTGTTGGCGGAGGTGATGGCGTGAAGGTCGCCGGTGAAATGCAGGTTGATGTCCTCCATCGGCACCACCTGGGAGTAGCCGCCGCCGGCGGCCCCGCCCTTCACGCCGAAGCAGGGACCGAGGCTCGGCTCGCGCAGGCAGATCGCGGCGCGCTTGCCCAAGCGGTTGAGCCCGTCGCCCAAGCCGACCGTCGTCGTGGTCTTGCCCTCGCCCGCCGGCGTGGGCGTGATCGCGGTCACTAGGATGAGCTTGCCGTCCGCGCGGCCCTTGAGCCCGGCCACGTAGTCCAGGCTGACCTTGGCCTTGTAATGTCCGTAGCGGGAAAGCGCCTCTGCCGGGATGCCGAGCTTGGCGCCGATCGCCTCGATCGGCTGCATGCGCGCTTCGCGCGCGATCTCGATGTCGCTTTTGACCTCGCCCATTCGCGTCTCCTCAACATGATTTCACGCTGCCGGACGGCAGATAACCCGCCTTGTGTGTTGTATACCAGCGGCGGCGCCGAGGATTTAGCACCTCGCGGCGCCCTTGGCGAGGGGCTCGATGCGATCTTTCGGGCCGCATCTGGTTCGGCGACCCTCGCGCGATCGGGTGGACGCGGCTCACATGCCGCTCGTTCGCCGGCAACGCCTTCCGGCTTCAGCCTCGTGCGCTGCCCTACAATCCTGGCCGCTTCATGCCGTTGCTGGCTTTGCCGGAGGCAGTCAAGCATTGGTCGCTGCCGAGCCTGAAGGAGAAACTGATCAAAATCGGCGCCAAGGTCGTCCGTCATGGCTGCGACGTCATCCGTTCCGGCCGTCCCGGGTGCCGGTAGCCGTCCGCACTTCGCGTCTTTATTGCAGGAAAACCGGAAAAGCGCGAATATTCATGCCAGACTGGGAGCCGTCTGGAGAATCCCGGCTTGTGGTCGTAAATCGAGCGCCTGATGCGCGATCGCGGCCAGGCAATCCGATTAGAAATCCCAGGAATTATTGAACGGGGGGGAAAAGAGAATGAATGAAGCAGCCGCAATTCCGACCAGAAGACAGATTTTCAAAGTCGCGCTGGCGAGCATCATCGGCTCGGTGATCGAACAATACGACTTCCTGGTCACCGGCGTGATCGCGGCGACCGTCTGGGGCGGCATCTTCTTCAAGCTGCCGAACCTTGCGGCCATTGCGGCGGCGATCGGCGTCTACGGTCTCGGCATCATCATCCGCCCGGTCGGCGCGTATATCTTCGGCAATATCGGCGACCGGCGGGGGCGCAGGGACGCGATGGTTTATGCGCTGGTGCTGATGGGTGTGAGCACGCTGCTGATCGGGCTCACGCCGACCTACGACAGCATCGGCGTCATCGCGCCTGCGCTGCTGATCCTCTTCCGGCTGATGCAGGGGATCAGTTTCGGCGCCGAGTTCGGCACCGCGTCGACCTGGGTGGTCGAACAGGCGGCGCGATCGAAGCACCGCGCCTTCTGGGGTGCTTGGGTCGGGTTCGCGATCCCGATCGGGCTGCTGCTCGGCTTCGGCTCGGTGATTTTCGTCAAGTCGCTGATGACGCCGCAGGATTTCGTTGCCTGGGGCTGGCGCATCTTCTTCTTCGCCGGCTTCCTGGTGGCGATCGTCGGCATCGTCATCCGGACGAGCACCGAGGACAGCTTCGTCTTCAAACGGCACAGGACGCAGAGCGCTATTCTCGCGCATCCCGCGAGACAGGTCTGGCGCGAGATGCCGCTGCGCATCCTGCGCACCTCGCTGGTGAACGCAATGTTCGGCGGCGCGTTCTTCCTCTACTTCGTGTTCGGCACCGGCTACATGAAGGCGGTCGGCTTCACCGGAGCGCAACCCGAGACGATCGGGCTGATCGCCGCGGCCTTCATGCTGGTGTTCATGATCATCGGCTCGCTGCTCGCCGACTTCATCAACCGCCGGACGATCCTGTTGATCGCCGCCGTCGTGTTCCTGATCTTCGCTGTCCCGTATTTCTACCTGATCAACACGGGCAGCTTCATCCTCGCAACGATCGCCGAGATCATCGGATTCGGCTTCGTATTCGGCTTCGGCTACGGCGCGATCCCGGCCTTCTATACGGAGAATTTCCCGACCCGCTATCGCGCCTCAGGCGCGAGCGCGGCTTATCAAATCGCGCAGGTCTATGGCGGCGGACTCATTCCCATTGTCGCCGGGCAGATCCTGCGCATCTACGGCGTTAAAGATGCCTATGTCTATATCGGCGGCTTGA
>JBKQRV010000202.1:0-13689 GCA_052143835.1 Alphaproteobacteria bacterium
AATCAAGGAAGCCCTGCAACTGCACCGGCCGAAGGACGCCACGGATGCCGAAGTCGCGCGCCTGCTCAAGCTCGTGAACATTTCTGATCCGGAGCGTCGGATGCGCGATTACCCGCACCAACTCAGCGGCGGGATGCAACAGCGCGTGATGATTGCGATGGCGCTGGCCTGTAATCCCGCGCTGCTCGTCGCGGATGAACCGACCACGGCCCTTGATGTGACGATCCAGGCGCAGATTCTGGATTTGTTGAAGGACCTCAAAAAGAAGATCGGGATGAGCATCCTGTTGATCACCCACAACCTCGGGATCGTCGGTGATCTCGCCGACAACGTCGCTGTCATGTACGCGGGCCGCATCGTCGAATACGCCCCGGCCGCCGCGCTCCTGAAACGACCGTTGCATCCGTATACAACCGCATTGATGCGCTCGATTCCCATGCTCGGCGCGCACGCCGAACGACTCCAGGCCATCCCGGGCTCCGTGCCAAACCCCGCCCGCTTGCCCACTGGCTGCAAGTTTGCCGCGCGTTGCGACCGCGCCCAAAACGATTGCGCGCTCGATCCCGAACCGCCGCTGGCCGAAGTGGGCGACAATACCCGCCACGTCCGTTGCCCGTACTGGGACAAACCCGATTTGAAGAGAGCCATCCCGTGAGTCTTCTCGAAATCAACAACCTCAAAACCCATTTCCCGATCCGCGCGGGCGTGCTGCAACGTCCCGTTGGCTGGGTGCGCGCGGTTGATGGCGTGAGTTTCGCGATCAACGAAGGCGAAACGGTCGGCCTCGTCGGCGAGAGCGGCTGCGGCAAGACCACCTTCAGCAAGGTGGTGACGCGGGCGCTTAACGCGGATGCCGGCGAGATCTGGTTCAACGATCGCGGCACGCGCGTCGACGTGCGCGCGCTTTCCGCGAGCGAGCTCATCCCCTTCCGGCGCAAGGTCCAGTTCATCTTCCAGGACCCCTACGGCTCGCTCAACCCGCGCATGACGGTCTTCGACATCGTCGGCGAGCCGCTCGTCATCCACCGCATCGGCGACAACAGCTGGCGCGCCGAGATGGTGAAGGAGCTCATGGAGCTCGTCGGCCTCGACCCGCGCTTCCTCAACCGTTACCCGCATAGCTTCTCCGGCGGTCAGCGCCAACGCATCGGCATTGCGCGCGCGTTGGCGCTCAGGCCCGACCTGCTCATCTGCGACGAGCCGGTCTCGGCACTCGACGTGTCCATCCAGGCGCAGGTCCTGAACCTGCTCAAGGACCTCAGGGACCGGCTCGGCCTCACCTATCTTTTCATCTCCCATAACTTGGCGGTCGTCGATTACATCTCCGACCGCATCGCGGTCATGTGCGCGGGCCGCATCGTCGAGGTGGCGCCGCGCGAGGCGCTGTTCCGCCGGCCGATCCATCCCTATACGCGCGCGCTGCTCACCGCGGTGCCCGATCCGGATCCCAACCGACGGCTCGACCTCACGGCCCTCATGGAAGGCAAGGCTTCGATCCCGTCGGCTTGGCCCGCACCCTTCACCGTCGACGGCAAGGGGCAGCTCGAGCTCGTCGAGGTCGGCTCCGGGCATTTCGTGCGCGCCGATCCCTCGAGCGACCTGGGAGCATTGCCGACATGAGACGCGCGATCATTCCGAGCCTGGCACTGGCGTCTTCGCTCTTGATCGGAGCCGCCGCCGCGCATGCCTTCGACATGCAGGAAACGCCTTCGCTGCGCGCCCGGGTGGCGCAAGGCGAGCTGCCGCCGGTCGCCGAGCGCGCGCCCGAGCATCCGCTCGTCGTCGATCTCGCCGCCGATGGCAAGCGCATCGGCAGGCCCGGCGGCACGCTGCGCATCCTGATGTCGGCGGACAAGGACACGCGTCTCATGGTGGTCTACGGCTATGCGCGGCTCGTCGTGTTCAACGAGAAGCTCCAGCTCGTGCCCGACATCCTCGAGAGCTTCGATGTCGAGGGCGACCGCGTCTTCACTTTCCATTTGCGCAAGGGCATGCGCTGGTCGGACGGCGTGCCCTTCACCAGCGAGGACTTCCGCTACTACTGGGAGGACGTCGCCAACGACAAGCAGCTCTCGCCCTACGGGCTCACGCGGGCGTTGCTCGTCGAGGGCGAGCCGCCCAAGGTCGAGTACCCCGACCTTTACACGGTGCGCTACAGCTGGACGAAGCCGAACCCGCACTTCCTGCCGCTCCTCGCCGGCGCGACGCCGCTCGAAATCTTCATGCCGGCCCACTACCTCAAGCAGTTCCACGCAAAATACGCGGATGCCGAGAAGCTCCAGAAGCTCGCCAAGGCCGCCAAGCAGCGCAACTGGGCGGCACTCCACGCGTTCATGGGTCACTCCTACAGGAACAGCAATCCCGAGCTCCCCTCGCTCGAGCCCTGGGTGCTTACGACGGCGCCGCCTGCGGAACGTCTGGTCTTCGTGCGCAATCCTTTTTACTATCGCTTCGATGCGCAAGGGCATCAGCTGCCCTACATCGACACCGTCAACATGGACATCGTCGACAGCAAGCTGATCCCGCTCAAGACCGAGACGGGCGAGGCGGACCTGCAGGCGCGCTACCTGCGCTTCGAGGACTATACCTTCCTCAAGCGCGGCGAGAAGCAGCACGATTACGCCGTTCGGCTGTGGCGCTCGGGCACGGGCTCTGAGGTGGCGCTTTATCCCAACCTGAACGTGAAGGACCCGGTGTGGCGCAAGATCGTCCGCGACGTGCGCTTCCGCCGCGCGCTCTCGCTTGGGGTCAACCGGCACGAGATCAACAAGGTCGTCTATTTCGGCCTCGGCCTCGAAGGCAACAACACGGTCTTGCCGGAAAGCCCCCTCTACAAGGAGGAGTACAAGAAGCGGTGGGCGAATTTCGATCTCAAGGCGGCCAACGCGCTCCTCGACGAGATGGGCCTCACCAAGCGCGACGACCGCGGCACGCGACTCTTGCCCGACGGCCGCCCCATGGAGATCGTGGTCGAGAGCTCCGGCAGCTCCACCGAGCAGACGGACGTGCTCCAGCTCATCCGCGACACCTGGGCGGAGCTCGGCATACGGCTCTTCATCAAGCCGTCCCAGCTCGAGATCTTCCGCAATCGCATCTTCGCGGGTGAGACGGTGATGGCAATCTCCGGCGGGCTCGACGACGGCATACCCGTGGCCGAGATCAGCCCCGCGGAGCTGGCGCCGACCGAGGAAGACCAGCTGCAGTGGCCGAAGTGGGGCAATTACTACGAGTCCCACGGCAAGGCGGGCGAGGCGGTCGACCTGCCGGAGGCAAGCGAGCTGCTCGCCCTCAACAAGCAATGGGATTTGGCCGCAACTCCCGAGGAGCGCACGCGCATCTGGGAGGGCATGCTCGAGATCAATGCGGACCAGCAGTTCACCATCGGCATCGTGGCGGGCGTGCCGCAGCCGGTGGTGGTCAGCACTCATCTCGAGAACGTTCCGGAGAAGGGCATTTACTGCTGGGAGCCCGGCGCCCACTTCGGTATCTACAAGCCGGATACGTTCTGGTACGACAACGCGCCCGCCGAGACGGCGGCGGTCAAGGCCGCGGCACCTTGAGTGGAATGGCCTGACGGGGAGGGACGGTACCCATGCTCGGCTACATTGCGCAGCGCCTGTTGATCATGATTCCGACGCTGCTCGCGATCAGCATCATCGTCTTCGTCATCATCCAGGCGCCCCCCGGGGACTATCTCTCGAGCTATGTCGCCGAGCTGCAGAGCCAAGGCGAATCGGTCGATCCGCAGAAGATCGCGTTCCTGCGCGCGCAGTACGGCCTGGACCGGCCCCTCTTCGAGCAATACTTCGTCTGGTTCACCGGCATGCTGCACGGCGACTTCGGCTACTCGTTCGAGTACAACCTGCCGGTCACCAAGGTGGTGGGCGACCGCCTGTGGCTCACATTCATCGTCTCCTTCACGACGATTCTGTTCGTCTGGGTGGTGTCCTTTCCCATCGGCGTGTACTCGGCGACCCACCAGTACAGCGTCGGCGACTATGGCCTGACCTTCCTCGGCTTCATCGGGCTCGCCACGCCGAATTTCCTCCTCGCGCTCGTCCTTCTCTACGTCGCCAACTCCTGGTTCGGCGTCTCGGTCGGCGGGCTCATGGCCGACAAGTACCTCGATCAGCCGTGGAGCATGGCCAAGGTGCTCTCGGTGTTCGCGCATCTATGGATTCCGGTCATCGTGATCGGCGCCTCGGGCACGGCGGGGATGATCCGCCGCCTGCGGGCCAATCTGCTCGACGAGCTCCAGAAACAATATGTGGTCACCGGCCGCGCCAAGGGCCTGCCGGCGCGGCGGCTGCTCATCAAGTATCCCTTGCGCATGGCGCTCAATCCCTTCGTCGCCGACATCGGCAGTCTTCTGCCCCAGGTCATCTCGGGGGCCGCGATCACCTCGATCGTGCTCTCGCTCCCCACCACGGGCCCGATGCTGCTTCAGGCGCTGCGCAGTCAGGACATGTACCTCGCCGGCTCCTTCCTCATGTTCCTCGCCACCCTCACGGTGCTCGGCGTGCTGGTTTCGGATCTCCTCCTGGCGCTGCTCGATCCGCGCATCCGGCTGCACGGGGGGAGGACGCGATGAGCGCCGATATCGAGGATCGCCTCGAGGCCTCGCATCTCGCGCATTACGTCTCGGAGGCACCCTTCGACCCCTATGCCATCGAGGCGATGGCGCCGGGCCAGGAGCGCTACTACATGGCCGGCCAGTGGCGGCTGATGTGGTGGAAGCTGCGCCGACACCGCCTCGCCGTCGTCTCGGGTGCCTTGCTCCTGCTGTTCTATCTCTCGATCACGGTGAGCGAGATATTGGCCCCTTACAACCTCCATACGCGCAACACGGACTTCCTCTATGCCCCGCCCCAAAAGGTTCATCTCTTCGACCAGGGGCGCTTCATCGGACCCTTCGTCTACGGCCTCGACACCGGCCTCGACATGGAGACGCTGCGCTGGGTCTATACGGCCAATCCGGCCAAGGTCGAGCCGGTCCGCTTCTTCTGCCAGGGCGACGCTTATAACTTCTGGAGCCTCTTCGAGGCGCACTTCCACCTCGTTTGTCCGGCAGACGGCGGCACGCTCTTTCTTTTCGGCACCGACCGGCTCGGGCGCGACATGCTCTCGCGCATCATCTACGGCGCGCGCATTTCGCTGACCATCGGGCTCATCGGCATCAGCATCAGCTTCCTCCTCGGCATGACGCTGGGCGGGCTCGCCGGATACTACGGCGGCTGGATCGACAGCCTGATCCAACGCCTCATCGAGGTCATCCGCTCGTTCCCCGAGCTGCCGCTGTGGATGGCGCTTTCCGCCATATTGCCGGTCACCTGGAGCCCGGCGCTGATCTATTTCGGCATCACCCTCATTCTCGGGCTCATCGACTGGACGGGCCTGGGACGCGCGGTGCGCTCGAAGCTGCTCGCGCTGCGCGAGGAGGATTTCTGCACGGCGGCGATCCTGATGGGGGCCAAGCCCAGGCGCGTGATCGCGCGCCACCTGCTGCCGAGCTTCATGAGTCACTTGATCGCGTCCGCGACCCTTTCGATCCCCAATATGATCCTCGGCGAGACCGCGCTGAGCTTCCTCGGCCTCGGCCTCAGGCCGCCGATCACGAGCTGGGGCGTGCTCTTGAACGAGGCGCAGAACATCAACGCCGTCGCCGTCTATCCCTGGATCATGCTGCCCGTGGTGCCGGTCGTGCTGGTGGTGCTCGCCTTCAATTTCCTCGGCGACGGCCTCAGGGACGCGGCGGACCCCTATCACTGAGGGGCATCGCACCTCACGCGCCGAGCACCATGCCTTCGCGCGCGACGAGCGTGCCCGGCCGCGCCTTCTCGGCATCTTTCGCGACACGGTCCATGAAGGCGTCGTCATGGGAAGGGTCGTGGTGGAAGATGACGAGCGTCTTGACGCGCGCCGCATCGCAAAGCCGCACGCCCTCCTCCCAGGTGGAGTGACCCCAACCCGTAAAGCGCGGCAGCTCGGCTTCCGTATAGGTCGAATCGTAGACGAGGAAGTCGGCGCCCTCGATCAGGCCGAGGATGTTCTCGTCCAGCTTGCCGGAGACATGTTCGGTGTCGGTCACGTAGCAGAATGCTTGGCCGCGGTACTCGATGCGGTAGCCGGTGGCGCCGTTGGGATGATTGAGGGGTGCCGTGCGAATGCGGATCCCGGGGTGCGGCTCGAGCGTCTCGCGGGGCTTGAAATCCACATAGCTGATGTCCGCCTTGAGGACGTCGAGCGGTACCGGGAAGAGCGGCGCCATCATGAGGTCGCACAGCACGTCGTAGAGGCGATGCTCGGGCAGGAGATGCCCGGCCCAGAAGCGGAAGCGGTTCTCGCGCTTGAACGCCGGGCTGAAGAACGGCAGCCCGGTGATATGGTCGAAATGCGTGTGGGTGAAGAAAAGATCGGCCTCGAGCGGACCCTGCTCGTCGAGCTCGCGCCCGAAGGCGCGCAGGCCGGTGCCCGCGTCGAAAATCAAGAGACGGGAGCCGCAGCGCACCTCGAGGCAGGAGGTATTGCCGCCATAGCGCACATACTCGGGACCGGGGCACGGGATCGAGCCGCGCACGCCCCAGAACCTCAAGGTGAATTTCTCGGTTTGATTCAACCGTTTATGCCCCCTCCCTTGGCCCTTCGCAGCCGCGACGGCGCGGCCGAGGGCTGACCCGGTCGCCCCTCAATCTAGCGACCCCTACTCCCCCCACCTGTGACGGCCGTCACGGCACCAGGCGATAGCCGCCCGCTTCCGTGATCAGGATCACCGCTCTCGAGGGGTCTGCCTCGATCTTCTGGCGCAGGCGGTAGACGTGGGTCTCCAGCGTATGGGTCGTAACTCCCGCGTTGTAGCCCCACACCTCGTTGAGCAGCGTCTCGCGGCCGACCACCTTCTCGCCCGCGCGGTAGAGATACTTGAGGATCGCCGCCTCCTTCTCGGTCAGCCGCACCTTCTTTTTGCTGCCGCTCTCGATGAGAAGCTTGGCCGAGGGACGGAAGCTATAGGGTCCGATGGCGAAGACCGCATCCTCGCTCTGCTGGTGCTGACGAAGCTGGGCGCGCAGCCGCGCCAGCAGCACGCCGAGGCGGAACGGCTTGGTCACATAGTCGTTGGCGCCGGCATCGAGGGCCAGGATGGTGTCCGCATCCGTGTCCGAGCCGGTGAGCATGATGATCGGCGACTTGAAGCCGTCGCGGCGCAACAGGCGGCAGACCTCGCGGCCATCGATGTCGGGCAGCCCGACATCGAGAAGCACGGCGTCATAATATTCCCGCCGCGCCATGTCGAGGGCCTTGGCACCGGTCTCCGCCTCGCCGGTCTGGAACTCCTCGTGGAGCTGAAGCTGCTCGCAGAGGGAATGACGCAGGGCGGCATCGTCGTCGACGAGCAGGATCTTCCTGCCGGTCGCGGCGGCCTTCCGGTCAGGCGAAGCGACGGCACTTCGCTGCATGGCGGTCTCCGAGGGCGCGCGGCATGGCCCTGGTCAAGCTGCCCCTCTTGAGGCATTCGCGGGCGAGAATACTGGCAAATTCAACCATGTTCCAGAGATGTCGGCAGCCCCGGCGGCCCTTTGCTAGGGGTATCAGCCGAGGATTTGCCGGCGCACGGCGCCGAAGAGCCGGCTCTCGGGGCCGGCGAAGCGATCGAGAATGGAAAAATGCTGCTCATGCGGCATGGGCACGATCTCGAGCGGCAGCGCAGCACCATGCCAGGCCTCGGCGTAGACCTCCTGCTGGCGCCGGAATTCGTCGGTCTCCCTGCCGCCGACCGAGAGGATCAACGGCCCGGCCCGCTCCGGCACCAACACGAGGGGGCTGTTGCGAAGCACCATCGCCGCGTCCAGCCGCACGTCGGCGTTGAGATAGCAAAGCCGGATGGGCTCGAGGTCGTAGATGCCGCTGATGGCGGCTCCGCCCTTCACCACGTCCGCCGGGAGCCCGCGCGCGGCCCAATCGGTCGACAGCATCAGGGCGGTGAGATGGCCGCCCGCCGAGTGGCCGGAGAGGTGAATGCGCGCGGGGTCGCCGCCGAAGGACTTGCCATGGCGATAGACCCAGCCGACCGCGCGCCGGATGCTGTCGCTGAGCGCATCGAGGGTGACGGAAGGTGTCAGCGGATAGCCGACGGTTACGACGCTGATGCCGGCTCGCACATAGCCCGAGGCCACGAAGCTGAACATGCTCTTGTCCAACGCCCGCCAGAAACCGCCGTGAATGAAAATGAGGATGGGGGTATCGCTGCCTTTGGCCGGAAAGATGTCGAGCCGCTCGGCAGTCGCGTCGCCATAGGCGACGTCGAGCCGGCCGGAGAGCTGCCGCAGCACTTCTGCGCTTACGACCGGCCAGCGCTCGGTCCAGCGGGCGAAATCGGGCACGGCGGCGCGGTTGTTGTATTGCGCATCGAGCGCTTCCTGGTCGTAGTCGCGGTAGACGGGCATCGGTGGGCACCTAAAGGCCGTTCGCGGGCATTAGACTGGCCTGCCGGCAACGATTGGACAAGGGCCGCGGCGCGCTCGCGACGCGCGCGGGCGTGCGGGCGGCTTCAGCCAGGTGCCAAGGCCGGCTATAAACGGGCCATGGATATCGTGGTCTCGCCGGCGGGGCGCTTGAGTTGGGCTGGCCGCGCTTATCGCTGTGCCCTCGGGCCGGCTGGAGTGCGCCTCGATAAGCGCGAGGGCGACGGGGCGACGCCCGCCGGCGCCTTCCCCTTGCGGCGCGTGCTCTACCGCGCCGACCGCGTCCAACGGCCGGTGACGCGCCTCCCCGTGGCTCGCCTGGGCAGGGACGACGGCTGGTGCGACGATGCGGCCGATCCCCGCTACAACCAGCAGGTCCGCCTGCCCTATGCCGCGAGCCACGAGCACCTCTGGCGCCAGGACCACGTCTACGACGTGATCGTCGTGCTCGGCTTTAACGACGCGCCGCCAGTACCCGGGTGCGGGAGTGCCATCTTCCTCCATGTGGCTCGGCCCGACTACGGCCCGACCGCGGGCTGCGTCGCCCTGGCCCTCCCCGATCTGCTGGCGCTGCTCGCGGCCGTGGGGCCCGAGGATCGGCTGGTGGTGCAGGCGCACGCATGAGCGACATCGGAATAGTGGGCAAGAGGGCCAAAATTTCTAACAGCTGCGATAATTTCATTATTGATAAATTATCACTTCTGTACTAATTTTTATGAATGCCAAGGAACTTCAGCGCTGGTTGAGGGCTCGCGGATGCCGCTTTGAAACGCACCGGAGCGGCAGCGGGCATCTTACCGTGGTACGGGGCGACAGGCGGAGCCAACTTCCGATGCACGGGCATGGCAAGGAGCTCGGCGCGGGACTGGTCAACAAAATCAAGAAGGACCTGGGATTGAAGTAGCGCCTCGTTGCACCGGGGCGAGGAGAAAGCGGATGCTCTACGCCTACCCCATCTTGCTCGTGCGAGACGACAACGGCACTTTCCTCGTCACTTGCCCCGATCTACCCGAAGTCACGACTTTCGCTGAAAATCGGGCCGATGCGCGTGTCCGGGCGCGCGACGCGATCGAAGAGGCGATCGCCGCGCGCCTCGCCCGCCGGGAGGACGTTCCGACGCCAAGTTTGCGGGAAGGACCCTTGTCGGCGCCGCTCTCGGAACAGACGATGCTCAAAGTGACGCTGTGGCGGGAGATGCGGGCCGCGGGTCTGCGCAAGGCAGACTTGGCTCGGCGTCTTGGCTGGAGCGGGCCGCAGGTCAATCGGCTCTTCGATCTCAACCACGCGTCGCGGCTCGCACAGTTCGACGCCGCCTTCGGAGCGCTTGGACTGAACGTGACACCCGATATCGTAATGGAGCCGAGTGATGAGCTTGCATCATTGCCGTTGCAGGCGCTCGTTCATTCGAGGAACGGCCCCGTGGACGTCTGGAATGAACTAGTCCGCAGACACAAAATCGCGCAGGAAGCGAATACGATCGTGCTCTGCTCAATGTATCAGCGTCCGGAGAAGGCAAAGGCTCTAACAGGGGCGCATTTGGACGGGATCGAAACGTCGCGGGCTGAATTGCGCGCCATTAGAGATGCGATGGATCAATTTCTCGATCATTATTTTCCCGCGCGCAAACGGGGCGGCGAGCGATAGCTTATCCGGGCGGCTCCCTTGGCCCGAAGATCGCGGTGCCGACGCGCACGTGGGTGGCACCTGCGCGGATCGCGAGCTCGAAATCCTCGCTCATGCCCATGCTGACGAGCGGCAGCGAGGAGCGCCTGGCAAGCTCGGCCAAGCGGCGGAAGAAAGGCTCCGGCGGCTCTGCGAGAGGCGGAATGCACATCAGGCCGACGATGGGCAGCTTGTAATCCTCGCGGCAGGCGGCGACGAAGGCGGCGACGTCGTCGGGGGCGATGCCCGACTTCTGCGGCTCGGCGCCGATGTTGACCTCGACGAGGCAGTTGGGACGGCGGCCCTGCGCCGCCATCTCGCGCGCGAGTGCTGCGGCGAGCTTGGGGCGATCGACCGTCTCGATCATGTCGAAGAGTGCGATCGCCTCCTTGACCTTGTTGGTCTGGAGCGGCCCGATCAGATGCAGCTCGAGGCCCGGGTAGGCCTTGCGCAGCTCGGGCCACTTCGTCTTGGCCTCCTGCACCCGGTTCTCGCCGAAGACGCGGTGCCCTGCCTCGAGTGCCGGGCGGATGCGCTCGGCCCCGTGAGTCTTGGTGACCGCGACGAGGGTGATCCCTTCGGGCGCGCGGCCTCCCGCGCGCGCGGCGGCCGCGATCAGCACCTTGACCCGCGCCAGGTTGGCGGCGACGTCCACGCTTGCGGCGATAGTTGCGTTGGCCACGGGAGCGCTCACTTGGCGCGCCGGTCGAGCGGGAAGACGCGCTCGACATAGGTCATGATCTCGGCAACGCACTCCTCGACGCCGCGGCTCGAGGTGTCGACCGTAAGCTCGGGCTCGGCCGGCGGCTCGTAGGGTGCGGAGACGCCGGTGAAGTCCTTGATCTCGCCGGCCCGCGCGCGGCGGTAGAGGCCCTTGGGGTCGCGCCGTTCGCAGACCGCAAGCGATGCGCGCACGTAGATCTCGTGGAATTTGCCTTCGGCCGCGCCGCGCGCGCGCTCGCGGTCGCTTTGGTAGGGCGAGATGAAGGCGGTGATGCAGATGAACCCGGCGTCGGCGAAAAGGGCCGCCACCTCGCCCACCCGGCGGATGTTCTCGGCCCGGTCGTCCGCGGAGAAGCCGAGGTTGCTGTTGAGCCCGCGCCGCACGTTGTCGCCGTCGAGCACGTAGGAATTGAAGCCCTTGGCGAAAAGGCGCTGCTCCACCTCCATGGCGAGGGTCGATTTCCCGGCACCCGAAAGCCCGGTGAACCACAACACGCCGCCGCGATGTCCCGCGCGCGTCTCGCGCACGGCGTGGCTCACCCGGTGGGGTACGGCGATCACGTTGGTCGAGCGCACGGTGACGAGCTCGCGCTGGTCCGGGTAACCCTCCATGCTGATGATCCCGCCGGCCACGGGGAGATAGTCCTCGATCAGCACGAAGCGTCCGGTGCGCGGGTTGTCGCTAAAAGGATCGAGCGCCAGGAGCGGGCGCGTGCGCAAGACGACCTCGGCCACGGCATGGCGCTCGACCTCCTCCGCCTTCGCCGCCGAGAGGTCGGAGGGGTCGATCACCCGCTCGATCTCCTGCACCTCGACGGGCACCGCCGCGGTGTGGAGCTTGAGCGTGTAGCGCCCGCCCTCCTTGAGCGGGATGTGGCCGAGCCAGAAGAGGCGCGCGCGGAACACGTTGGTCTCGACCGGCGGGTTCTCCGCATGGCTGATCATCTCGCCGCGCTCGATGAAAAGGGGCTCCTCGAGCGTAATGCCGACCGATTGTCCGGCCTGGACCTCGCGTACCGGCGCCTCAGCGTGCCACGCCTCGATCGACCTAACCTTCGCACTCTTGTTCGAGGGGGAGAAGAGGAGCGTATCGCCGACGGAGAGCCGGCCGCTCTCGATTCGGCCGGCGATGATGCGCCGCTCGTCGAACTTGTAGATGTCCTGCACGGGAAGCCTAAGGGGCAGGTCGCCCAAGCGCGGCGCGGGCTCGAGCGCCTCGAGTGCCGCGAGCAGGCTCGGGCCGCGATACCAGCTCATCTCTTGGGACGGCAGCGTGAGGTTGACTCCGACGCGCGCCGAGACCGGGACCACATGGAGCGGCGTGATGCCCACGCTTGCGAGATAGCCGCGCATCTCCGCCTCGAGTGCCGCGAAGCGTGCTGAGTTGTAGCCGACGAGGTCCATCTTGTTGACGGCGACGACGACCTGCTTGACGCCGAGAAGCGAGAGGAGAAAGCCGTGCCGGCGCGACTGCTCGCACACACCCTCGCCCGCGTCCACGAGCAAGAGTGCGGCATCGCTCGCCGCCGCCCCGGTGACCATGTTCTTGAGGAACTCGCGGTGGCCGGGCGCATCGAGCAGGAGATAATCGCGCCGCTCGGTCTTCAAGCGGATGTGGCTCACGTCGATGGTGACGAGCTGGTCGCGCTCGGCCTGGAAGGCGTCGGTCACGAAGGCCCATTCGAAGGGCATGCCGCGCCGCTTGCACATCTCCTGGACCGCCTCGACCTTGCCCTCGGTCAGCGAGCCGGTCTCGTAGAGGAGGCGGCCGACGAGCGTCGATTTGCCGTGATCGACGTGGCCGACGATCACCAGGCGCAAGAGCTCGCGCACGCCGCCGGCGGAGGCACTCTCTTGACGGCGCTCGTGCATCACATGTACCCGTCCGCGCGCAGGCGCTCGAAGGCATCCTCCGCCTCGTGGTCCATGGCGCGGCCCGCGCGCTCGGCAATGCGCGTGTGCTCGAGCTCGGCGATGATCTCGTCGATCGAGGCGGCGTCGCTCGCGATCGGGTGGGTGATGTCCCGATCGCCGAGCGAGCGGTAGCGCTTGCCGCCCCTGGCGAAATAGAGATCCACCACCGGGATGCGTTGCGACTTGACGTAGCGCCACACGTCGAGCTCGCTCCAATGGAGGAGCGGGTGGATGCGCACGTGCATGCCAGGCGGCACCGCGGTCATGAACTGGTCCCAGAACTCGGGCGGCTGGTCGCGGAAGTCCCAGCGCGAGCCCTCGCCGCGCGGACTGAAGACGCGCTCCTTTGCCCGCGTCGCCTCCTCGTCGCGGCGGATGCCGGCGAAGATGCCCTGATAGCCGCGCGCCGCGATCGCCGCCTTGAGGCCCGCGGTCTTGCGCGCGGCCGCGCGCGCCGCGGGCGGCAAGGTGGGGTCGATCTCCTCGAGCGGAGGGCACTCGGCGACGACGAGATCGAGCCCCCATTCCTTGGCGTAGCGCTCGCGGAAGGCATACATCTCGGGAAATTTCCTGCCGGTGTCCACGTGGAGCACCGGAAAGGGCACGCGCCCGAAAAAGGCCTTGCGCGCGAGCCAGACCATGACGTTCGAGTCCTTGCCGAGGGACCACAGCATGGCGAGCCGTCCGATCCGGCTGAAGGCCTCGCGGATGATGTAGATGCTCTGGCTCTCGAGGGCGTCGAGATGCGTCATCATGCTAGACAGTCCCCGGACATTGCCGCTTCCATAAGTCCACGCGCGCGCTCATCCGTGCTTCAGCGGCGGCGAAACCCGAGCGCGCGAAATTCGCAACAAGGGCGCGCCTTCCCTGGAGCAGTTTCACTGTGAGTGGAATCGCCACCCCCTCACCCAGCTCCGGGTAAGGCTCGGCT
>JBKQRV010000203.1:0-21880 GCA_052143835.1 Alphaproteobacteria bacterium
AGGAGGAGAGGGTCGGGGTGAGGAGGAAGCCCGGGCACGCGCGCAGACAAGAGAGTGAACGCCAATCACATGAGCAGGCCGATGCCATCGCACGAGGAGCACGCGGGCAAGGTGCTGGCGCTTTGCGGCGGCGTCGGCGGGGCGAAGCTTGTGCTCGGGCTCTATCGCGTGCTGCCGCCCGACCGGCTTGTCGTGGCGGTGAATACGGGCGACGATTTCAGCCATCTCGGCCTCCACGTCTCGCCCGACCTCGATACCGTGATGTACACGCTCGCAGGCCTCGCCAATCCCGAGACGGGATGGGGCCGGTGCCAAGAGAGCTGGAATTTCATGCAGGCACTCGAGGCGCTCGGCGGCGAGAGCTGGTTTCTCCTCGGCGACGGCGATCTCGCCACCCATGTCGAGCGCACGCGGCGCCTTGCGGCCGGCGATAGCCTCACCGAGGTGAGCGAGGGCTTCGCCCGACGGCTCGGCATCCGCGCGCGACTCCTGCCGATGAGCGACGATGCGGTCCGCACGCTCGTCCACACGGCCGACGGCACGCTGCCCTTCCAGCATTATTTCGTGCGCCTCAGCGCTGCCCCCGTCGCCCGCGGCTTCACTTACGAGGGTGCCGAGCGGGCGCGGCCCAATCCCGCATTGATTGCAACACTCGCCGCAGCGGAGCTCGCGCTCGTGGTGATCTGCCCCTCCAACCCCTATTTGAGCGTCGACCCCATCCTCGCGTTGCCGGGCATGCGGGAGGCGCTTGCCGCCGCGCGAGCGCGCGTCGTCGCCGTCTCTCCAATCATAGGCGGCGAGGCGGTCAAGGGGCCCGCCGCCAAGATCATGGCCGAGCTCGGCGTGCCGCGCACGCAGGCGGCGATCGCGCGGCATTATCAGGGCCTCATCGACGGCCTCGTCATCGACGAGGCGGACGCCCAAGAGGCGAAAGGCCTGGCACTCGCCGTCGAGGTCGCCCGCACCCGGATGCGAAGCGTGGAGGACCGCGAGGCGCTCGCCCGCCGGGTCCTCGCCTTCGGCGAGCGCCTGGCCGGGAACCGCCGCGCGCGCGGCCGGTCGACGTTAGAGGGTGCCCATGAGCGGTGAAGGCGTGGTTGCCGTCGTGCCGGCCAAGGACCTCGGGCAAGCGAAGGAACGGCTCGCCGGTCTCCTCGCCCCCGAGGAGCGCCGCGGCCTCGCGCGCGCCATGCTGCAGGACGTGCTCACCACCTTGACGGCGGTGCCGGCACTCGCCGGCATCCTCGTGGTGACGCGCGATGCCGAGCTCGCGGCCCTCGCGCGCGCCTCGGGCGCCTATCTCATGAGCGATCTGCGTCACGAGGGTCCGACGGCTGCGATAGCGCTCGCGGCGGGGCGTCTCGCGGCCGAAGGGGCCGCGGCCATGCTCGCCGTGCCGGCCGACGTGCCCTTGGCGACGCCGGGCGAGATCGCGGAGATCCTCGCGGCCGGCGGCGCACCTCCCGCGGTGACACTCGTGCCCGCGCTCGCCGACATGGGAACCAATGCCATTGCGCTCCGGCCGGCCGATGCGATCCCGCCGTGCTTCGGGCCGCAGAGCTTCTTCCGCCATCAGGAGGCGGCCCTCGCGCGCGGCATCGAGCCGCGCATCTTGAGGCTTCCCGGCCTTGGCCTCGACGTCGACCGCCCGCAAGATCTGGCGGCGTTCCTCGAGCACCCCTCGGCCACGCGGAGCTATGCCTATCTCGCCGAGTGCGGCATGATCGAGCGCTTGGGTAAGAAGGCCGCGGCCGACGATGCCGTGCCCCTCGGCGAGAAGAAAGGATGACGATGCAAGCGAGACTGAGCCAGCTGATGCGCGAGGTAGTGGCGGGACGCCGGCTCACGGCCGACGAGTGCTTAGCCCTCGCCGAGTGCGAGGCGCTGCCGGCGCTCATGGCGGCGGCCGCGGCGCTCAGGGATGAGGCGCATGGCCGCCGCGTCTCCTATTCGCGCAAGGTGTTCATCCCGCTCACGCGCCTCTGCCGCGACGTCTGCCACTATTGCACGTTTGCAGCGGCACCGCGCCGGGGCGAGCGCGCCTATCTGACGCGCGAGGAGGTGCTCGCGATCGCCCGCGCTGGCGCCGCAGCGGGCTGCAAGGAGGCGCTCTTCACCCTCGGCGACAAGCCCGAGCTGCGCTACGCGGTCGCGCGCGCGGAGCTCGCGGCCCTCGGGCACGCAAGCACGATCTCCTATCTCGTCGAGAGCGCGCGGCTCGTCTTCGCGGAGACCGGCCTCCTACCGCACGCCAACCCCGGCGTGCTCAGCGCCGAGGAGATCGCGGAGCTGCGCGCCGTCTCGGTCTCGCAAGGCCTGATGCTGGAATCGAGCGCAGAGCGGCTCTGCCGGCGCGGCGGGCCGCATTTCGGCTCGCCCGACAAGCACCCGGCACGCCGCCTCGAAACCATCCGGCTCGCGGGCGAGGCCGCGGTGCCCTTCACCTCGGGCATCCTCATCGGCATCGGCGAGACCAGGCGCGAGCGCATCGAGGCACTCCTTGCCTTGCGCGAGCTTCATGAGCGCCACGGCCATCTCCAGGAAGTCATCGTGCAGAATTTCCGCGCCAAGCCCGCGACCCGCATGGCGGAGCGCGAGGACGCCCCGCTCGCGGAGCTGCTCTGGACGATCGCCATGGCGCGCCTCGTGCTCGGCGGCGCCATGAACATCCAGGCGCCGCCCAATTTGAGCCCCGGTGCGCTCGAGGCGCTGGTCGGTGCCGGCATCAACGATTGGGGCGGGGTCTCGCCGGTGACCCCCGATCACGTCAATCCGGAAGCACCCTGGCCGCATCTCCACACCCTCGAGCGCGCGACGAACGCGGCCGGCAAGGAGCTCGTCGAGCGGCTCGCCGTCTATCCCGAATATGCGCAGGCGCCGCAGCGCTGGCTCGATGCGCGCTTGGCTCCCGCGGTGCTCGACCGCGTGGATGCCGAGGGGCTCGCGCGCGCCGACGACTGGTCGCCGGGTGCGAAGGCGGCGGCACCCGAGCGCGATCTCGGGCTCATCGCGGCACCCCGGCCGCTGGCGCTCGATCGGGGGATCGCACGCGCCTTGGCAAGGGCGCAAAGGGGCGAGACCCTGGACGAGGCGGAGGTGGCGCGCCTCTTCTCGGCGCGCGGCGCCGATTTCGCCGCCGTGTGCGCGGCTGCCGATGAGTTGCGCGCCGCGGTCAACGGCGATCGCGTGAGCTACGTCGTCACGCGCAACATCAACTACACGAACGTCTGCTACTTCCGCTGCCAGTTCTGCGCCTTCTCGAAGGGGAAGCTGAGCGAGAACCTGCGCGGCCGGCCTTACGCGCTCGATCTCGAGGAGATCAAGCGGCGCACGCGCGAGGCCTGGGCGAGAGGGGCCACCGAGGTGTGCATGCAGGGCGGCATCCATCCGGAATATACGGGTGCCACCTATCTCGACATCTGCCGCGCGGTCAAGGAGGCGGCACCCGGGATCCACATCCACGCCTTCACCCCGCTCGAGGTCTCGCAGGGTGCCTCTACGCTCGACCTGAGCGTGCCCGACTTCCTCACGGCGCTGCGCGAGGCGGGGCTCGGCACGCTCCCGGGTACTGCCGCCGAGATCCTCGACGACGAGGTGCGCCAGGTGATCTGTCCGGACAAGGTCAGCACCGACGAATGGCTCGCGGTCATGGCGGCGGCGCACGCGCTCGGGATCAGAAGCACCGCCACCATCATGTTCGGCCACGTCGAGCGTCCGCTCCATTGGGCGCGTCATCTTTTGCGCGTGCGCGCGCTCCAGATGCGCGACGGCGGCTTCAGCGAGTTCATCCCGCTCCCCTTCGTGCACATGGAGGCGCCGATCTACCTCAAGGGGCGCGCCCGGCGCGGCCCGACCTTCCGCGAGGCGGTCTTGATGCACGCGGTCGCGCGCCTCGTCCTCCATCCCCACATCACGAACATCCAGGCCTCGTGGGTGAAGATGGGCCCGCGCGGCGTCGCGGCCTGCCTCAAGGCCGGTGTCAACGACTTGGGCGGCACCTTGATGAACGAGACGATCACGCGCGCGGCGGGTGCCGTGCACGGCCAGGAGATGTCGCCTGCCGCACTGGAGGCGATGATCGGAAGCGCAGGCCGCGAGCCCGTGCAGCGCACCACGCTCTATGTCACGGCCCCGGCCGAGCGCCGCAGGGCCTCCTTCGCCGCCGCACCGCTCGCCGAGGTGATCAACACGCCCGCGCGACGCTACGAGCGCGGCCCCTCGCCCGCCCGCCCCGCGGCGCCGGAGGTCCGCTTCGCGGCCGGATCGCGCTAGGACGCGAACGCACGCAGCCGCGGCCTCGGCAGCATCGCTCTGATGACGCTCCCTTCGCAGTCGCCGCGCTCGCAACGCCGTGCGGGCCATGGTCTTCCGGAATTCAGCCCGGCAAAGTCGCATTCCGGCTTTGTCGGCAGCCGCGATCGGCGTATTCTCCCTAAGGAAGCGCCGGTATTGTCGGCCATCCGGGGGAATGTCGGGCTATATGTGCATGGCATGAAGGCAACCGCGCAGATAACGATGGTTGCGGCGGCGCTTTTGTGCCTGGCCGCATGCTCGGAAGGTCCCAACGCGGACAGGGCCGAGCTTGAAACGGGCGCGGTCGACGATCCCGTCGAACCGACGAACCGGGACATCTTTGACGCCAACCAGTTCGCCGACCGCAACGTGATGAAGCCGGTGGCCGAGAGCTACCGCGACGAGGTGCCCAAGGACGTTCGCCACGGCATCCACAACGTGCTCAGCAACCTGAATGAGCCCATCGTCGGCCTCAACGACGTGCTGCAGGGCAATTTCGAGCGCGCCTGGACGGCGGTGTGCCGCTTCGTGGTGAATACGACGGCGGGTGCCCTTGGCATCATGGATGTGGCGTCGAATTGGGGCCTCAAGCACCACGACGCCGACTTCGGCCAGACCTTCGGGGTATGGGGCATCCCCGAGGGGCCCTTCGTCGAATTGCCCTTCTTCGGCCCCTCCGACCTGAGGGACGCGGTCGGCTTGGTCATCGGCATCGTCGCCAATCCGTTCTTCTTCGCGGGCGGGGGAGTCGCCCTCACCGCAGTCGGTTACAGCAGGTCGGCGACCTCCGCCGTGGACCAGCGCACCGAAAACCTCGACACGCTCGATTCGATCGAGCGCACCTCGGTCGACTACTATGCCTCCTTGCGGAGCTTCTATCTGCAGCACCGTGAAGCGCTCGTCGACGCGGGCAGATTCCCCGGCGAAGCCAGCGGCGAATATATCGACTCGAGACTTCCCGCGGTGGATACGTCCGCGGCCCAGCCGCCGACCGCGAAGACGCCGGCCACCGAGACACCACCTGCGGAAGCCCCGGCGGCGCTCACGACAACGACGGCGCCCTAGCTTCGCTGCCGTCATCCGTGCCTAGTCTCGGTCCGGCGGGGCGCCATCCCGACGGGCTGGAGGGAGACGAGATCTTCTAAGATCGTGCAAGAGACATCCGGAAACCAGTCCGCCACTGCTGTTGCAACGCCGGCCGCCGGCCCCCGGCCGCTGCTGGTCTATGACGGCGATTGCGGATTCTGCGGCTACTGGCAGCGCTACTGGCAGAAGCTCACGGGCGAGCGCGTCGATTACAGGCCGTATCAGGAAGTCGCGGCGCAATATCCCGCGATCCCGACCGCCGAGTTTCAGCGCGCCGTGCAATTCATCACGCCCGACGGACGTCGTGCCAGGGCCGCCGAGGCCAGTTTCCTCACCTTGAGCCACGCGCGCGGCAAGGCATTTTGGCTGGCACTCTACAGGAGACTGCCTGGTTTCGCGGCCGTCTCGGAACTGGTTTACGCGTTCATCGCCGCGCACCGCCCGGCCTTTTACCGGGTCAGCCTGCTTCTGTGGGGCAGGAACTACGAGCCGCCGCGTCACGATCTTGTCTCATACCTCTTCCTGCGCCTCTTTGGGCTGATCTATCTCGCGGCCTTCGTCTCCTTCGGCGTGCAGGCTCTGGGGCTGATCGGCAGCCATGGCATCATGCCGCTGGCCGATCTGGTCGACGGCGTCGCCAGCCGTCTCGGGCCGGAGCGCTTCTTCCTGATGCCGATGGTGTTCTGGTTGAACGCCGGCGATTTCGCCATTCAGGCCGTGTGCTGGGCGGGGGCCGGGCTGTCGCTGCTGCTGGTCTTCAATCGGTTGCCGCGGCTGAGCCTGTTTCTGCTCTATGCGCTCTACCTCTCGCTGTTTTACGGCGGGCAAACCTTCATGACGTACCAGTGGGACAGCTTCCTGCTGGAGACCGGGTTCATCGCGCTCTTGTTGAGCTTCGCCACGGCGCCGGGCATCTGGCTGCTGCGCTGGCTGCTCTTCCGTTTCATGTTCATGTCCGGCGTCGTCAAGCTCTTGAGCGGCGACCCCAACTGGTGGAACTTGTCGGCGCTGTCGTATCACTTTCTGACCCAGCCGTTGCCCACGCCGCTCGCCTGGTACGCAGCCCGGCTGCCGCAGAGCGTGCTGAAATTCTTGACCGGCGGCATGTTTTTCGTCGAGCTCGTTCTGCCGTTCTTGATCTTCTGCCCGCGCCGGCTGCGCTTTTTCGCGGCCTTCGGCATCCTGCTGCTGCAAAGCTGCATTCTCATCACCGGGAACTACAACTGGTTCAACCTCCAGACCATGTTGCTGTGCCTGGTGCTGTTCGATGACGCGGCGCTGCAAAAGATATTGCCGCGACAGCTCGCCCGCCTGCTGCCGGCGCGCGCGGAAAACAGGGCGCCGCGCAGGGCGGTCACCGTCGTCGTCGGCGCATTGGCGCTGCTTACCGTGTTCTGCAGCCTGGTCGAGATGGACGAGCGTTTCGGCGGCAGCCCGCCCGCGGCGGCCGAGGCCGTCGACCGCCTCATCGAGCCGCTGCATATGGTCAGCAGCTACGGCCTCTTCGCGGTCATGACCACGGAGCGCGACGAAATCGTCATCGAGGGTTCGTACGACGGCGTCCTATGGAGCGAGTACGAATTCCGCTACAAGCCCGGCGATGTCGCGCGCCGCCCGCCCTGGAACATCCCGCACCAACCGCGCCTGGACTGGCAGATGTGGTTCGCAGCACTCGAGGACCCGCAGCGCCTGAGGTGGTTTTGGCATTTCCTCCATCAGCTGCTGGAGAACGAGCCCGCGGTGACGGCGCTCTTGGAAAAGAACCCCTTTCCCGACAGGCCGCCCTTATATGTGCGCGCGGAGTTCTACGACTACACCTACGCAAGCAGCGAGGAAAAGGCGAAGGGCCTGTGGTGGGACCGCCGCCTGCTGGGGCTCTACTTCCCCAAGGTGCATCTGAAAGGCAAGTGACCCCGTTCGCTAAGAGGAGTTCCCTCTCCCGCAAGCGGGAGAGGGAAGGGGCCCATCCCGAAGGGATGGGAAGGGTGAGGGATTGCCGGATGCCGGGCTAGTCCCTCACCCTCCCATTGCTGCGCAATGGGATCGAACCGCGTTGCGGTTCGATCCCTCTCCCGCTTGCGGGAGAGGGGCAAATCAGCTCCTGAGACGCGGGATGATCTCCTTGGCGATGATCTCGATCTGGTCGGCGCGGTACTGGTAGGGCACGAAAATGAGCTTCTGCACGCCGACCTTGAGCTGGGCCTTGAGCTGGGCCACGCACTCGTCGACCGTGCCCATGATCGCGGAGTCCTTGGTCGACTCGCTCCACGAGGCGTAATCCCACTCCTTGGTGAGCCATTCCATCATCGGAGCCTCGATCGCCGCACGCGACTTGCCGACCATGATGGGGAGCTGGTTGCCGTTGAGCAGCCTGCCCGGGTCCTTTCCCGCCTCGGCGGCGAAGGCGCACACCTTGCCCCAGGATTTGGCGAAGCTCTCGGGCGTATAGAAATAGGTGAGCCAGCCGTCGCCGGCGGTGGCCGCGCGCTTGAGCACGCGATCGACGTAGCCGCCGATGAGGATGGGCGGGCGCGGGCGCTGATAGGGCTTGGGGAACATCACCGCGGCCTTCATGTGATAGGGCGGATAGTCGCCGGCCACGAGGTCCTCGCTCCACAGCCGGGACATGATCTCGAGGCTCTCGTCCATGATCTTGCCGCGCTTCTCGAACGCCACGCCGACCGAATCGAACTCGCGCTTGTACCAGCCCGACGCCATGCCGAGGAGAAGGCGCCCCTTGGAGATGAGGTCGATCGAGGAGAGCTGCTTGGCGAGAAGCACGGGGTTGCGGATCGGCAGCACGAGGATGCCGGTGCCGAGCTTGATGCGCTTGGTGCGCGCGGCGACGGCCGTCAGAAGCGAGAGCGCGTCGATGATGGGGAAATGCGGCTCGACGCCGAGGAGGATGTGGTCCCACACCCAGAGCGAATCGAAGCCGAGCTCCTCCATCCGCACCCCGTAGTCGACGAGCGCCGTCGCATCGGGCAGCTCGGGAAAGGCGGTGAAGTTCCGCATGGCGATTCCGAAGGTATTCGCGAGGCCGGGCATGGCTGCTCCTTGTTTCAGCTTTTTGACGTTAGGCGATGTAGAGCTTGTCCGGGTCGAGGTGGCGCAACACGGCAAGCTCGCGCTCGCTCGGCGGCTCGGTGGTGCCGAGGTCGCGCGCCACGAGGAGCTCGAAGCCCGTGTTGTCCTGGACCTCGCCGAGGCCGACGCCCGGATGCAGGGCGAGAACCTCCATGCTCCGCGTCTTCTCGTCGAAGCCCATGACGGCGAGGTCGGTCACGACGCGGTACATGCCGCCCGCAACGAGGCCGCTCTCGTGCCTGCTCTCGCCGCCGCGGATGAAGCCCGGGCTGGTGATGAAATCGACCTTCTCCACGAAGCGGCGCTTCTCGTGCTTCATCGCGACGATCATCTGGGTGAGGCTCGAGATGTCGTTGCCCCCGCCCGTGCCGGGGAGGCGGGTGGTGGGATTGTCGGGGTCGCCGATGAAGGAGCTGTTGAGGTTGCCGTGGCGGTCGATCTGGGCGCCGCCCATGAAGCCGATGTCGACATAGCCGCGCTGCAGGAGGAGGAGCACGTCGGTCGAGCTCAGCACCATATTGGCGCGGCGCGTGCAGCGCTGCTCGTTGGTCGAGGGCGGCAGCTGTCCCGGCTCGACGAAGGCGCCGATGGTGCCGCCCTCGAAGAGGATGGTGAGGCCGGGCGCGTGCAGGCGCTGGGCGAGCGTGGCGGCAAGGAGCGGAATGCCGACGCCCGCGAACACCACCTGCCCGTCCTCGAGCAGGCGGCTCGCCATGACCGCGAGCAGCTCGCTCGCCGTGTAGTTCCGCGCGCCCGTCTTGGTCATCGTCTCAGTCGTCATAGATGCGCCTCCCGCGGCGGCTGGCGTCGAGCATCTCCTCGACACCGAGGAGTGTCAAATATTCGGCCCAGTCCCTGGGCCCGTGGACATAGCGCTCGAGATATCCGGCGATCCCCTTCTCGGCGTCCTTGCGCAAGAGGCCCGCGTACATGTCGAGATGCTTGAAGAAGGGCTCGTAGACCCCGTAGCACTCGTGCGGGGCGCAGCCGAAGGGCACCTCGACCACGGCATCCACCGTGAAGAAGGGAATCTTGGTGTGGTCGGGCGCGCGCCTGATCTGATCGTTGGAGACGATGCGCTCGGTCGTCAGGATGACGCGGTTTGCCGCCATCGCCAAGTCGATGTCCATGAACTGGAGCCCGTCCATCTGGGCGTTGCCGTAGGCATCGCAGCGCTGCACGTGGATCAGGGCGACGTCCGGGTTGAGGGCCGGCACCAGCACGAGCTTGTCGCCAGTGAAGGGGCAATCGATCTGGCGCACCTCGGGGAGTCGCGCCAACACGTCCGAGCCCATCATCGAGCGCATGGGCAGGAAGGGCACGCCCATGGCACCGGCGCGGAAACGCATGCCGACCGCCATGTGGCTCCACTCCTCGAAGCGCGCGCGCTTCTCCTCGGTATAGAGGCGCATGATCTTGGAGACGCCCCAGACGATGCCCTGGCTGAACCAGCTGGTGATGACGTGGTTGGCCGCACCGGAGGCGAACAGCAGCTCGCCCTCGCTCGAGGTGATGCCGCGCGCGCACGTGAGCCCCTTGCGCCCGGCCCGGATGAGCGCCCACACCATCGCCATCGGCGTGCGCGAGAGCGTGCTGCCGCCGATGCCGACGGTCGAGCCGTCCTGCACCAGCTTGGCCGCCTCCTCGAGCGACATCACCTTCTCGCGCAGGCTCCTGTCGCGCTCGACGGTCTTCTTGCGCAGCTCCAGATATGACTCGCTCAAAATCCGCCTCCTCTAGCGCCCCGGCCGATCGAGGCCGGTCTCCCGGTTGAATTCCGCGATGAGCGCATCCCACTTGGGAAGCGCCTCCCTGAGCCCGCGCCAGAAGCCCTGGTCCCGGCGCCGATCGAATTCCTCGAGCGGCACGCCCTGCTGCTCGACCCAGGTGTAATAGCCGAGATTGAAGATCCGCCTCCGCTCGCTCGCGCCGAGCCCGATCATGTGGTCGTCGGCAATAGCGTCGAGATGCCGGCCGGCCACCTCGCCGGCATGGACCTCGTCGAAGCCTTGCGGATAGCGCGCGGCCTCGAACTTGCGGCGCTCGCTGCCGTACATGGCGGCACTGTCCGTCGCCACGGTGACGATGGCGTCATCGCGGCCGAGCGAGAAGCGCTTCGCCGTCTTGATGGCGGCCAGGAGATTGGCGATACTCGAGAGGCCGAGTGCGTCGAGGCGGGCCACCAGCCTCGCGTCGAGCCCGCGACGGTGCTCGAGATAGCGCTTTCCCACCTCGCTGTTGAAGAGCAGGTTGAGCGAATCCGTGCTGCGGTCCGAAACGCAGGCCACGACGTCGGTGTTCATCACGTTGTGGATGAAGGGGATGTGCTTGTCGCCGATGCCCTGGATGTTGTGCTCGCCGTAGCCGTTCTCGAGCATGGTCGGGCACTCGAGCGCCTCGACGGCCACGATCTTGGCGCCGCACGCTTCCTTGAGGTAGTCCCCGGCGCCGAGCGTGCCGGCCGACCCCGAGGCGGCGACGAAGGCGGCAAGGCCGAGCGCCTCGTGCCCCCGCCGCGCATGCTCATAGACCGCGCGCAAGGCCGGCCCCGTCGCGGCATAATGGACGAGATGGTTTCCGAACTCGGCGAACTGGTTGAGGATGACGTTCGCGGGATCGCGCGCGAGCTCGGCGCACTTGTCGTAGATTTCCTTGACGTTGCTCTCTGTGCCCGGCGTGCGCACGATGTCCTCGGGCCGGCCGGCCCAGGCCTTGAGCCAAGCGAAGCGCTCCTCGCTCATGCCGGCTGGCAACACGGCCACGCCGCGGCAGCCGAGGATGCGCGAGATCGCCACCCCGCCGCGGCAATAGTTCCCGGTCGAGGGCCACACCGCCTTGTTGGCAACGGGGTCGAATTGTCCCGTGACCAGCCGCGGCACGAGGCAGCCGTAAGCGGCCAGCACCTTGTGCGCGCCGATCATGGGGAAGTTGCGGCCAAGGGCTACAAGGATGCGCGCCTTCACCCCGCTGAGCGCCTCGGGCAGCTCGAGATAGGAGGGGACGGCTGCCAGCCCCGTGCGGCGCTCGTCGTTGTACCAATGCACGCGGAAGAGATTGGCCGCCTCGGCCGCATCGGGGTCGACGGCCGCGAGGGCGGCCACCACGTGCGCGGGAATACGCGCCGGCTCCGCGAGCTCGGCGAAGCTCGGCAGCACCACCCGCGCCTCGCGCAAATGGTGCACGGCGCGCGCGCGGACTTTGGGATCGACGACCTCGGTCGCGGGCTCGGTCCAGACCATGGCGGGAGATAGGTCTATCTTGTTATCGTCCTATACTTAATACCATAGGGGCCCGGGCGCCTCAACTGCCTTGGCATCGCGTCCCGCGCTTGACGGTACGGGCGCACCGGATCGAGCGCTCGCGTGGGCGGGATCACCGGCGAATTATCTGCGAAGATTTCCGTCGTTCGCCAATTTCCGAAGCCGCTCATCTTCACTTGGGCGAGTGCAGCGATGAGCATTCGCCTTGCATGAATATGACATCGTGAAATTTTTGAGAGAGAATGCGCCGAGATTCATATATCATTGCGCGAGTTCGCCGAGTCGTAATAGGCTCTTTCCGAGGGTGAGCCCCGTATCATCCCCCGCAAACCCATCGATGGGAGAGAAGCAATGGCGAAACCAAGAACTCCTCACAAGATAAAGCGCTATGGCTGGGTCCCCGATCTGCCCGATGCGCGAGATCATCTTTATGCGGCACCGGCACCGGTGATGGCGAAGCTGCCGCCGAAGGCGGACCTGCGTCGCCAATGCCCGCCGGTCTACGACCAGGGGCAGCTCGGCAGCTGCACGGCGAATGCGATCGCCGCGGCGATCCAATTCGATCGCATGAAGGAGGCCCTCACCCCGAATTTCGTCCCCTCACGCCTCTTCATCTATTACAACGAGCGCGCGATCGAGGGGACGATCTCGACCGACAGCGGGGCGCAGATCCGCGACGGCATCAAGACCGTGGCGACGCAAGGCGCTTGTTCCGAAACGGTTTGGCCCTATGTCATCGCGAAATTCGCGACGAAGCCGCCCAAGCTGGACTACTCGGAAGCGCTCGGAGACCGGGCGGTGAGCTACAGCCGACTGACGCAAAACCTCAACCTGCTCAAGGGCTGCCTCGCCTCCGGCTTTCCCTTCGTCTTCGGCTTCACCGTCTATCAAAGCTTCGAGAGCCCGGCGGTGGCGAAGTCGGGCATGGTGCCAATGCCCTCGCCAAACGAGAAGACCCTCGGGGGGCACGCGGTGATGGCGGTCGGCTACGACGACGCCGCGCAGCGCTTCATCGTGCGCAATTCATGGGGAACAGGTTGGGGCATTAGCGGATATTTCATGATGCCCTATGCCTATGTCACCGATCCGAACCTAGCGGACGATCTGTGGACCATCCGACTCGTCGCGAAATGAGGGCATGACCTCGGCGTGCGCCCGCGCGGCCAAATTCGCTCACTCTGTGACCTTGAGGTGCAGCGTGAAAGACCGGGCGGGCGGCAGCTGAGGGTCGAACGAACGGCGATAAAAAAGCTGAAGCTCGCAGTTTCCAACCCGTACGGCCTTCATCTGCCAAGCATGCTCGCCCCCCGCGCCGGGCGGGCCCTCTTTTCGCTCGAAGGCGTCGCTCACGACCGTGCAGCAGGGCTTGCCGTCGGCGGTGAAGCTCCAGCGGAATCCGGTTGTCGGATTCTCCTTGAGGCGCAGCTCGATCACCTGGCCAACCGCCAAGTCGACTGTACGGTCGAGGAAGCTTTCGTCGATAAGGAGCATGCGGAAAAAAGAAAATCAATAATCTCGCGGCGTGTCAATCGACACTCGACATTGCAACTTTGACCGTCACGGGTATGATCTCCCATGTCTGCCTGACGCCCATCTCGGCATCGCCCTTGCCCCTTCCCTCTTCCGCAAGCGGGAGAGGGTGGCGAGCGCAGCGAGCCGGGTGAGGGATTGCGCGGACGTTTCCGGCTATTCCGCTCACCGCCTTGCGAGGCGGCGGAGATATTCGATGTCGAGCGGCAGCTTCTCGCCGAGCCAGAGGGCGTGTTCGGAGTGGTCGGTCGGGTCGTCCCCGGTCTCGGGGTGGATGAGCACCGAGAGGCCCCGGTGATTGAGGGCGAGCCAGGGCACCAGCCGCGCGAACTCCGTTGGCGCGAAGGCGACCTGGTACATCGGCTTGGGGTGGGGCCCGACCGGCTCGTCGCGCCAGCGTCCGAGCACCACGTCGAAGGCGCTCCCGAGCGCCTCGCGCAGCTCCGCCGCGCGGGCGCGCGTGGCCGCGTCGTCGTAGTAGACGTGGGCGTGGTAGCCGCCGATCTTGCTCAGCTCAGCCGTCGTCATCGCGGGCCTCGCGTGCCGAAGAGGCCCATCACATAGGCCACGTGAAACGCCAAGACCGGGCCCCAGCCGACCATCGGCCAGACGAACCAGACGGTCGAGGGCGTGAACATGCGGTTGATCACGACGCAGGCCGCCGCCACGACGAAATAGCCGACGAGGTGCCAGCGCAAGCCGCGCAAGCCGCGCGTCCTCACAGCGGGATGTTGCCGTGCTTCTTCCACGGATTCTCGAGCTTCTTCTCGCGCAGCATGGCGAGCGCGCGGCAAAGCCGGCGGCGCGTCGAGTGCGGCATGATGACGTCGTCGATGAAGCCGCGGTGGCCGGCGACGAAGGGATTGGCGAATTTCTCGCGATACTCCTCGGTGCGCCGCGCGATCTTCTCGGCGTCGCCGATGTCCTGACGGAAGATGATCTCGACGGCACCCTTGGGCCCCATCACCGCGATCTCGGCCGTGGGCCAGGCGTAGTTGAGATCCCCCCGCAAGTGCTTCGAGCTCATGACGTCGTAGGCCCCGCCGTAGGCCTTGCGCGTGATCACCGTCACCTTCGGCACGGTCGCCTCGGCATAGGCGAAGAGCAGCTTGGCGCCGTGCTTGATGATGCCGCCGAACTCCTGCGCGGTGCCGGGGAGAAATCCCGGCACGTCGACGAAGGTCACGATCGGGATGCCAAAGCAGTCGCAGAAGCGCACGAAGCGCGCCGCCTTCTTCGAGCTGTCGATGTCGAGACAGCCGGCGAGCACCATCGGCTGGTTGGCGACGACGCCGACGGTCGAGCCCTCCATGCGCGCGAAGCCGACGATGATGTTGCGCGCATAGTCGGCCTGGGTCTCGAAGAAGTCGCCGTCGTCGACCACCTTATGGATCAGCTCCTTCATCTCGTAGGGCTTGGTCGGGTTGGCGGGCACAAGCGTGTCGAGCGAGGGCTCGATGCGATCGGCGGGATCCTCGGTCGGCCGCAAGGGCGGCCTCTCGCGGTTGGACGCCGGCAGGAAGTCGATGAAGCGCCTGAGCTCGAGGAGGGCCTCCACGTCGTTCTCGAACGCGCCGTCGGCGACGCCCGAGCGGGTCGTGTGGGTGACCGCACCGCCGAGCTCCTCCTGCGTAACGGTCTCCTGCGTCACCGTCTTCACCACATCCGGGCCGGTCACGAACATGTAGGAGCTGTCCTTGACCATGAAGATGAAGTCGGTCATGGCCGGCGAATAGACCGCCCCGCCGGCGCAGGGGCCCATGATGAGCGAGAGCTGCGGGATGACCCCCGAGGCGAGCACGTTCCTCTCGAACACCTCGGCGTAGCCCGCGAGCGAGGCGACCCCCTCCTGGATGCGCGCACCGCCCGAGTCGTTGAGGCCGATGACGGGAGCGCCCACCTTCATGGCCTGGTCCATGATCTTGCACATCTTCTCCGCGTGCGCCTCGGAAAGCGAGCCGCCGAACACCGTGAAGTCCTGGCTGAAGACGAAGACGAGCCGCCCGCTCACCGTACCCCAGCCGGTCACCACCCCGTCGCCCGGGATCTTCTGCGCGTCCATGCCGAAGTCGCCGCAGCGGTGCTCGACGAACATGTCCCACTCCTCGAAGGAGCCGGGATCGAGCAGGACCTCGATGCGCTCGCGCGCGCTCAACTTGCCCTTGTCGTGCTGGGCCTTGATGCGGCGCTCCCCGCCCCCCGCGCGCGCCGCCGCCCGCTTCTCCTCGAGCTGTCGCAAGATCTCCGGCATGGGACCTCACTCTTCCAGCACCCGCCCGGGTGCCGACCCGCCCTTGTTGCAGAGGGCTTGCAGATAGCATGGGCAGGGGCTGAAGGCTAGGAGCCTCTCCCCCAAGAGGCCGGCGGGCCTCAGCTCGCGAGGAGGGTGAGAAAGCGGGCGGCTGCCACGACATCGGCGCGTTGCACCTCGCGACGGCGCCTCGCCTCGGGATCCTCGCCCCAGAGCTCGATCTGGTAGCTCGCGTCGAGCTCCGAAAGTGCGAAGGCCGCATCCGCATCGATCTCGCCCTCGGCCAGCGCCAAACCCAGGATGAGCGATCCACAGGCCGCCGTCGCGGCGGTGAGCGCTGTGAGGCGCCAATCATCCGAGGCCTCGACCGCGCGCCGCAGGATCGCCAGGCTGCGCGCCGGCTGCTCGATCGCGACAATGCCCGCGCTCACCCTCAAAGGGGCCTCGAAGTGCCGTGCTACCCAGTCGACGAGCGGCTGCCACCCCGCCTCCTGGCGTTCTGCGAGCGCCTCCGGCCCAAGCGCGCGGTAGCACAGGAGGTCGGTCTCGGCATAGGCCACGGTGCGCTCGACCACCGCGGCGCGGTGGGGGCGGACAAGGTCGATGGCGGAGCCCGCGAGGCGGGTGAGCGGCATGGCGAGCGGATCGACGTCCCGGCCTTGCGCCTGCCATTCCGCGGCGAGCGCCTGCGCGAGCGGGTGGCTCGGCAGCACCAAAGGGCGGCCCTCGGGCGTCGCGGCCGGCTCGCCGTCGAGTGCTACGCCGTAGCCGCCCTCGCGCGCGACGACGGCCACGGCCTGGTAGGTGCGCCGCGCGCGCGGCACCGTCACGGCACCAGCGCCTCTACCGCAGCCGGGAGATCCGTGGCGGCTCGCACGATGACGTGCGCCCCCGCCGCGGCGAGCTCCTCGACATCGTGGTAGCCCCAGCCGACCCCCACCGCCTTGGCCCGCGCCGCGCGCGCCATCAGCACGTCGAAGGTGGTGTCGCCGACCATGACGCAGGCGCTTGCCTCCACCCCGGCCTCGGCAATGGCGCGCTCCAACATGTGGGGATGCGGCTTGCCCGGCCCGTTGTCGCTCGTCTGCAGCGTCACGAAGTGGTGCAAGAGACCGTGGCGCTCGAGCGTGCGCCCGAGGCCCCGCCGGCTCTTGCCCGTGGCAATCCCCAAGAGACAGCCCGCCTCCTCGAGGGCCGCGAGCGCTTGGGCCACGCCCGGGAAAAGCGGCTCCTCGAAGTCGGGCCGGGTGCGTAAGGCAAAGAAGGCCTCGCGGTAGCGCTCGGTCAAGCGGACATGATCGATGGCCGCCCCCGGCGGGGCCAGCGCGGAGAGTGCGTCCGCGAGCGGGAGCCCGATCACGCGGCGGGACTGCTCGAGCTGGGGCGGGGCGAGCGCGAGCGACTGGAAGGCCTCGGAGACCGCCGCCCAGATGGCGTGCTGGCTGTCGACGAGCGTGCCGTCGCAGTCGAACACCGCAAGACGCAGGGCAAGGGGCCTATCCATGGCGTCCTATGTGGGGCAAAACCGGCGCCAATGCAAAGCCTCGCCTCCTCGGGAAAAGCGCACTAGATTGCAGTCCCATGACGACCGCCAGCGCAGACGCCCAAGCATCGGCCATCGGCAATGTGAGGTGGAGGCGCCGGGCGCTTGCCGCCTGCGGGGGTGCTCACATCCTGCATGACGGCCTGGCCAACGCGCTCTACGTGCTCTTCCCCCTCTGGCAGGCCGCCTTCGGACTCTCGCTCGCCGAGATCGGTCTCCTGAAGACGCTCTATTCGGGCGCGCTTGCCGGTCTCCAGGTCCCGGCCGGCCTCTTGGCCGAGCGCCGCGGCGAGCGTGGGCTCCTGGTCCTTGGCACCGCACTCGCGGGCTTGGGGCTCGTTGCCGCGGGCTGGTCGCAAGGCTTCCTCTCTCTCGCCCTCTGCCTCGTGCTGAGCGGCGCCGGCTCGAGCGTGCAGCACCCGATCGGCTCCTCGCTGATCGCCCGCGCCTATCAGGGAGGCGGCTTGCGGGCAGCACTCGGCACTTACAATTTCGCGGGCGATCTCGGCAAGGTGGCGCTCCCCGCACTCGCCGCCTGGCTCATCGCCCTCGTGGCCTGGCGTACCACGAGCGTGGCCCTCGGCGCGGGCGCGCTCGCCGCGGCACTTGCCGCCCTCTGGGCGCTCGAGCTCAGGCCCCAGACGCCGCTCGCGCAGGAGGCGGCAAAAACCGCCGAGCCCGAGCCGGAGGGCGCCTGGACGCCGAGTGCCAAGCGCGGCTTCGTGGCGCTCTCGGCCATCGGGATCATCGATAGTGCCACCCGCGGCGGCTTTCTCGTCTTCCTGCCTTTCTTTCTCGCCGCCAAGGGGGCCTCGCTGCCCACCCTCGGGCTCGCCATGAGCCTCGTCTTCGCCGGCGGTGCCGCGGGCAAGTTCGTCTGCGGCCTGATTGCGGACCGACTCGGCATCCTGCGCACGGTGATCGTCACGGAGTGCGCCACCACGGCGGGCATCCTTGCGCTCCTGCCGCTTTCGTTGGGTGCCTCGCTCCTGCTGCTTCCCGCGATCGGGATCGCGCTCAACGGCACCTCCTCGGTGCTTTACGGCACGGTCGCCGAGCTCGCACCTGCTGCCCGCCGCGCCCGCGCCTTCGGCCTTTTCTATACCCTCGGCATCGGCGGCAGCGCCTTGTCCCCCTCGCTTTACGGCCTGTTGAGCGACAGCATCGGCATTCCGAGAACGCTTGCGATCGTCGCCTTCATGGTGCTGCTCGTCGTGCCGCTCACCTTGCCGCTCAGGCGGCCGCTCGCGGAGCTTCGCGCGGCTTATTGATCGCCGCCCGCTTGCACGACCTTGACCTTGACCGCGAGGCTCTCGGGCGCCGTGCCGCGCCGCACGCCGCGCACCGGTGCCGCCGAGGCGTAGTCGAGCCCGACGCTGGTCCGGATATAGGCCTCGGTCGGACAGATTCGGTTCGAGGGATCGAATCCCACCCAGCCGAGATCCTCGACAAAGGCCTCCGCCCAGGCATGGCTCGCTTGAACTTCGCGAGGCTCGTCGCCCGTCCACAGATATCCGCCGATATAGCGCGCAGGAATCCCGAGATGGCGCGCGGCGGCGATGAAGATATGCGCATGGTCCTGGCAAACGCCCGCACCGGCGGCGAGCGCCCCGGCGGCCGTCGTAGCCGGATCGGTGAGACCCGGCCGGTATTCCACCTTGTCACGCACGGCATTGAGCAGCGCATGAAGCTGCGGGAGAGCCGAGCCTCCCTGCCTCGCCGCCTCGGTGAGTGCGATTATCGCCGGATCGGGCATGGTCAGCGGCGTGCGGCGAAGAAAGAACAGCGGCGGCAGCGGCTCGCTCGTGCCGCGGATCACGCCGTGCGTGTCGGTCGTCTCGACCTCGCCTTCCGCCGTGATGACCGATTGGCTGTGCGCTTCATTGACATAGAGGCAATGGGTCAGGTTCCCGAAGCCGTCGGTGAAGACCGGCAGCTCGCGACGGCCGGTACCACGCACGCTCCAGCGGAGGACGTTCAACCCCTCATAGGAGCGCGGCGTCAGACGCAGAACCTGCGCCGCCGCGGCGATGGGGCTCTCATACACGTACGAAGTCTGGTGCCGCACGATGAGACGCATCGGAGTGCCGCTACTGGAGGTAAAGCTTGCTGATCTCGTTCCCGAGCATGATCGAGCGGTCCATGAAATCGACGAGAAACTCGTGCAGCCCGGATTGGAAGATGTCCTGGATGCGTCCGAAGCGCAGCCGCGCATGCATGTCGCCGGCGATACGGTGGCATTCGCCGCGCAGGCCGCCGTAGGCCTCCGCCAGGAGCTCCAGGTGCCGGACGATCTGCTCGCAGCAGCTCAATAGCGAGCGCGGCATCTCGGGCCTGAGGATGAGGAGCTCCGCGACGAACCACGGCTTGAGCCGCTCCTGATAGACCCAGTGATAGCTGCGCAGCGCCGACACCGAGCGGAGAATCGCCTGCCAGTGATAATAATCGAGCGCGCCGCCCACGCCCTCATGGCGCGGTAGAAGCACATGGTATTTTACATCGAGGATGCGCGCCGTATTGTCGGCGCGCTCGATGAAGGTGCCGAGGCGCGTGAAGTAGTAGGCGTCGTTGCGCAGCATCGTGTTGGCATAGGCGCCGCTGAAGAGCAGCGAGCGCTCCTTCACCCATTCCAACAGCTCTAACAGACGTTCGGGGTCGCTGGCCGCGCCGTCGGCGTCGCGGGTCCTGAGCCAGGTCTCGTTGAGGGCGTCCCACATATCGACGGTGAGTGCGGTGCGCACCACGCGGGCATTGCGGCGCGCGGTCTCCAGGCAGGAGAAGATGCTCGAGAGATTGTCGGGATCGCGCACGAGATAGTCGATCACCTGCACCGCGGTCGCTTCGGGATATTTCGCAAGGTAGCCCTGCTCGCATCCCGTGGCGATCAAGGTCGAATGCCATTCGTTGCCGGGGTTCTCGAGCGAGCGCGCCATGCTCGCCATGCGATGGCCGACCATGACGATGCGCGCGATGTCCTCGGCGCGCTCCATGTACCGCGCGAGCCAATAGAGGCTATCGGCGGTGCGGCTCAGCATGGCTCAGCTCTCCAGCACCCAGGTGTCCTTCGTACCCCCGCCCTGGCTCGAATTGACGACGAGCGAGCCTTCGCGAAGCGCCACGCGCGTGAGCCCGCCGGGAATGATGCGGGTCTCCTTCCCCGACAGCACAAAGGGCCGCAGATCGACATGCCGCGGCGCGATGCCGGTTTCGATGAAGGTCGGACAGGTGGAGAGTGCTAAGGTCGGCTGGGCGATATAATTTTCGGGATGCGCGCGGAGCTTCGCGGCAAAGGCGGTCAATTGCTCGCGCGTCGCCTGCGGGCCGATCAGCATGCCGTAGCCGCCCGAGCCCCGGGCTTCCTTCACCACGAGCTCGCCGAGATGATCGAGGACATAGCCGAGATCCTCGCGCGCCCAGCAGCAATAGGTCGGCACGTTATCGAGGATCGGCTCCTCGCCGAGATAGAAGCGGATCATCGCCGGAACGTGGCGATAGACGGCTTTGTCGTCGGCGATGCCGGCGCCGACCCCGTTGGCGAGCGTCACGTTGCCGGAGCGATAGGCGTTGAAGAGCCCGGGCGGGCCGAGGGTCGAATCCGCGCGGAACGTCAGGGGATCGATGAAATCATCGTCGATCCGGCGATAGATGACGTCGACGCGCTTCGGTCCTTCGGTGGTGCGCATATGGACGATATTGTCGTCGATGAAGAGATCGGCGCCTTCGACCAGCTCGACCCCCATCTCGTCGGCGAGGAAGGAATGCTCGTAATAGGCGCTGTTGAAGGAGCCGGGGGTCAACAGCACGACCACCGGATCATGGTCGCAATTGGCCGGCGCAACCGATTGCAGCGTCTCCAAGAGCTCCTCGGGATAGTGCGAGACGGGCGCGATGCGATGGCGCGCGAAGAGGTCCGGAAAGAGCCGCATCATCGCCTCGCGGTTCTCGATCATGTAGGAGACGCCCGACGGCGTGCGGCAATTGTCCTCGAGCACGCAGAACTCGCGCGGGCCCAGACGCACGATGTCGATGCCCGCGACATGGGTGTAGACCCCTTGCGGCGGATCGAAATCCTGCATCTCCGCGCGAAAGCCTTCGTTGAACAGGACCAATTCCTGAGGCACGTGGCCGGCGCGCAGAATCTCCCGCCGGTGATAGACATCGCGGATGAAGGCATTGAGGGCACGGACGCGCTGGATGAGGCCGCGCGACAGGAGCGCCCATTCCTCCCTGTCGAGCACGCGCGGAATGATATCGAAGGGGATGAGGCGCTCGGGATCGCCGCCTTCGGCGTAGACCGCGAAGGTGATGCCGATGCGGCGGAAGAGGAGCTCGGCCTCGCGGCGCTTGAGCGCGAGCGCGTCGGCCGCCGTGTCCTCGATCCAGCTCCGGATCAGGTCATATTGACTGCGGCAGTGCCGGCCCGCCCCCATCTCGTCGAACGCGGGAAACGCCTCCTGCCGCCCTGCCGTCGCTGTCGGATCCACGAGCAGAACCCCGCTTTCCCATGTCTGGCCGCGCCATCGAGCCTCAGTGCAAGCCGCGCGCCACTAGCTCTGCCGTCGCTAAGATGCTGGAGAGATTAGGCAATCCGGTCAAGGGAAACCCTCGCCAGGGGGTGCCGGCGAGCTCGGTGGCTAAAAAATAGGCGATCTCGGCAGTACCAAGCTCATCATCGCGAGACCGGCGCACTGCCAAGCCCCTCACCCGCTTGCGAGGGCTTTGCAAATATCGTGCGGTGAGGCGGCATTTCGGGATCGGGACATTTTTCGCCGAGCTAAGGGTCAGTTATTGTGCGCGTCGTCTGCGAATGCGGCCTCGTTGGTTGGTGGC
>JBKQRV010000204.1:0-5547 GCA_052143835.1 Alphaproteobacteria bacterium
GTGTCTCCGACATCTGGGGAGCAATTGCTGTCGGGTTTCTGGCCAACTACGGTGGATGGGCTCTGCTGGACAGGATGACTAAGGGGACCCCCAGTGCTGCGGATAAGGGAAAGTGAGTGTTTCCGACTGGGGAGCAATTGCTGTGTCACACTCCGGCGGGATGGAGGAACTTTATTTGCTTGACTCCTGACAGCTCTCCCCTTCTAGGTCGGTCTCGCTAACTCGGAAGAGACTGTGGTCCAGGCTCCAGTGGACCGGCCCATTACAGGAAGGAACTTCAATCCGCTTCTGCCGCAGGGCGCGTCGAATCCATTTGAGGAACAACTTCTTCGTGCCACTGACCAGCACCGGAGAACATCCCAGGCCGATCAGAGGTTTGATTGCTCCGCGGCGGTTGAGTTCCTCGTTGAACCAGGCCGCCCACTCCGGCACGACTGGTAGCCCGAACCGCTGCGAAATGCGGTACAGGACAAACGTTGGGTCGTTGTCACACAGGATGGTCCGCCTGCCTCCCGCATCAGCCCCTGGAAGTGTCCTGGCCAGAGTAGACGAAACTGCGCGCCTACCTCTGCCCCTCGCGCGCGACCACCAGCGCGTCGAGTGCGGTGGCACCCTTCGGCAGCACCACGAAGGGGTTGATGTCGATGCTCTCGATGCGCTCGCGGTAGGCGAGCGCCAGGCGGGAGAGGGCCGCGAGCGCCTTGGCGAGCCTCACGAGATCGAGCCGCGGGCGTCCGCGCGTACCCGCGAGAAGGGGGTAGCCCTTGAGCTCGCGGATCATGCGCATGGCCTCGCGCTCACCTAGGGGCGCGAGGCGAAGCGCCGTGTCGGCAAAGGTCTCGGCGAAGACGCCGCCGAGGCCGAGCATGATCACGGGGCCGAAGATCGCGTCGCGCCGGGCGCCGAGAATGAGCTCGACCCCGCCCTTGACCATCGGCGCCACCAGCACGCCGTCGAGGCGGGCCTTGGGCTTTCGCCGGGCGGCGCGCGTCATGATGCGCGCGAAGGCCGTGCCCGCCCCCGCCTCGGTCGCGACATCGAGAACGACGCCGCCGATGTCGGACTTGTGCGCGATATCGGGCGACGAGATCTTGAGGGCAACGGGGAAGCCGAGCTCGGCCGCCGCGCGCGCGGCTTCAGCGCGCGAGCGCGCCAGGCGGTGCGGCACGGTCGGAATGCCGGCATGGGCGAGGAAGGCGAGTGCGGCGTGCTCGTTCTGCGGCACGCTCGCCAGCGTCCGCGCGCTGAGCTTCGGTGCCGGCACGGGCGGGGGCCGCTGCCACGCCTCGGAGATGCGTCGAAGTGCGGCGAGTGCAGCCGTGGCGCGCACGGGCTCGTCGAAGACCGCGAAGCCGGCCGCCTCGACGAGCGCGCGCGTCTCGCCCGTCGTCGCCATCACGAAGACGATCGGCCGGCGAGGATAAGCCTGCCGCACGCCCTCGAGGGCCGCGAGCATGCTCTCGACGAGAACGGCGTTGAGGCCGAGGGTTGCCAAGAAGACCACGACCGCCCCGTAGCCGCCTGCCGCGAGCGTCTCCTCGAGGAAGCGGCGCAGCACGCGCGGCTCGGTGATGATGACCGTGGTCGCGTCGACCGGGTTGCGCACGGCCGAGAACGGCACGATCGCCTTGAGCCTCGCCTGCGCCGCGCGCGGCATGGCCGTCATTCGCAAGCCGCGGGCGAGCGCCTCGTCCGCCATCATCACGCCGACCCCGCCCGACACCGTGACGATGCCGAGGCGGTCGTTCTCGGGATAGAGCCCCTCGGCCGCCGCCTCGGCCACATCCAAGAGCTCGGAGAAGTTCTCGGCGCGATGGACGGCGTGCGACCGGAAGACGGCCTCGTACACCGCGTCGTTGCCGGCGAGCGTGCCCGTGTGCGAGACGACCGCGGCGGCGCCGATCTCGCTGCGGCCGATCTTGAGCATGATGACGGGCTTCCTCCGTGCGTGCGCGAGGCGCAGGGCTTGGCGCAGCTTGGCCCCGTCCGTGCAGCCCTCGAGCCCGGCCAAGATGACGTCGGTGCCATCGTCCTCCGCGAGATAGGCGAGGCATTCGGAGAAATCCACGTCGCACTGGTTGCCGGTGGTGACCCACAGGCTGACGCCGATGCCGCGGTCGCGCGCAAGGGCAAGGGAGAGCGTGCCGATGGCCCCGCTCTGGCTCAGGATCGCGACGCGGCCGGGGACCAGGCCCTCGAGCGTCGCGGGCCCGACGAAGCTGGCAACGATGCCGCCCGCTACGTCCACGAAGCCCATGCAGTTGGGCCCGAGCAGGCGCATGCCGCTCTCCCGGGCCAAGCCGAGGAGCCGCTCCTGGAGCCGCTGCCCCTCGCCTCCGAGCTCGGCGAAGCCCGAGGTGAAGATCACGGCATTCCCCACACCCTTGGCGGCGCAGGCTGCCACGGCCTCGAGGGCCGAGCTCACGGGCACCGAGACGATGGCGAGATCGGGCGCCTCGGGCAACTCGGCAATGCTGCGGTAGCTGGCGAGACCGTCGATCTCTTGCCCGCGCGCGTTCACCGCGTAGAGCCGGCCGGGATAGCACGCGCGCAGATTGACGAGCGTCCGGCCGCCGAGCTTGCCAGGATCGGCAGAGGCGCCGAGGACGGCAAGGGAGCGCGGCTCGAACAACGCTCTGAGCGACGCCTCTCGTCGCGGCATCAAGCACCTCTTCTAGGAGCGGCTCGCGATCTCGGCGCGACCGTGGTTGATCACCACGACATCGCGCGGCAGCGCCTTGGCGCGGAACGAGACCACGCCGCCCTCCCGCCACATCTCGGTGCGGATGGTCTCGCCCGGAAACACGGGTGCCGAGAAGCGCAGCTGCATGCTCCTCAGGCGCTCCGGCGCATAGGCGCATTGCGTCTTGAGCAAGGCGTGCCCGACGGCGCCGAAGGTGCAGAGGCCGTGAAGGATGGGCCGGGTGAAGCCGGCCGCGGCCGCGACCGCGGGATCGGCGTGGAGCGGATTGTAGTCGCCCGAGAGGCGATAGATGAGTGCTGCCTGCGGCAGGGTTGCGAGATCGCAGGTGAGATCGGGGGCGCGCTGCGGGATCGGGTGCGCCTCTCGCGTGGGACCGTTCGTGCCGCCGAAGCCGCCGTCGCCGCGCAAGACCGTGGTCTGCGCGAGCCGGCAGATGAGCTCGCCGCTCGCCTTGTCGATCACCTCGCGCTCGGAGAAGAGGTAGGCACCCCGCTCCTTCCCCTTGTCGACGAGACCGGTGATGCGCGTCCGCCCGATCACCGTCCCCGCCGCCGGCAGCGGCTTATGGAGCACCAGGCCCTGCTCGCCGTGCAGCGCGCGCCGCCAATCGATCCCGGTGCGCGGGTCCTTGATCCAGAAGCCGGGGTAGGCGAGCACGACCGCCATGGTCGGCAGCGCCTTAAGGCCGGCTTCGTAGACGAAGGGGAGCTGGTCGGGGTCATTCGGCGGATTGCCGAGACCGATGCCGAGCGCATAGAGGATGGTGTCCCGCGCCGTATAGGCATGCTCGAGATCCTCGAAGCGCCAGTTCAAGAGCGCCTTCGGGTCGATCGCCATGGCCGGCTCCTCCGCGCCTCATCGCGCGGGCCGCACTCTCGCACAGGGCAAATTCGAGCGTCAATGCGGTGGCGCGGCAGCCTCGCGTTGACGCTTGCGCCGGCGTCGTGCCAAAGTCCCCCTCGCGCGCGCGAACACAAGAACGGAAGGAAGCCGCGATGGGGGGAAAGAAGTGTTTGGAGGGCAAGGTCGTCGTCGTCACCGGCGCCGGCCGCGGCATCGGCCGCGAGATCGCCCTTCTCGCCGCAGCCGAGGGCGGCAAGGTGGTGGTCAATGACCTGGGCGGCAGTGCCGACGGCGAGGGCAAGGACGTAGGCCCCGCCGAGGCCGTGGTACGGGAGATCAGAAACGCGGGCGGCGAGGCGGTGGCGAGCCCGGAAAGCGTGGGTGAGCCCAAAGGGGCCGAGAGTATCGTCAAGTGCGCCCTCGACTCATTCGGGCGCATCGACTGCGTCGTCAACAATGCGGGCATCCTGCGCGACCGCATCTTCCACAAGATGAGCGTCGCCGACTTCGAGGCGGTCATCCGCGTCCATCTCCTCGGCAGCTTCTACGTCTCCAAGGCGGCAAGCCTCCATTTCCGCGAGCAGGAGAGCGGGAGCTACGTCCATTTCACCTCGACCTCGGGGCTCATCGGCAATTTCGGCCAAGCCAACTACGCGGCGGCCAAGATGGGAATCGTCGGGCTCTCGAAGTCGATCGCCCTCGACATGGCGCGCTTCAACGTGCGCTCGAACTGCATCTCGCCCTTCGCCTGGAGCCGGCTCATCGGCACCATCCCCGCGGAGACGCCGGAGGAGAAGACGCGCGTCGAGCGGCTCAAGAGCATGGGTGCGGAGAAGATCGCACCGCTCGCGGTCTTCCTCGCGAGCGACCTCGCCAAGGAAGTGAGCGGCCAGATCTTCGCCGTGCGCAAGAACGAGGTCTTCCTCATGAGCCAGCCGCGCCCCGTGCGCTCGGTCCACCGCTCGGACGGCTGGACGCCCGCAACCCTCGCCGAGCAGATGCTGCCGGCGCTCAAGCCGAGCTTCTATCCCCTCGAGCGCTCCGGCGACGTCTTCTCCTGGGACCCGCTATGAGCGGCGGCGCTGAAGGAGGCTAGGCCATGGACGTCGGCATCCTCGCTTTCGGCGCCTATGTCCCGCGCCTGCGCCTCGCGCGCAAGGCCGTGGCCGAGGCCAATGCCTGGTTCAACCCCGCGCTGCGCTCGCTCGCCAAGGGGGAGCGCGCGATCTGCAATTGGGACGAGGACAGCGTCACCATGGCGGTCGAGGCCGCGCGCGACTGCCTCACGGGGTGCGAACGCAGCGCCGTCAAGGCCGTCTATATGGCCTCCACCAGCTATCCCTTCGATGACCGCCAGAACAGCGGCATCGTGGCTGAGGCCCTCAACCTCGCGAGCGGGATCGCCTCGCTCGACCTCGCCGCCTCCCAGCGCGCCGGCACCTCGGCGCTCGTTGCCGCCCTCCAGGCGGCCGCCGGCGGCGGCGGGCCAGTGCTGCTGACCGCAAGCGACAAGCGGCGCGCCAAGTCGGCGAGCAAAGAGGAGCTCACCTACGGCGACGGCGCCGCGGCCTTCCTCCTCGGCGCCGGCACGCTCGCAGCACGCCTGCTCGCGAGCCACTCGGAAACCGTCGATTTCGTCGACCACTACCGCGGCCACGGCCGCGACTTCGATTACGCCTGGGAGGAGCGCTGGATCCGCGACGAGGGTTACCTCAAGATCGTGCCGCAGGTGCTCTCCGGCCTCTTCGCCAAGAGCGGGCTGGCACCCGGCAGCGTCACGCACTTCTGCATGCCGAGTGCGATGGCGCGCGTGGCCCTTGCGGTCGCCAAGAAGGCCGGGCTTCCCGAGGCGAGCGTGCGCGACAACCTCCAGGCCGTATGCGGCGAGACCGGGACGGCGCACCCGCTCATCATGCTCGCCGCGGCACTCGAGGAGGCCAAGCCCGGCGAGCGCATCCTGGTGACGAGCTTCGGCCAGGGCTCGGACGCGCTCCTCTTCG
>JBKQRV010000205.1:0-4176 GCA_052143835.1 Alphaproteobacteria bacterium
TGCGCGAGAAGGAGCTCCGTCTGGCTTTGGTGTTCTTCGGCGGCATCTCGCTCGCCGTCTACATGCACGGCATCAGCAAGGAGATTCTCAAGCTCGTGCGGGCGTCGAAGGCGCTCCACGCCATCGCCAACCGCGCGGAGCGCCTCGTGGCGGCTTATCCCGCCGAGGCCGCACAGCCCGATGCCGAATGCGATACCGAGGGACTCTACTTCGAGCTCTTGCGCGAGATCGGGCGCAAGGTCGAGCTCCGCGTCATCGTCGACGTGATCGCGGGGGCGTCGGCGGGCGGCATCAACGGCGTCATGCTGGCGCGCGCGCTCGCGCACGATCTTCCCATGGAAAGGCTGCGCGAGCTGTGGCTCGCGGAGGCCGACGTGAGCGAGCTGTTGGCGCGGGAGGCCAAGGCCAAGGCTTGGAACAAATTGTTCCTCGTGCCCTTTCTCTGGGGCGCCGGCCACACGCGCCTCTTGGCGAACATCCCGGAGCGAGAGGTGCGCAGGAAGCTCTCCCTCTTCCTCCGCTCGCGCTGGTTCAAGCCGCCCTTCGACGGTCTGCGCATGTCGGAGCTGATGCTGGATGCCGTGCGCATCATGGGCGAGGGGGAGGGCTCGTTGCTGCCGAGCGGCATGCGGCTCGAGCTCTTCGTGACGCTCACCGACTTCGCCGGCTATCAGCAGCTCATCCAAATCCACGACCCCCCGCTCATCCGCGAGCGCGAGCATCGCCAAATTCTCCATTTCGGCTATCGACGCTCTCCCACCGGCAGGGTCAAAAGCGACTTCACGCTTGCGGACGCAGCCGCGCTGGCGTTCGCCGCGCGCGCGACCTCCTCCTTTCCCGGCGCTTTTCCGCCGGCGCGGATCGTGGAGATGGACGCGCTCTTGGAGCGCAGGGGCCTCGAATGGCCGAACCGCGAGCGCTTTCTCGCGCGCGATTTCGAGCGCTACCACCGGGCCGGCACGGATCCCGAGCTCGCGTCCTTCATCGACGGCAGCGTGCTCTACAACAAGCCGTTCAGCGAAGCGATCCAGTCGATCAGGGGGCGCCCCGCCTATCGCCAGGTCGATCGCCGTCTCGTCTACGTCGAGCCCGACCCCGTTCTGCCGCCCGCATTCTCGGGAAGCCATCCCCCCGGCTTCTTCACCGCACTCAAGGGCGCTTTGTCGGACCTGCCTCGGCACGAGCCCATCGCGCAGGAGCTCAACTGGGTCAACGGCTTCAATGAAAGGGTGCGGCGGCTGCAGGCGGTCGTCGAGGCGGCGCGCCCGGAGATTTCAGGCCTCGTCGCCGGGGTGGCGACCGCCGAGATCGACCGGCCCCTCACGATCGAGCAGATCGCCAGTTGGCGGGAAGCGGTCAACGTGCGGGTGCGCGAGAGCGCGGGCTTCGCCTACGAATCCTATGTGCGCGTCAAGATGAGTGGCGCGCGCGGCTTCGTCGCACGGCTCATCACACTCGCTTGCGACTTGCCGAGCGGCTCGCTCGCCGCCCGTGCCGTGTCCGAGATCGTCGACGCTTGGACGCGAGAGCGCGGCATCGTTTACGGCGAGGGCGAGAGTGCGGCACTCGGGCCGGAACGCGCGGCGCAGAATGTCGTCCCGCCATGGGTCGAATTTCTTCTCTCCTTCGACGCTGCCTACCGGATGCGGCGCCTGAGCTTCCTCATTCAGGGGCAGAACCGGCTCTACGCGATGTGCGACGAGGCGGGGCTCGGCAGCGACACGGCGCAATTCGTTGACCGCCTGAAGCGGGAGTTCTATCGCTGCCTGGAAGCGCTCCGCGCTTACGAAACCGCGGAATTCTTCGCCGAGGAGACGCGCGAGGCCGCACGCGAGCTCTTCGCGACGCCACCGTCCACGGCGGACGCGAAGGACATCGAGGGCTACGCGCGGGACTTTGCCTCTCGGCACGGGCAAGCGCTCGACGCGCTGGTCGGCCGCATCGCCCGCGAGATCGGCCTCGCCAGGGCGACCCACGACCTCGACGCGCTCCTCGCCGGCATGGATCACGGCACCTCGGCACCGCTTGTCAGGCGCGAGGTGCTGACCAACTATCTCGGATTTCCCTTCTGGGACGTGCTGACCATTTCGGTGACGAGCTGGCGCGACGTGGGGGAGTTCGGCGAGATCCGTATCGACCGCATCAGCCCGGAAGACGTGCGCTACCGGGGCAAGAGCGTTGGCCCGGCCCCGCTCAAGGGCACGAGCCTCGCCCATTTCGGCGCCTTCTTCTCGCGCGCCTATCGCGAGAACGACTACCTTCTCGGCCGGCTGCATGCCGTCGAGCGGTTGATCGAGATCGTCTGCGACGCGGCGGGCAGCGAGCGCTACGCCGGCCTCGTCGATGTGGACGCCTTCAAGCGCCGGGCCTTCGCGTGCATCCTGGAGGCCGAGGAGAAGCACCTCCCCGAGAGCCGGGAGCTCATCGCCGCACTCAGGCGGGAGCTGGTGGAAACGAGCGAGCCGGACTTGCGCTGACGGTGGCGCGCGAAATTTTCGAGGCGCTCAAGATACCGCGCCGAGCAGGCGCAACGCCGCTCCGGCCATCACCTTGGCCGAGCTCACCATGTCCTCGATCAGCACGTACTCGTCGGGCTGATGGGCGAGATCGAGGATGCCGGGGCCATAGGCGATGCAGTCCTTGAGGTGCCCCGTGCGCACGACGTGCTTCTGGTCGTAGGTGCCGGGCGAGACGACCTGCGTCGCGGGCCGGCCGAGCACGCGCTCGATCTCGGCGCTGACCGCCCGCACCACGGGGGCGTCGGCATCGGTGAGCGTGGGGAGGAAGTGCAGCACCTCGCTCAAGCTGTAGGAAAATCCCGCCCGCTCGCCCTTGAGCGTCTCGAGGATGTCGACGATCTCGCGGCGGACCTCCTCGGGGTCCTCCTCGATGAGGTAGCGGCGGTCGATCACCATGCGGCAGCTGTCGGGCACGAGCGGGCTCGGCAGGCCCTCGAAATCCTCGCCGAGCCCACCGTGGACCGAGTTGATGTTGATCGACGAGCGCTTGGCCCCCTCGGGCACCACCGGCATGCGGGTGTACTTTTGGGCGAGGCGCGGGATGAGGCTCTTCTCGATGCGCTCGAGCACCGCACCCATGTGGCGCACGGCGCAATTGCCGAGGAAGGGCATGGAGCCGTGGGCCATGCGGCCGTGGGTCTCGATCTTCGCCCACCACACGCCGCGATGGCCGATGCAGACCCGATCGACGTTGAGCGGCTCGGGGATGATCACGTGGTCGACGCGCGGAGGCGAGAAATAGCCGCGCTCGGCGAGATAGCCGACCCCGCCATAGCCGCCCGACTCCTCGTCGACCGTGCCCGAGATCTCGAGCGCGCCGGGAAAGCGGATGCCTTCGTCGAGGATCGCCTCGAGCGCTGTGATCGAGGCCGCGAGCCCGCCCTTCATGTCCGAGGCGCCGCGGCCGTAGAGCCTGCCTTGGCGCACTTCGCCCGCGAAGGGATCGACCGTCCAGCCGAGCCCGGCCGCGACCACGTCGATGTGGCTGTTGAAATGCACGCAAGGTCCGGGCCCTTGGCCCTCCTTGCGCGCGATGACGTTGGTGCGCGGATGGCGCTCGTTGTCGCCGGGGGCGCCCAGGCCGCGCTCGTAGCTCACGGCGAAGCCGCGGCGCGCCAAGCGCCTGCCGATGAGCTCGGCGCAGGGCGTGTAGGCGTCGCCCGGAGGGTTGACCGTCGGGATGCGGATGAGCTCGCGCGCGAGCTCGACCAGCTCGTCGCTGCGCGCCTCGATGCGACGATAGAGCTTGTCGCGCAAGTCGAGCGGCATGGGGCCTCCACGGCGACGCTAAGGCTGAGAGTGGAGGCTGTCAATTGCGGGGCCGCGGCTTTCCTCTTCTTTGCGAGGCGGTGCCGCCGTCGAATCAATCTAGTGTCCTGGTTCGGAATTTCGTGGGACCAGGAAAACGAGCGTCATTGCGAGCCGAAAGCGAAGCAATCCAGAAGGTTTCCACTCCCACCGCCGCTCGATTGCTTCGCTATGCTCGCAATGACGGTGCGCTCGACTTAAGACGAACTTCAGAATCGCGACACTAGGGTCTGTACCCACATAGTTGCTTGAAAAACTGACCGGATTGTGATTCACCGTGGTTGGAGGTGGATCATGCGATTTGATTTGAGCGATGAGGAGTGGGCTCTTCTCGAGCCGCTGATGCCGC
>JBKQRV010000206.1:0-26731 GCA_052143835.1 Alphaproteobacteria bacterium
TGGTGGCGCTCACCCTGGCGGCAGCGGCGGCGCACGCCGCCTGGGCGCAAAGCGAGAGACGCGTGGCGTTGGTGATCGGCAACAGTGCGTACCGCAACGTGCGCAGCCTGGAAAAGACGTTGAACGACGCTCGCGCCGTCGCCAGGACATTGCGCGACGTCGGGTTCGAGGTGATCGAGCGGGAGAACCTCGACCGCCGCGGCATGAACGAGGCATTGACCGAGTTCGTGGAGAGGATCTCCGGCGGCGGAGTCGGTCTTTTCTATTATGCCGGTCACGGCGTTCAGATCGGCGGCAGCAACTACCTGATCCCGGTCGACGTACCCGCCCTCGGCAATCCCGAAGAGCTGCGTGACGACGCGATCGATCTCGGGCGCGTGCTCGAGCGGCTGACCGAGGCGAAGGCCAAGCTCGACATCGTCATTCTGGATGCGTGCCGGGACAATCCATTTCCCCAAGTGGCGGGCCGCAGCCTTAGTGGCACGCAAGGATTGGCGATCCCAGCGGCCCCGAACGGCATCCTGATCGTGTATTCGGCAGGCGTGAATCAGATCGCGCTCGATACGCTCGGCCCGAGCGACAGCAACCCCAACGGCCTGTTCACGCGCGACCTATTGCCGCTGGTTACGGAACCCGGATTGCGGCTTGATGAGGCGGTCCGGCGTATTCGGCGAGAGGTCTCGGCCGCGGCTCGCTCCGTTGGCCGCGAGCAGAACCCGGCGATCTACGACCAGACCGACGGCGACTTCTACTTCGTGCCGCCGAAGGCCGGACCGACGTCGGCGCCGCCCCCCAATCAAGCTGATCTGCACCAGCCAAGTGAGGTCAGGTCGGCCACGCCGTCAACGTCGATCTCGCAAGTGACGATTTCGGGAACGAGCGAAAACTACACGGTGACCGTGATGGGGTCCGGCTTCGGCAACGCCCCTCCCGGAGTACCCTGTGCTGCCTGCGTAACGCCCGATCTTCGCATCGGCGTCGCCGCGCAGATCGGCTTTGGCGAGTGGGGATTTATGGGAGACGCCAAGACGCTGAGCTATCAAAGCTGGACGGACAATATGATCGTGGTGAACGGCCTGAGAGGCAATCCCGGCGAAGCTATTTCGCTTGCGCTGTGGAACCCCGGCACGCAGAAGGGCGCCACCTGGGGCGGCAACATCCCGCCCGTTCCTGTGGGGACGCCCGCGATCAGCTCGGTCGAGTTCTCCGGCAGCGGCCAGAACCTCGTCATGGTGATTCGCGGCATCGGATTCGGCAGCGCGCCTCCCGGAGTACCCGGCCTGGGCGACACGCATTATTTCGCCTTCGGCGACTTCCGGGCTCATCGGAACAAAGGCTCTTCGCTGTTCGGTGCCGGAAACTCCTCCTTCGGAGTCTGGCGCCCGGACCCGGTGATGCTGAACTATTTGTCCTGGTCGGACACCGAGATCGTGGTCAAGGGATTCGGGGGTGCCTATGGCCTGGACGGCGCCACGGTCCAGAGCGGCGATCCGGCGATCATTACTCTCTGGAAATCGGGGTCCCCGAGCTTCAAGGGGCCGCAGACGGCATGGGGGGGCTTTCTGCCGTGAGCGGCTTCTTCGCGCTCAAGGTACAGTGAGTGAAGATTCCCAAGGTGCGCCGCTTGCAAGGAAACGGTTCCCCACGGTCGATAACGCGCGGCCTTGCGATCGCGGTGGGGTTCATCGCTTTCATCGCCGGCTCGTGCCTTGCGCGTCCAACGAGCGCAGCGGCTCAACCGTCCATCAGCCAAGTCACCTGGACGGTCGCGGCTAACGGGCAGCAGACAATCGTCATCACCGGCACGGGCTTTGGCAGTCAGGGTACATACAATGGCACCAACAACTTTCTCAGCATTCACGACATGACGCGCGGTTGGAACGCCGGTTGGAATCATCCCGGTCACGATTGGGTGGGCGTCGTTGTCACTCTCTGGTCCGACAGCCAAATCATCATTTCGGGTTTCACCGGCATGTACGGGCTGCCCTGGAGATTTCAGCCTGGCGACCAGGTGCAAATCGAAGTTTGGAACCCAAGCGAGGCCACGCAGCAGACGGCGGCGGTCTATACGACGAGCGTCCCTGCTCCGACGTCGTCGTCTGCGGCGACCCTCGTGCTCACCTTTCAGCCTACGGGCGGATATTCCACCTTCATGCTGAACCATTCCGAGGCGCAGAAGCTGCTTGGCTCGCTGAAACAGCAGCTGGGCACGAGCGTAACCCCCCAAACGCAGTTCGCCATGGCCGTCTACGACACGCCGCCGCAAGGGGCGCAAGCGATCCAGGATTTTGCTCTATTTTTCTCGGCGGTCCAAGCGGCCCAGAACACGCTCAGCAACCTATATGAATTCACGACCGACGACACAGGATATGAGATCCTCACCATCGAGGAAGCCGCGGAATTGGTCGGCGTCGATCCATTTTCGAAATTGGCAAAGATCAGCACTGGCGAGCTTCAAAGCTTTTATCAGAACCTGGATTCCGCCTACACGAATTTCGCAAAGGCGAGTGCGACCATATGCGCGGCATCGCACGAGTGCCAATGCGCCGGCTGGCAGCCCGACTACATCGTCGACCCCACGCAGGCGTTGACGGTCGTGGCCACCAGCCTTTCAAGCCAACCGAGCGGTAGTCTGACGCTGACATTTGGCTATCGCGACAGCAGCGGCTTATTGAGTCAGGCCAGCGTTCCTAATCCCGCTGCAGTCAAGGCAATCAGCAAGACCGGAAATCTCACGATCGGCATCACTCCTGCCGTCGACTACCCGTCGGGCTGCTGATGCGAGGCTCGCTGGTGGACGCGGCTGCGGCAAGCGACAAGGGGCCGGTCGAGACGAGCGACGGGCGTCCGTCTCGATCGCCTTCTCCTATTAAGCAATACGGTTCGCCCGTTCAGGGTATCGCCCGGGTCGGGTGATGTGATACCGCCATGTCCATGCCCGGCCTCGCTGGCATGGCTATAGCTACGGCAAGCTGTCCGCGCGCTCGAGTTCGGCGGCGAATTTGACTCCGCTGGGAATGTTCGTGCCGGAGCAGCTGGCCGCACCATCGGGAAGCCGCATGCATTGGACCACAAGGGAGTTCATCGTCGACCCGTCGGGACAGAGCGGACGCCCGGCAGTCTCGAAGCTCAGGACATTTGCGTCTCCACCTCGGGCGAACGCCGGCGCCTTGCAATAGGTGCCGTCGGGTCGGCGAACAAGGAGCTCGCCGCTACCGTCCGCACCCAGGCGATAGAACATCTCGATCGGCAGTTTGTGCCATCGGTTGCCCCAGAACAATCCGGTGCGGCTGCGCCACAGGCCCTCAAGGAAGCGCAGATCCTTGTTGAAGTCGGGCGGCAGCGTCAGCCTGTCGCCTGGTGCGGCAGGTGCCGGCTGCGGGCTCGCTTCCGCCACTTTGGGGGGCGGCTCGGCAGGCGGCGGGACGGGCTTCGGCACCGGTAAAGGGCCAGGAACCGTTTCTCTCTGCGGCACAAGCGCATTCGTTTCCGGTGGGGGCTGCGGTGGCGGAATCGTTTCCTCCTGTGGCGGCGTCGTGGTCGGCGGCAGAGAAGGCTCGCGAGGCAGAGGCGTCTCCACCCGAGATGCCACGGGAGGCAGCGCAGGGACAGGTGCGACTGCGGGCTTGCGCAGGAGGAGCCACCAGGCGAGGAAGGCCGCGAGGAGGGCGAGCAGAAGCGCCGCCAGTAGCAGCCACGGCCACAGCCACCAGCGGGCCGCCGGCGCCAGCGCCCCGGCAAGCGCCGCCTCCGGCAGTGGCGCCAGACCATTGACCCCGTCTCCGCCCGCGCCGCGAAAGCCCCAGAACGTCAGCACCGGCTGGTCATCGACCACATAGAGATGCTCGATCCCGGGCACCTCCAACGCCGCATGCAGTATCTGCGACAGATTGCCCTTCGGCGTGTTGATGCCCGCACGCGAGAGGTCCGCGGTGAGCCGGGCAATCTCCTCCCCCAGCTGCAGCCGCGTCGGCTCGAGCCGGGCCCGATCGGCAGCATTCAACTCCGACCAACGGCGCGCCGGGCCGGCCACCTCGGCCCACCAACGGATTTGCCCGTCCGCCAACTCCGGCCGGGCGAAGACGGCGGCATGCTGGGGCCCCAAGCGCTGCGCCACGACCCCGGCGATCTGTTCGTAGCTCTCGTATACCGGCCGATCGAAGACGACGAGGGCCTCCAGCCCCTTGAGCGGCGCACCGCTGAGCAGCTGCCCGGTCATCCCCCGCCGCCTCTTCCCTGCACCCTCACATCTTCATGCCTTTGAGCGATAAAGCGATCACGCCGTACACTCGTCAGTTCGCACGGCGAATGCGCCAATGAATATTTCGATTATTTATGGACGGCTGTTCCCCCACGCAATCCGCCTCATCGTCGCTGACGCGCTGGCATTGACCGACGTGTTTGAAGATCCGGCGTCTGCTGTTGCATCGGATATCGTCTTGGTCCTCGAATTCCAGGTTCCCAGTCGAGGCGAAGCGCGCTTGCAACCCGCCCGCGCATCGCTCGCCGTTAGGGTACTCGAGCTCCTGATGTCCGCCGCCGTTTCGATCGAAGCACATGCGCCACTCGAGTACTGGAGTTACGGCCTTAGTCGCAATGTCGGTAGTCTTCAGATCCGTAATGCGGTCCCAGCACCCTTCGAGAAGGGAAATGTCCTTCTTCGCCCAACGATCCTCGGGGAATGCCTTTGGCGGTTGTTCGATCGCCGCCACGGCCGGCTTCGGCACAGGCAGAGGCGTTGGAACCGGTTCCTTCTGCGGCATGGTCGCGCTCGTTGCCGGAGGGGGTTGCGGCAACGGGGGCGTTTCCTCGCTTTGCGGCGTTGCGGCTGGCGTCGGAAAACCTTCCCTGGGCAGCGGCGTCTCCGCCCGAGATGCCACGGGAGGCGCCGCAGGGACCGGCGTGATTACGGGATTGCGCAGGAGGAGCCACCAGGCGAGGAAGGCCGCGAGGAGCGCGAGCAGGAGAGCCGCCAGGAGCAGCCATGGCCACAGCCGGCGGCGGGACGCGGACGCCAGCGCCCCGGCAAGCGCCGCCTCCGGCAACGGCGCCAGACCGTTGACCCCGTCTCCGCCGGCGCCGCGAAAACCCCAGAAGGTCAGCACCGGCTGGTCATCGACCACATAGAGATGCTCGATCCCGGGCACCTCCAAGGCCGCATGCAGTATCTGCGACAGATTGCCCTTCGGCGTGTTGATGCCGGCGCGCGAGAGGTCCGCGGTGAGCCGGGCAATCTCTTCCCCCAGCTGCAGCCGCGTCGGCTCGAGCCGAGCCCGCTCGGCGGCACCCAGCTCCGACCAACGGCGCGCGGGGCCGGGCAAGTCGGCCCACCAGCGCACCTGCCCGTCCGCCAGCTCCGGTCGAGCAAAGACGGCGGCATGCTGGGGCCCCAAGCGCTGCGCCACGACCCCGGCGATCTGCTCGTAGCTCTCGTACACCGGCCGATCGAAGACGACGAGCGCGTCCAGCCCCTTGAGCGGCGCACTGCTAAGCAGCTGCCCGGTCATCCCCTACCGTCCCACTCCAGCGCGCCTTCACTTCCTCACGCCCTTGACCAATACAAGGATCGCGCGGCGCCCGATTAATTTGCGCGGCGAATGCGCCACGGAATATTTCGCACATTGACGGCTGGCTGCTCGCCCAGGCAATCCGCCTCGTCATCGCTGACGCGCTGACATTGGCCGATGCTCTTGAAGATGCGGCGAGGGGTGTTGCATGTGATGTCACCGTCATCCTCGAATTTCAAGTCGCCGTTGGACGCGAAGCTCGCATGCAGCGGCCCGGCGCAGCGTTCGCCGTTAGGGTACTCGAGCTCCTGATGTCCGCCGCCGGCTCGATCGAAGCACATGCGCCACGCGCGCACCGGATATACGACCTTAGTGTTGATATCGGTTGTCTGAAGGTCCGTGATGCGGTTCCAGCACCCTTCCAAGAGGGAGATGTCCTTTTTCGCCCAACGATCCTCGGGGAACGCCGTTTTTTGTGGCTCGACCACTGACGCTTGCGGGTTGCGCAGGAGGAACCACCAGGCGAGGAAGGCCGCGAGGAGGGCGAGCAGGAGGGCCGCCAGAAGCAGCCACGGCCACAGCCGGCGGCGGGCCGCCGGCGCCAGCGCCGCGGCAAGCGCCGCCTCCGGCAGCGGCGCCAGACCATTGACCCCGTCTCCGCCCGCGCCGCGAAAGCCCCAGAAGGTCAGCACCGGCTGGTCATCGACTACGTAGAGATGCTCGATCCCGGGCACCTCCAAGGCCGCATGCAGTATCTGCGACAGATTGCCCCTCGGCGTGTTGATGCCCGCGCGTGAGAGGTCCGCGGTGAGCCGGGCAATCTCTTCCCCCAGCTGCAAACGCGTCGGCTCGAGCCGGGCCCGCTCGGCAGTGCCCAGCTCCGACCAGCGGCGCGCGCGCCCGGGCAGGTCCGTCCACCAACCGATTCGCCCATCCGCCAGCTCCGGCCGGGCGAAGACGGCGGCATGCTGGGGCCCCAAGCGCCGTTCCAAGACGTCGGCTATCTGCTCATGACTCTCGAAGACCGGGCGGTTGAAGACCTCAAACGCTTCAAGTCCTGCAAGCGGCGCACTGCTGAGCAGCTGCCCGGTCATCCTCTACTGCCCCGAGATCTTTTCCATTTGCACGGAGAACTTGCTGCCGTCCGTCGTGTTGGTGCCCTTGCAGCCCGCGAGGTTGTTCGGGCCATTGACACAAACGGTCTCGGCACCGCTCAACTTGCCGCCGTCGCTGCAAGCGAGGCTCGGCGCCTCCTTGATGACCAACTTTCCGCCCGGCTCGACAGACGCCGCGGCGTTGCCGCCGCATTCTCTTCCGTTCTTCTCGCGTACCGTCACATCGCCTCGCCCTTGTCCATCAAAGCGATAGTACTCCTCGAGCGGATGACCTTCCTTGTCGAGCAGGCCGGTCCGGCTGCGCCACAAACCTTCCATGAACTTGGCCGGACCGACGGGCAGGGCGCCAGGCGGCAGGGCGAGCGGCTTGCAGGGCGGGGGACATATATCCGGGGGCGGCAGCGCGGCTTGCCCGCCCGGCTTTGGCACGCTTGGAGATTGCGGCCCGGTCGGCGTGACCGGCGGCACCTCGGGCGCAATGGCCTTGCCAGCTTCACCCGGTCCCGCCGGTAGAGGAAGCGCCGGATTTTTCTCTGGCTCTGGAATCGCGCCGGGTGCAGGCACCACGGCCGGTCCAGCGGAAACGCCGGGCGCCGCGACCGTAGGCAGCCCCGAGCCGATAACCGGCGCGGCGCCCACCCCCGGCGCTACCGGAGTCGGCTCCAGCGGTACGGATGGGACCGACGGGACGGACGGGACAGACGGGAGCACGACGTACTCTCGCTCGTGCCACGGCACCACTCCCACGAGCTTTTCGATGGGCGGCAAGCCGAGCCTTGGGCCCAAAAGCCACCAAAGCAAGGCAAGCAAGAGGAGGAGCAAGAGAAGAGCGCCGAGAAGCCAAAGCAGCCATCGCCACCAAGGCGAGGCAAGCTCTTCCGCAACGGGTATTGCCGGGCCGAGCGGCGGGAGCACTGGAGGCACCTGTGGGACCGGCTCGAGGCGGACCGCGCGAGGGGGCAAGAGGAGCGGATCGATCCCTTCGGCTTCGCCGGCCTGCTTGAATCCCCAAAAGCTGATCATCGGTTGCCGGTCGATGAAATAGAGATGATCCGAGCCGGGGGTCTTGAGCGCCTGGGTCAGTACCTTCGCGAAGTTGTTGCGCGGGGAATTCTCCGGGGCCGCGGTGAGCTTCTGAAGGTAAGCGCTGAAACCGTCATGGACCTCCCGCTTGGCGGGCTCGAGCTCCGCTTGCTCCTCGGCCGTGAGATCGACCCATCGCCGCGGCTCGCCGAGCGTCTGGGCGACCCAGCCGATGCGCGTGCCGTCGCTGTCGAAGTCCGGCCGAGTGAAGTAGTCGGCATAGCGCGGACCCAGCTCGTTCAGCAGCGCCGCCCGGATCTGTCCGAAGCTCTTGTAGACCGGCTGGTTGAAGGCGCCGAGCGGCTCCAGGCCTTCGGTGGCTCCTTGGCGCAATGTCGTTCCCGTCCGCATGGCAAGAGGCCCCTTTTCAAGGCGATTTGCGCGCGGCGCACGCAGTCGTGTCGACCGAAGACAAGGCCGCGAGGTTCTGACGCAACTCGGCGACCCTTGCCGCCCAAGCGGCGTCGCCCGCCGAAGGCCAGAGTGGCTCCTGCAGAATGAGCCACCCGAGCACCGGCAGCAATAGAAGCGGCACGATCCAAGCCAGCGACCTTGCCCAGCCGCGTTCCTGGACAACGGATTCCGTTGCGGCTTTCGACGCGGTTGGCGTGATGCGCGCGGCCCCGCGCACCGCCGCCGAGCCGTCCAACGCCGGCATGACCGCGGTCTCGTGCATGGCAGGAATCTTCGGGACCGCAACCGCTTCGTGGGTCCAAAGCACGATCACGGGTTGGTCGTCGACCAGCCAAACATGTTGCGGAAACGGAATCCGCGCCATGATACGAAGAGTGCGCGAAACCCCGCGATTGCTACGCGACTCGTGCTCCATGCGATCCGCCAAGGATCTTATGTCGGCGCACATGCCTTCGATGCGCGACAGCACGGCGGCGCGGCGAGCGACGCCGACACCCTCGAGCGGCTTTGCCGACCCGCTTGCTCGGGACGCCCAGGCGATGCCGTCGACGCCGCGTTGCGGCTCGCCGAACAGCGCGGCATAGGCCGGACCGAGGCGAGTGGTGAGTATGGACACGACGCGGGGATAAAGCTGCTCGATGGGCGCGCCATCGACAGCTCGCGGAGAAAGTCCCGTCACGTCGGTCGTCGTCAAGGCTTGGCTCATGCTCGTGTCGTCCCTTATGTCATTGACACGGCGCGTCCACACTCGTCACGTTCACTTTCTCTTGCGCCAAGAAGCGGAGCAGATCGCGCGCCGAGAGGGCATAGCTGATGCGGCCCGACTGTCTTTGATCGACGGCAATGAAGGTGTTGACGCCGACCACGCGTCCGCAGGCGTCGACCAGCGGTCCTCCCGAGTTGCCGGTCAGCACCGAGGCGGAATGCAGAATTTCCCTGGTGCCGAGCGGGGAATCCTGAATGGCGGAAATCTTTCCATCGTTGATGTTGAGGTCCGGCGCCGCCGTGGCGTCGCCATGCAGCAGTTTCTGAAATCCGATGTCCCTGTCGATGGCAAGCCCCGGATAGCCTGCGGCAATGACCTCGAGCAATTTGCCGGCGGACGGGCTCATCGGCAGCGGTTCAGCGCTCGCGGTCGGAGGTACTTCGATGACGGCAAAATCCGGCGCGCCCACCGTACCGACCGGCGAGGCCGCGACGACACGTCCCACAATGACGCGGCCGAGCGACTTGCTCGTGACGATGACCCTTCCGTCGCTCTGGGTCGCGACGACGTGGCGGTTGGTCACCACCATCGTCGGCGTGACGAAGAAGCCGCTGCCGCCGTCCCTTTGGGTGAGCACAAGCACGGTACCGCGCTCGATGCGCTTAATGAGCTCGGCTTGATTGAGATGGCTCGCTGCCGGAGCAGGAGCGGCCTCGGCCGCCGCCGACGGCTTGGGCGAGGCTGCCTCCGGTGCAGGAGCAGCGGCCTTGGGCTCTTCCGGCGCCTTGGCCGGCTCCGGGGTCGGTGCTGCATTCCCGCCGGGCGTGGCCGTTGGGGCCGGCGTCGCGACGGCAGGGGCTGTCAATGCGGGAGGGATCGCGGCGGGCCTCGCGAGCCCCGCGACGGGCGGCAGGTTCGTGCAGCCCAGCGCCGCCAAGGCCGCGCGCCGCGCCGTGATCTCGCCGTTCAAGCGCTCGACTTCGGCTTGCAGCGATGCGCTCTGGCGCGTTTCCAAGCGCGCGAGCAAGCCAGACTCGCGCGCCGCGAGATAGAGTCCGGCCAAGAGCACCGCCAGCCATAGGATGACAATCGCCGGCCAAGCGAGCGGCGAGCGCCGTGCGGGCATCGTAGTCGGGGCGCTTTGGCGGCCTGGCGAGCTCATGTCGGCATCGGTCCCCTAATCCCGCGCGCCGTCCTCTGGCCTTTAGCGGATCGGCGCATCGCTATGTTGTCTGCCGGCCATTCTCCGGGCCTCGCTTCGACCCCCGATTGTATTTCATCGGCCGCTCCGATCAATGGTCGCAATTCTGTTGCGGCGCGTATCCCAGCTGCCGCGGCCGGCTCCGATCCGATTGCCGAGGCGCGAGGCAACCGCTCATCCAGCTGCCAGACACCTCCCGGCGCCTCGGTTGCAAGGCCGCTTCGCAAAGGACGATGGTCTCGTGGGCCGTGCTCACCCGGTCCTTAGAGCCCCTTCTGCAGCGCCTCGATTTGCAGCTTGAGTTGGAGCTTCTCCTCCCCCAGCTTGTCCAATTCGAGCTGCTTCTCGTCCGCGTCCGTCGCGTTTGCTGGCGTCGGAGCGGTGTTCGCACGGTCGAAATCCTTCTGCAGCTGGCGCCGCCTCTCGTCGAGCCGCTGAAACTCTTGTTTTTGCGCCGCGGTCGCGGAGCGGCTCTGATCGAGCCGGCGCCCCAGCTGTTCCAGCGTCGTCTCGGCGTTGCTCAGCTCGGTCGCGAGCCCTGCTTGTTGCTCCCGCAACGCCGCAAGCGCCGCAATCAAATCGGCTTGCTCCTTCTTCGCCTTTTCCAATTCTGCCAGCGCGCGCTTCTCTTCGGCCTCCGAACAATGCGTGATTTGGCATTGCTTCGCGATGTCGTATTCCCCGAAGCCCGAGAGGAGCAAAAAGGCGGCCAGGAGTGCTGCTGCATTCCCCACCCTTTGCGCTGTCGCCGACATTTGCAGCCTCTCTCAGCCGATATTTCTGACGGCGAGCGCTTGGTCAAGCGCGTCCCGTTGCTGCTTCAACTGGTCGATGTCGCTGTTCATTTCGCGGAGCCGATCGTCGAAGTCCTGCGACGGTTGGCTCATCTTGAGCGCCGCTTCCTGGTACTCCGACCGCCTTTCCTCGAGGCTCGCAATGAGTTGATCGAGATTCTGCTTGTTGCGCTCGATCCGCTCTCGCTCCGCCTGCGCCTGTTCCAGAGTCATCTGCCTCGATTTCACCTGCTCATCGATCTGCTGGAGCCGGCTCGTACTGTCTTTCACGACCAACTCCGCGTTTTGAATTGCCTGGCTTAGACGTTGGTTGTCGTTTTTAACGTCCCTCGTGGCCGCGTCGATGGCGCGAATGCTACCTCGGCTCTCCTCCTGTTGCTTTGCCGTGACATAACCGTCGATGGCGCCGGCCGCACCACCCGCCGCGGCGCCTATCGCGCCGGCAATCGCACACGTCCCCAACTTGCCGCCGGTAATGAGACACAAGACTAATGCCGAACCTGCGCCAGCCATCGCCCAGGTCGCGGCGCCGCCGAGAATGGTGTCGTTGAAGATCTTATTGTCGATGCAGAGCTGCCGCTCCGGCGGCGTCAGCTTTGGATCGCTGCAGTCGGATGAGCCCTCAACTCTTGGAGCGGTCGTTCCGTCCGTTGGCGCGCCCAGGCTTCCTTCCGCGCGGAGCACGGTGCTGCTCGCCACCAGGGCAATTATCGCCGCCACGCTCAAGATGCGCCATTGGCCCCTCATGACACTCCCTCGCTGATCCTGTTCGCCCCGCGCTTGTCCCTATCCCTCGTTGCGCTTCGATCATTGACCGTAATCGTGCGGCGGCGCGCGCCTAAACCCCGGGGACCGACTCCAATCCGATTGCCGATGCGCGAGCCAACTCTTATTTGCAGTTGCCGGACACCTCGCGGCGCCGCGATCGCCTCGTCGCTAGAGCGCGTCAGACAAGGTTTTGATTTGCTGATTGAGGCTGGCCTTCTCTTCCCCCAACGCATCCAGTTGGAGCTGCTTGGCGTCGGCGTCCGTCGCATTTTGCGGCGGCGGGTCGGCTTTCGCGCGGTCGAGTTCCTTTTGCAGCTGGCGCCGCTTCTCGTCGAGCCGCTGATATGCCTGTCTTTGCGCTTCTGTCGCGGAGCGGCTCTGGTCGAGCCGCAGGCCCAGCTGCTGCAGCGCCGCTGCCTCGCGGTTCAAGTCTGTCGCGAGTTCCGCCTGTTGCTGCTGGAGCGAGGCGAGCTGGGCCTTCAAGTCGCTGTTCTGCTGCACCGCGGCGTTATACTCCTGCTGCTTTTGGTAGATTTGGGGCTGCAGGCAGTTGGTCATGGCACATTGCTTCTCTTGCAAGTAGGTGCTCTGACCCGAAAGGAAGAGAAGCGCGGCCAGCAAAGCCAACGCATTCCGCGCCTTGATCAGCGTCATTTCTCGCCCCCTCAGCTATTGATGTTTCTGACGGCGAGCGCCTGGTTGAGCACGGCCAGCTGCTGCTTCAACTGATCGATCTGGCTATTCATTTCCCGCATTTGCTCGTCGAAATCTTGCGAAGGTTGATTCATTTGGCCCGCCGCCTGCTGGTACTCGGATCGCCTGTTCTCAAGACCCGTGATCAGCCTGTCGAGATTCTGCTTGTTACGAAGGATGTGCTCGCGCTCCGCTTGCGCTTGCTCCAAGGTCATTTGACCCGATTTCACCTGCTCGTCGATCTGATCAAGGTTGTTCGTGCTGGCATCGACCATCGCCCGCGCCGCATCCACTGATTGTTGCAGGCGCGCGTTCTCCTTGCGCACGTCAGCCGTGGCCGCATCGATGGCACGAATCTTTTGCCGGTCAGCTTCCTGCTTCTTCGCCACGACGTAGCCGTCGATAGTGGTAACAACGGTTGGTATGATAACATTAGGTATAATGACCTTGGCGCAATTGCCGAATTGCCCTCCGAAAGCACAACCAATGATGTTAGGAATGTTTTGAGTCATTGAGCCCACGAATCCGGTCTCAGCGGCGCTCCAAATCGTCTCGTTGAAGATGTCGTCATCCGTGCAGATCTGCCGCTCCGGCGGCGATAGCGTGGGATCGCTGCAATCGGAAGACCCGCCTCCCTGCTGTCCGCCTCCCCCGGGCGCGCCCAAGTTCGGGTGTCGTCCGTGGCACACGGACCACGCGTCATGGTCGTTCGCCTGCGGATAGCGCTGCCAGAACGCGGCGCACTCGTCGTCGGCCCTGGCGCAATTGATCCCGGACAGCAGCATGGCGGCCAAAGCGGCCATGAATGCCGCGCTCGTGATCGACCATGTTCCCCACACGACACTCCTCCTCTGTTCGTTTTGTCTCTTCTTCGTGTCCCTAGGCTCGCTCTATCTGAGATAGGCCTGACAGGCCTTCGGGAATTGCTGTTTCCCTGCGCCGCCGCAATATTCGCGCCGCAGTTCCTTCTCGACCCGCTCAGCCGGCAAGTCGCCTTCCTTCTGGTAGCGCGCGCTGTCGCGCTCGACCGCGGCCACCAGCGCGGCCATTCCTCCGGCGTTGCGGGCTTGCAGTTCCTGGCGCAGGAGATTGGCCTGCTCGTTCCGCACCGTTTGCGGATACTCGTCGAGGATGTGGCGCAGCGTGTCGCGGTAGTAGCCGATCATCCCCCCGAGCGCGGCGATGTCATCGGGCAGGCGCCGCTTGGCGGGTTCAAATCCCAGAAAAACCGTTTCCTCGAGCGCGAGGATCTTGCGGATGTCGTCGCGAAGATTTCCCGCAAGCCAGGTCGCGAGATTGAGGCTTGCGCGCGCCGCGCGGTCGCGCTGCTCGTTGCGGGTCTTGATGTTGGCCGCGATCACCGTCTCGAGACCAGCCAGTCGCTGCTTGACCTGAGGGTCCTGCACTGCCCGCGCGAGCACCTCCGCCTCTTTCAGCGGGTCGGCCTGCACGGGTTCAGCCAAGCCGCCGCCTGCCGTTTCCGGCAATTTGCCCCACAGCGCCTCGATCTCGCGCACGCGTTGCGGCGTGGGCAGCACAGGGGCGACCAGCACGAGACGGAAACCGACGGTCTTCTGGCGGCGCGGGCCATGCTCGTCGTAAGGCGGAAACTCGTCGCGCGCCGAGGTGCGGACCGCATCCTTGCTCGTGAGGTAGTCGCCGCCGCGGACCACGAACCCCCCCGCCTCGCCGTTCAGGCGCGACAGGCTGTTGAGGCGAAAGAGATCGAAGACCAGCTGGGACGCATTGCCGAGGATGTCGTGGATCCCGAGCGGGTTCGGCTTCAAGAGGCCGACCCACTGCAGCTCGTTGTTGGACGATTCCGGTCCGCCGTACTGCACGTAGCTCGCGAGCGGCCCCGACATGGGAAAGAGCGGCGCCGCGAAATCGGCCTCGGAAACCTTGGCACCGCCTCGCGCGGCGAATTCCCATTCGACCTCGGTCGGCAGGCGCAGGAAGCCGGGTCGGCCCGCTTCCTTTGGCATCGCCTCGCGCGCGTTCGCGAGCAGCCAGGTGGTATAGCCATCCGCGAACCCGACGGCCTCGAACCAAGTGATGTTGGTCTGGGGCAAGCGGGCGTCGTCGTCCGGCGTCGGGCATGGCTGGCGCAAGCTCGCGAACTGCAGCCGGGTGACCTCGTACTTGCCAATGTAGTAGAGCCGCTCGCCCGCCGATTTGGGATTGGAGAAGGCGCCGGCGATATAGTCGGCGCGCTGGTTCTCCTTGTAGGCATAGGTCTTGTCGACCCCGCCCACGACAATGCGGCGATCGTCGAGCAAATTCTTGGCCGGTACCTCGACGGGACGGAACGTCATCGCGCCGCCGCACGGCATGGGCAGGTCGAAGTCGCCTGCGGCAGGTTGTGGATTGAAGAGCTCTCGGGGCCAACGCGTCTCCGCGCCACCCGCACCGACCATGGTGAAGGTCAGCATCACCACGGTAACGAGTATCCCTGCTCCCCCCAGCGCGCCGTTGAGCATGTTACACCCTTCCGACAACGCCATCTCATTGATATCCATTCACTGGCTAAACCGCAAGTGGAAATATCCAATGAATACGCCTATGCCAGGGCGCGCTCCGTCGCTTTGATTGGGACGGCAGTGGCAGCTGCCGGGCGCCTGACCGCTATTCGCGCTCGGGTGGGCTCCCGCTCCTGCCTGTCGCAAATCCAATTCACCAGAAATATGCTGTGGATATCCGCACCTTGCCGCTCCAATGCGTTTGGAGCCGGCGCTAAGAGGCTGACATAACTCGGGCGGTCCGACTTCCGTGCCTCACGGGGTGCTGGCATGCGGAAGCTTTGGCGGAATCGCTCCGGCCAGGCGGCTCATGTGTCTCGAATGGTCGCGGCCAGCTCGATCCGCGTGACCCGGAGGGCGGCCAACATGGCGGCCACGACAGCCATGACGCAAGTTGCACCCGCGAAGAGCCCTGCCTCCGCCGCCGACAACCGGCAAGCATCGCTAACCGCTCCGACGAGGGGGAAACGCAGATTGATCACGGCGGCGGCGCCCAGGAACAGCGCAAGCGCCGCCAGTGATCCCAGCAATGCCAATACGAATGCCTGCACCAGCGGCAATGCCATAAGCCATGGCCGGCCATAGCCGATGACTGCGAGCAAAGCCAGCTCGCGACGCTTGCGCTCGACACTGCTCCATTGCGTGGCGGCCAGAGCAACCACGAACCCGGCGGCGGCAAACGCGATGATGACGGCTAGAATTATCGACAAATTCCGGTCCAATGCTCGTATGGGTGCTATGTCCTCGAGCCGGCTGACCGGCTCGATGCCCTGGCCGCTCAGCCATTCCGTAATTGGGCCAACGTCATCGATGGTTCGCGCATAAAGCCGGAAGCGCTCATAGCGCCGCGGGCCCTCAGGGGGCACTTTACCTGACCAGCCCAAGGCCGGAACGGCATACCCATCGCGATACAGCTGAACGTCGAACACCAGTTCTTCGCTTGCCAGTATGGCGCGACGTGTCTCTGTCATTCGCTCTGGCGGCAAGACGGCACTCACCGTCGCAACAAGCCGCTGTGCCTCATCGACCCCCGCGCGCGTGCGCGGGACCAGCAGCTCCACCCTCCCGCCCGGCCCCACCCCGAGCGCGCGCGCCGCGCCGAAGGAGAGCGCCACGCGGTCATATCCCGAAGCCCAAGCTCCGCCTGCAGCGGGCGCCAAGGGATCGCCGGCGCCGGTCGGAACCAACACCGCTTCGACGGGCGAGCGGTCTGGATCGCCTGCCGGGGTCGCCTCCACTTCAGCCGCCAGCGCCCGCGCATCCCCCACGACGAAGGCGACATCCGCGCGCGCACGCGCAGCTGCAAGCCAGGCGGCATCGAAGCGGTTAGTGCCGGTCACAAGAGGACCGATCTCCCGCATCGCGGGATTCGCTTCCAGGTCGCGAATGAGCTGGCCGATCACGCCCTGCTTCAGTCCAAACAAGACCAGGAGCGGCGTCAGAACGGCCGCCAGCGCGAAGATTTGGCAAACGGCGAGAGCCCCGTCGCGCCTGAGATCCGAGAGAGCTAGGCGCATGATCTGCGCGACCCTGCTCATCGCCCTCGCCATTCGTCAGCCCTCAAGCACGCTGGTCGCGGGCAGCGCGTCGGGCTGCGGACGGCAGCGGAGGGTTCGGCCGCGGGCACGGACTGCGACCGCCTCTTCGTGCGTCACCATGATCAGCGCCGCGCCGACCCGTTCGGTCATGGCAACCAACACATCGACGAGCTTGAGGGCCAGGGTTCCTTCCAACGCCGCCGTCGGCTCGTCCGCCAGGATCAAGAGAGGCCGGTGCGCCAGCGCACGCACCACGGCGACCCGCTGGCGCTGACCGATGGAGAGCTGAGCGGGTCTGCGGCGCCACAGCTCCGCGATCTCGACCGCCGCGACCAACTCCTCGGCGGGCCCGGGCACTGGCATGTCCAACAAGCGTCGCGAGAGCAGGATGTTCTCCCCCACGCTCAGGTAGGGCAGCAGGCCGCCGGTCTGCATCACATAGCCGAGATGGCGCGCGCGCAGCCAAGTGAGCCTGCCGAGATCGCCCTGCGCCCAACAGGATGCCACGTCGTGTTCCATTCCATCGGCGCGAAGGACGAAGCGCTCGGCTCGGTCGGGTGCCGCCAGGAATGCCAGCAAGTCGAGAAGCGTGCTCTTGCCGGAGCCGCTGGGGCCGATAAGGACGATGCGCTCGCCTGGCTCGACCGAGAGCGAGGGGATGGATAATCGAAAGCCGCCGTCAGCGGCGCGATAGCGGCGTTCGACGCCGACGAGCTCAAGGAGCGCTGCCATCGCAAAACTAGGGCAGCGCTTCCAGCGGCACCGCGTAGACGGCATCCTCGGGCGCCGCGCCTTCCGCGAGGGCGACCCATTTCGTCACATCATCGTGGAAGCGACGATAGAGGAGCAACTTGACGGAAAGATCGTCGATCAATGTCTGCTGTTCGCCCGGCGACATTGCCGTCCAGTCCTCTTGATCGATCGCCATCACCTTGCTCATGTACGGCAGACCCTGCAAATATTCGCCGAGGATCTCCTTCTTCAAATCCCGGTTGCTCGCCGCGCCGATTTTGTTCGGATCGCGGCTCAAGGTAAGGGCCGCGCTGCGCAGCTGAGCATAAAGGTTCGAGGGATCGATCTTCCCCTTCTCATAGGCGTCGATGAGTGCGGAGACCGTCGCCGCCAGGTCCGAGAGCTGCGCTTTTGTCAATAATACCCGGATGTCCAGATCCGCGATCGTCGGGTTCGCGAAATCTCGATCGGAGGTCCAGGCCTCGAACATGGAAGGAGCCCGAGTGCCCGCCACACTGCCGAGATAGGCAAGTCTCATGGCGTGGCCGATCGCCGCCACGTCCTCGAGGGGATCTCTAACCTCCTTGCCGGGAACGGACTTTTCACCGGGGGGCCGTTGGGGAACAAGAAGGTCCTTTCCTTCCTCGGCCGCTCTTACCAGCCCGACGATCGCCTCGGCGATCCGATCGACGGTGTCCCCGAGTATCTTGATGTCGCCACCCGGAACCGGATAGTAGAGCGGCGAGCGCCCGGGATACGCAGTCAGCTCGGTGTATTCCTCCTTGCCTTTCTCGTGGTCTTTCCTGCTGCCCTCCCGCGTAATGAGATGGAGGACGAAGATGGCGATGTGCTTTTTTTCTTGCGCCATCAAACGGAGGCGCTTGGCGTCGTACTTGGTGCTGCTGAGAACGCCGGTCTCGGGTCCGCGCGAGCTGGCGTCCGTCACCATCACGATGTAGCGGGCGGCAAAGTTTTCCCAGTCGATCCCGTTGATCGCCGCATTGACGCCGGCATAGCCGTCCTCGGACTCGGCTCGGCTCGAAATCTTCGAGGATTTGACCTGGGCCGCCAGCTCGTCGAAGGTCTTTCTGTCGCTGACCTTGTTGGGATCCACGAAGACCTTCGTCCCATATTCGATCCCCGGCACATATTTTGGGTCGTCGCGGTAGGCAATCAGGCCGAAGCGCACGCGATCCTGCAGCTTGGCCTCCTCGATGTGTCCATAGACGCGGTCCAAGCTTTGCCGGACGCGATCGATATAAGGTTGGGTCGATTTCGTCGCATCGACGAGGAAGACGATGCAGGCGCGAAAGTTGCGGCGGACGTTGGGCTCCTCCGGCTTTTCCACCGCGGGCGGCGGAGCTGGCGCTCCCTTGTCCTGCGACGTCACCGCGGCAACGCGAAGCACGCGCACCAGCTTGCCGTCGGGATAGCGTTGCGGTTTCGCTTCCAGGATGGGCAGGAGATAGAACTGCTTGCTGATGTCGACGGCCTTCTCCGGCTCGATCGACACCACCTCGCCGCCGGCACCGCCGGCCGCGGCGGCCCGCATCTTGGCGGCTTCTTCGCCGGCATCGGCAGACTTGATGAGCGCCTTGACCTTTCCGTCATCTCGAAAGAAGAGCACGCGCTCGCGCCCGGTGCGGTCGGCGAAGGAGGCGACCATGGTGTGCTCCCACGGCACGACCGCCTCGTTCGGAAGCCATCCGTCCGGCCGGCAGTCCGAGCGCGCCCCGACTTGCACCGCTTTGCCGTCGGCACTGTGGTCATAGACGAAGAGCACGCTGAAGCCGAGAACCGGCTTCTGCCCGACCCCGTCGGCCGTGGCGGCGAGCTTCGCCCCCGGACGGACCAGGACGCGCTCCAGGAGTTGGGTCTTGCCTTTTTGCAGAAGGGGAGCCGGGCTGCACTTCATCGCCGCGCGGGCCGGCGCGGGCGCACCGGCCCCTTGTCCCGCGGCGGGTGGCGCCGCCAACGCGAGGACGACGGCCCAAAGCCCCAAAGCACTCCACGCTGTTCGTCGCCACATGCTAAACCTCCCGCCCGAATGCGCGGCCCGTCACTGGCTCTTGTTGAGTTTTCCCAATTCCGTCTTGGCCGCCGCATAGCCCAGCTGCGCGGCGAGCTCCAGATCGCGCACGCCTTGCTCCGGTCCGAGGCCCGGCTGCTCGATCCGGCCGCTCAGTAGGAGCTTGCCCAGACGGTACAAACCCTCCGGATCGCTCTTTTCCGCGGCGCGCTGGTACCAAAGCAGCGCCTTCTCGGCGTCAGGTGCGGGGAAAGCGCTTTTTTTCGCATCGAACGTATCAGGGTCATACATCCTTCCGATCGCGGTCGCGGACGGGCCGCTCCCGGCTTCCCATGCATAGCCGTAGATCAGCATGGCACCCTGGACGGCATCGGGCGTGCCGGCAGCCATGTAGCGCTCGGCCTCACCGTAAGCGGCCGCCATGTCGTGATGACCCTTGATATAGGCGCGCGCGCTTTCGATCGACGTCGCCTCGGCAGTTGACCGGTTTGGCCCGGGCATGATGGGAGCTTGCTGCGAGCGGACATACAAAAGCAGGGCCAGGACGGCGAGTAAGAAGAGAAGGGCTGCAAGAAGAGTTGCAGCGAGCCATCGCCGCTTTTTGCGCACGATCGGTGGTGGCGGTGGTGGCGGTGGTGGCGGTGGTGGCGGTGGCGGTGGTTGCGGTGGCGGTGGCGGCGGCGCCGCTTCGGGCTCCTTCATCGTCGAGATGGGCGGCGGCGATAGTGGCGGCGGCGCGATCGAGGGCATCACGATTGGAGGCCAGACCAAGCGTTCGGGCTGGGTTGCCTCGCCCTTCGCATCACTTAGATGCAGGAGGTAGAGCACGTTAGCCCTGAGATGCCAGGTCTGCCGTGGATCGAGCTCGATTTCCACGGCGTCCCCCGCAACCTGAACGCGGTGCGGATCAAGCCAGGTCTTCGTCGTCCCCCACGGCTCGTCTATGGCGTAATGCTGCAGAAATTTTCCGCTTTGCGGCCGCTCGATCGCGAACTTGAGCGAGCCGGCATCGATCCCCTGGCGCCCGGTGATGATGACGAGTGCGTGTCCCGGCGCGAATTCGGAAGGTTGTGATGCGCGCGCAGCCACGGTCGGCAGCTCCCCGCACTGCTAGGACGTTTTTGCAGCGGAGGCGGCGAGGGCACGATCGATCGAAAGCTTGCCGAGTATCTCGCCGAGCGCCGCGTTTTGCTGATCCGTCAGCTCCCGCCCGCCGCCATGGGCCAAATTTGCCAATCCCATTTGCAGGAAGGCGATACCCCAGTCGACGAAGGCGCGCTGCGCCAGCTCCTCGGGCGCCTCGCCGAGGGTTGGCAGCCCGGCGTCGGGCACGGCCGGCGCCGGCTCGAACACCCGCCGCACAAATGTCGCCGCACCCTCGGGGACGCCTGGACGCTGCGCCATGGCAACGTCCTCGAACCCGACTTCCGAGACAAAGACATTGAAACTGTGCGACGCGACAATAGCCACCCGATCTGCGTTGTCTCCAGCCAAAGGCATGGCGGCGCGTATCCGCTCCGCGACCCGGTCGACGAGCTTCAAGCGGTCTGAGGCAATCTTCAATTGCTCCACGAGCTCGCTCAGTGCGCCGGCGTCGACTTTGAAATGCCGCAACAGCTCGCCCTCTTGCGGTAAGCGGTAAAGACCGTCAATCCAATGGCGATGAAGCTCTCCTGCGATGCGGGCGGGACGATCGTCCCGATTCGGCCTCGGGGCCGTATTTGGCTCGTCTGCGCGCTGCGGTGACGCAAAAATGTCATCGACTTCCGGAGCAGCTGCCGGGGAAGTCTTGCTGCTCAAATCGCGGCTGTTGAGGACGATCTCGCGGATATCGCGCTCGCGTAGCATCAGGTTCGATACGAGACGAGGGAAGGGGCGAAACTTTTCCGCCTGAAACGCCTGCTGCAAGCGGATGCGAAGGTCCTTCAGCGCCGCCTCCCTCTTGCGTCGGGCGTCCTCGTCGCGGCCATGATAGAAGCGCTCGAGGCTGGCGAGCAGCGAGCCTGCGCCTTCGCGCAGCCGGTGTTCCACCTGCATATCCTTGAGCGCCGGGACGCAGACGGCGGCCAGCTTCTCGATCAGATAGCTGACCCCACCATCGTTCCATTTGAACATCTCGCTCCATGCGCGCCCCGGATCCTGGAAATGTTGAGCCACCTTGGCCGAGTTCAAGAACGCGCGCTGGACTTGTTCGATGTATTTGCGATTGGGCCGCGATAGGCCGATCTCCACGAGGGGCTGCACCGGTTCGTCCGCGCCGACGCGAAGCTTGTATTCGACGAGATGGTCCTGGCGGATTTCGGGATTGCGCAACAGAAAAACATTATTGAAGGGAGCTCCGGCAAAATTGTCCGGCCAGCCAGTATAGCGATAGGGTGCCGCAAGCGATATCTCAAGGCGCGTGTCCCACTTCGTAGCGATAGCATCGTCGGTCTCGCCCGTCTTCTGGACGAACTCGAGGTCCATCTTCGTCAATATCAGAAACAAGGAGGTCGGAACCCGCGCCCGTGCCTCGGGGGTGGTCCCATGCGTGATCTCTATCCAGCGCCACACCATGGCGCCCAGGTCTCTCACCTCGCTTTGCGTGTTGCTCATGCAGAGCAACATGGCGGCGACGTCGCGCTCTTCCGCATAACGTTCGAACAGATACGCGATCTTGCCGCGCAGAAGGAGATCGCGGACTTGCCGCGAGTTTTTTTCGGGGTCGGCGTCGAGATTAGACAGCGTCAAGCGCGAGCGCGCGCCTGGAAAATCCAGCAGATCGATATCCTTGAACATCGCATGCGGCGCTTCGTCCAGAGCAATACGCAGCTCTGCGACGAGAGCCGTCAACACCCCGCGCGGGACATCCACCGCGGCACCCAGCTTGCCGCCATCGCTGAGAGGCCTGACCGAAAGCCGTCCGCCGTCGTCCGTCGGCGTCCCCAATCGATACAATGTGGCGACATCGATGATGCTGGTTTCTCGCGGAATAAGCGAGCGCATCTCCGTGACCGCCTCCGTGGCATGCCCTAACTGGTCCAACGCTCCCGCCAGCAGGTAATAGAGGTTCGTGAACTCGCCGAGGCCGCCCCAGAGGACGCCGAACAGCTCGGCCCGCTCGCGCAGCGGAAGTCTGGATGCGAGCTCGATTATTTTGTCCCAATAGCGATGGAGGTTGAGTTCCTGCCAGCGAGCGCTGAAATTCTTGTGGAAATATTCCCCGATGTCGAAGAGCTCGATCTCGTCCAGATAGGGGGCCAGAGGTTGCTCCTCACGGCTCTGTTCGGCCGCGAAAATGCGCTGCTGGATTTCCTCGCGCTTCAGGACTTTGAATTCGATCTTGTTCAGATCGAAGTCGCTGAAAAAGCTGTTGCCGAGGATTTTGACGATGTCGGTCTCGCTCAGGAGCCGAAGCGCTACCGGCAGATTTGGGTCCTTCGGCTGATCTTCCTGAGCGGTCGTGAGGCGCGTGACCAAGCCGGTCGATTCCTTGCCTCCGCCCTTGGGATTGATCTCGCGAATGAAGTCCCGCTTCTCGCCGCCAAACCGGGCGAAGAGCTCGGAATGCCCTGAGGGTCGCGCCAGCACCGGGAGGAGGTAGGACTTGCCCGTTTGGCTTTCCCCGAAGATTCCAATACACATCCGCCGTGTCGCCGAGCGGCTCGCCTTCCGCGACAGATTTTCGGTCCGCCGCGCTGCGTCGATCAAGCTGTCCGCTGCGCTGCCGACCGAGGGGGCGTCGGCGCGCACCTCCTTGACCCATCCGCGCGCCTCCCTGGCCGCCGCGGCGATTTGCTCCGCCGCGGTCTTTAATCGAAGTTGCGATTCGCTCGCCATCGGAATGTCCACCAGAGCCGCCGCTAGATGTCGACCAAGATGCCGGTGTCGAGCCAATAGCCGTCACGCCTCGGAAGTGTCTGCAATCGCATCTTTAGCGAGTTCCTGTTGATCACGTTACCGTTGGCCCTTTCGATTCGAGCGATTTCCAGCCGATCATTGACAGTCGCCGGGCGACCGTCGCTGCTGCGACCGAAGCGTACGCGTCTCTCGCGGCGCAGTTGTACTCGCAATAGAGCCTCCTGCCGCAATTTGCGGCTCTGCTCCTCGTCCGCGTAGTCGATCGTATAGAGCAAGCTGGCAGGCCACCAGTCATTCGGAAATTGCCGCACCCCCAAAAGAATTGGACCCCGAAAATCAAAACTGCTCTCCGGCAACTCGTAGTCATCGGTTTCGAGATCGAGATCAGCGTAATAAACGTCCTGTTCCAGCAGCCGATTGTGATCTTCGATCTTGCCCAGGTAGCGTGCCACCGATTTCGCCTGGAGCCGGTCGCTGCGGAAGTTGAAATTCTGCAGGTGCCCCTCCGCCAAGAGGCAGAGCATCCCGCCGACGGCCGCCGTCGTTTTGGGGTCGGAGATTCGGGCTTCCTGGTCGCGGAACGGATACCACGGCCCGGTGCGAAAATCGTGCATGGCCACGACCCGGTGAGCCGGCAGCGCGCCTGATTCGAGGATGACGTTCCTGATCGCCGGAAACCGCGAGGGACGGCCCGAAAGCAACAAAAGATCAGCGCCGTAGCGCCAGGCGATCTCAGCGAGGGCCCGCAGCGTGTCGCCGACGACGTTGCGGATTTCCTTGTCGATGTCCAGCATGTCGATCGCCACCGGCAGATCGAGCAGCTTGAAGTCGGCGCCTCCGCCGGCGTTGCGCACAGCTTGCTCGATGCCCTTGACGATGCTCTCTGGTATCCGCGCGCCTGCCGGCAACAGGCTCGCGAGCGTCCGCTCTTGCGCGGTCGGCGGGCGCAAGGGATCGAAGTTCTCATACTCAGAAAGAATGGAAATCACTGCGGGCGCCGCGACCTGTATGGCGAACTGCTGGCGCCGCAACTGCTCCTCAACGGTCATGCCGCTGAGATTCGCGCCGAAGAGCTGCTGTTCCAAGGCTTCTGCCCGATCGCGGGACAACATGGTCCCGATGGCGCGGGTGAAGGCGCCGACGATGACACGCCGCGCCAAGGCGCGAACGATGTCGTCTCCGGCAAGGGAGAGGCTCTCGCGAAACAGCTGAGTGGGGAAAATCGTGACGTTGGCGCCCTGCCCCTCGACATCGAGGCGTGTGATCACCAAATCCGTGGTGCCGCCGCCGATATCCAAGGTCGCGGCGCGCAGACGGTTCGTCTCTCCCGCCCCGTCCCGAGACGATCCCCGCACCGAGCGGATGAAGGCGCGCGCATCGCCCGAGAACGCGAGCGCGATCTCGCTGTAGAGATAGACCACCTGCGTGGCACTCGCCTCATCCCATTTGATAACGATTTCCGGCGGCTCGCTGCCGTCGATCCAATCGAGCTCACCCGTCCCATCCGCCTCCTGTCGCCGCCGCGCTTGCCCGAGGCAGATATAAACGAGATCGCGGGCGGCCACCGCACGCTCCCACAGGATCTGCCGCTCGGCCAGGGACAATGCGGTCGGCATGGTGAGGATGAGGCGGCGCAACCGTCGCGGCAGGTCCGCATTGGTTCGGCGAAAGCGCGACGCCGGCGCGTTCATCATGACGATTGCCTGCAGAAGAACCTCGGCTAGGGCGAAGGAAACAAGGTTGCTGCGGGAATATCGGGCAAGCAAGGTCGGCAAGTCGTCCTCCTCGCCGACCACCATATGCAGCGGCTTCCCTGCGTCGTTGATCAAGCCGGCGAAGACGCCCTGAGCGGCATAACCCTCCCATTCGCCGTCCAGACTCGGTCCATTGAAGCGCCAGGATTGCCGGCTGACGTCCTCGTCCCAGAGATAGCGCTTTGGGCTCGACATGCCGGTTCGCCCTTCGCTCCCACGGCGGTTGCCGGCGAGGCGGACCGCTTCCGGACCGACTCGCGTGATGGTCGGCCAGGCGAAGGCATCGGTGCGCCCGCTGCGATGCGAATGGTGGTCGAGGCCGAAGCGCGCGAGCGCGAACTCGAGGCGACTGTCGAAAGGATCGCCGTAGACATGTTCCGGCTGCGAGAGGTCGCGCAGCTCCAGCTTGAAGGCGCGATTGATGTCGGCCCCGGCGTAGCCGGGCTCCGCCTCGACGAGAAGGCCGCAGGTGCGGGAGTTGCCGAGATCGATCACCATGTCGACATCGACATATTCCTGCTTAGCCGCCGTAACGGTGTCGGTCAGCGTCAGCGTAGCGATAATGTCCAGGTGATAAATCAAGTCGATCAAGCCGGTGTAGAGGGCCGCGGGCTCGTTGGGTCCCTCCTTGCGTTCCGCGATCTCTTCCGGCGTGAGCTTCTTGCGTCGTGGCTCCTGCTCCTCCAGCATGTCCTTGAAACATTCGTCCAACCAGTCGCGAACCCACGGCTGCTGAAGAAAATAGTTCGTGTACTCGCCTACGCTCGGCAGCGAGAAGTGTCGGCCGTTGCGGGCGTCATCCGGCGACGGGGCGAGATAGGCTCCGTCCTCGTGGAACGCCATCAAGGCGGTATCGATGGCGAGCACGAGGCGATAGTCGTTGCCCGCGAGGTCGCGCTCGGGCAAGTGAACCAGATAGACCCTTGCCCAATTCGTCGGTCCGTGGAAGTAGCGCGCCCCCGGTTCTTCGCGCAGCAAGGGGAGCGGCAGCCATCGGCGATGGGCGAACTTCGTCAGCCGTTTGATGTCGACGGTATAGCTGTCTCGCCCAGGGGTGATCTCCTCGTCCCCGCGGCGCAGGAGGATCGGCAACGGAAGTGCTGCGGTACGCGAGCTCGCTTTCGGATCATTGAATCCCCAATCCGTGGGCACCCGCGACGGGGCGCTCCGCCCGGCGCCGGACACGGTGAATCCGAAATCGAGAAACTGGATGCCCGTGTTCGGAATTATGCTGACGACATCCGGACACGGTCGCAATTCCGCCAGCGCCATGCCCCCTCCTCCTTGTCTTTGGGGCCATGCAACTCTCAGCTGCAAGGAGAGACCGCCGGCTGATCGATCGGCGTCGATAACTACAGCTCTCTTGCGGCTACCCGAGTTCACGCACCCACTTTACGATGTACATTAGCGCAGGGGTTCCCGTCAACAAACTAGCTGCCGAAGGGCGAGAATGGCGCTTTAGCAGAGATTTGACATCAGACGTGGGGCCCCGAAATGGGACAGCTCCGGCTGATGGGCTCATTCGGTGGGAGGTTGAACGAGATACTAAGAGATTTTTTGCCAAACCCGAACACGGAGGGATGAAGTCAGGTTCTTACGCTGCGGACACGATCCGAGTTCGCCCGCTTCAAAGTCAGACTTGGACGCAGATTTCACAAAGATCGCCGCGGTCCATCCGAGGAAAGACCCTTTCACCGACTATTCTAAAGTGATCCCAAAGAGCTCGCAGGAACGTCGCGGGGCGAGAGTGTTCGATCTAGAGCTGCGGCTTGATTGGAGCGGGTGAGGGGAATCGAACCCCCGTCTGGAGCTTGGGAAGCCGTTTTGAGGCCTTTGAAATCATTCACATTTTCAAAATAACCCTTGTTTATCAGTGTCCTGGACGTTCCTGTCAATTCGCCGATGTTCCCCGAAATTCCCAACGCGTGTGCCAAATTGTGCCAAAATCATCCTACGCTTTAGGGCTCCTCCGTCATAAGCCGAGGATGCTCACGGCCGCACTGCTGCTAGAAAGGTTAAGGGCTTTCAAGCATTTCTG
>JBKQRV010000207.1:0-13176 GCA_052143835.1 Alphaproteobacteria bacterium
ATCGCTTCATTGTCCAACCCCCTTCTCTCGGGCTGGACTCTACTCAAATCTGGAGGAGTTTTGGGGGCTCAGGTCAGCGGCAAGACCATATTTGCGCTGTCATGCGTCGATAAGCTTAAGCCCGATACCTCGCTGATAGTAGTTCCAACCATTGCGCTACTGGACCAATGGTGGGAGGAAACAGCAAGTTTTTTTGGTATTGAGATCGATGAGGTGCATGTAATCACCGGACGGCAGAAGGTCAGAATTGGTACGGTCAATCTTGCGGTCCTCAACACTGCATCCAAGCTGCATGAACAAGCCAGGAGTCAGCGTTGTTTCCTTATTGTCGATGAATGTCATAAGGCAGCGAGTGAACAATTTCGGTCCGTATTGAAAATTCCTGTAGTTGCTACCCTCGGTTTATCGGCGACACCGGAACGTCCGTACGATGATTGGCTTCGTGCGATCCTTATCCCCGCCCTTGGCCCCGTAATTTTTACATACAGCTATAGGGACGCTCTTCGTGACGGCGTGATAGTCCCGTTCGTCCTTCGCAACATACTATTCGAGCTGGAAGAGGATCGGCAAAAAGAATATAGCAAGCTTACCAAGGCGATTGCCCGTACCATTGACCGGTACGGTATGGATGCACAAGAAACGGTCAAGCTATTTTTGCGTCGCGCCCGGGTGCTAAATCTTAGTCTCAATCGTATTCGGTTGGCCCTTAAAATTGTTGCCGGCCACAAGGGTCAGCGAGTGTTGATCTTCCATGAGGACATCGAAGCATGCAACTTGATTCACCAGATTCTCTCGGAAAACAAAGTGCGAGTTGGAATTTATCATTCGAAGATGTTACTGCGTGAGCGTGTTGACATGCTGTCGGCATATCGCAGGGGCGTCGTAGATGTGCTCGTGACCTGTCGGGCGCTCGATGAAGGGTTCAATGTGCCTGAAACTGAGATCGGTATTATAGCAGCGAGTACGGCGACGAGGCGTCAGCGTATCCAGCGTCTGGGGCGAGTGCTCCGCCCATCTATGGGCAAGGGCAGAGCGATTGTATATACGCTTGTCGCGACCGAACCGGAGATCGGCCGGCTGCAAGAAGAAGAAGTGGACCTGGAGGGAGTCGCCGATGTGACATGGGGGCACGCGTGAGAACGATCTTTGTTGGAGAATGCACCCCGGACAAGATCTTTCACGTGTCCGACCCTGACGCTCCGAGCGAAAGCCAATTCGAGTTTATGGTAGTCAGAGCGCTATCATGCGTTTACCCGAACTATTTATGCTTCGTCTTTGGCGGATCGTTTCGTTACGATGATAGATTTTGCCGGCCCGATTTGGCATTGGTGGCAAGAGACTATTCTCACTGGTTCATTGTCGAGGTGGAGCTCACCTCGCATTCACTCGAGGGGCACGTACTGCCGCAGGTCAAAGCGTTCCGATACGGTGATCCACAGAGTGATTGTGTGCCTTCGCTAAGTCGCGAACTCAATATCGAGGCCAAACAGGCGCAGACGTTTCTGAATTTAGTGCCGCGCAGTGTGCTCGTGGTCGCTAACAAACGGCTGGCCACGTGGGAAATTGCTCTTCGTTCCCATGACGTTCAGGTGCTCACTGTGTCTGTCTTTCAATCCCGCGCGGGGGTCGATGCTGTCGAAGTCGACGGCACCCTCGAAGTCGTCTCGGAACATTTGGGCTTTAGCACCTACTCTGCGGCCGACCGATCGCTCAGATTCCCCAAGACCGTGAAGCTTCCGATTGGGCAAATCCAAATCAATGATCCCGAGGGTGGGGTATCAACTTGGACGGTAGCGCCGACCGGTGGGGCTATGTGGGTGACAAAGAATGTAGGGGTACCAAACATCCGGGACGGCTCCTACGTACAACTCATCCGAACGATCGATCGCAGACTCTCACTTCGTCATCCGCTCCCATTGCCGTAAGTGCACCGTGCGACCCGATCGGCCAGCACCCTAAGCGCCAATGCCTCGGCTTTCGACACCGCTTCGGCGCGGGTGGCTCCGTAGGTCATGACGCCCGGAAGGGCGGCAACTTCGGCGATCCAGCGTCCATCCTCCTCCCGCTCGGTTTCGACCTTCAGCATGCCGCGAAGACCTTTCATGGCTGTGCGCGACCGATGGTTCATTGAAATGGCAGTAACCGGTGACGCCAGTGTATCACGCTTGGTAATTTTCGTCGGCACTTTACTCGTAGCGCGCGTCTAACGTGGCCGCGACAGGTCGCGCGCTTGTCGCCGCTCCTTGCCCGCCGGCCTCGGCAGCGGCGCCAAGGTGCTGCGGCGGCGTTGACAGCGTTGCCATGGCGTGGCTAGCCTCCTTCCCGCAATTCACGGCGCGCGCCGGGAAACGCGGCGCATCCCATTGAAGGCATTATCGCGAGAGAGGGACGAATGCGACAGCACCCGTGGAGCCTGCGCATGGAGCGCCGCGCCATCCTCAAGGCCGGATTGGTATTGGGCGCCGCCCAGCTGGCGAGCCCCTTCGTCATCAAGGCGCGCGGCGAGGAGCCGGTCAAGATCGGCTTGGACGATCCCTTGACGGGCACTTACGCGGCGCTCGGAAAGAACGAGCTCATCGGCTGCCAGTACGCGGTCGAGCGCATCAATGCGATGGGCGGCATCCTCGGCCGCAAGATCGAGTTCCTCAATGAGGATTCAACGAGCGGCGAAGTGGGCACCGCCGTGCAGATGGCGCGCAAGCTGATCGAGCGGGATAAGGTGGACTTCCTGCTCGGCAACGTGAATTCCGCCATGGCGCTGGCCATGGGCCAAGTCTCCAACGAGCTCAAAACGCTCCATATCGTGACCGGCGGCCACACCGACGCGGTCACCGGCACGGCCTGCCATTGGAACGTCTTCCGCGTGTGCGACACCACCCAGATGGAGGCCAATGCGGTCGCCGCGACCCTCATCAAGGTGGCGGGCAAGCGCTGGTACTACATCACGCCCGACTATAGCTTCGGCCATACGCTGCAGGCGTCCATGGAAAAGGCCGCGGCGACGCTCGGCGGCAGCAAAGTCGGCGGAGATTTGGTGCCGCTCCAGTTGACCGATTTCTCCGCCTATCTCAAGAAGGCGCAGGCGGCGAATCCGGACGTGGTGATCTTCCTCGTGCAGGGCGAGGACATGGTCAACGCGCTCAAGCAGGCCGTGCAGTTCGGCCTCGACAAGCGCTTCCACCTTGCCGGCGCCCAGCAGGAGCTCGAGGCGCTCGAGGACCTGCCGCCCGAGGCGCGCATCGGCACCTGGGTCTTCGAATGGTACTGGAAGCAGCCCGGCGTTCCCCATCTCGACGATTTCGTCGCTTCCATCCGCAAGAAGACCGGCAAGGTGCCGACCGCGCGCACCTGGTTCGGCTATGTCGCGACCTGGACCTGCGCGCTCGTCGCCAACCAGGAGAAGTCGCTCGATGCGGTCAAGCTCGCCAAGGCGCTCGGCGATTTCAGGCTGCCGCCCGAGGTGGCGCTCATGCCGAACAATCCCTACTACCGCGCCGGCGACCACCAGCTCATCTCCTCGCTCTACGTCGGCCACGCCCAAGCGAAGGGCGACGACCCGGAGGACCTCTTCAAGGTGACCGATGTCGTCAAGGGCGAGCAAGCGGCACCCTCCGTCCCGCAGACCGGCTGCAAGCTCAGCTGGCCGAGCTGAGCGCCGCGGGGAGCCGCAGGCCCCGCTGCGGCGAGGGGTCCAACCCGGCTTGCCGCCAAGCCCGAAAAGGTACATTCTGCGTCGCCCGGCGCCGCTCGGCCGGGAATACCGGCTCAATCCGCTTGAAGATGGCCGCCGCTTCGGCCCATGATGGCGCCAAGCCACGGGGGCGCGCCGCCGGGGCCGGCCAAGACCGGCCCTTCGGGCGCCCCCGCCAATGCCAACCAATAACCGCACAGGGAGTGCAGCCATGAACCGTCCGTACCACGCGGCCCCGCTGAGGCGCCGAACCATCCTGAAGGCCGCCGCCGCCGCGGGCTTAGTACAATTCGCGGCACCCTTCGTCATCACCGCGCGTGCCGCCGACGCCGTCAAGGTCGGCATGATCGACCCCTTCACCGGGGTTTACGCCGCGGTGGCGCAGAACGAGCTCATCGGCGCCAAGTTCGCCGCCGAGCAGATCAACGCCCAGGGCGGCGTGCTCGGCCGCCAGATCGAGCTCTTGGTCGAGGATTCGGCCAACGACGTCGGCACCGGCGTGGAGAAGGCGCGCAAGCTGATCGAGCGCGACGGCATCCAGTTTCTCATCGGGGATGTGAATTCCGCGATAGCGCTCGCCATCGCCCAGGTGTCGAACGAGAAGAAGGTGCTGCACATCGTCTCCGGCGGCCACACCGACGGCATCACCGGCAAGGATTGCCACTGGAACGTCTATCGCGTGTGCAACACGACGAAGATGGAAGCCAATTCCGTCGCCGAGCTGCTGTTCAACAAATACGGCAAGAAGTGGCATTTCATCACGCCGGACTACGCCTTCGGCCACACGCTGCAGGAGGCGGCGGCGGCCGATCTCAAGAAATACGGCGGCACGGTGACCGGCAACGAATTGACCCCGCTCGGCACCACCGACTTTTCCGCCTACCTCATCAAGGCGCGCGCCGCCAATCCCGACGTGCTGCTGGTCCTGCCGCAGGGCAACGACATGGTCAACTGCCTGAAGCAGATCGCGCAGTTCGGCATCGAGAAGCAGATCCACGTCGCCGGGCTGCAGCAGGAGCTCGAATCCCTCGAGGCCATGCCGCCCGAGGCGCGCGTCGGCATCTGGATGTTCGAGTGGTACTGGAAGCAGCCGGGCGTGCCCGGCGTCGACAAGTTCGTCGCCGACATCCGCAAGCGCAGCGGCGGCAAGGTGCCGACGGCGCGCACCTGGTTCGGCTATACCTCGCTGATGAGCTTCGCGCTCGTCGCCAACCGCGAGAAGACGCTCGACGGCGTCAAGCTCGCCAAGGCGCTCGGCGACTTCGAGCTGCCGGCCGACGTCAAGCTGCAGCCCAACAAGTGCTACTATCGCAAGGGCGACCACCAGCTGATGACCTCTTCCTTCGTCGGCCAGGCGCTGAAGCAGGGCAAGTCCGACCCCGAGGATCTGTTCCAGGTCGATTCCATCGTGGCGGGCGACAAGACCTCGCCGCCGGAGAGCGAGACTGGCTGTACCTTGCAGTGGCCGGCCTGACGCGCCTCTCGGCGCAACGATCAACCCCCTCCCTTTGCCCGCACCGGTCTCCCCGGGCGGGCGGGGTGGGGGTCATTCTTGCGTGATCGGATGATCCAGCTTCTCCTCTTCAACGTCACCAACGGCCTCATCATCGGCGCCTTCTACGTGCTGATGGCGATCGGCCTGTCGCTGATCCTCAACCTGTCGAACGTCATCAATTTCGCGCATGGCGGCTTCCTCGTCATCGGCGGCTATATCGCCTACACGCTCGAGCCCTATCTCGGCTTCTGGGGCGCGCTCGTCGCCTCGCCCTTCCTCACCGCGATCATCGGGCTCGCCGTGGAGCGGCTGCTGATCAGCCGCGTCTACGGCCGCGACCCGCTCTACGGCCTGCTCTTGACCTTCGGCCTCGCCTTCGTCTTCGAGGACGGCACGCGCATCATCTGGGGCGCGCAGGGCAAGCCCTTCACCATTCCCGCCTTCCTGTCGCAGTCCTTGAGCAACGAATTCTTCTTCATCACCGGCTACCGCCTGTTCATGGTGGCGATGGTGGCGGTGATGATCGCGCTCCTCTTCCTGCTGCTGCGCTTCACCCGCGCCGGCATCCGCATCCGCGCCGGCACGCTCGACCTCGAGACCGTCGCGGTCTTGGGCGTCAATGCGCGCGCGCTGCGCTCCTTGAACTTCGCGGTCGGCATCTTCCTCGCCGGCTTGTCGGGCGTGCTCGCCGGCGGGCAATTGGGCCTCGAGCCGACCATGGGTGCGGGGCTGCTGATGCCGAGCTTCATCGCCATCATCGTCGGCGGCGTGGGCTCTCTCGTGGGAACGCTTGTCGGCGGCCTCTTGATCGGCGTCGCCTCGGGCATCACTGCGGTGGTCCTGCCGCCGGCGAGCGAGGCGATCATGTACGTGCTGATGGCGGTGGTGCTGCTGGTCCGCCCGCGCGGCCTGTTCGGCGAGGAGGGCATGCTGACGTGAGCGAGGTGAACCGCAAGCTCGCCATGCTCGCGGCGATCTGGGCGGCACTCATCCTGGCGCCGCTGTGGATGCCGCTCGTGGGCGGCTACACCGCGCTGGGGAACCGCGTGATGGTGCTGGGCCTGGGCGCCATGTCGGTGAATTTCCTGCTCGGCTTCACCGGCGTGCTCTCCTTCGGCCACGCCGCCTGGTTCGGGCTCGGCGCCTATGGCTGCGGCCTCTTGCTGAAATTCGTGGCACTCTCCACACCCTTGGGACTGTTGGCCGGGACGCTCCTGGGCGGCGTCATGGGCGGGCTCTTGGGTGCCTTGATCGTGCGCCGCCGCGGCGTCTATTTCGCCATGGTGACGATCGCCTTCGGCCAGGTGTTCTATTACATCGCCTTCCAGTGGTCGTCTTTGACCGGCGGCGACGACGGCCTGCGCCCGTTCTACCGCCAGCCGCTGCATCTGGGCATAGCTACCGTGGACATCCTGCACGACTCCACCGCCTTCTATTACTTCGTGCTGGTCTGCTTCGCGCTCGCCACGGCGCTGATGGGCTTTATCCTGCGCTCGCCCTTCGGCCGCACCATGCTCGCCATCCGCGAGAACGAGCGCCGCGCGCGCTTCCTGGGGATTCCGGTGGAAATGCACATCTGGATCGCCTTCACGCTTTCCTGCTTCTTCATGGCCTTCGCCGGATCGCTCTACGCGCTCGTGAACAATTTCGCCGACCCGCGCGGGCTCCATTACAGCCAGTCGGGCGATTTCGTGATGATGGCGGTCTTGGGCGGCATGCGTAGCTTCTGGGGCCCGCTCCTGGGTGCCGTGGTCTTCGTCATGCTGCAGGACTACATCTCGAGCATCACCATCAACTGGCAGATCTTCATCGGCTTGTTCTACGTCGCGTGCGTGCTATTCTTCCCCCGCGGCGTGCTCGGCATCCTTCGGAGGAAGGCGACCACATGAGCCTCTTGCGGGTAGAAAGCGTCTCGCGCCTTTTCGGCAGCCTCGTCGCCGTCGACGGCGTCTCGCTCACCGTCGAGCCGGGCGAGTTGCGCGCCGTGATCGGACCCAACGGTGCCGGCAAGACGACCTTCTTCAATCTCATCAGCGGCTTCTTTCCGCCGACTACCGGCAAGATTTTCCTCGATGACCTCGACATCACCCGGGTCCCCTCGCACCGGCGCGTCGAAATGGGGATCGCGCGCACCTTCCAGATCACCGAGATTTTCCCCGAGCTCTCGGTGCGCGAGAACCTGCGCATTCCGGCGGAAGTGGCACAAGGACTGCGGCTCCGACCGTGGCTCGCGCGCGCCGACGACGAGAGGGTGCGCGCGCGCGTGGCCGAGCTGCTCGAGATGGGCGGGCTCGCGGACAAGGCCGATCGCCTCGTGGGCGAGCTGCCGCACGGCGATCAGCGCTCGACCGAGATCATGATGGCATTGGCGCTCAAGCCGCGCCTCCTCCTCCTCGATGAGCCGACCGCCGGCATGGGAGATCGCGAGACCTACGACATCACCACCCTCGTCCGCAGCCTGCACCGGGACCAGAAGCTCGCAATCGTGCTGATCGAACACGACATGCGCGTCGTCTTCCATCTCGCCGATCGCATCATGGTGCTCGCCGAGGGCGCGGTGCTCGCCGAGGGCACGCCCGACGAGATCGCGGCCAACGAGCGCGTGCAAGAGGCCTATCTGGGGAAAGCGGCATGAAGGCGCTCGAGGCGGAAGGCCTGCAAACATTTTACGGCAAGAGCCACATTCTCCACGGCGTGGGCCTCGAGGTCGGCGAAGGCGAGCTCGTCGCCTTGCTGGGGCGCAATGGTGCGGGCAAGACGACGACGCTCAGAAGCCTCATGGGCCTCACCCCTGCGCGGCAAGGCACTGTGAGCATCTTCGGCCGGGTGACGACGGCCTGGCCGCCCTATCGGATCGCGGGCCTCGGCGTGGGCTACGTGCCCGAGGGGCGACGCATCTTCGCCAACCTCACGGTCGAGGAGAACATGAAGGTTCCCCTCGTGCGGCCCGGGCCATGGACCGCCGAGCGCGTCTTCAAGCTCTTTCCTCGGCTTGCCGAGCGCAAGCTCAACAAGGGCCGCCAGCTCTCCGGCGGCGAGCAGGAGATGCTCGCCATCGGCCGGGCGCTCCTCATCAACCCGCGCCTGCTCTTGCTCGACGAGCCCTCGCAGGGTCTCGCTCCGCTCATCGTGCAGGAGCTCTTCAATGTCATCGTCGCCATGAGGAAGGAGGGCATCTCCGTGCTTCTCGTCGAGCAGAACGTGCGCGCCGCGGTCGAGATCGCGGACCGCGCCTATGTGCTCGACGACGGCCGCGTCGTCTTCGCCGGCCCGGCCGAGGAGTTCGCCAAGGACGAGGAGCGCGTGCGCGCGCTTGCCGGTGCCAGCGTGGAGAAGTGGGAGGCGGCGGAGTAGCGGGAGGCTAAGCGGTGCCTTCTGCGGCCCTGCCCGCAAAAGCCGACACCGTCGGCGGCAAATTGCTTTGCATTTTGCAAAAAGGAGCCTGGAGCCGAGGCCCCTCGGAGCACTCTTCTTAGAAGACTCCGCTCAACCCCTTGATAACGAGGATGACGAAAGCCCAACTGGCCGCCCAGGCGCTTAGCACGTAGGCCATGTCCCGCACGGCCCGAAGACGGCGGAAAGGCGCCGAACCTGCCGCTTTCGGCTGCCCCTTGGAGGCGAAGACCGAGGTATTACGACCCTCTGTCGTGGCCACGCTCATGATCGAACCTCTCGCTATCCCATGGCCGGGTCGGCAGGGGCCGACCGGTGCTCGCTTAGAGCTGAGCAAAACCGGGGCCAACTCGGCGGCGAGCCCCCGGGTTGCGGCTGCAAGCGGTCGTCCTATACCTTGAGAGGGGTCGAGCCCGGGACGGGTCCGGCAAGCGCGATCCGGCGCGGGCGGAGGAGAGCCTATGGACGGTGCGGCGGGTGAGGCAGGACGGGTTCCCACCTTGGAGGCGGTGCGCGACGCAGCCAAGCGCCTCGCCGGCTGGGCGGTCAAGACTCCGCTTCTCGAATCCCCGGCCCTCAATGCCAGGCTCGGCGGCAGGCTGCTGATCAAGGCCGAGGTGCTGCAACGCACCGGCTCATTCAAGTTCCGCGGCGCCTACAACCGCATATCGCGCATCCCGGCGGAGGCGACGGCACGGGGCGTCGTCGCCTTCTCCTCCGGCAATCACGCGCAAGGGGTGGCGGCCGCGGCCCAGCTTCTCGGCATGCCGGCGGCGATCGTCATGCCGGCCGACGCGCCGAAGATGAAGGTCGCCAACACCCGCGGTTATGGCGCCGAGGTGGTGTTCTACGACCGTTACAAGGAGGACCGCGAGGCGGTCGCCGCGAAAGTGCAGGCCGAGCGCCGAGCGACGCTCGTGCGCCCCTATGACGACGCCTACATCATCGCGGGCCAAGGGACGGCCGGGCTCGAGCTCGCCGAGCAGGCGGCCGAGCGCGGCATCAGGCTCGACGCGGCCTTAGCACCCTGCAGCGGCGGCGGGCTCATCTCGGGCATCGCGATAGTACTCGCGGAGCTATCGCCGGAGACGACGGTGCACACCGTCGAGCCCGAGGGATTCGAGGACACCGCGCGCTCGCTCGCGGCGGGAAGGCGCCTCAGCAACGTGAGCGGCGGAACCACCATTTGCGATGCGCTCATGGCGGATCAGCCGGGCGAGCTCACCTTCGCCGCCATGCAAGGCCGGGTCAAGAGCGGCTTCGTCGTGAGCGAGGCCGAAGTGGCGCGCGCGATGGCACTCGCCTTCGAGTACTTCAAGCTGGTGGTCGAGCCAAGCGGCGCTGTGGCCCTGGCGGCCGTGCTGGTCGGCAAGGTGCCGCTCGCCGGACGCGCGATAGCTGTCGTATGCTCGGGCGGCAACGTGGACCTGGGCCTCTACCGCCGCCTGCTCGCAGAGGCGGCCTGAGCCGCAATCGCTGAGCTGTGAGGGATGTCGTGAGCGAGATCTACCGATTCCTGCCGGGGAGCATGCCTCTCCTCCTCTCGGTGCCCCATTGCGGCACAAAGATCCCGGATCACCTGGCCGCGCGCATGACGCCGGCAGCGCTCGTGCTGGCGGACACCGACTGGCACGTCGACAAGCTCTACGATTTCGCGGGCGACCTTGGCGCCCATCTCCTGATGGCGAACTTCTCGCGCTACGTCGTCGACCTCAACCGCGATCCGGAAGGCACGGCGCTCTATCCGGGCTCCGAGAATACCGGCATCGTCCCGCTCGACACCTTCGATCGCCTTCCCCTCTACCGTCCCCGCGAGGAGCCCGATCCCCAGGAGGTGCATCGCCGCATCGGCCTCTATTGGAAGCCCTATCACGAGCGCATCCAGCACGAGCTCGAGCGTATCAAGGAGAGATTCGGCTTTGCCCTCCTCTTCGATGCCCATTCGATCCGCTCGCGCGTGCCGCGCTTCTTCCAGGGCAAGCTCCCGGACTTCAATCTGGGCACCGCGGGGGGTGCCAGCATGGAGGCAGGCCTGGCAGAGAGGCTTTTCGCGATCTGCCGCGAGGCGGCGGGTTATACGAGCGTGCTTAACGGCCGCTTCACCGGCGGTTACATCACCCGGCAATACGGCCGGCCGGCGAACGGCGTCCAGGCGATCCAGCTCGAGCTCAGCCAGATCACCTACATGGACGAGAGCCCGCCCTTCCGCTTGCGCGCCGAGCGCGCCGCGGCCGTGCGCCCGACCCTCGAGCGGCTTCTGTCAGCCCTCATCGCCTGGGCCGGGAGCCGGGCGGTGCCCGCATCCCCGTAGCGTCCCGCTGCGGCTCCGGCTAGCATGGCGCCATGGAGCGCGTCGGGCGACATCTCAAGAACCGGCTGCACCTTCTGCTGCCGCTCGCCATCCTGCTTGCGGCACTCATAGGCTGGGCGAGCGAGCCGCCGGCGCTCGACCAACTCCGGCTCTTCGTCTTCGACGAGTTCATGCGGCTGAAGCCGCGGCGCTACGAGCCGGTTCCCGTGCGCATCGTCGATATCGACGACGCCAGCTTGGCGCGCCTCGGTCAATGGCCCTGGCCCCGCACGCTCGTGGCCAAGCTCGTCGACCGGTTGAGCGAGCTCGGCGCCGCCGTGATCGCCTTCGATATCGTCTTCGCCGAGCCCGACCGCACCTCGCCGGCGCACCTGCTCGAGGACCTGAAGAGCGTCAAATCCGACGATCCGCTCGTGGCGCGCCTGGCGGCACTTCCCGACCACGACGTCCTCCTCGGCGAGGCGCTCAAACGCACCCGCGCGGTCACGAGCTTCGTGCTGACCCACACAAGCAACGCGCTCGTTCCGAAAGCGAAGGCGAGCTTCGCGAATGCGGGCGACGACCCGCGTCCGTGGGTGCCCAATTTCGGCGGCGCGATCGTCAATCTCGGCGTGCTCGAGGACGCCGCCGCGGGCAACGGCAGCACCAACGACATTCTCGGCATCGACGGCGTCACCCGCCGGGTGCCTCTCCTCGTCGAGCTCAACAATCGCCTCTACCCCGCACTCGCCGCCGAGGCGCTCCGCGTGGCGCAGGGCGCGCGCACCTACATCGTCAAGTCCACGGGTGCGAGCGGCGTCATGAGCTTCGGCGAGCACGCCGGCATAAACTCGATCAAGATCGGCGCCTTGATCGTGCCGACCGATGCCCGCGGCACCGTGTGGATCCACTTCACGCCCCACGTGCCCGAGCGTTTCGTGCCCGCCTGGCAGGTGCTCGATCAAAGCGTCGACCCCGACCTGATCAAGGGCAACGTCGTCTTCATCGGCACGAGTGCCGCGGGCCTCAAGGAATTCCACGCGACTCCGCTCGATCCCGATGCGGCCGCAGTGGAGATTCACGCCGAGCTCGCGGAGCAGATGCTGCTCGGCGACTCGCTCAAGCGCCCCGAATGGGCGCGCGGCGTCGAGCTCGTCTACATGCTGGTGGCCGGAATTGCCTTGCTGCTCTTGCTGCCCAGGGTCGGCGCGCGCTGGACGGCCCTCTTGGGCCTCGCCGCCATCGCCTCGGCCGTCGGCGGCTCGTGGTACGCCTATGCGACGCAAAATCTCCTGATCGATCCGGTCTTCCCCTCCGTCGTGGCCCTCCTCGTCTACCTTTCCTCCTCGGCCGTGCTGTTCTTGCGCACGGAGACCGAGCGGCGGCGCGTGCGCGGCGCGTTTAGCCGCTATCTGGCGCCGGCGGTGGTCGAGCAGCTCTCGCGCCATCCCGAGCGGCTCGTGCTCGGCGGAGAGATGCGCGAGATGACGCTGATGTTCAGCGACATCCGCGGCTTCACCGGAATCGCCGAGCGCTTCGATGCCCATGGCCTCACCAGCTTCATCAACCGCTTCTTAACACCGATGACGGACGTCATCCTCGCGGCGCGCGGCACCATCGACAAATACATGGGCGACGCCATCATGGCGTTCTGGAACGCCCCGCTCGACGATCCCGCGCACGCCGAGCACGCCTGCCGCGCGGCCCTCGCCATGCGCGCCGAGCTCGTGCGTCTCAATGAGACCTGGCGCCGCGAGGCCGCGGCCGAGGACAAGAGCTTCACCGACGTGCGCACCGGCATCGGCCTCAATACCGGCACCTGTTGCGTGGGCAACCTCGGCTCCGACCAGCGCTTCGACTACTCGTGCCTCGGCGACGACGTGAACCTCGCCTCGCGGCTCGAAGGACAGTCGTCGACCTACGGCGTCGATATCGTGGTGGGCGAGAAGACGGCGGCCGAGGCCAAGGGGCTCGCCTTCCTCGAGCTCGATCTCGTGCGCGTCAAGGGCAAGGCGAGGCCGGCGCACATCTACGCCCTTCTAGGCGACGAGGCCGTCGAGGCGACCTCCGCCTTCACGGCCCTCAAGGCGGACCATGACGCCATGCTCGCGGCCTACCGCGGGCGGCGCTGGGCGGAGGCGTTGGAGCAGCTCGAGGCCTGCCGCGCCCAGGCGCCCGAGACGCTGCAGGCGTTCTACACGCTTTACGAGGAGCGCATCGCGGGCTTCCGCTCGGACCCGCCGCCCGCCGACTGGGACGGCGCCTTCGTAGCGCTGACGAAGTAGCGCGGACGGGAGTGCGCGCTAC
>JBKQRV010000208.1:0-7580 GCA_052143835.1 Alphaproteobacteria bacterium
CGCAAGCTCTTCTACAACATGACCATCACGCTCGTGTCCGTCGCGGTCGCCATTGCCATCGGCGGGATCGAGACACTTGGACTGATCGCCGACCAGTTCAATTTGCGCGGTATGTTCTGGGACCTGATCGGCGATCTCAACGACAATTGGGGCGCGCTCGGATATGTCATCATCGGGCTTTTCGGAGCGAGCTGGCTGGGCTCGCTCGCGATCTATCGCATCAAGCATTACGACGAGATCGACGTCCGCGTATCGTCTTGAGTCGCCTAGGCACGAATGAGCGTCAGCGCTCCTTGAATTGGGCCCTGCGAGGCCCGCCTCGGGTCAACGGTAGTCAGAGACTGTCTGACACTTGGTCGGGTTTACGTCCAGGACCTGAAGCACCTGAAATCGGCACTAGCCGCTTCGCTTGACGGTCGGGATCGGATGACAGAAGGGATCGAAGCCCGCGAGGGCCGAGACCGCGAAGCGGGCTCGGTGCACGAGAGCCCGGCGCGCGCCGGAAGGCGCGCGGGCGCCTAGGCAGGTACTCTGACCAGTATAGTTACGCTTTTGAGCCGCTGAGCTCTATGAGTATCTCGGAGGGCTCTACTCCGAGCGCCTCCGTCACGTCGATGAACTCGACGACGTCGAGGCGTCGCTCGCCTCCTTCGTATTTTGCTATGAAGGACTGTGGACGCCCGAGGCGATCTGCAACTTCGGCCTGGGTCAGGCCTGCGGCCTTGCGAAGCTTGATGAGGAGCCTCTGCAGCCGCCGTTGCCGCGGTGAGCGAAGGGACTTGGGCATTCTGGTAAACCGGCATAGATCGAGACCGGTAATCCAGTAATCCCAGTTTCGGATTATCCCAGTTTAGGATATCCTGCGGCTAGATCCTCGGAATACTTATGGGCGGTAGCAAGCTGCCGATAGAGAGCCAGATGGGTGTGATAAGAGAAGGCCGGGATTCTGAAGTGGCGGACCGGGTGCCATGGTCAGAGCGGGTTACGCCGTATGACGAGGCGCATTTTGTGACCTATCTTCGGCTGCTCGACGCTACAGCTGACGGGGCAAGCGAGGATGAGATGTCTCGTGTCGTGCTGGGGATCGATCCGGATCGGGAACCGGAACGGGCCCGCACGGCGTTGAAGAGCCACCTCGAGCGCGCGCGCTGGATGACGAAGACTGGTTATCGCGACCTCCTAGCAAAGTGAAGGTTTGGGCAATGGCAGGCTACCGGAGGAACTGGCGATAGCTGCCATTCATGAGTGCCCGCCCGCGGCGGGCAGCTCGGCGCACCTGGTCGCGCAGATGACCTCTGGGGTCGGTCCAGTCTGTATCGGCGCGATTCCGGCCAAAAAGTGCGACAGCAATCTCACGGTACGAAGCTCCGGCTAGCGATGCGTCGAGTGCCTGGAGGACGGTACGTAGTCGTGCGCACCGCGGTTCGACGGGAAAATAAAGGGCGGGAAGCCGTCCGGAAATGCAAAGTTCATTAAGACACGCGAGCGCGACCAGGTGAGGTCTTACGGCGTCGGGGTAAAGCACCGCAGCCGTGACCAGATGAACGGGCTCAAACACGCTGGCGCCGTCGATGACAATCTGAAGAGATCGTCCGCCATCGCGAAATAGCAGGTGCTGGCGCCCATCACCGGTGAGCAGCATGGTCATCGAGCAGGGAATATCCGAGAGTCGGAATGGAGCGGCATCAATCGGAATATTCGGCCTGAGCGCCATCGCCTGAAGGACGTGCGGACACGTTCCCGGGTTCCAGAAGATGGCTGCAGCGGTCGCATCGCTATGCGGTGGATCGCTGACAAAGTATCCCCCAATGCGCCAATTCACGGTGTTGCGGCGTTGGCCTGATTACCGTGATGCGACTCGATATCCTCTCGACCGCGGCATCTGCGCAGGCTCTGAACCAGGCGCTGCGATAATGCGGGTCGCGACGGAGAAATTCCCACGCCCACGCTCGTCGAGGCAAGCCAAGCGTGTAGTCATAAGCAGCCCTCGATTGCCATTCCAACGCATTAGCAGCGGTGCGCTCTGTCTGCATAGCGCGGGTCTCCGGTGTGGTCGGCTCGGCCCATCTTCGGTCGGGGTCGCCGTACGGCGGACTGGGCCGTCCCTGTCGGTGTCAGGCTGCGGTCGCGGCACTGGGCGTCAGGCACTTGATGGACGCCCGGAGCAAGATTGTGCGGATATAATGAAGAGTTCGCTCGGGCATCGGGGGTGCTGTTGCTGGGGATTTTCACTAATGCGCCGTCACCGGCACGAACCCCGGGTTGAGCGCCTCGAAGGTTTGCGCATGGCCCGCGACGGTGCGGTGCTCGGGGCTTTGCAAGTCGAGGTCGATCAGGTGATGGAGCGGGCCGGCGTGCAGAAGGCGCAATACTTCCGCGATCGCGAAGCAGGCGGCGACAGCTCCGACGAACGGAGCGCCCACCGCCTTGCCGGCCAACAACGTGATGCCGCATTGGTCCAATTCGCCGTTCTGCAACATGCGCTGATAAGCAGCGCGGTCGCTGACGTCTTCTCCTTCCGCGCCGGACTGCCAGATTTCCGACGCCGGGCGGCTGCCGGGCAAGGTGTGCAAGCGGATCGTGCGGAAGTCGCGATACCCGCGTCCGAGTCCTGCCTCCACGACAAAGGGGAAACCGACGCGATCGAGCACGCGGCGGCCAAGGGCGTTGTCGATTCCACAGAGGGCGATGGCGGGTTCTTCGTCATGACGCGTAAGGGAAGCGTCGAACAGGCGCTCGTAAATCCGGGTGCCGAAGCCGCGATGCTCCGCCCAGGTCGCCATAGCGCGCGTCTTCATGATGCCCGCCATGTCCGTTTCGGTCAGAATGGAGGTGCTCCACGTCGAAGGCGTGATCACGTCGGTGTCTTGCAGGATCAGCGACGCTCGGGTCGGATTGGGATAGGGAAGCAAGCCGAGCGCCCAGAGATACGCCTGGCCCAGATGCCCAAGCCCGATCAGCCATAGGTTCGAGGGCAGGTAGCGCAGTGCCGGGGCGTCGCGATCCGAGGTAAGCCAGTCCTTGCGAGCGGGCTGCCAGAGAGAGAAACCGGCCGATCTCCGGCCCGCGACCGGCGTTTGTCCCTGCACGTGAAAAAACGCCTCGCTCACGCATACGGCGGCGGCGAGCATCGGCGCGAGCGGCATGACATCTTCTTCTCCGCCGGAAAACTCGGTTTGCGCAGGCATCGCGCCGCCGCGCCAGCCGGCAAAGACGGCCCGCACATGAAAGCCGGCGCGGCGGTCGCGCGTGGGTCCGCCGACAAAGATGGACGGCCAATCGGCCGGCGCCGTGTCGGCGAGCCGGGCGCCCATGAGCCGCACGGCTTCGCTCAAGGTTGACCCGCGCGCGAGCGGCACCAGCAGCGGGACATCCAGCTTGCCGGCGACGGTAACGCCGCCAAGGAAGACCCGGCGCGCAAGGGCGATACCGGTCAAGAGCGCGATCTGATGCGAGAGCTGCGCGCCTTCCGCCGCGTCGATCGAAAAGCAAATGCGATAGCCGCGGAAAAGATTTTTCGCCTCGGTGAGGCTCGAGGCCGCACCGCTGTCGATAGCCTGTTTGACCAGGCGGTGAAGCGTTTCAGCAGGGACGAAGGCGTTCATGCGAGGTGCCCTCTAAAGGCCAATGTGGAAAAACTGGCGATGCCGCTTATCCGGAATCGTTTCCCATCGCCCGCCGCCGTAGCGGTAGATGCCGAGTGCGTGACGGGCGACCGGCGGCGCGGCGAAGTTCGGCACGATGAGGGCGAGATGGCCGGCGCGGGCGATGATGGGATGGGCGCGATCGGAGTCGCTCTGTCCGGCACCGCCGGGATGCGTATGGACGTCGGCCACCACCGTGAGTGAGCGGGCTCTGCAAAAATCCCACAGCTTCCCGAAGTGGCGCCCGTCAAGATGGATGATGCCGGTATCGAGCGCGTGCGGGTCCACATCGTCGTAGAGCGCGAAATCCACGATGCGCCGCCGGCCGCCGGCATCTTTGTGACCGAGCAGGAACGCCCCGCTTTCGCGCACGCCGCGTCCGCGCTCGCGTAACTTCTTGAGAAGCCGCCGCCAGAGCCGCCATGAGCAAGACAGCTCATGCTGCGGCGCGAGCAGGCGGTAGGTAATCGCGGCAATGGAGAAGTTCATGGGCAAGCTCCAGGTATTGAACGAGGCCGGCAGCGGGCCGCCAGATTTTGGACGGCATTTGCGCGCGCCACTGGTCGTGTCCGGCGATGCTTTCGCGGTCGCAGGGCAGATAGAGCGCGGTGCCGCCCTTCCAGGCGGGATTGAAGACGGCGCCGAGGCGGCCTCCCTTGCTGCGCGGCCAGAGGTCGGGCGCCAGCACGGCATTGGTCGTCATGTCCCAGGGGCCGGCGGTCGGCGGCGTCGCCGGGAAGCCCGCCCCGTTGAAGCGGAGGACGTATTCCCGCCCGTCCTTAGCCGTCACGGCGATGAGCACGTGCGGCCACGCGATGCCGAGCAGCCGCCAGCGCCCGCCGGCAACGCCCGCGCGGAACGCGGCTTTCGCCACGTCCGCGCGAAGCGCTTTTTCGTCCGGCGCCATCACCGCGCTCCGGGCATCGCGGCATCCGGCGCTCCGTTGATCCGCTCGTCCGGTACAAGATCGAATTGCACACGGCAGGCCGGGCATGAGGTGAGCCTCCCGATATGGGTGCCGGGCGGCGGCCGGTCCTGCGTGCCGGCGATTTGCAGGACATGCTCGCCGGCCTCCTCCTCGGTCATGCCGAATTTGGATACCGCGGCCCACGTCTTGATGCGTGCCACGGTGGCGCTCGGCGCGAACCGGTGATGAACGGTCTCGCCGCCGAAGGTGACCGCCACCTCGACGTGGCGGCAGCGGTGCAGGTGCAGGTTCGCCCCGGCAGGACCGCACAGCTCGATAATGACGCGGTGCTCCTCGAGCGGCGTGTCCACGTCTTCGAGGTAGATCAGCGTGTCCGGCTCCCAGCCGTGCTTGGTGATGAGGATTTCCTTGACCATGGCGACGGTGTGGCCGCGGTCAACCTCGATGTGTTCGATTTCACGAAGGCCATTGCCCTGGTAGAAGATGTCGATCGTTTCCATGGGTTGCTTTCTCCTTGAAAGCGATGCCCGGGCAGAAATGCCTGAAGCGGTTCCGTGTCTCTGATCGCGGCCGCCTGGCCAAACCGGAAAGGCGGCGTGCTCATTGGCGAACGGATGACCCGGAGATGCCTTTGATCGCGGCGAAGCCGCCAAGGCGGAAAGCGGATGTGCGGTTGAGAGCGCTATCGGCGCGGCAGAGAGACTCTTAATCGCGCCGGCGGCCGCAAACCGGAAAGGCGCCGTCGATCAAAGGAGAGAAAGGGGCCCGCGGCCTACGGCGTCGCAAACGAAAAAATGGGGGCAACGAGGGCAACGCACCGAATCTGGGTCGGGCGGGAATCGGCCCGCCGCGATATCGGCCAGCATCGCCTGGGTCTTGGTCTGCCGGTTCTTGATCTTGGCCGCCGTCACGGCGACGATCTCGAAGACCTCGTCGGTAAGGTGGAGCGCCTCGACGGAATAAGAGGCGCCGTAGCGCGCGCGGCCGGCGAGGTGATAGAGGGTGTACTCCAGCTCGTCATATTCCTTGTCGCGTTTATACCCGGTGCGGATGCGGCGCAGGACCACCGTGCCGTTCGGCAGCTCCGCTATTTCATTCGGCTCGACGATGACCCGTCCGGCGGCGAGATCGATCGCAAGCGGTTCGGAGCGCCGAAAGCGGGCTCCGGCGCCGGAGCGAACCAGGGCCGTCACCAAACGGTCGGCGAGACGGCGATAGTCGGCGGCAAAGCCATGCGTGACGGGGCCTTTGACGGCCCAGACCCGTTCGAACTCTCGCGCGGCTTCGTCGTGCCCCGCCGCTCCGTCGATCCGGGCCGCGGCCAGCCATCGAATGAGTTCGTAGAGGCAATCGTGCGTCTGGCTGAACGCCGTCGTCTTGCGCGCGCTGCCCAAGCCGAGCACGTGCGTATAAAAGAATCGGCGGGCGCATTGCTCGTAGCTGCGCAGCCGTGAATCCGTCAGGCTCCAGTCTTCGGGCCAGGTGACGGCAATCGGAACCGGGCGCGGCGCGTCCGCCGGCAGCGGCATCGTCGCCGGGCTGGCGATCTCCGCGACCTCATGGCCGGTGAACCAGTCGAGGTAAGGCGACGGCGTGCGGTTGTTGCCGTTCGGCTGCTTGCGGCAGAGATAAAGGCGCAAATGGGTGCGCGCACGGGAGAGCGCCACAAAGAAGAGACATTCTTCTTCCATGTTGTGCGCTTTGGCGCCGCTTTCGTGGTCGCTGTCGTCGTCCCCCTCGATCATCCCGGTCGGCGGCGGACAACGTTGCCCCCGGTAGGATGATGGAAAGCTTTGTTTGGTTAGGCCTGGGACATGGACGGCCTCGAATTCGAGACCTTTGCTGCCATGGACGGTCATGAGGCGAACCGCGTTGATGTGCAGGGCGACGGCGGGAATTTGGCGAAGATCACGCTCTTCGGCGAGCAGCACCAAGTGTCGGACCCGGTCGAGCGCGCGCTGGATCGGGGCGCCGGCACCGACCGGACTTCGGTCGCGCACAAAGTTGAGGAACTGCCAGGTCGCGACGGCCTTCATGCGGTCGAGAACGGTCTCCCGCCGTGCCATTTCCGCCAAGGCGCTCGTGCGGTCGAGAAGGTAGGTCAGAAGCATTTCCCAGGGCGAAGCGTTGGACGGAATGCCTTCCAGCTCGGCGGCGAGTCGGGCCAAGCCGCCTCGGCCTTCGGCGGATAACGTCTTGTCGCCCGTGACTTCGCGAAGCTTGCTCGCGGCGGGACCCGGGAGCGAGCGAAGCGTCCGGATCACGGCGCGGATATCCTGAAGCGGGACATTGTAGCGCGGCATCGCGCCGACTCGGGCTAGCCCATCGCCAAACGGATCGATGGCGAGGGTGAGCAGGGCAAGCAAGTCGCGCACCTCATCGCGCTCGAACAAGCTGCCAAGATGCAGCACCGGGATCCCTCGTACCTCAAGAGCGGCGGCAATATCGTTCAGCCGCGAATTGGTTCGGCAAAGCACGGCTTGGTCGCGAAGCCGGATTCCGGCGGCTTCGAGTTCGCGAATGCTCGCGGCAATGCCGGCGGCCTCGTCGTCGAGCGTCTCGAAGCGGCAAAGCTGCGGGCGAATTCCGGAAGAGCCTTTGTCGGCTTCAAGGGTTAGAGGCAGCATGCCATGCGATGCGGCCATGCGCGGCGCGATGGTTGTAAAGGCGTTGATGATTTCCTGACTTGACCGGTAATTGATGCGAAGTTGATCAACGACCACGCCCGCATATTCGCTGGCGAAGCGGACCATATTGATCGAGGACGCGCCGCGGAACCGGTAGATCGATTGGCGGGCGTCGCCGACCACCCACAGGCGGTTTCCGTCCCCGGCGACGGCGCGCAAAAGCCGCGCGCTTGCGCGGTTAACGTCCTGGTACTCATCGACAAGGAGGTGGCGATGACGCAACCGCATCGCCGTGCGCACGGCTTCGTCGGATTCGATAAGGAGAGTCGGTCTCATGATGAGGTCGCCGAAATCCACCGAGCGGCGGTCGCGCAATGTCTC
>JBKQRV010000209.1:0-38764 GCA_052143835.1 Alphaproteobacteria bacterium
ACGGTGAATCACAATCCGGTCAGTTTTTCAAGCAACTATGTGGGTACAGACCCTAGCCAAGGCCCGGAGTTTTAGGTCCTTCAATGGCAATCCGACTTCTTTAGCTAAGTCGAAAGGGACTTCGAAATCTCCGCAGCGGGCGCAATCCACAATTTCACCAACGCCGAACGAGTGGCGGTGAATGTTTGCCGCCGAACCACACAACGTACAGCTCTCGGTTCGTCTGTCTAAGCTGTATGGCATAGTGACCCCGAATTCCTTGTAGCCGTATTTGGATCGGCAATTATACACCTAACGGGGCCGCTTGACTTCGTCCGTTGACGTGAGCCTCTAAAACTCCTCCAGATATGAGTGGAGTCTGTATCCGGGTGAGCTTACCCCGAACCTTGGACCACCTGGGCTGGGGCAAGCGTGCGCGGCGCGTTGCCCACGGACGCTCAGTCTTGCGCGCGCTTGAAGCGCTCGATGCGGAAGGGCTGGATCGGAAGATTGGTCGAGCCGGTCGTCACCAGCTCGGCGATCACCGCACCCACGATCGGGCCCAGTTGGAATCCGTGCCCGCAGAACCCGAAGGCGTGGAAGACGCCTTCCGCGGTCGAGCTCGGCCCGATCACGGGAATGTCGTCGGGCATGCGCGCCTCGATGCCGGCCCAGGCGCGCACGATCTCGGCCCCCCGCATCGCGGGAAAGAGCTCCCACACGGTCCTTGCACTCTCGGCGAGGCCGTTGAAATCGAGCTCCGTCTGGTTGCTGTCGCGCTCGGCCCTGCCCTTGTAGCCGCCGCCGATGAGCACCGTGCCGTTGGCGAACTGCTTGAAGGAAAGCGGCCGGCCTTGAGCCCCCACGACCGGCTTGATGAAGGGCGGCAGGCGCGCGCTGATCATCAGCATGAGCGCCCACACCTCGAGCGGCGCCGGCTCGCCGAGCATGCCTGCGATGCGGTCGGCCCAGGCACCCGCGCAATTGACCACGACCGGGGCCGAGAAGCGCTCGCCCCGCTCCGTGCCGATGCACCACGCCCCACCTTCGCGCGCGAGGCTCACGACCCGGCAGCCCTCGACGATCACGGCACCGAGCGTCTCGGCCTTGCGCTTGAATGCCATCGTCGTGCGGTAGGGGTTGGCAGCACCGTCCGCCCGTGCGGTGATCCCGCCCACGCAATGCTCGGAGATGGCGGGGAGGATCGCACGCAGCTCGGCCCGGCCGACGAGCTCCTCGTGGCCAAAGCCGAGTGCCGCGACCTCGGCCACGCGCCGGCGCAAGAGCTCGTATTCCGCCTCGCTCTCGGCGACCTTGACCTGGCCGTGGCATTCGAAGCCGCAATCGTCGTCGACGAGCGCCTCGATGCCGTGCCAGAGCTCCATCGACGCGACCGAGAGCGGGATCTCGGCGAGGTGGCGGCCGAGGCGGCGCACGCCGCCGGCATTCACGCCCGAGGCATGGCGGGCGACGTGGTCCTTCTCGAGCACGGTGACCTTGACGCCGCGCCGTGCTAAATGGAGGGCCGTCGAGCAGCCGTGAAGGCCGCCCCCGATCACCAGCACGTCGGGCAGCCCCACGACCGCCTCAGCGCTCGACGGCCGCGACCGCGGCGGCCGACTTCGGAAGGCCGGCGAGCTCCTCGAGCGTGATCGGCTTGATCGGCGGGCGCAGGCGGTAGTAGCCGACCTCGCCGGGGGCGACGCCGCGCGCCTCGGCGATGAGCTCGGTGACGGTGAGCCCGCAGAGGCGGCCCTGGCACGGACCCATGCCGCAGCGAAGGAAGGCCTTCATCTGGTTCGGCCCCGTGCAGCCGAGCTCGATACTCTCCCTCACCTGGCGCGCCGTCACCTCCTCGCAGCGGCAGACGATCACGTCGTCCTGCGGGATGCGGAACGCCTTGGCCGGCCGATAGAGCGCATCGAGGAAGGCGCGCCCGCGCTCGGCGCGCCCGAGAAGCGTGCGATGCGGTGCCGCGTCGCGGTCGCGCCGGGCCCGGTCGATGCGGCCGAGCCGCTCCGCCGCGTCGAGGGCTGCGAGACGCCCGCGATGCTCGGCGGCTTCGGCACCCGCGATGCCGGCGCCGTCGCCCGCGATGGCGACGCCCTCGACCGAGCTCATGCCCCATTCGTCGACCGCGGGCTTGAAGGCGAGCTGGCGGGTGTCCCACGCGTGCGCGCATCCGGTCGCGTTGGCGAGATTCACATTGGCGACGACACCTTGGTGGAGAAGAAGCGTATCCGCCGCGAGCTGCCGCTCGACCCCGTCCGCGGCGCGATAGGCGACCGCTTCGAGCTTCCCCTCCCCGCGCGCGGCGAGTGTTGCGACGTTGCGGACGATCCTCAACCGGCGCTTGACCTCGCTCATGAGGCGCAGGCCCTTGCGGAAATAGGCGGAGGCGAGGAAGGCCGGAAGGTGCGGCAGTGCCGCCTGCAAGTTGCCGCGCGGCGTCGTATCCAAAATTGCGCTGATGGCGACCCCTGCGCGCACATACTGTGCGGCGAGCAGCCAGAGGAGCGGCCCGCTTCCGGCCAGCACCACCTCCCCGCTCGCCGCGAGCGCCGACGACTTGAGCAGGATCTGCGCGGCACCCACGGTCATCACGCCGGGCAGCGTCCAGCCGGGAATCGGGAAGGGCCGCTCGAGGGCACCCGTCGCCAGGATGACGTGCCTCGCTTGCAGGAGCCGCGCAACGCCGCCAACAGAAACGCCGATCTCGCGCGCGCGCGACACGCTCCATACGCTCGCACCCGGCACATAGTGCGCCCCGCTGTTGCGGAACGCCTCGACGAGGGCCGAGCCGTGCCAATAATCCTCGCCGAGCACCGCCCGCTCGCGGAGCGGCGTCTCGCTGATCGCGCGGTAGATCTGGCCGCCCGGCCCCGGCTGCTCGTCGAACAGCACCGTCAAGATGCCGAGCCTGCTCGCGAGCGCGGCGGCGGCGAGGCCGGCGGGCCCGGCGCCGATGACCACGAGCTCGTAAGCGTCCTTGAGCGGCGGTGCCGCGCTCACGCTCCCAACTCCCGCTTGCCCGCCTGGGTGGCGATCGCCATGCCGGGCTCGGCGCGCACGAGGCAGGCCTGCCGGTTGCCGCGGCCGTCGATGGTGACGAGGCATTCGAAGCACACGCCCATCATGCAATAGGGTGCGCGAGGCGCACCGGAGACGGGGGTGGTCCGGCATACCGCGACGCCGGCCGCGAGGAGCGCCGCGGCGACGCTGTCGCCTTCGCGCGCCGCGACGGGCCTGCCATCGACCGTGAGCGTCACGGCCTTGCCGTCCGCTTCATGCAGCCTGCGAAACATCGAACCTCCGGGCGCTGAAGTGAGCGAGCTCGGGCGCCAACGCGCCCGCCGCCAGCATGGGGGCTAGGAAGAGCGCGTGGCCTGCCGCCAGCGTGACCCCGCTGTGGCAGGTCGCGACGAAGGCGCCGGGACAGCTTTCCGACTGATCGTAGACGGGAAAGCCGTCCTTGGTCATGACGCGGAGGGCCGCCCAGGTGCGCACGACGTTGAGTGCGGCAAGCCGCGGGAACATGCGCACCGCGCGCGCGGCCATCGTCGAGACGACGCCGAGGTCGACCGTGTCGTCGAAGCCCGCCTCCTCGACGGAATCGCCGATGAGCACACTCCCTTCATCGGTCTGCCGCAGGGTGGCGATCGGATAGTCGAGGAAGCGGCGCACCTTCTCGGTCACGATGATCTGGCCGCGCTGGGGCCGGACCGGCGCCTTGAGCCCGACCATGGGCGCCAAGCGGGCATTGCCGTTGCCCGCCGCGAGCAGCACCTTGCCGGCGCGCAGCTCTCCCCTCGCGGACGCGATGCGGAATTCGCCCGCCCGCCGCTCGATGCGATCCACGCTGTGGTCGGCGAGATACGCGGCCCCCTCGGACTTCATTCCGGCGTGGAGCGCCTTCAAGAGGCGAAGCGAATTGCAGTGGCCGTCGAGCGGGCAATAGCTCGCCCCCACGACCGCCGGACCGATCTCGGGCAGGTGCCTCGCGACCGCATCATGGTCGAGGATCTCGTAAGGGTACTGCACCATGCGCGGCTGGTTGTGGAGGCGCTTCAGCATCGCGGCCCGGGCCTCGAGCTCTTTCTCCGTGAGGCAAAGGTGGAATCCGCCCGGCCGCTCGAAGGCGACATCGTAGCCCGTGGCCGCGCGTAGCTCATCCGCAAAGCAGTACCACGCATCGGAGGAGCGCTTGGTCCAGGCGGCGTATTCGGGCATGCCCAGGCCTTTGCTTTGCACCCAGACGAGCGCGAAATTGCCGCGCGAGGCGCGATAGGCGAGGTCGCCCTCGTCGAGCACCGCGACCCTCTGCCCGAGGTGCGCGGCACCCCATGCGACGGCCGAGCCGACGAGGCCGCCGCCGATCACCGCAAGGTCGTAGTCGCGCCGCTCGCTCCCTGCCATCTCCCCCTCATGCGCGGCCGCGGCCGATCAAGAGCCGCTCGAGGCCATAGAGCCGGTCCAAGATTATCATGGCAACGACGGTAAGGCCGATGAGTGCTGCCGACACCGCCGCTACCAGAGGATCGATGTTATCCTGAATGTAGAGAAAGAGGCGAACCGGCAAGGTCGTCGTGCGCGGGGAGGCGATGAACACGGTCATCGTCACCTCATCGAAGCTCGTGATGAAGGCGAGCACCCAGCCGCTCGCCACACCGGGAAGGATCATCGGCAAGGTGACGCGGCGGAAGGTGCGCCACGAGGAGGCGCCGAGCGAGATCGCCGCATGCTCGATCTGCGGGTCGAGGCCGGCGGAGGCCGCGAGCACGAGGCGGAGCGCAAAGGGCATCACGATGACGATATGGCCGAGCACCAGCCCGGCGAAGGTGCCGCCGAGGCCGATCTCGGTGAAGTAGCGGAGGAAGGCGATGCCGAGCACGACCTGGGGAATCATCAGCGGGGACTGGAAGAGTGCGGCGAGCGCCTCGCGGCCGGGAAAGCGATGGCGCGCGAGCGCCAAGGCACTCGGGACCGAGAAGCCGATCGCGATCGTGGAGGAGAGCACGCCGAGCCACAGGCTGGTCCAGAAGGCCTCGACGAAGTCGCGGTTGGCGGCGAGGGCGCGGAACCAGCGCAAGGAGGGTCCGTGCGTGGGCAGCGAGAGGTAGCCCTCGGGCGTGAAGGCGACGGCGCAGACGATCAGGATGGGTGCGGCGATGAAGCCGACGAAGAGCGCGTGGAAGAGAAGTGCAGCCGGACCGTTGCGGTTCAACCGAAGGCCTCCTGGTAGCGCCGCTCGATGAGGCGGTTGCAGCCGACGATGATGGCGATGTTGGCTGCGATCAGCAGCACGGCGATCGCGGCGCCGAGCGGCCAGTTGAGCGTATTGAGGAACTCGTCGTAGGCGAGCGTGGAGGCGACCTTGAGGCGCCTTCCGCCGATGATCGCCGGTGTCGCGAAGGCGCTCGCCGCAAGCGCAAAGACGATGATCGAGCCCGCAAGGATGCCCGGCATCACCTGCGGCAGCACGATGCGCCGCATCACCGCCCATGTGCCCGCGCCGAGGGAGACGGCGGCGTGCTCGACCTGGGGATCGAGGCGCTGCAGCGTGGCCCAGACCGAGATCACCATGAAGGGCACCAGCACGTGGGTGAGGGCTATCACCACGCCCGTCTCGGTGTACATGAACTGGAGCGGAGCTCCGATCAGGTCCAAGGCCAGGAGAGCCTGGTTGACGAGGCCGGTCGAGCCGAAGAGAAGCGCCCAGCCGAGCGTGCGCGAGACGACCGAGATCAGCAGGGGTCCGAGGGCCACCAGAAGAAAGATGCCGCGCCAGGGCGCGCGCATGCGGTTGAGGATATAGGCCTCGGGGGCGCCGACGAGGATCGAGATCAGGGAGACGAGGAGTGCGAGGCGGAAGGTGCGCGCGAAAATCTCGTAGAAATAAACGTCGGTGAAGATGTCCTTGTAATTGTCGAGGCGATAGACGTCCTCGATGCCCTTGTAGAGGTTGAAGCTGTGGAGCGAGAGGAGTGCCGTGGCCAGAAGCGGCGCCAAGAGGAGTGCCGCGAAGAGCAGCATGGCGGGCGCGCTCAAGAGATAGGGTACCAACCGGGCGCGCGGTGCGCCGTGCGCGCTCATATCGCGGCCCCCTCGCCCGGTGCCAAGCGCATGTCCTCGACGCGCCAGGTGAGCCCGACGCGCTCGCCTTCCTGCGGCAGCCTCTCGCCGTTGTTCTGGCGTATCACGCTCACGCGGCCCGCCGGCGTCTCGACCTGAAGCAGCCACTGGCTGCCGTGAAAAATGCGCGCCCGCACGACGCCTTCGAGCCCGCCGGCAGGGGTGAACGAGATGCGTTCCGGCCGCACCGAGACCGTGGTCGGACCGGCCTCCGCGGGTGCGTCGAGGTTCCACACGGCGGCGCCGATCGCAAGGGTGACCCGCCCGCCTTCGAGGCGGGCAATGCCGGTCAGCACGTTGGTCTTGCCGAGGAAGCTCGCGACGAAGCCGCTCGCCGGTCGGTCATAGGCGTCGTCGGCTCGCGCGATCTGCTCGGCGCGACCCTTGTTCATCACTACGACACGGTCCGAGAGCGCCATCGCCTCGGCCTGGTCGTGGGTCACAAGCAGGGTCGTGATCCCCACGCTTCGCTGGATCTGACGCAGCTCGACCTGCATCTCCTCGCGCAGCTTGGCGTCGAGGTTGGAGAGCGGCTCGTCGAGCAGGAGGACACGCGGGCGGATGACGAGCGCGCGGGCGAGCGCTATGCGCTGCTGCTGGCCGCCGGACATCTTGCGCGGAAAGCGCCCGGCGAAGGCCTCGAGCCCGACGAGCGCCAGCGCTTCGCTCACGCGCTGCAGCCGCTCGCCGCGCGCGACACCCTGCATCTCGAGGCCGAAGGCGACGTTCTCGGCGACCGTCATGTGCGGGAAGAGCGCGTAGCTCTGGAACACGATGCCGAGCCCGCGCCGGCTCGGCCTGACGGCAAGCAAATCCGCGCCGTCGAGCGTGATGCGGCCCGAGCTCGGCTCGACGAAGCCCGCGATCATCTGAAGCGTCGTCGTCTTGCCGCAGCCGGAGGGGCCGAGGATCGAGACGAACTCCCCCTTCTCGACCGCGAGCGAGAGCGCGTCCACGGCGGCGGTCTCGCCGTAAAGTTTGGTGAGCTTGTCGAGAATGAGAAACGCCATGGCTAGAGCATGTCCCGTTGATCTGGAAGCAGCCCCCTCACCCTACCCTCTCCCCCTTGGAGGGGGAGAGGGTTGCGTAGGCTTAGCGAGACGAAGTCGAGCTTAGCCGGAGCTGGGTGAGGGGGTGATTCCGCGACACCGGAACATGCTTTAGCCCGGCTTAGGCGCCGGTAGCGCTCATGCATCCGGGGACGAGCGCCCTGCCGGCTTAGCCTTCGATCTCGCGCGTCCAGCGCCTGTTCCACTCCTCTCGGTGCTGGTTGACCGTATCCCAGTCGATCTTGATCAGCTGATCGACCTGCGCCGGCCCATAGGGAATGCCGGCCTGCTGGTCGGGCGGCAGCTTGACGGTCTTGTTGACCGGCCCGAGGCCGGCGCCGACGGCCAGCACCGGCTGTATCTCGCGCGTGAGCAGGAACTGCACGAAGCTTTGCGCCTCCGGCTTGTCTTGGCCGCCCGCGACCGCGCAGGCAGCGACGCCGAGCGCAATGCCGCCTTCCTTCGGGTAGACGAAGGCGGCGGGAAAGCCCGTGTCCGCGAGCGCCTTGGCGCGCCCGGAGCCCCATATCGCGATGACGGCCTGTCCGCTCTGGAACAGCTCCGTCATCTTGCCGGGCGAGGGCTCGTAGACCAGCACGTTCGGGTCGATCGACTTCTTGAACACCGCGAAGCCCGGGTCGATGTTGTTCTCGCCGCCGCCATTGAGCCGCGCCATCATGACGAGCGCGTGGAGGCCGTAGGTGTTGTTGAGCGGCGGGATGACCAGCTTCTTGCGGTACTTCGCGTCCTCGAGATCGTGCCACGAGGTGGGTGCGGGCCAATGCTGCTCGTCGAAGTATTTCTTATTGTACATGATGCCGGTGCCGACCACGCCGATGCTGACGGCGTTGCCGGAGGGGAACTTGGCCACGTCATAGAGCTCGCCATAGACCGGTGCCTTGGTGAGCGGCGCGCAGAAGCCGAGGGCGACCGCCTGATACATCGGGCCGTCGTCGAGAATGGCCACGTCGATCTGCTGGTTGCCCTTCTGGGCCTGGAGCTTGGCGAGGTTGTCGGTCGAGTTGCCGGCGACGTACTCGACCTTGACGCCGTACTTCTTCTCGAAGGGCGGGAAGACGTCCTTGCGCAGGACCTGCTCGAAGGAGCCGCCGTAGGCCGCGACGTAAAGGGTCTTGTCCTCCGCGCGCGCCGTGCCGGCAACGAGAGCCACCGCGGCCACCGCCGCCAGCATGATAGGGGTAAGCCGCATCAGTTCCTCCCTGTGCAGATTCCGTCGATTCCGCGTTCGCGACCGGATCGTTGCACCGGGTGGGAGTTAGGTCAATTCGAATCGGCCCCGTCGCTACCCTGTCGCCGCGCTGATCGGCGCGGAGGATCTCGACAATGCGGTCTCGCGGATATGGTAGAAGATGGTCTCCTTCTCGTGCTGACAAGCGGAAAAGGGTAACTTCGCGCGCAACCCCAAGACGGCGCGGTCTTGGGAATCCCCGCTTCTTCAAAAAGGCTCTAAACTGCAACCCCGCCCCGATGGTCTCGATTGCTCCGATAAACCGCCGTTTTGCAGCACTCCCGCCGATCACGCGGGCGGCGTTCTGGGTCATCCTCGCCGGGTTCTGCGCGACGCTCATGAACGTGGTGGCGCGCGAGGCGGCGCAGGAGCTCCATCCCTTCGAGATCACCTTCTTTCGCTGCGTTTTCGGCTTCGCGGTGCTGGTCCCGTGGGTCGTGAAGGTCGGCCCCAGCGCGCTCAGGACGCGCAAGATCGGCTTCTACACGCTGCGGGGTGCTGTGGCGCTGGTCTCCATGCTCACCTGGTTCTACGGCATCACGCTCGTGCCGCTCTCCACGGCGACGGCGCTCAATTTCACAGCACCGCTCTTCTCCACGCTCGGTGCCGCGCTGGTCCTACGCGAGAGAGTCCGGTTCCGGCGCTGGGCGGCGCTCGCCGTCGGCTTCGTGGGCGTCCTCATCGTTCTGCGCCCCGGCACCGAGACGCTCGATCCCAACGCCTTCCTGATCATCCTGTCGGCCTTGACCGGCGGCTTGGGCGTCGTGACCGTGAAGTTCCTGGCGCGCACCGAGTCGCCCAACGCCATCGTGACGTATCTGATGCTCTATCTGACGCCGCTCTCGCTCGTTCCGGCACTGTTCGTGTGGCAATGGCCCTCGCTCGCCGCCCTCGCCTGGCTCATCGTCCTCGGCGGCCTCGGCACCGTCTCGCACCTCTCGGTGGTGCGCGGCTACGGTGCGGTCGATGCGAGCGCATGCGCTCCCTTCGAGTTCCTGCGCCTGCCGTTCGCGGCGTTCCTCGGCTACGCGATCTTCGCGGAGATCACCGATCTCTGGACCTGGATCGGCGCTCTCGTCATTGCGGGGTCCTCGGTCTATGTGGCGCACCGGGAGGCCAGGCTTGCGCGGCTGAGTGCCGTGGCATCGGCGCCGGCCGCCGCTCTGAGCGCAAGGGAGCCTCTGCCGCGGCCGTGACCCTCTGCCGCGCCGGCCGCGTGATCCGCTATCCCTCGCCGCGGCTTCGTGCACCCGTCATGTTGCTTGCATAGCGCGACCGCTCCCGCCAATACTGCCTTGCCGCCAAACCCTGCGGCTTTGCATCTTTAGCAGGATATGGAAGAACGATGGACAAGGCACGGTTGCTGAAATCCGTGGACGCGAAGCGCGCGCTCGACTTCCTCGCCTCGATGGTCCGCTTCAAGAGCTACAGCGGCACGCCCGGCGAAAGCGAGCTCGCCCGCTTCATGGTCGAGAGCATGACGCGGCACGGGCTCGCCGCCGAGTTGCAGGAAGTCGAGAGCGGCCGCTACAACGCCATCGGACGCCTCAAAGGCACGGGCGGCGGCGCCTCGCTCCTCTTCAACGGCCACATGGACACCAATCCGGCGAGCGAGGGCTGGACCGTCGATCCCTGGGGCGGGATTTACGACGACAAGTTCATCTACGGGATCGGCGTCTCCAACATGAAGGCGGGCGACGCCGCTTATTTCTGCGCGCTCCGCACCCTCATGGAGAACAGGGTGCGGCTCAAGGGCGACGTGATCTTGAGCTATGTCGTGGGCGAGCTGCAGGGCGGCATCGGCACCGTCAAGGCGATCGAGACGGGCATTCGCGCCGACCATTTCATCAATTCCGAGCCGACCGACCTCAAGGGCCTCACGCTCCACGCCGGCGCCTTCGGCTTCGCGGTCGAGCTCATCGGCAATACGCGCCACCTCTCGAAGCGCGAGGAGGCCGTCGATGCCATCCTGGCCGGCTGCGCGCTCGTCCCGCGCATCGATGCCATCGCCTTCAGCGGTGCCGCGAGCGAGGAGCACCGCGCGGTCAACCGCGCCCACATCGGCGTCATGCGCGCCTCGCTCTCGCCCGAGTTCCACGACTGGCGGCCGCCGCAGGTCGCGGACTATTGCCGCCTCGCGGGCTCCGCTCGCTACGCGCCCAGCCAGTCGGAGGAGAGCGTCATGCGCGATCTGCGCAAGCTCCTCGACGAGCTCGAGCGCGAGATGCCGGGGCTCAAGGCCCGCGTCGTGCGCGAGCACGGCGGCAAGCGCCCGGACATGCTGCCCTTCGAGGTCAAGCGCGACGCGCGCATCGTCAAGGCCGTGAGCGGCGCATACCAGGCGGTGCGCGGCGAGCCGCAGCCCCTCGGCGCGCTCAAGCCCTACTGCTATTACGGGACCGACGCGGCCCATCTCCTCCATCGCGCGAAGATGGAGGGAATCGTTTGCGGGCCGGGCGGGCGCTACAATACCATGCCGGACGAGCGGGTGGACATCCCGGACTACCTCGACATGATCAAAATCTACATGCTGTCGATCCTGGATATCTGCGAGGCGAGCTGAGCCGGCCCAAGAGAGCGCGCAAGAGAAGGAGACGAGACATGGCCACCTCACGCATCGGATCGCTTCATCTCACGCGCCGCGCGTTTGCGCGCGGGCTCGCGGCCGCCGGGTCGGCGGCGCTCGTGATGCCGGCGATCCTCTCGGCCCGCGCCTATGGCGAGGCCAAGCCGGGCGGCCGGCTCGCGGTGGCGCTCTACAAGGACCTGCGCACGCTCAACCCGATCATGGGCATCTTCGGCAACGAGTGGCGCACGACGAGCAATCTCTACAACAACCTGACGCGGCTGACCGCCTCGGGCGGGGTCGAGGGCGATCTCGCCGCGTCTTACACCCCCTCTCAAGACGGTGCGCAATGGACCTTCGTGCTGCGCGACGGCGTCAAGTTCCACGACGGCACCCCGCTCGGTGCCGCGGACGTGGTCGCGACCATCGAGAAGATCCTCGATCCCAAGACGGCCGCACCCTACAAGGCCGAGCTCGGCCCGATCGCCGCCGTCAAGGCGGTCGACCGGCTGAGCGTGCGCATCGAGCTTTCCTCGCCCTACGCGGACCTGCCCAAGGCGCTCGCCGGCTCCATGGCGCGCATCGTCTCCGAGCGCGGCATCACCGACTTCGCCAAGCTCGACGCCGCCGTCTACGGCACCGGGCCCTTCGTGCTCAAGGAATTCGCGCCCAACGATCACGTCACCATGGAGCGCAACCCCGCCTACTTCCGCGCCGGACGCCCCTTCCTCGATCGCCTCGTCCTCCGCGTCCTGCCGGACACCACGGCGCAGACCGCAGCGCTCGAGAACCGCGAGGTCGATAGTATTGCGGACGTCGAGGCCGACACCTTCAAGCGCATCGCCGCAATCAAGGGTGTGGACGCGATCCAGGTCCCGGGCGGCACGTTCAACAATATTGTGCTCTACGCCAACAAGCCGCCGTTCGACGACCCGCGCGTGCGCATGGCGCTGCGCCTGGCGATGGATCGGCCGCAGATGACGGACGCGATCACGGGCGGCGTCGGCACGCCCGCCGATGACGAGCCGATCTCGCCCTCCTACGAGTTCTTCGACAAGGGCCTGGCGCTGCGCAAGCCGGATTTGGCCAAGGCCCGGCAGCTCCTCAAGGAGGCCGGTCACGGCGACGGCTTCGCGCACAAGCTCGTGGTTTCGAACAGCCCGGCCTCGCGCGAGAAGACGGCGGTCGTGGTCCAGGCGATGGCGCAAGAGATCGGCATCCGCTTCAACATCGAGCTGATGGACAACGCGCGCTATGGTGCGACCATCTGGAACAAGGGGATCGAATCCTACGTCGGCAACTACGGCACCCGCCCGACCGAGGACGCGATCCTGAGCAAGCTCTATTCCGCCAAGTTCGGCATCGACGAGGGCCGTTGGGCCGACACCGAGACCGGCAAGAAGATCGAGCAGCTCATCGAGCAGGGCCGTCTGGTCACCGACAATGCCGGCCGCCGCAAGATCTACGCCGAGCTTCAGCGCGTCACGAGCGACGAGGGGCCCTTCATCATCCCCAACTTCTTCAATTCGCTCTTCGCAGCCTGGAGCTACGTCAACGACTGGCCGGCCCGCGCGATCAACACCGAGATGCGCTTGGAAGACTGCTGGCTAGCGCCGGACGCCCCCGGCCGCAAGGCCTGAGCACCCGTGGGCGTCGCCTATCTTGCCCGGCGGCTCCTCTACGGCCTGATCTCGCTCCTGATCCTCTCGGCCATCGTCTTCGCCTTGACGCACCTCCTGCCCGGCGATGCGGCGACGGCCATCATCGGCGAGAACGCCACGCCCGCGGCGCTCGCGGCCTTGCGCGCCCGGCTTGGGCTCGACCGGCCGCTCCTCATGCAGTTCGCCGGCTGGCTCGGCGGCATGCTCACGGGCGACTTCGGCGTATCGACCACGCTCAACCAGGCGGCCGGACCGATCATCGCCGAGCGCTTCCTCAACTCGCTCGCGCTCGCACTCGGCACGATCGTCGTTGCGGCGTCGCTTGCCGTTCCCTTGGGCGTCGTCGCGGCCGTCAAGCGCGGCAGCCGCGTCGACGCCGCGATCCTCACCGCAAGCTACGTCGGCATCTCGATCCCCGACTTCGTCGTGGCGCCAGCACTCATCATCCTCGTGGCAATGCCGCCCCTCGACCTTTTCCCCTCGAGCGGCTTCGTGCCCATGAGCGCTTCCTTGGGCGGCTGGATCGCCCACATCGTCCTCCCGATCGCGACGCTCACGCTCGTGCTCGCAGCGCACCTCGTGCGCCAGACGCGCTCGGGCATGCTCGACGTGCTGCTCAGCGACTACATCCGCACCGCGCGCCTCAAGGGACTCCCCGAGCGCACCGTGCTGTGGCGCCACGGCCTGCGCAACGGACTCGGCACGACGATCGCGGTGCTCGCCCTCGACCTCGGCTATCTCATGGGCAGCATCGTCATCATCGAGGAGATTTTCGCCTATCCGGGGCTCGGTCGCCTCATCGTCTACGCGGTGGCCAATAGGGACATCCCGCTCGTCGAGGACACGGCCCTCGTGATCGGCGCCGTCTACGTGGCGGCCAATCTCTTGGCCGACGTGGCGCACGCAGCGCTCAATCCACGGATGGCGCAGCCGTGACGGTCGAGAGCTCCGCCGCGGCGCCTCGAGGCCGCTCGAATCGCTACCTCAGGGCCGGCCTCGCGCTCACCGCCGCGGCACTCGCGGCCTCGGCCCTCGGCTTGCTCTACACCCCCTATTCGCCCACGCAGGTCGACCTCGTCCATCGCTTGGCCCGCCCCACGCTCGATCATCTCTTCGGCACCGACCGGTTCGGGCGCGACGTGCTGAGCCGCGTGCTGGCCGGCGGCTGGCGCTCCCTCACGCTCGGCTTCGGGGCGACGGGGCTCGGGCTTGCGATCGGGCTGCCGATCGCACTCGCGACCGGCTACTTCCGCGGTGCCGTCGACCAGATCGTCATGCGCTTCATCGACGCGCTCTTGTCGATCCCCACGCTCGTCTTTGCACTTCTCATCATCGTCGGGCTCGGCCCCGGCCAGCTGCAGGCGATCCTCGCCCTCGGCGTCGCCTCCTCTCCCAAGTTCGTGCGCATCGTGCGCAGCGCCGTGCTCGCGGCGGCGGGCGAGGATTATGTCACGGCCGCCAAGGCGCGCGGCGAGCGCGCACTCTACATCCAGTACGGCGAGCTCCTGCCGAACATCTGGCCGCCCATCATCGTCGAGGGGAGCATCAACGTCGGCTTCGCGCTCATGGGCGGAGCTGCGCTCAGCTATCTCGGCCTCGGGACCCAGCCGCCCTATGCGGACTGGGGCGTCATGATCAACGAGGCGCAGCAATACATCAGTGTGTCGTTCTGGCCGCTCCTCGGGCCCGCGCTCGCGATTTGCCTCTCGATCGTCGGCTTCAATCTGTTCGGCGAGGGGCTGCGCGACCGCCTCCACCTCAAGGCTTCGCTCCGCGATGTCTGAGCCGATCCTCGAGATCGAAGACCTCACGGTGAGCTTCCTCGCGGGCGGGCAACGGTACCCTGCGCTCAAGGACCTGTCGGTCGCGCTCCACGAGGGCGAGGCGTTAGGTCTTGTCGGCGAATCGGGTTCGGGCAAATCGACCGCACTCTTCGCGATCATGAACTATCTGCCGGCGAACGCGGTCGTCGAGTCGGGCGCCATCCGCTATCGCGGCCGGAACCTCCTCGAGGCCGACCGGCGAACGCTCGACCACATTCGCGGCCGGCGTCTTGCCATGGTCTATCAGGACCCGGGCACCGCGCTCAATCCGGCGCTGACGGTCGGCCGGCAGATCGCGGAGGTGCTGGAGCGGCATCTCGGCCTCGATGAGCGCCGGGCGCGCGAGCGCACGCTCGAGCTCCTGCGCACGGTCGAGCTCGACGAGCCGGAGCGGACCTACGCTGCTTACCCGCACCAGCTTTCGGGCGGCATGCGGCAGCGCGCGGTGATCGCGATGGCGCTTGCTTGCGAGCCCGACGTGCTTCTGATGGACGAGCCGACGACGGCACTCGACGTGATCGTCCAGGCGAGGGTGCTCGAGCTCGTGCGCGCACTTCGCCGCAAGGTCCGCGCGGCGATCCTCTTCGTCTCGCACGATCTCGGCGCGGTTGCGGAGATCGCGGACCGCATCGGCGTGCTCTATGCCGGCGAGCTCATGGAGCTCGGCCCCGCCGAGCGCATCCTGCGGCATTCGCGAAATCCTTACACGCGCGGGCTCATTGCGGCGGTGCCCCGTATCGCCGGAAGGACCGAGCTTCACGGCATCCCGGGCACGGCCTCGCGCGAGCCCGCGCGCTTCTCGCGTTGCGTATTCGCGGAGCGCTGCGAATTCGCTGCCGAGCTCTGCCGAACCGCGCGGCCGCCCTTCGCCGCGGTGTCGGCGGCCCCTCACCTCTCACGCTGCCATTTCGCGACGGACCCGGCGCTATTCGCGCCGAGGCCCCTCCATGCGAGCGCGAAGCCCGCGCAGGCCGCGGACGCGCAACACCCGCCCGTGCTTCTCGAGGTCGCAGCACTCTCCGTCGACTATCGGCGCTCCGGCGGCTTCTTGAGCATTGGCGGGCGCGGCGTCGTCCGTGCCGTGCGAGAGGTCTCTTTCGAGCTCCCGCAGGAGCGCGTGCTCGCGATCGTCGGCGAGAGCGGCAGCGGCAAATCCACCATCGCGCGCACGATCCTCCGGCTCGAAGCCAAGGCAGGGGGCCGCGTGCTGTTCAAGGGCGAGGATGTCTTCGCGCTCGATCGGGCGCGGCTCCGGCGTTTCCGGCGCAACGCGCAGATCGTCTTCCAGAACCCGACGAGCTCGCTCAACCCGAAGAAGACGGTCCTCGAGCTGATCGGCCGGCCGCTTCGCCTCGACGGCGCCTCGGCACCCGACCGGCGCGAGCGCGTCCGGGCCGTGCTCGCCTCGGTCGGCCTCGGCGACGGCTTCCTCGAGCGCTATCCGCAGCAGCTGAGTGGGGGCGAGAAGCAGCGCGTGGCCCTCGCCCGCGCCTTCGTGACCGAACCGCAGCTCGTCATCCTCGACGAGCCGACGACGGCACTCGACGTGTCGGTGCAGGCGACCATCATCGAGCTTCTGCTCGAGCAGAAGCGGCGTCTCCGCTGCGCCTATCTTTTCATCTCGCACAATCTTGCCGTCGTGCGCCAGGTCGCGGACGAGGTGATCGTGATGCGGGGCGGTGCGGTGCAGGAGGCGGGATCGACCGCGCGCATCTATGACGCACCCGCGCATCCTTACACGCAGGCCCTGCTTGCCGCCGTGCCGCCGCTGCCGCTTCCGGCGGAAGGCTAAAGCGTTCGCGCCTGGGGCGAAGTCCGATCACGTTGAATCGGCGATACGCATCGTCATTCCCGCGAAAGCGGGAATCCAGACAGCTTCTGGACCCCGCGTGCGCGGGGGTGACGACCAGGCTGTTTCAAATTGATTGGATCATGCTCTAAGCCCCTCAGGCGCCGAAGCGGCTCGGGCTATAGGGGGTCGGGTCGATCTTGTCACCCGGGCCCAGGATCAGCCGCGAGAGCAGCCGCCCGCTCGGCGGTCCGCCGGTCATGCCGAAATGCCCGTGCCCGAAGGCGAGGAAGAGGCCCGCACGGCTGCGCGTCTCGCCCAGGATCGGCAGGCTGTCGGGGGTTGACGGGCGATGTCCCATCCACAGGCGCGCTTCGCCGTGCTTGAGCTCGGGGAAGAGGCGGCGCGCGTGCTCGATCAGGATCTTGGCGCGTGCCTCGTTGGGCGGGGCGTGCAAGCCTGCGATCTCGACCGTGCCCGCGACGCGCAAGCCCTCCTCCATCGGCGCCATGCCGAAGCCGCGGCTCTTGTAGCTTATCGGAATCGGCAGACGGAGGTTGTGGTCGGGCAGCATCGCGTGGTAGCCGCGCTCGCTCTCGAGCGGCAGCCTGATGCCGAGCGGGGCCAGAAGCTCGCCCGACCAGGCACCCGCCGCGAGCACCAGCTTTTGCGCGACGCGGTTGGCGATATTGGTCATCAGGAGATAGCCGGCATTCCCCTCGCGCGGGATGATCTTGAGCGCGCGCTCGGCGACGATGCCCCCGCCCGCCTCGCGAAAGAGCTCGCCCAACGTCCGCACGAGACGCGCGGGATTGACGGTGTAGCCGTTCCCCGGCGCCAGCACGCCGCGCATGACGTCGCGCGCGATGCCGGGGTACATCTGACGCAGATCGTCGGGGCCGAGCACCTCGGCGCGGATGCCGTGGCGCGCGCGCACGTCGCGCTCGATCTCGGCACCCCGGCTTTCGCTGGCGCCGTCCCAAAGCTGCACCTGGCCGGACGTGCGGATCAATTCGCCGAAGAGCTTGGGGCCGAGGAGCTCCTGCCAGCAGGCGAAGGTGTCCTTGTGCAGCGCGCGCATCGCGTCGGAGATCGCCATCACGCGCGAGCGCCGGCTCGCCTCGATCCAGCGCAGGAGCCAGGGCAGCGCCTTGGGGAAATAGGCCGGCCGCACGGCGAGCGGGCCCATGGGGTCGGTCAGCCATTGCGGGACGCGGCGCAGCATGCCCGGGAGTGCGATCGGCACGGCGGTATCGGCGCTGATCAGTCCGGCGTTGCCGAAGGAGGTGCCACCGGCCGGCGGCAACGGATCCACCACCTCGACCTTGAGTCCGGCGCGCTGCAGATAGAGGGCGGTCGACAGGCCGACAACGCCGGCGCCGACGACGATGATCTTTTGCTCGATCGCGCTCATGGTGGTTCCCGCCCGCTACAAATTGACGATGAGGGTGCGCGGCAGCCGCGTGAGGCGCTCGGCGCCCGCCTGGGTCACCAGCACGGTCTCGCTGAACGAGGCACCGGCGGCTGAGACGTACATGTGGAAGACCATGCCCGGCTCGATGCGCCAGCGCGCGCCCGGGCAGAAGATGCGGGTGAAATCGCTCGTGCGCGGCGTCGCGTGGGAATAATAGCCGAGCGTGTAGCCGGTGATGTTGTCCACACTCTGCCGCAGGCCCGCCGACAGGATGCCCTCGCGCAGGATCGCATCGACTTCCTCCGCGGCGGCGCCGGGCTTGATTGCCGCGATCTGCGCGTCCTGAAGGGCGGCAAGCCGCTCGGCCGCGCGCACGAACTCCGCCGGCGGCGCGCCCACCGCGACGCAGCGCATGACCCGCGCGCTGTAGCCGCCGACACGGGGGACGATTTCCAGATGCACGACCTCGCCCTCGGCCAAGGCCACGTCGTCGAGGTGGCCATGAAGAAAATCCCAGCCGCGCGCGCGCGAGATCGGGCCCGGCCGGTCCGGATCGGCGCCGAGATCGACGAAGGCGGCCATCGCGGCCTTGGCCGCAGCACGCTCCGAGCCGCCGCGCACGCACGCTGCGGCAGCACTCCGCAACGCCTCATCGGCGATCGAGGCCGCCTTCCTGAGGAGGCCGATCTCCGCCGGCGATTTGATCAGCCGCAATTCGTCGGCGAGCGCACCGAGATCGACGAAGCGCGCCTCCGGCAAGGCCGCCTTCATCGCCTCGAAGCGCGCAACCGACAAGCAATAGGAGCCGAGATTGACGCCGATCCGCGCGCGCTCCAGCCGCCGCGCGCCGAGGGCCTGAGCCAGCCCCTGCATGGGGTCTTCCCAATCCTTGAAGGTGACCACGTCCTCGAACCAGATGCGAGCGCGGCACGGGCCCGCGTCGAGCGCGCGGATGAAGAAGAAGGGCTCGCCCTCGAGTGGGATCGCGACAGAGCGCCAGCGGTTCTCCGAATTGCCGTAGCCGCTGAGCCACGCCATCGCTTCGAGCTCGTCGAAGAGGGCCAAGTCGACCTCGGTCGCGCGCATGCGCGCGCGCAGACGCGCGATCCGGCCGGCGAATTCGTCGCGCGTGAAATGCGGATGAGTCCCCATGGCGCTCGTCACCCGCTAGGCACGGGCCGGCCGGCGCCGTCCTCGCAAGACGCTGTCCAGCAACAGAATGACGGCGGTGACCCCGATCAGGAACGCGCTCACCGCCGCGATGATGGGCTCGATTTCCAAGTGCAGACTGTTCCAGATGCGCACGGGGAGCGTTTGCGTCGCCGCATTGGTCAGGAAAAGTGCGACGATCAGCTCGTCGAACGAGGCGAGGAAGGCGAACAACGCCGACGAGACGATCCCAGGTGCGGCCATCGGCACCACGACCCGCCACATCATGCGCGGCCAGCTGCTGCCGAGGCTCAAGGCCGCCCGCTCCATGTTCACGTCGACCCCTTGCAGGGTCGAAAGCAGGATCAAGAGCACGACGGGCAATGCGAGTGCCGCGTGGCAGCAGCCGATCCACAGCATGTTGCCGACAAGACCCAGGCGCGCCGAGAGGAAATACATCGCGATCGCCGTGATCACCGTCGGCACGATGATCGGCAGGAGCATGAGCGAGAGGACGAACCTCTTGCCCCGAAAGTCGCGGCGCACGAAGGCGTAGGCGGCGAAGAAGCCCAGGCAAGTGGCGACTGCGCAGGCAATCGCCGCGATGATCACGCTCGAGCGCAAGGACGCCTGCCAGCGGTCGTCGCTGAAGAACGTCGCAAACCATCGCAGCGAAAGGGAGTCCGGCGGGAACTTGAGGAAGCCTTGGCCGCTAAACGCCAGCACGATGACGATGGCGATCGGCACGATCAGCGTCAGGCAGACGAGAGTCACGAAGATCGGCAACAGCCGTTCGGTCGCCCGCTCCATGGCTAACCCCCCACCAGGCGCCGGATATCGGTGACCCGGTAATAGACCGCATAGAGCAGCAAGGTCACGGCGAGAAGGAAAAGGGACATGACGGTGGCGGTCTGCCAATCGAGCGTGATCTCGACCGAGCGCTCGATCAGCATCGCGATCATGACGTCGGAAGGCCCGCCCATGAGGGAGGGCGTGATGAAAAACCCGATCGAGAGAATGAACACGATCAACGCGCCCGAGATCACGCCGTGCAGGCTGAGCGGCAGATAGACGCGGCGGAAGACGTAGGCGCCGCCTGCACCCAGCGCCCGGGCGGCGCGCAGCAACGTCGGGTCTATCGCCTTCATCGCCGCGTAGAGGGTCAGCACCATGTAGGGCAGCAGCACATAGGCCATGCCGACGACGATGGCGAATTTGTTGTAGAGAAGCGGCAGCGGCTCGTCGATGACGCCGAGGTGGGCGAGAGCCTGATTGACGATGCCGTTACGCCCGAGCAGCACCATCCATGAATAGGTGCGCACGATGACGCTGGTGAAATACGGCACGATCACGCAGAAGATGACCAGAGTGAAGCGCGGGCCGCCGCGATTGGCGAGATAATAGGCGAGCGGATACCCGAGCAGCAGCGTGATCCCCGTCACCAGGATCGAGATCCAAATCGTCGCCACCGTCGCTATCAACATGGGACGCGAGGTCGCCACGCTCAGGATGGTGCCGGGCAAGGCCGCCGGGCTCGCGTCTATCAACAGTGTGCGCACGAAAAACCAGATGAGCGGCACGATGAAGGTGACCGCCAACATGACGTAGCTGGGCAGCATCAAGAACGTCGCCTGGCGATCGACGCGCGTCATGGTCAGCCCGGCAGGATCAGGCTGTCGGTGACCGCCCAGGCGAGGCCGACGCGCTCGTCGATCTCGGGGATGCGCGCGTGTCCGACATTGGGGATATCGACGGTCAGCCGCAGCTCGGGAGCGACTTCTACAACGCAGCGCATCATGCCGCCGAGGAACGAGCGGCGGTAGACACGGCCTTCCGCGCGGTTCGAGCCGTTTGCCGCGGCATCGGCCCCTGCCGCGGTCAGTGCGATCCTCTCCGGCCGCGCGAAGAGGGCGACCTCGGCCCCCACTGCCACGCCGGGCCGCGCGCGGGCGCGATACTCGCGTCCGTCGGCCGCGCGAACGACCGCTTCGCTTCCCGTTACACGCGCGAGGCTCCCGGGAATGAGATTGGCCTCGCCCAGAAAGCGGCCCACGAATCTGTTGGCCGGCCGCTCGTAGACCTCGAGCGGCACGCCGATCTGCTCGATCCTGCCATGATTGAGGATGGCGAGGCGATCGGACATGTTCATCGCCTCTTCCTGATCGTGGGTCACGTAGATAACGGTCATGCCGAGCCGCCGCTGGATATCCTTGATCTCCATCTGCATGTCGTAGCGAAGGTTCTTGTCGAGGGCCCCGAGCGGCTCGTCCATCAGGACGATGCTCGGCTCGAAGACGATGGCGCGCGCGATCGCGACCCGTTGTTGCTGGCCGCCTGAAAGCTGCCGCGAGAAGCGCTCGGCAAAGCCGGCGAGCTGCACGAGATCAAGGGCCCAGCCGACCCGCTCGCGCACCTCGCTATCGGTCTTGCCGCGCGCGCGCAAAGGGAACGCCACGTTCTCGAAGACGTTCAAGTGGGGGAAGATCGCGTAGTTCTGGAACACGACGCCGAAGCCGCGCCGCTGGGGCGGGGCCGCGGTAATGTCCACGCCGTCGACGAGCAGGCGGCCGTCATCGAGGGCGGCGAAGCCCGCGAGCATCATCAGGGTCGTCGTCTTGCCCGAGCCGGATGGGCCGATGAGCGAGAAGAACTCGCCGGCGCCGACCGTGATGTCGATGCCGTCGACCGCGCGCTCCTCGCCAAAGCGCTTGACGGCGCCGCGCATTTCGACCGTCCCCCGCACCGTCTCCCCCTCGTTACCGCATTCGCGCGGCCAAACCGAAGCTAGAGCACCCAGTTGGCCCAGGCCTGGCTCACCTTCGTGCGGTTCTCCGCCCACCACTTGATGTCGTTCATGAAGCCCTTCGACTTCGTCCACGGCAGATTCGTCTCGGGGTCGATGAGCTGCTTGGGCGTCGCCGCATAGGCCTTCACGTTGACCGGGATTGAGTCGTAGGCGCTGAGCCAGCGCGCCTGAACCTCGGGGCTGCTCGCGTAGTCGATGTATTTGAGGGCAGCCTCGGCGTTCTTGGAGACCTTGGGGATGCCGTAGGACTGCACCAGGATCTGGTTCTGGTTCCACTGAGCCGCGAGCGGTGCGCCGCCGGCGGCCGCTACTTGCAGACGCGTGTTCCAGATGACGCCGAGCACGGCTTCCTTGTCGGCGAGCATCTGGGCGGAGAGCGCGCCCGTGTCCCAGAATTTCGCCACCGCCGGCTTGATGCGCGACATCGACTTGAAGGCGCGGTCGATGTCGACGGGATAGACTTTGTCCATCGGCACGCCGTCAGCGATGAGCGCGATTTCGAGATTGGGGGCGCCCGACTCCATGCCGGCGAGCGTGCGCGGTCCGGGGAACGCCTTGAGGTCCCAGAACTCGGCCCAATTCTTGGGCTCCTTCCCGACCGCATAGACGGTCGTGTTGAAGCCGAGCACGAAGGCGTAGGTGAAGGCGCCCACTTGATAGGGCAGGCGCACCGCGGAATCGATGTCGTCGGGGTTGGTGTATTTGAAGCTCTTGTAGTCGAGCGGAATGAGCGCGCCGTTGTTCTCGAGCTCGAGCAAGGCGTCATTGCCGGTATCGATCGCGTCGATCTCGGCCTCGCCGGCCTTGAACATGGCGAGCATCTTGGCGACGGTCGCCGCGATCGGCACGATCTCGATGCCCGTCGCCTCGCGGAACGGATCGTAGACCGTCTTGCGCTTCACGTCGTCGAAGGCGCCGCCCGGCGTGCGCACCTTGAGTTGCTGTGCCGCACCCGCCCGTCGGCTCCAGACATAGGGCGCCGCGACCAGGGCCACGGCACTCGCGAGAAGGAATGACCGCCGATTGGGTCGTCCCACAGGGTTCCGCTTCATGGCGCTTGTCTCCCCTTGTTGATCAGCCCGTCCGCTCCCGAGCCCGGCTGCCGCCGAGCACCCGCACCTCGCCCCCGGCGCGTCAAGCTTGCGCACCCCAAGGGCGCGCGGTCAAGACGCGCGACCCGTCAAGCTGCCGCGCTCGTAGCAGGCCACAAAGCACTCGGCATCGAGCGCCTCGAGCGGCGGGTGGGCGGCGGCGCAGACCTCCCGCCGGATAGGGCAACGGGCGTAGTAACGGCAGCCGGCGGCAGCACCCGGCCCGGCCATGTCCGCGCCGACCACGAAATCGTGCTCCGCCCGCTCGCCTTTCCTCAGCTCGTCGTCGAGAGTGGCGAGCAGCGCCTCGGTATAGGGATGGCGCGGCCGGCTGAACAGCTGCTCCGTGGGTGCGAGCTCCACGAGCTTACCGAAGAACATCACCCCGATGCGGTGGCAAAGGTAGCGCGCCACGTGCAGGTCGTGGGTGATGAACAGAAGCGAGAGCCCGAGTTGCGCCTGGACGTCCTTGAACAGGTTGAGAATCTGCGCGCGCACCGAGACGTCGAGCTTGGAGACCGGCTCGTCTGCAACGATCAGCGCGGGCGAGAGCGTGAGCGCGCGCCCGATCGCGACGCGCTGCAATTGTCCTCCAGAGAGCTCGTGCGGATAGCGCTCGCGCATCGCGGCCGAGAGCCCTACGCTCGCGAGGATGCGGCCGACCTCGCTCGACACCTCGGCACGGCTGCAGATGCGGTGCAGCAAGAGGGGCACGGCGAGCGCGTGGCCGACCGTGTGGCGCGGGTTGAGCGAGGAGAGCGGGTCTTGGAAGATCATCTGGAGGTCGCGCCGGTGGGGCTTGAGTGCCGCTGGCCCGAGATGGGTGATGTCGTTGCCGCGGAAGGTGATGCGGCCGGCGCTCGGCTCATAGAGCCGCAGCAGCGTCTTGCCGACGGTCGTCTTGCCGCTGCCGGACTCGCCCACGAGACCCACCACCTCGCTCGGCCGGATTTCCAGGCTCACCCCGTCGACGGCCCGGAAGCGCCGCGAGGCACCCGGCTCGCGGTGACGGTTGGCGAACTCGACCACGAGATCGTCGAGCCTGAGGAGGGCCGGCTCGGCGGTGCCGCTCCGGGTCCCGATCATTGCGGCGTCAGTCATAGAGCACGCAGCGAACCTCGTGATCGGCTCCCACTCTGCGCATCATCGGCTGAGCGGCCGTGCACTCGGCCCGGACATGGCTGCAACGCGGCGCGAAGTGGCAGCCCGGCAAACGCTCGAAGGCACTCGGAGGCTCGCCCGGAATCTCGCGCAGTCGGCCGCCGCCGCTCAAGGCCGTCGCGGTCGCGACCAGGCCCTGCGTATAGGGGTGCTTCGAGTTGTTGAAGACCTCGGCGGTCGGGCCGAGCTCGACGATCTCGCCGGCATACATCACCGCAACCCGGTCGCAGAGGGCGGCGGCCACCGTCATGTCGTGGGTGATGAAGACGATCGAGGCGGCGACCTTGCGCTGCAGGCGCCGGAACAGCGCGAGTATTTGCCGTTCGACGATATTGTCGAGATTGGTGGTGGGCTCGTCGGCAATGATGACGTCCGGCTCGAGCGCCAGGACCATGGCGATGAGCACGCGCTGCAACATCCCGCCGCTCAACTGGTGCGGATAGAGCCTGAGGATGCGCGCGGGCTCGGCGATGCCGACCTCCCGCAGCAGCGTCTCTGCCGCCGCCCGCCAATCCGCAACCGCCTCGCGCCCGCCCGCCTCATGGCCGCGGGCGGCCCTCCGACGGAAGGTCTCCGAGAGATGCCAAGCGACGGTTTTGGCGGGATTGAAGGCGCCTGCCGGATTCTGAAACACCATGGCGAGATGGCTGCCCCGGAGCGCGCGGAAGGCCTCGCTCGACAGGCCGCCAAGCTCGCGCCCGCGGAAACGCAAGAGCGTGGCTTCCGTGCTGGCACTCTCCGGCAGGAGCCGGAGGATCGAGAGGCCTGTCACCGTCTTGCCCGAGCCGGATTCGCCGATCAACCCGAGCACCTCGCCCTCGTGAAGATCGAGATCGACGCCGCGCACCGCCTCGAGCGTTCCGCCGGGGGCGCGGAAGCGCGTGCGCAGGGCGCGGACCTCGAGGATCGCGGCACTCTTAGCTCCGCCTGCCGCCTGAGCCGCGGATCGGTCAGATCGCGCAGGCCGTCGCCGAGAAGGTTGAGGCCGAGGAGGGCGATGGAAATGACCAAACCGGTGAGCGTCAGCACCCAGGGCCCGCGCTGGAAGTACTCGCGCCCGTCGGCCATGATCACCCCGAGGGAGGGTGTGGGAGGCTGGACGCCTAAGCCGAGGAAGCTCAGACCCGCCTCGATCACGATGCCGAACGCCACGCCGACGCTCGCCTGCACCACGAGGGGCGCGGCGATGTTCGGGAGGATTTCTCGGAACAGGATCCTGAGCGTGCCCTGGCCCATGAGGCGCGCCGCCTGGACGAAGGGCTCCTCCTTGATCAGGAGCGTGGTGTTGCGCGCGAGCCGGGCGAAGATCGGGAAATACACGAGCGCGGTGGCGAAGATGACGTTCTGGACCCCGAAGCCGAGCACCACCATGAGGAAGAGGGCGAGCACGAAGCTCGGGAAGGCGAACAGCAGATCGGAGAAGCGCATCAACGCCGCGTCGGTGAGGCCGCCGTGATAGGCCGAGGCCATGCCGGTGAGCGCTCCGGCCGCGGCGGCGATGAGGACGCCCGCGAAGCTGATAAAGAGCGAGATCCGTCCGCCATAGAGCACGCGGGTCAGCACGTCGCGGCCGAAGGAATCGGTGCCGAGCGGATGGGCCCAGGAGGGCGGGCTGAGGATATTCGCAAAATCCATGTCGACGGCCGAGTAGGGCATCAGCTCGGCGCCGAGCGTGATACCGGCCAAGACGAGCGCCGTGATCACCGCACCGGCGAGCGCGGTCCGGTTGCGCATGAGTGCTGCGAGCCTGCGCCGCCAGAGAGGCACCGCGACGGCGCTCAATGCGCCCTCCGCGGGTCGAGGAAGGTGCAGGCCAGATCGACCATGAAGTTGACCCCGAGCACGATCACGAGAAAGGTGATGGCGCAGGCCTCTACGACCGGATAGTCGCGCCCGAAGGCCGCATCGACCATGAGCGATCCGACGCCCGCGATCCCGAAGATGCGCTCGATCACCACCACGCCGCCCAAAAGATAGCGTACCTGGAGGCCGATCACCGTTACGTAGGGAATGAGCGCGTTGCGGAACACGAAGTGGAGGAAGATGAAAAACTCGGCGAAGCCGAAAGAGCGCGCGACCGTGACGAACTCGCGATGAGCCACCTCGAGCAGGGCCGCGCGCAGCGTGCGCGCGAACACGGCGGCCATGGGCGCCGAGATCGCGACTGCCGGCAGGAAGCCGCTGTAGAGCGCGCCGGACAGCGATTGATCGGGCGAGACGAAGCCGTAGGAGGGGAACCAGCCGGTGCCGAGCGCGAAGGCGAAGACGAGGACGTAGCTCAACCAGAAATCCGGCATCGAGATGCCGAGCACCGCGATCGAGGTCGCCACCGTGTCGGCGACGCGTCCACGCCGGAGCGCCGCGATCGTGCCCATCGCCAGCGAGACGATCACGGCGAGGACCAAGGCGTAGAGGCCGATGAAGATGGTATTGGGGAGGCGTGCTGTGATCAGCCGGCTGATCGAGGTGCCGCCGGCGATGGTGAGCGATCGCCCGAAGTCGCCGCCCAACGCGGCCACGAACCAGAGCCAGAACTGCTCGAGCACCGGCGCGTCCAGGTGGTAGCGCTGGTGGAAGGCGGCGACCGCCTCGGGCGGCGCCTGCTCGCCGAGCACGACGAGGGCCGGGTCGCCGGGTGCCGCCTTCATGACCATGAAGACGGCGAAGGCGCCGACCAGGACGGTCAGCGCGATGCCGAGGAAGCGCCAGGAAATCGCGGCGGCACGGCTCATCGCGAGGGGCTCGGCCCATGGCAGCCGCCGGGGAGCGGGTTCGCCCTCCCCGGCCGCCGATTCAGCCGACAATCCTCTGGAACGGTCAAGCGATGGATATGCTTTGGAAGGTATCGCCGTAATTGGAATAAGGCAGTTGCACGAAGCCGGAGACCTTCGTGCTCGCCAGGTTGTGCACGTTCGAGCAGAAGCAGGGGACGATCGGCATGTCCTCGATCATCACCGCTTCCGCCTCCTTGTAGAGCGCGCCGCGCTTGCCGCGGTCGAGCTCCTGGCGCGCTTTGACCAGAAGATCGTCGAGCTTGGGGTTGGAATAGCCCTGGAAGTTGCGGTAGCCCTTGCTGTAGAGGACATCGTAGAGGTACTCGTCCGGGTCGACGAAGCCGAGCCAGCCCCATACCGAGCCCTGGAAATCGCCGGCGCGCTGCCGCGCATAGACGGTGTTCGCCTCGGTGACCTCGACCCTGAGCATGGTGCCCAGCGTCTGGTTGACCTGGGCGGTCCAGACCTCGGCGACGCGCTTCCACCACCCCGCACCCCAGGTCAGGATCGCCGCCTCGGTACCCGCCTTGTATTTGGATTTGGCGAGCTCCTCCTTGGCGCGCGCAGCGTTGAAGGTGGTGAGCTCGCGCGGCTTCGGGTCATAGGCGAATTTGAGCGAGGGCGGGATCAGCCCATGGCTCGGCACACCTTCGCCGAACAGCACGACCTTGACCATGGCGTCGCGGTCGAAGGCGAGCGAAACCGCGCGCCGGAAATGCACGTCGTCAAAGGGCGGCTTGCGATGGTTGAGCGCGATGAAGCGCGTGTTGAGCCCGGCCTGCCTGAAGACCTTGATGTCCGTGCGCTTCTCGAGCTCGGGGACGTCGGCGAAGGGCGCCGTGCTCGTCAGGTCGATCTGGTTGCCGAGGAGCGCCGTGACGCCGCTCGATTCCTCCGAAATGAGCGGCATGTCGACCGCGCCGAGCTTGGGCAGGCCCTGATAGAAGTAATGGGGCGAGGCCTCGAGGACAACGCGCTCCTTGGCGCTCCATTCCTTGACCATGAAGGCGCCGGTGCCGATCGGTTTGCGCCCGAACGCTTCGGCGCCCATCGCCTCGACGACCCCCTTGGGCAGGATCTGCGTGCCGGTGCGGGCGTTGGTGAGGAAGGTGAGGAGCGGTGCAGAGGGCTCCTTGGTCTTGATTCGCACGGTAGTGGGATCGACCGCGGTCACCTGGTCGATGGCCGAGACCTTGCTTCGGTTGGGCGAGGCGAATTTGTCGTCGAGCAGGCGCTCGAGGGTGAACTTCACGTCCTCGGAGGTCATCGTGCTGCCGTCGTGGAACTTGACGTTCGCATGCAGCTTGAACTCGAGCGAGCCGTCGGGTTCCACCTTGTAGGATTCGGCGAGGTCGGGGACGATCTCCATCTTCTCGTCGAACTTGAGCAGGCCGTTGAAGATGGCCCAGATCACGTAATATTCCGGGATCAGCGTCGCCTTGCCGGGATCGAGGGTATTGATCACGTCGTAGCCCGTGATGCCGGCCCTGAGCGTGGCACCGGCGGCACTGGCACGGCCGACAAGCCAAGGCCCGGCGAGGCTCGTCATGCCAAGGGCCGTGGCCCCCTTGAGCAAGCTACGCCGAGACAATCCGTTCCGCCGCCGGTTCGCCATGTCGCGCTCTCCCTGGGCTGAGCCGCCGGCTTCCGGTAGACCCGTGCCGGCCGTGTGATTCTGCATACCGAGACTAGGCGCTTGGGGGTAGGCCGTCAATATCGGGCTTGGCCGATTCGCATGGAGGCGCTGTTCCGGACTCTGGAAAATGGCCGAAACTCGCCCTATTGCTTCTGGATCGTGTAGCCGCGTCAACCTAATGTTGCGGCTCTCGACATAAAGCGGGCAAACTGATATCGGTATTTCAGTATGCACAATCGGCCCGGGATCAGAGATGCGATATGGCCCGAGCGCGGGCAGGACCGCGACGATGAACGCCAGACCGGCGGCGGCGCAGCTCAGCAGGCAGATCTACGGTCAGCTGAAGGCAGACATCTCGGCGTTCCGCTTCAAGCCCGGCGATCCGCTCCAGGAGCTCGAGCTCGCCGCCCGCTACGGCGGCAGCCGCACCCCCGTGCGCGAGGCGCTGACGCGGCTCCTCGACGAGGGCCTGGTGGTGCGCTCGGGGCGCGGCTACGCCGTCACCACCTTCGCGCCCGAAGACGTTCGCCACCTCTACGAGATTCGCGAGGCGCTCGAGAAGATGGCGGTGCGGCTCGCCATCGAGCGCGCCAGCGACGGCGAGCTCGCCGGGCTGACTGCCGAGATGGAGGGTCATCGGCCGGTGATCGAGCGCGGCGACATCGCCGCGTTCAATGAGCTGGACAGCGCCTTCCACATCTCGATCGCGCGCTTGAGCGGCAATCCGCTGCTCGAGCAGGAGACGCAGCGCCTCCACGACAAGGTGAAGATCGTCCGCAACCGCGAGCTCAGCCGGCACCAGGGCTCCTTCAACGCGATGGCGGACCACCGCCGCATCCTGGGAGCCATGCTACGCCGCGACGTGGCGACCGCCGAGGCGGAGATGCGCTACCACGTGCGCAGCGTGGTCGCACTCTATTACGGCTACCAGGAGCCGCGGCCACTCAATCCCATGCTGGATCTGCCGCTGCCGGACTGGCAGCCCCCTCTGCCGGGGTCGCCGTCGTGAGCGAGAGCGGGAGCTGAGGCAGCGACAGCCGCAGAGGCGGAAGCGTACGGCCGACGACAGGGAGCGAAGCGTGAGAACGGCACTGGGCGGATTGAACGGCAAGGCCTTCGATGTCGCGGTCATCGGCGCGGGCGTCAACGGCGCAAGTGCCGTGCAGAACCTCGCCGCCGCGGGGTATCATGTGCTGCTGGTCGACAAGGGCGATTTCGCCTCGGGCTCGTCGAGCCGCTCGAGCCGGCTTCTCCATTGCGGGCTGCGCTATCTGGCACCGGGCTCGTCGATCTGGGAGTTCGTGCGCTATCCAAATCGGCTGGCGGTGGCGCTGCGCATGGCGCGCCAAGCCATGGTATCGCGCGGCCAGTTCGTCACGGCCACTCCGGAGCGGACGCGCGCGCTCAATTTCTGCTTCCCGATCTACCGCGACGGCCCCTACCGGAGCTGGCAGGTCGACCTCGCCTTTCGCACGCTCGCGGCGCTCGGCCCGAAGCGGGTGTCGCTCGACTACCGCCTGCTCGATCCCGCCGCGGTGCGGGCGACACCGCTCATCCAGTGGCTGCGCGATCCCACGCACCTCACCCGCGTCGCCATGTTCCGCGAATATCAGTTCGAATGGCCCGAGCGCATCGCGATGGATGCCATCTTGGATGCCGAGCGCATGGGGGCGGTGGCGCGCAATTACACGGCCGTCGAGAGGCTCGAGCGCATGGCCGACGGCAGCTGGCGCATGGCACTCAGCGACGCGCTCGAGCCCGAGGCGCAAGCGGCAGTGAGCGCCAAGCTCGTGCTCAACATGGCCGGGATCTGGATCGACGAGGTCAACCGGCGCGCCGCCGGCGGGCAGCACCCCAAACGCAAGATTACCGGCACCAAGGGCGCCCATATCATGGTTCGCCTCCCGCCCGAGTGCCAGAACTACGGCATCGCCACCCTCAACCGCGAGAACGAGGGCTTCTATTGCGTGCCGTGGCGTGGGCTGCATTATTTCGGCCCGACGGAGACCCTCTACGAGGGGAATCTCGACGACATCCGCCCGCTCGAGGAGGAAATCGAATTCCTGCTCGGCGAGGCCAATCACCTGCTGCCCTCGCTCGGGCTCAAGCGCGGCGACGTGATCTTCAGCTGGGCGGGCGTGCGGCCGCTCACCTATGACGAAGCCCTGCCGAAGGGAAAGCGCTCGCGCGAGCTGCACGATCTCGGCCGCGAAGGCATGCCCAACGTCTTCGCACTAACCGCCGGACCGATCATGACCCACCGCTCCGCCGGCATCGAGATCGCGAAGGCGGTAGCTTCACGGCTGGCGCCCTCAGGGCAGCCGCAAGCGCTCTCTTACGCGGCGCGGCTTTTCCCCGAGAACCAGAACTCGCCGCCGCTGCTCGACGACTACGCCGCGATCAAGATCGCCGATCTGCACCACGCAGCACAGCACGAGCACGTGACCAATCTGGCGGACCTCTTGTTCCGCCGCACCGGTGCCGGCTGGACGGCGACCATGGCCGCGGGTGCCGCCGAGCGGGCCGCCAGCGCCGTGGCCGACATCCTGGGCTGGGACCAGGCGCGCATCGCCGCCGAGGTTGAGGCCTACCGCGCCTATCTCGCCAAGCACCATTTGCCCGCGGCCAGCTGAGCCGGCTCAAGGCCGCGAGCGTTGCCCGCGTGTCGACCTCGATCCTGCTGCTTCCTTCGCCGATGAATCGATCGGAGCGACAGTGCGCGCAATCAGACTCCCGACGGGGCCCGATCCGGATCGCTTGATTTGACCATTTAAAGCATCGCGCCGCTCACGCCCGGCTGCGGCGCAAGGCGCCCGCCGAGACGAGCACCGTGAGGGCGACCGCGACAAGGACCGAGCTGACCGCAATGATGGTCGGGTCGATCTGCATGGTCACGCTCGTCCAGATGCGCACCGGCAGCGTCATGGTGGTCGGATCCGCCAAGAGCAGGGGAACGAGCAGCTCGTCGAACGAAGCCAGAAAGGCGAAGAGCGCGCTCGAAATCACCCCGGGGCTTATGATCGGCAGCGTGACATGGAAGAAGGCGCGCGTCGGCGAGGCGCCGAGGATGATCGCGGCCTGCTCGAGACGCTGGTCGAAGCCCTGCAAGGTTGCCGAGACGATGACGACGACGAGCGGCAGGGTCAGCACCGCCTGGCCGAGCGCCATGGCCACGGGGCTGCCCATCATGTGCAGGCGCGAGAAGAGGAAGAAGACCGCGATCGCGATGATGATGCCGGGGACGATCAGCGGCGAGAGGATCAGCACGTAGACGGCCGTCTTGCCCGGAAAGCGCTCGCGCACCAGGACAATGGAGGCCAGCACGCCGAGTACCACGGAAAGCGCCGTGCACATCATTGAAACCCGGGCGCTGAGCCACAGCGAGGTCATCCATTGGGGATCGCGGAAGAAGCGCTCGTACCACTGGAGCGAAAAGCCGGGCGGCGGGAATTGCAGATAGAGCCCGGAGCTGAACGAGAGCAGGATGATGATGACGATCGGCAAGAGAAGGAAGGCGAGGATGAGGACGGCGGCGGCGTGGAGCGCCCGGCGCTTCCACGCTCCTCCCGCGACGTAGCCGATCTCCACGGGCGCGCTCATCAGACCTTGCTTTCGAAAAGCGATTTCAGGCCGACCAAGCGGTCGTAAAGCAGGAACCCGGCGGTCGTCAGGAACAAGAGGATGATCGCGAGCGCCGAGGCGAAGCCCCAGTTCACGCCGAGCTCCACGTGCTGCTCGATGACCATGGCGATCATCTGATCGCGCGCGCCGCCCAGGAGGCGCGGCGTGATGAAGTATCCCACCGAGAGGATGAAGACCAGGAGCGACCCGCCGACCACCCCGGGGAGGCTCAAGGGCAGGAACACGTGCCAGAAGGCCCTCCAGTCGCTTGCCCCGAGGTTCCGCGCCGCCTGGAGGAATCTGCGGTCGATGCCGCGCATCACGCTGTAGAGCGTGAGCACCATGTAGGGAAGCAGCGCGTAGGTCATCCCGATCAGAACGCCGTAGCGGTTGTAGAGAAGCTTCACGCCGCCAAGACCCTCGTAGCGGAGCAGCTGGTTGATCACGCCCTCCGGTCCGAGGATGATCATCCACGCATAGGTGCGCACGAGGATGTTCGTGAAGAAGGACAACAGCACGCACGCCATGATGACGCTCGCCGCCAGCTTGCCAGCACCGGCGAGGACGTAGGCCAAGGGATAGCCCAGCAGCAGCGTCAGTAGCGTCACGGTGAAGGCGATCTCGAAGGTGATCTGGAAGACGCGAAGGTAGACGGGATGCTCGATGACCTGGCCGTAGTGCGCCAAGGTAAAGCCGCCGGGATCCGCGAAGCTGCGCACCACGATGTCGATCATCGGGTAGGCGAAGAAGATCGCCAGGAACAGGAGCGCAGGGAGCAACAGGAATCCCGTGAGCGAGGAGCGATCCCGTCTGCGCGACGCCGGTCGCCCGCCAGCACCGTCACCGGCGGCGGGAGCCAAGGGTAGGGCGGGTTTCCTTTGCTCCATGCGCGGCCTCACGAGTCGGGCGCATGATGCAGGAGCGTCGTATGGGCCGGGCTCCAGCGCACCCCGACCTCGTCGCCGACGCGTGCCCGCGCACCGAAATCGCGATCCTGGGTCTTGACCGTGAGAATCAGGTCTTCGAGTGCTATCTTGTACTTCGTGGCGTCGCCGATGAAGATGATCTCGCTGATCCGGCCTTGCCACAGGTTGCAGGGGAAATCCGCGGCGGTCTCGGCGGCAAAGGTGAGACGCTCGGGACGGATCGAGGCGACCACCGACGTGCCCGGCCGGACCGAGCCGTGCCATGCCGCCCGGAAGGTCCGGCCGCTCGCGTGCCTCACCTCCGCCGTGCCGTCGGCGTCCACGGAAGTCACGGTGCCGCCGACGAAGTTCGACTCCCCGATGAAGTCGGCGACGAAGGCGTTAATGGGCTCGTCGTACAAGGCCGTCGGGCTGCCGACCTGCTGGATGCGGCCGTGGTGCATGACCGCGATCCGGTCGGACATGGTCAGCGCCTCGTCCTGATCGTGCGTGACGTAAATCACGGTCATATCGAGTTGGCGCTGAATGCGCTTGATCTCGGCCTGCATATGCTCGCGGAGCTTCTTGTCGAGCGAGCCGAGCGGCTCGTCCATGAGCAGCACCCGCGGCTCGAAGACGATGGCGCGCGCGAGCGCCACCCGCTGCTGCTGGCCGCCGGAGAGCTGGCGCGGAGCGCGTTCCTCGTAGCCGGGGAGCTTGACCATCTCCAGCGCCGAGGCGACCTTTTGCCGGATCTCGCCGCGCGGCCAGCCGCGCATGCGCAAGGGGAAGGCGATGTTCTCGGCGACGGTCATGTGGGGGAAGAGCGCGTAGCTCTGGAACACCATGCCGAGCTCGCGGCGCTCCGGCGGCACGCGGCCGATCGGCCGGTCGTCGATGTAGATTTCGCCGGCGGATTCGGGGACGAAGCCCGCGATCATCATCAAGGTCGTGGTCTTGCCCGAGCCGCTCGGGCCGAGGAGCGTGATGAATTCGCCGGCCGCCACCGACAGCGTGACGTCGCGCACGGCGACCGTTTCGCCATAGGCCTTCTCCAGGCCCTCCAGGCGAACCGGCGCGCCGCGGCGCGCAACACCTTCCCCTCTTGGACCGGCCATCTCGCGCTCCCGACGGCCTCTCGGCGCGGTCCCGCGCAAGGCGCGCCGCTATTCGCCCAGGACGAACGCCTGCCACTTGTCGGCGACTTCGGCCTTATGCTCGACCCACCACCTGGCATTGGTGGCAAAGGAGATCTTCGCATGCTCGGGCGAGGTCGGCATCCTCGTGGCCATCGCGGCGTCGATGAGCGCGAACGCCTTCTTGTTCACCGGACCGTAGCCGGAAAGGCGCGCAACCTCCGCCTGCGGCTTCGGCTGCAAGGCGAAGTCGATGTACTTGTGCGCGTTCTCGAGATTCGGCGCGCCCTTGATGATGCACAGCGTCTGGAGCTGCACCGCCGATTGGTTCCACTCGATCGCGACGGGCGCGTTCTCGTCGACGAGCGGCAGGATACGGCCGCTCCACACGCTGCCCAGCACGACCTGCTTGTTGGCCAGCATTTGCGCGCACACCGCACCGGAATCCCACCACTTCGTGATGTTCGGCCGAATTTCGCGCAGCTTATTGAAGGCGCGCGGAACGTCGAGCGGGTAGAGCTTGTCCATCGCCACGCCGTCGGCCAGAAGCGCGAATTCGAGGTTGGGGAACTCGGCCGCCATGTCCTCGAGCATGCGCGAGCCGGGAAAGGTCTTGACGTCCCAGAATTCGGCCCAGTTCCGAGGATGCTTGGAGGCGAAGGTGTCCTTGTTGTAGCCCATCACCGTCGCGTAGGTGTTCTCGCCCACGTAATAGTCCTCGACCGTGCTCACGTCGGAGAGCTCGGTGCGCGTGAACTTCGAGCGGTCGATCTTCTCCAAGGCGCCGCGCTTCTCGAAAGTCACCGTGGTGAATTCCCCGAGATCGGCGACGTCGACCTGGATGTCGTGAGCCTCGACCATGGCGACGAGCTTGGCCACGTTCGTGGCGAACGGCACGACCTCGATCCCGGTTTCGGCGGTGAAGGGCTCGAAGATGGCCTTGCGCAAGGCGTCCTCGTAGGCGCCCCCGCCCGTCCGCACCACCACTTTCCCGGCCGCCGCGCGTGCGCTGCGGCCGATGCTAGGCAACATCCCGGCCAAGACGAGGCTTGCGCCGGCGCCCTTTAAGAGATTTCTCCGCGAGATCCGGCGTGTGCCGGAGTTCCGACGGCCATTGTTCCCAATCATGTCGACGCTCCCTGCGTTCGAGAGAGATGTGCTCCCAGCACTTGTTCCATGCCGCGTCGCTTTGCGAGCCTGCGGCCGATCTTACCCTGCGCTTGCTCGAGCTCGCGCGCCCCGGGCGCCGGTGCGGCCGCGTGCCAGCGATTATCTCACGGATGCGGTCGCCTGCGCAGCGCCGTATCCGATGTGCGCGAGCACGCTGTCGCAGCCGACGACATGGCGGGACAAGGCCACCGCCGCGGCGGAGAGCCCGAAGGCCAAGCCTGCGAGCTGCGAGACGTGAAGAACGGGAACCTCGTATTTGCTGCGGAATTCGCGCTCGATGCTCGGCTGGTAGGCGTCGAACACGGTGTGGCACAGGGGACAAGGTGTAACGATGCATTGGGCGCCGTTCGTCTTGGCGTTGGAGAGATGGCCCCCGCTCATCCGCACCGCGATGCGCTCCTCGACGCCGACGACATGGAAGCCGCAGCACTTGTTGGCCCCCGGGTACTCGACGACCTCGGCCCCCAGCAGCCGGCAGAGCCGATCGAGCGCGGGCGCCTCGCCCGCGGCACTCGCCCCGTAGACCGTGCTCGGACGCTGGATGTGACAGCCGTAGAAGGGCGCCACCTTGAGCCCGCGCAACGGCCGCACGACTCGCTCCTTGAGCCGTTCCTCGCCGAGGTCCTCGGTCATCACCCAAAGGAAGTGCTTGACCTCCCTCTCGCCTTTGAAGGCGAGCCCCTCCCCGGCCAGGGCCCGGTTGACGGCGTCGCGCGCCGCCGCGTCGGCTTTGAGCCGCCGGTTCGTCTCGGTCAAGTTCAGCAAGCACGTGTCGCACACCGCCACCAGATCGCAACCCTCGCGCTCCGCGAGAGCCAGGATGCGGCCGTTCGCCGTCAGATGCAGCTGCTCGCTGACGGCACGGAACTCCCGCGCACCGGTGCAGCCCGGGTTCTCGAGCTCCTTGAGCTCGACGTCGAACAGGGCGGCGACCGCGTGGGTGCTGAGGTCGAGCTCGCGGCACGTCCCCTTGGCCGAGCAGCCGGGAAAATACGCATATCTCCGTTTCATTTGGCGTCCCCATCGGACTGGTAGGTTTTCCGCATCGCCTCGACCCCGGGCGACGGCCGCTTCGGGAAGACGTCGGCGAGGCTGAGCTTTCCGCGCAGCATGAGGCGGAACGCGAGGCGCAAGGCGTTCAGGCTGATGCCCTTGGTCTTGAGCGCTATAGGTGCCGCCTCGGCGCGGCCGCGCGCCTTGACCACATCGAGGAACGCGTGCGCGCGCCGCGCTCCCGCGGCCTCTCCCCTGCGATAGACCAGACGCTTGAGCGGTTGGATCGCCTCGCTGACGATCGGAATTTCGGTCGGACAGACGCGCTCGCATTCATAGCAGGACACGCACTTGAAGACCTGCGCCACCTCGTCGGCGAGCCGCGCGCGGTCGGCCTCGTCGCGCGGGTCCTGGGCCAGCTCGCTCAACGCCACCAACAGGGCCGGGCCGGCAAAGCCGCTGTCGGGCTGCTGCAGCACCGGGCAGGCCGACTGGCACGCCAGGCATTGGATGCAGTCGCGCAAGTGCGCGGTCGGCGCCATGTCCTGCTCCGAAAGCGGCTCCGGGAAGCCCGGATAATCCCGCTTGCGCACGACGAGCGGCGAAAGCTTGGCCAGGAACGCCTCGAAGGGATCCCGCGAGGTCACCAGGTCGCGCACGAGCGGGAGGTTGCTCAGCGGCTCGATCGTCATCTCCGGCTCCGCCTCCTCCCAACAGGCGAGCTTGGGCGAGCCGTTGACGTTCACGGCGCAGGTGCCGCATTTCTTCGTGCCGCAGAGCCAGCGGTAGCCGAAGTCCACCTCCTTGATCTCGTGAACATAGTCGAGCACGTCCATGATGCGCATGCGCGGGGTGCGCGGCACCTCGTAGGATTCGTAGCGCGGCTCGCGATCGGTCTCGGGATCGAAGCGGTAGATTCGGACCCGGACCTTGTCCGGCTCAGTAGTCTGCTTCGAAGAAGGGCTCACGATTTTTCTCCGGCCTCAGGTAGGGGACCGCGATCGGCGTCGTGCGCGACCGCCACTCGCCGTTCACGCGGCTGACGATGTTGCGGCACAGCCAGTTCTCGTTGTCGACGTAGGGATAGTCCTCGCGGAAGAACGGTCCCCGGCTCTCCTTCCGGTTCAGCGCCGAGCGGACCGTCGCTTCGCAGGCATCGAGCATCGAGCACGCGTCGAGCGCGTCCATCCACGCCGTATTCCAGCACCTAGACGTGCTCGGCAGGCTGAGGCGCGGCACCATCTCCTCGCGTGCCTGCCGCAGCGCCGCCAGGGCCGTCTGCAGCTTCTGCTCGCTCTTGATGTAGCCGAGCTGCCACATGATCTCCCGGATGCGGAGCTTCGCCTGGATCGGCCGCACCCCGTCCGGCCCCGCGCGCAGGAAGCCGAACACTCGGCTCTCCTCCGCCTCAAGCGCCTGCTCGGAAAGCGGCCGCCGAGCACCCTCCAGCGCCGACGACGACGACGCTTCGGCCGCCACCTTGCCGTCGTAGCTGCAAGGCGCCACGCCGCCGAGATAATGACAGCCGATGCCGCCGGCGATATAGAGGCCCGGCAGGTTCGTCTCCATGCGCTCGGTGTCGACGTTGACCCCACCCTGGCGCATGTGCCAGGTGATGCCGCACTCGATGCGGTCCTTGCCGATATCCAGGCCCAACTTGCTCCATACCTTGGCCTGGTGCTGATAGGCGTTGGTGATTTCGCGCGGGATGTGGTCGTAGCCCGAGTAGTAGCCGCCGTCCCAACGCGCCTTGCCCGCCATCACCTCTCGCGAAAGACGGCGGATCTGTTCGTAATACGGCGCCGAGGCGCCGGGGCTGTGGGTCTTCTGCTCGAAGAAGATCTCGCCCACGGAGTTGTAGAGCCGCGAGGTCTCCTCGGTCCCCATGAGCGGATTGGGATAGAGGTGGTAGCGCATCCAGGCGCGCGGCTCGAGCACGTCGCTGACGTGCCACCACTGGATCTCCAGATTGGCGAGCTCGACGCCGACGCGCACCGCCATGGCGATGCCGTCGGCCGACTGCTCGCGCGTGCCCGTTGAGCGCGTCGCCAGATAGTCGGAATGGCCGGTCGCGAGGATCGTGCTCTTGGCGGCGATGGCGAAGAAGCGGCCGCGGCGATAATCGAAGACCGTGGCGCCGACCACGCGCTCGCCGTCGGTCACGAGCGAGGTCACCGCGCATTCCTCGTGGACCGGGATGCCGCGGCGGAGAATCTCGCGCCTGCGCTTGTCCATGATGATGGGGCCCGTGGCACCCTGCTTGTGAGCGACGAGCGCGGGCGTGCGGCTCTCGATCGCCTGCAGGCGCCCCTCGGCGTCGCGCCGCCAGTAGATTCCCAGCCGCTCGAGATCGGCAAAGAACTCGGCGCGCATGTAGAGTCGCAGGCGTCGGCAATACTCCTGGTCCGTCAGGTAATGGTTGTAGTAGCGGACCATGCGGACCATGAAGCGTTGGAAGTCGCGGGCTTTCTGCTCGGTGCTCGTGTCATGGTCGGTGCTGGTGTCACGATACGGTATGTGGGCGGCGAAGATGGAGCAGCCGCTCTTGCCGAGCAGGCCCTTCACGACCATGGTCACCTTGGCACCCCGGTCGGCGGCCTTGAGCACGGCATTCGATCCGGCGGCACCGCCGCCGATCACCAGGACATCCGTCTCCAGCA
>JBKQRV010000210.1:0-52608 GCA_052143835.1 Alphaproteobacteria bacterium
ACCGTCGGCACGAGCACGTCGGCCGTCGCGACCGCCTCGGTGAGAGCGGCCTCAGCTAGCGGCTTATCGTCGCGATTGAGCCGCGTCTCGAAGAGCTCCATCATGCGCGTCTCGATCACGTCGGGCAACTTGCGCGTGACGATGACGAGCGGCTTGCGCGTCGGCATGGAGAGCCCCTGGGAGCCTGTCGCCGCCGAGCGAGATGCCGCGGGGCGCGGCTTGCCATAGCAATCCCCGGGGGTCTTGTCCAGCCCTGCGGGCGGCTCTGCTTGACCAAGGCAAGGTGCGGCCGTTAAAGAGAGGGGCGTCCCTTCTGAGCTCACGGAACCCTTGATCTTTCACCCCATACCCGAGGCACTGCGACGGCTCCGCTTCCGGCTCATCCTCGCCTTGGCGATGGGACTTTTCATTGTCGCCCAGGCAGGGGGGCCGCGTGCGGCCGAATCGGGTCTGCCCATTCCGCGCTTCGTCACCCTTCGTTCGGACAAGGTCAACGTGCGCGCCGGCCCAGGCGTGCAATATCCCGTCGAGTGGGTGTTCGAGCGCAAGGGCATGCCCGTCGAGGTCATCGCCGAGCATGAAAATTACCGCAAGGTACGCGACATCGAAGGGACCGAAGGCTGGGTGCATCAGAACCTGCTCTCCAGCCGGCGCGGCATCGTCGTGAGCGGGGCCATCCGCGCCCTCCGGCGCGAGCCTCGGGACGGCGCTTCCGTGGTCGCGAGGGTCGAGCCCGACGTGGTCGGCCAGCTCCTCGCATGCAGCGGGCCCTGGTGCCGCGTCGAGGCGGGCGGCTACCGCGGCTGGCTCAAGCGCACCGAGTTCTGGGGGGTCTACCCCGACGAGAAGATCGAGTAGGCGGGCGTTGGCAAATATTGCGCTCGAGAGGAATCGACATTCATCTTCACGGCCGTCATTCCGGACAAGCAAGTCATCGCACATGCGATGATTTGCGCGATCCGGAATCCACGGCCTGGACCGCGCGAGCGGGAGGCATGGATTCCGGATAGCAAGGCTCGCAACCGGGAAAGCTCCGCTTTTCCCGGGCTCGCCTAAGCTTCCGGAATGACAATGAAACGAATGTTGATTGGACTTAGAGGAGGCCGCCCTAATCCAGATCCTTGGCGAGCTCGGCCCGCACGGCTTCGGGGATGAGCGCCATGTGGCCGTAAGCGGGGTGGCTGAGGCCGAGAATGATCTCGCTGCCCGGCGTCTTGAATTTTGCTATTTGCGCCGGCGTCAAGCGGAAGTGGATGAATTGCACCGATGAGGCCTTGCCCTCCTCGGTGGTGCGATCGAGGTCCTTCTCCGCCTCGGCCTTCACCGCCTCGCCCGCGATCCTGAGGAAGGCGGTCTCCTCGATTCCGCCCAGCCGCGCCAGCATCGCCTGGCGCCGCGCAGGCTCGTCGATCTCGATCATGAGGGTGGCGACGAGCTCGTTTCCCTTGGGAACGAGCGGATTATAAGCCGCGAGCTCGCCTGGCACCTGCTCGGGACCGCCCTTCTCGATGAAGAGCATCTCGTGCACCTGTTGGCGCATGGTCTCGTAGCACTCGAAGTAGAAGGTCGCGAACGGCCCGACCTCGACGCGGCGCCGGCGCTTGAGCTCGACGATCCTCTGGCGCTCGTCGCGGCGTATCTTGCCGTACTCCGCCATCGACAACAGATCGCCGGCGACAAGTTCATGCTTGTTGGTCATGTGCGGCTTCCTTCCCTCCGCCTGATCGCTTAGCTGCCGAGCCCGTAGGCGCGGGCGAAGATCTGGATCGGATGAGTGATGAGCTTCGGCACAGCACCCTCGCTTTCCACCTTCTCCATACCCTGGGCGATATGCATGCCGGCGAGCGGGCACTCGGAGGAGAGATAGGCCATCCCACTTTGGGCGGCCTGGCGTGCCACCGGTCGGCCCACCTTGAGGGCGACCTCGAAAAACTCCTTCTTGCAGCCCCACGAGCCGCCGTGCCCGGAGCAGCGCTCGATCACCTGCACCTCGGTCGCCGGAATGAGACGCAGCATTTCGGCGCCTTTCTGTCCCATGTTCTGGGCGCGGGCATGACAGGCGAGATGCACGGCAACCCCGCCTTCGATCGGCTGCAAGCCCTCCGCCAGGCCCTCTCTCTTGGCGATGTCGACGACGTATTCGCTCACGTCGTAGGTCGATGTGGAGAGCAGCTTCACGTCCTTGTCGCCGGGAAGAATGAGCGGCCACTCGAACTTGAGCATGAGCGCGCAGGATGGCACCAATGCCACCACGTCGTAGCCCTTGGCGATCCACTCCTTGAGCTCGGCGGCGACGGCCTTGGCATTCGCCGCCACCTTGTCGATGGCGCCCTGCTCGAGGAGCGGCATGCCGCAGCAGCGCGGATAGACCACCTCGGTCTCGACCCCGTTCTTGGCGAGCACCGCGCGCGCCGCCATGCCCACCTCCGGATCGCTGTAATTGACGAAGCAGGTGGCGTAGAGCACGGCCTTGCGGCCGAAGGCCGGCGCATTCTCGTTGAGCGCGGGCACCGTCTCCCGCGCGCGCATCGCAAAGGTCGTGCCGGTGAACTTGGGAAGTGCTGCCCGGCGATCGAGGCCGGCCATTTTCTCGAGCACGGGACGCGTCAGCTTGTTTGCCGTATCGCTCGCCCAGTTGGCAAAGGGAGCAGCGAGCCCGGCGAGCCGGCCGTTGCGGTCGGTCTTGGCCAGCTCGCGCTCGGACCGGCGGACGCGGCCCGCGCGCGCCGCAACCGCGCGGTGGCGCAGCATGAGGTGCGGAAAATCGAGGTTGAAGGGGTGCGGCGGCACGTAGGGGCACTTCGTCATGAAGCACATGTCGCAGAGCGTGCAGGCGTCCACCACCTGGCCGAAGTCGGCGCTCCTGACATGGTCGAGCTCGCCGCTCTCAGACTGGTCGATGAGGTCGAAGAGGCGCGGGAAGGAGTCGCAGAGATTGAAGCAGCGCCGACAGCCGTGGCAGATGTCGAAGACGCGGCGCGTCTCCGCCTCGAGCTTCACGGGGTCGTAGAAGTCGGGATCCTGCCAGGCAAGGGGATGGCGCGTCGGCGCCTCGAGGCTGCCTTCTCTCATCGCTCGTTCCCTTCCGCGACGACGGCCGCAGGATCAGCGCATGCGGCGCGTGGTCGAGGGCGGGATCCGCCACGGATCCGCGCCCCTTTCCACGACCTGTCTCGAAACCGCCCGCGAGCTGCTACTTGAGGTCGCTGAGCGCCTTCTGGAAGCGGCCGGCGTGCGAGCGCTCGGCCTTGGCGAGCGTCTCGAACCAGTCGGCGATCTCCTCGAAACCTTCGTCGCGCGCGGTGCGAGCCATGCCCGGATACATATCCGTGTACTCGTGCGTCTCGCCCGCGATCGCGGCCTTGAGATTGTCCGAGGTCTTGCCGATCGGCTTGCCGGTCGCCGGATCGCCCACCGCCTCGAGGAACTCGAGGTGGCCATGGGCGTGGCCGGTCTCGCCCTCGGCGGTCGAGCGGAAGACGGCGGATACGTCGTTGTAGCCCTCCACATCCGCCTTCTGGGCGAAATAGAGGTAGCGGCGATTGGCCATAGACTCTCCGCCGAATGCGGCTTTGAGGTTTTCCTCGGTCTTGGATCCCTTGAGCGACGCCATGGTTTTCTCCCTTCACATGCAAGTGACGTAACGGCAATGAGCGCGGCCCGTGGCCGTGCGCGGACGCGGGCAATCGGCGAGCCGCCGACGCTTTTATCGCGCTCTCGAGCCCTCCCTGTCAATAGATTAGAATTATTCGAGGAAGGTTTCTAATGTCTTGGAAAATAGGAAAGAAAATTTCTAATTTCGTCGCAAGCGCACGATAACGTCGATGCGCGAGACAGTGGTGCCGCTGGGCGGTGTGGGCAGATCGGAAACGCCGAGCTCGGAGCCGGCGATATCCTGCAGAGAGCCGCTGTCCTCGTGGTAGAAGTGATGGTGCTCGGAGGTATTGGTGTCGAAGTAGGAGCGGCCGGCCTCGACCACGACTTCGCGCAAAAGCCCGGCAGCGGTGAATTGGTGCAGGCTGTTGTATACGGTGGCGAGCGAAACGGGGATGCTCGCGGCAACCGCCTCGGCATGAAGCTGCTCGGCGCTCACATGCCGCGCGGCCTTGTCGAAGAGCAGGCGTGCGAGCGCCAAGCGCTGGCGGGTCGGCCTCAATCCGGCGCTTCTCAGGCGTTCGAGCACGGGGGCGAATTGACGGGCTCTCGGCATGCGCTTCACCTGGGCTCCAGGAACGGAGGGTTGACCTCAAGCATGGCGCGTACCCTGCCGCAATCCTCGGAAAAAATAAAGCTTTTCCTCGGGTGCTGCGGCCCTCTCGGGCGCGACCCTCAATCGCCGGTCAGGATGCGCTCGACCAGTTGCCGTACCGTCGGAATGAAGCCGTTGGCGTAGAAGGGGTCGGCGGCGAAGCGATAGGCGTTATGCCCGGCGAACATGAGCTGGCTGTCGACATCGCCCCCGTGGCTGATGTGCTGCAGCGTCTTTTGGATGCAGAAGGAGCGCGGATCGGCCTTCCTCCCGGTGCTGTAGGGCTCGTTCTGCGACCAGTTGGAGAAGAGACAGGCCGACAGGCAGCCCATGCAATTGATCTGGTCCGTGCGGATCTCCCGCGCCTTCTCGGGGGTGACGAAGATGATGGTGGCGTCCGGCGTCTTGAGCGCCTCGGTGAAGCCTTGCGCCACCCAGGCGTCCGCGCGCGCCTTGTCCGCGGCGGTGACGTAGACGACGCGCCGGCGCGGACCGACGGGGAACACCGTATCGTGCTGGCCGACCGGCTCGGGGGTGAAGGCCACTTGGCGGCTCGTGCGCTGGTAAAGCTCCTCGAGGTACTTGTTCTTGACGGAGGAGGAGTAGAAGCCGGTCGGGCTGAAGCGATGCAGCAGCACGTCCCCTTTCTTGAGCGTCAGCAGGCGCTCCTTCCAGGCATCGGAGATCGGGCTCTCCTTGGTCAACAGCGGCCGCGTGCCGAACTGGAAGCAGATGGGGCCGAGCTCCGCGTTGTCGATCCAATCCTCCCACTCGCGCAGGAACCACACCCCGCCTGCCATGATGATGGGCGTGTGGTTGAGGCCGGCCTCGTTCATGAAATCGCGCAAGGCTTTCACGCGCGGGAAGGGGGGTTCCGGCTTGGTCGGATCCTCGGCGTTGCTGAGCCCGTTGTGGCCGCCGGCGAGCCAAGGATCCTCGTAAACGACGCCGCCGAGCCAGTCGCGGAACTTGTGATAGGCGCGCTTCCACAACGCGCGGAAGGCGCGCGTCGAGGAGATGATCGGATAATAGTGGACGCTGTAGCGGGCACAGATCTCGGCGATCCGATAGGGCATGCCGGCGCCGCAGGTGACGCCGTTGATCAGGCCCTTGGCGCGCTCGAGCACGCTATGGAGGATGGTTTCGGCCGCCGCCATCTCCCACAGAACGTTCATGTGGATGCGGCCTTGGCCCAAGGCCGACTCGTAGGCGACCCTGGCCTGGTGCAGCGCCCCCTTGATGGCGTAGGCGACGAGCTCGTCGTGGCGCTCGCGCCGCGTGCGGCCGTAATAGAGCTGCGAGACGAGGTCGCCGTTCTCGTCGTAAGAGTCGGCATTGACCCCGGAGAAGGTGCCGACGCCGCCGGCCGCGGCCCAGGCGCCCGAGCTCTCGCCGTTGGACACGGAGATACCCTTGCCGCCCTCAACCAGCGGCAGCACCTCGCACCCGGAAATGAGAACCGGATTGAGCGTCCTCACTCTTTCTCCCGATCCCTTGCCTATAGTCAAAACCGGCCGGCCCGGCGCCGCGCGGGCTCCGGCCGGCTCGTCGCCAACAGTGCATATAGTGCGATTTTGCAAGGTTATGAAGTGGAATCGCTTCGCCCGATGAGCGATGGCGCAGGTCCGCAAATCATGTTGCAGCGCCGAAAGCCGCTCCCTTGCCCAACAGAGGTTGCTAAAGTGCCGCCATGATCGCGTCAGGCATGTCGCTGATGAGGCCGTCCACGCCAAGTGCGAAGAGCTCGCCCGCGCGGGCCGCATGGTTGACCGTATAGGCGAGAAGCGGATAGCCGGCCGCCTTGACGGCGCGCACGGCATCCAGCGAGAGCAGGCGCTGATTGCAGATCACGACGGCAGCGCCGAGCCGCTCCGCCACCCGTCGCCAATCGCGCGGCAGGACTTCGACGAGATAGCCGCGCGGGACGTCCGGAGCGTGGCGTTGGAAGGCAGCCGCCGCGTCGGGCTGGAAGCTGGTGACGAGGGGGGCCGGCAAGTCGTCAGGCCACAGTCGCTGAAGCGCGCGCACCACCGCCTCGGCGAGCCTTCCCTCGCGACCCGGCTCCGCCTTGAGCTCGAGATCGAAGGCGAGCGCGAGGGTCTTGAGAAGCGCCAACGCCTCCTCGAGACTCGGGATTGCCTCGCCTCGATAGGCGGGAGCGAAGTGGGCGCCCGCATCGAGAGACTTGAGATCGCGGAAGAGCGTCGTCCCCACCGCCCCTTTAGCACCGGTCACGCGCTCGAGCTGGTCGTCGTGGAAGATGACCGGCATATCGTCGAGACTGAGCCGCACGTCGAATTCGACCATGCGGCAACCGAGCTCCGCCGCCTTGCGGAAGCCGGCGAGCGTGTTCTCCGGTGCGCGCAGTGCCGCACCGCGGTGCCCGATCACCTTGGGAAGACGCAAGTCCGGCCGGCTCATTGCGGAGGCCCTTCTCCCGGCTCGAGAAATCAGTACCCCCGGATGCTCGGCTTGCGCGAGAAATCGGCTCTCGCCGCAAAGTCGAGCGAGGCAAGACGGGACGAGTCTTTTCGATCTGCCGGAGTGTACGGTAAGGGGCCGCCCCCAACAAGGCGGCCCCTTCGGCCGCGGCTCCGTGTCGCCGCGCCTCGGGCCGCGGTGAAATCCCGCTGGCGCGCGGCCGACTGCCGGGCTATATCACGCACTGAGTTCGAGTGAAGAGTGCCGAAGCGCCTCAACTGACGCCGGATCGGCACCGTGAACCGGGGAGGAAAACATGTCGCCCGATCTCAGGCTGCTCACATGCGCCGTCGTACTGACCTTCGCCCAGATGTTGGTGGCGGCTGTCGGTGCGGCTCTGCAGGTGGGTTTGATGCCGCTCATCGGCAATCGAGAGAATTTGCCGACGCTCACTGGTTGGGCGGGACGGGCGCAGCGCGCCCACCGCAACATGCTCGAGAATCTCATTCTCTTTGCCGCACTCGTGCTGGTTGCAGCCGCCAGCGGCAAAGCCAATGGCGCCACTCTCCTCGGCGCCGAGCTCTTCTTGTGGGCAAGGCTTGCTTACGCGGTCATCTATCTTGTCGGCATACCCTGGCTGCGCACGGCGGCGTGGGGCGTCTCGGTCATCGGTTTGATCGTGATATTCCTGCAGCTCGTCTAGTACCGACTTTCGCGAGTTCGTGAGTCGCCTGCCGGCGACTCACGAGCCGCGAAATCGGTACAAGCTCAAAGTGATGTACCTGCTTGCAGGCTTCGCGCCACGGGGCGCGAAACACTGCAAGCAGGTAATAGGAAAGAATGCGGGGACGCCAGCGGCAGCGGCCGCCTCGCGCGGCCGCGTCCCGCGAGGCCCCTTTCACCGGCGCGTCAAGCGCGCCCTCGAGAGGCGCATCTCCGGCGGCGCTCAGTCGGCGCGGCCGGCCTCGCGCGGGCCACCCTCCTCGCGCCTCGGCTCGCGTTCGCTCGGCTGCGCTGCGGCCTCCTTGCCCGTCTTCTGGTCGACCACCTTCATGGAGAGGCGAACCTTGCCGCGCTCGTCGATGCCGAGCACCTTGACGTAGACCTGGTCTCCTACCTTGGCGACGTCGGAGGGCTGCTTGACGCGGTAAGGCGCCATCTCCGAGACGTGCACGAGGCCGTCGCGGCTGCCGAGGAAATTCACGAAGGCGCCGAAGTCGACGAGCTTGACCACCTTGCCGCGGTAGATCGCGCCCACCTCGGGCTCGGCCACGATGTTGCGGATCCAGTCGACCGCTGCCTGGGCCGCGGTCTCGTCGACCGCTGCCACCTTGACCGTGCCGTCGTCCTCGATGTCGATCTTGGCCCCCGTGACCTCGCAGATCTCGCGGATGACCTTGCCGCCCGTGCCGATCACCTCGCGGATCTTGTCCTTGGGAATGTGGAGCGTGGTGATGCGCGGCGCATGCTTGCTCACGCCCTCGCGCGAGCCGGTGATCGCTTTCGCCATCTCGCCGAGGATGTGCATGCGGCCCTCGCACGCCTGCGCGAGCGCGGTTTGCATGATCACCTCGGTGATGCCGGTGATCTTGATGTCCATCTGCAGCGAGGTGATCCCGCGCTCCGTACCCGCGACCTTGAAGTCCATGTCGCCGAGATGGTCCTCGTCGCCGAGGATGTCGGAGAGCACGGCTAAGCCGTCCGTCTCCTTGATGAGGCCCATGGCGATGCCGGCGACGGGGCGCGTGAGCGGAACGCCCGCGTCCATGAGCGAGAGCGAGGCGCCGCAGACGGTCGCCATCGACGAGCTGCCGTTCGATTCGGTGATCTCCGAGACGACGCGGATCGTGTAGGGGAAGCTTTCCTTCGGCGGCAGGAGCGGACGCACCGCGCGCCAGGCGAGCTTGCCGTGCCCGATCTCGCGCCGCCCGGGGGCGCGCATGAAGCTCGCCTCGCCCACCGAGTAGGGCGGGAAATTGTAATGGAGGAGGAAGTGCTCCCTGTACTCGCCCTCGAGCGCGTCGATGATCTGCTCGTCCTGTCCGGTGCCCAGCGTGGTGGTGACGAGCGCCTGCGTCTCGCCGCGCGTGAAGAGAGAGCTTCCGTGCGCGCGCGGCAAGATGCCCACCTCGGCGACGATCGGGCGAACGGTCCGCGTGTCGCGCCCGTCGATGCGGAGGCCGGTCTTGAGGATGTTGCCGCGCACGATCTCCTTCTCGAGCGGCTTCAGAAGCGAGGCTGCGAGCTCCGCATCGAAGCCTTCCTCGATCATCTTGGCGAGCGCATCGGCCTTCGCCTTGGCCACGCGCTCGACCCGCGTCTGCTTGACGGTCTCGCGGTAGGCCGAGCGCAGCGCCTCCTCGGCGACCTCGGCCAGCCGCGCGGAGGCGCGCTCCCTGTCCGTGTGCACGCTCGGCAGCGCCCAGGGATCCTTGGCGCACGCCTCGGCGAGGTCGATGATCGCCTGGATCACCGGCTGGAAGCCCTGATGGCCGAACATGACGGCCTGGAGCATGGTCTCCTCCGGCAACTCCTTGGCCTCGCTTTCGACCATGAGCACGCCGTCCGAGGTGCCGGCGACCACGAGGTCGAGCTCGGAGGTGGCCAGCTCGTCCATCTGCGGATTGAGCACGAACTCGCCGTTGATGCGGCCGACGCGGGCGGCGGCGATCGGGCCCATGAAGGGAATGCCGGAGATGGTGAGCGCTGCGGAAGCCGCGACCATGGCCACCACGTCGGGATCGTTCTCCAGATCGTGGCTGAGCGTGGTGCAGATGATCTGGGTCTCGTTGGTGAAGCCGGCGGCAAAAAGCGGCCGGATCGGCCGGTCGATGAGACGCGAGGTGAGCACCTCCTTCTCGGTCGGGCGTCCTTCGCGCTTGAAGAAGCCGCCGGGAATCTTGCCGGCCGCGAAGGTCTTCTCCTGGTAATTCACGGTCAATGGGAAAAAATCGACGCCGGGCTTGACGGTCTTCTCTGCAACAGCGGTCGCGAGCACGGTGGTCTCGCCATAGGTTGCGATCACGGCCCCATCGGCCTGGCGTGCGATCTTGCCGGTCTCGAGCACCAGCTTACGCCCGCCCCAGACGAGCTCTTTCCGATAAATCTTGAACATCTTGTCCTATCCTTCCGCTATCCGGTCGCTGCCGGATCGCTGTAAAACGACGCTGCTCCCGTCCTCCGGAAACCGGACCGGGACGCGAGCAGGCCGGACCCGCTCCATGCGCGCATGGGAGAGCGGGTGGCGCCTTCTCGTGGGGATTGCCCGCGGCATGGCGCGTGTCTCGTGTCAGCGGCGCAGGCCGAGACGCTTGATCAGCTGCTCGTAGCGCTCCAGGTCCTTGACCCGCAAGTAATCGAGCAGCCGCCGGCGTTGGCCGACCATCATGAGAAGGCCCCGCCGGGAGTGGAAGTCCTTCTTGTGGAGATTGAGGTGGTCGGTCAGGTTCTTGATCCTCTCGCTGAGGATCGCGACTTGAACCTCGGGCGAGCCGGTGTCCGTCTCGCCCTGGGCGAACTCGCCGATGAGCTCGCGCTTGCGCTCCGCGCTAATCGACATCGCTTTCTCCTGAAAGCTAAGAGTTACACATGAAGCACCCGCACCGGACGGAGCTGGAGGACGGGTGTGGAGGCGACCCGGACGAGCGCCACCGGCTTGCCGCCGGAAATCGCGCAGACCACGTCGCCGTCCGCCATGCCGTCGATCTTCGCTCTATCGGCGGTACGGAGCACCTGAACGGGGCGACCGCTCCGCAAGAGCTTCGCCTCGATTTCGGTCAGGGCCAGCGCCGGGATGTCGGCCAGCGCGGTCTCGACCGGCAACAGGTGCTCAAGTGCGGCGGGACTATGCCCCAGCGCCTCGAATTTATCCAGGGAAATCGCCTCGGCCTCGCTGAAGCGCCCGACCGAGAGCCGCCGCAGGGCCGCGATATGCCCGTAAGTCCCGAGGGCTACGGCCAAATCGCGCACGAGCCCGCGCATATAGGCGCCCTTGCCCGAGAGCACCTCGAAGACCGCGTGGTCGGCATCGGGCACGGCAAGGAGCTCGAAGCGCTCGACGCGGACGCGCCGGGCCGCGAGCTCCGGTGCCTCGCCCGCGCGCGCGAGATCGTAGGCGCGCTGACCTTCGACCTTGATCGCGGAGTAGGCCGGCGGAACCTGCTCGAGCTCGCCCGCAAAGCGCGGCAATGCCGCCGCGATCTCGGCCCGGCTCGGCCGCTTGTCCGAGCGCGCGACAACCTCGCCTTCGGCATCGTCGGTGGTGCGCTGCTCTCCCCAGCGGACCGTGAAGCGGTAGCGCTTGCAGCCCTCCATCGCATAGGCGACGGTCTTGGTGGCCTCGCCGAGCGCGATCGGGAGCACGCCCGTCGCCAGCGGATCGAGCGTGCCTGCATGGCCCGCCTTGGCCGCACCCAGCACCCGCTTCACCCGGCTGACGGCCGCGGCGGAGGTGATGCCGGCGGGCTTGTCGATGACGAGCCATCCGTCGATCTTGGCACCCTTTCGCCTACGTGCCACGGCCGCGCTCCTCGCCCGGGCCGCGCGGCGGGGCGCTTTCCGTCTCGCCCGCCTCGGCGCCGAGGTCGCGGACCACGGCCGGGCTCGAGAAGAGACGGTCGAGCTCGGCCGCGCGCTCGAAGGCCGTATCGGCTTCGAAGCGGAGCTCGGGCGCATAGCGAAGCCTGACCTCGTGGGCGAGCTGCCCGCGCACATAGGCGGCGGCGCGGTTGAGCGCGCGGACGACCGCCGCCGTGTCGCCGCCGCCGAAGCGCAAGACTCCCGCCGTCGCATGGCGCAGATCGGGGCTCATGCGCACCACGGTCACGGTGATGGAGACGCCCGCGAGATCGGGATCGCGGAAATGGCCGCGCTCGATGATGCGGACAAGGGCGTGACGAATTTCCTCGCCCACGCGCCGCTGGCGCTGGCCCTCCGGCTTGAGACGTTGTCTTGTCATGTCACGTCTACGGGTTCAGCACGATCTTCCGGAAAGCGGGTGCGGCAGAAGCTCGCGCACGACGGAAAGCGCCGAGGAGCCGATCACAGCTCCCGTGACACCTCCTCGACCTCGTAGCACTCGATGATGTCGCCCTTCTGCACGTCCTGGAAATTCTCGAAGGACATGCCGCACTCATAGCCTTCCTTGACCTCGCGCACCTCCTCCTTGAAGCGACGCAGGCTGCCGAGCTTGCCGTCGTGGATGACGACATGGTCGCGCAGGAGGCGAGCCCGCGCGCTGCGCCGCGCGAGCCCGTCGGTCACCATGCAGCCGGCGACCTTGCCGACCTTGCTGATGGCGAAGACCTCGCGCACCTCGGCATGGCCCAGGAGCTTCTCCTCGATCCTCGGCGCCAAGAGGCCGGAGAGCATCTTCTTCACGTCGTCGACGACGTCGTAGATGATGGAGTAGTAACGAATCTCGAGCCCGTCGCGCCCGGCGAGCTCGCGCGCCGGAGGGTTGGCGCGCACGTTGAAGCCGACGATGAGCGCCTGGGTCGCGGCGGCGAGTGCTATGTCGGATTCGTTTATGCCGCCGACGCCGGCATGCAGCACGCGCACGGAGACCTCGTCCGTAGCCAGGCGCTGGATCGCGTTCACGATCGCCTCGGCCGAGCCCTGCACGTCCGCCTTGACCACGATGGGCAGCTCCTTGGCCTCGCCCGCCGCGATCTTGGAGAACATCTGCTCCACGGTGCCGCGCGCGCCGCGCGATACGCGAACGTCGCGGAGCTTGCGCTGGCGGAACTCCGTGACCTCGCGCGCGCGCGATTCGGTCTCGACCACGCTGAAGGCATCGCCCGCGAGCGGCGTGCCGTTGAGCCCGAGCACCTCGACCGGCGCCGCCGGGCCGGCGCTCTCGATGGGCAGCCCGCGATCGTCGAGCAAGGCGCGCACGTGTCCCCACTCGCCGCCGGCGATGAAGATGTCGCCGACCTTGAGCGTGCCGCGCTGCACGAGCACCGTCGCGACCGGACCGCGGCCGCGCTCGAGCTTCGCCTCGATCACGGTGCCCTGCGCCAAACGCGCCGGATTGACCTTGAGATCCAATATCTCCGCCTGGAGCAGGATGGCCTCCTCGAGCTTCTCGAGATTCGTGCGCTTGGTCGCCGAGACCTCGATGGCGAGCACGTCGCCGCCGAACTGCTCGAGCACGACGCCGTGCTGCAGGAGATCGTTGCGCACGCGGTCCGGATTGGCATCGGGCTTGTCGATCTTGTTGATCGCGACCACGATGGGAACGTTCGCGGCCTTGGCGTGGTTGATCGCCTCGACCGTCTGCGGTTGCACGCCGTCGTCCGCCGCCACGACGAGCACGACGATGTCCGTCACCTTGGCGCCGCGCGCGCGCATGGCGGTGAAGGCCTCGTGGCCCGGCGTGTCGAGAAAGGTGATGCGCTCGCCGGTGCTGAGCACGACCTGGTAGGCGCCGATGTGCTGGGTAATGCCGCCCGCCTCGTGCGCGGCGACATCGGTCGCGCGCAAGGCATCCAGGAGCGAGGTCTTGCCGTGGTCGACGTGTCCCATCACGGTGACGACAGGGGGGCGCGGCACCAGGTTCTCGGGGGCATCCTCGATACCCTCGAGGCCGATCTCGACGTCCGCCTCGGAGACGCGCTTCACCTTGTGGCCGAACTCGGCGACCACGAGCTCGGCGGTGTCGGCATCGATCGCCTGGTTGATCGTCGCCATCACGCCAAGCTTCATGAGCGTCTTGATCACGTCGGCGCCGCGCTCGGCCATGCGGTTCGCGAGATCCTGCACGGTGATCGCCTCGGGCACCACCACCTCGCGCACGATCTTCTGGCCCGCTTCCATGAGGGCCTGGCGCGCGCGCTGCTTTTCGCGCTCGCGCGCGCGACGCACCGAGGCGAGCGAGCGCACGCGCTCCTCCTCGCTGTCGGTGAGCGCCTGCGTGATGGTGAGCTTGCCGGTGCGCCGGCGCGGCTCGAGACGCTTCGGCGCCAAGGCCGGGCGCGCCTTGCCGGCCGCGCGCTTGGTCGCCCGCTCGGCCTCTTCCTCCTCCTCGGGCGCCAAGGCAGCCGCCGCTGCGGCCGGACGCGGCACGACCTTGAGATGGGGAGCCCCCCGCGCCTCGGGCTCGGCGGCCTCGGCACCGCGCGCTTGGCGCGGCGCTTCGCGCGCCTCCTCGGCCGTCTCGCGCCGCGGCTGGATGAGCGCCACAAGGGCGGCGTCCTCGGCCGTGCGGCGCGCCTCCGCCTCGGCCTCGAGGCGTGCCTCCTCCTCGACCTTGTGGCGGATCTCGTCCTCGGCCCGGCGACGCGCCTCCTCCTCGATGCGGTGGGATTCCTCGCTCTCGTGGCGCCGGCGCGCTTCAAAGTCGGCCTGAACGGCGCTCTTGAGCGCGCGCACCCGCGCGGCGCGCTCCTCCTCGGTGAGCGTGCGCGCGGCATGACCGGCCTCCTCGGCCGCCGCCTCGGCGTGCGCCGCGGCCAAGTCGGGCACGGGCGCCTTGACCTCGTGGAGCAGGCCGCCGGCGTCCTGGGTGAAGGTGCGCTTGCGCTTGACCTCGACGGTCACCGCCTTCGAGCGGCCATGGGGGAAGCTCTGGCGCACCTGCCCGGTCTCGACCGTCTTGCGCAACTCGAGGCGGCCGGGACGCGACAGCCCAAGCGGCTTCTTCTGGTCGGTTTCGTGCGGTTCTGTCATATCCGTCCGTTCTTCCCTCATGGCGACTTCGCCTTGTCCGCAGCCGGCAGGATCACGCGGCCCGCAGCGGCAAAGCCGGCAAGACGCGACGCCTCGGCGAGGAGCCGCTTGGCAAAGGCACCCCGGCCGAGGGCGACATGCACGGCCTGCTCTCGTCCGAGCGCGGCGCCCAGCTCGCGCGCGCTGAACAGCTCGACGACCGGCAGGCGACCCTCGCTTCCGAGAAGCTTGGCGCGCCCGCCCTCCGATCCGTCGGTCGCCTCAAGCAGCAACGCCGCCCGTCCCTCCTCCAGCCACGCGCGTACCTGCTCGAAGCCGGCGGCAAGCTGCCCCGCGCGACGCGCTAGCCCGACGATATCCAGGCAGCGCCGTCGCAAGAGACCCTCGATGCGGTCGGCCATTCCCGGGGGAACCCTGACCGCCGTCCGCGCCGCCTTGGCGAAGCTGCCTTTGGCACAGGCTGTTTCTACTACATCCCGCCGCGCCTGCAACCATAATCCCCGCCCGGGCAGGCCTCCCTCGAGGTCGGGCAAGAGCGTTCCCTGCGGGTCGACCACGAAGCGAATGAGCCGTTCCTTGGGCAGGACCGCACGACTCACGATACAGCGGCGGAGCGGGGCCTCGCGCTCCTCTCCGTCGTCCTCGCGCGCCGGCTCGAGGGGCTCGGCACCCGCGTCCGCCCGCATGGCGCCGACCGTCCTCAGCTCCCCTTCGGCTGCGGCTCGGCAGCCTCAGCCGTCGGCGCCTCGTCGGCGAACCAATGCTGGCGCGCGGCCATGATGATGGCGTTCGCCGTCTCCGCATCGAGCTGGAAGCTGCGCAAGAGGCCGTCCTCGGAGTTGATGAGCTCGTCGCTCGAGAGGTCGGCGAGATCGTCGAGCGTCTTGATGCCCGCCTCGCCGAGCGTCACCTGCATGGCCGGCGTCAGTCCCGGGATCGCGCTGAGGGTATCCTCGACCCCGAGCTCGCGGCGGCGGTCCTCGAACTTGCGATCCTGCTCTTCGAGATAGACGCGCGCGCGGGCGCTCAGCTCGCGCGCCAGGCTCTCGTCGAAGCCCTCGATGCCCGTCAGGTCCTCGAGCGGGACGAAGGCCACATCCTCGATGGTCGAGAAGCCCTCGGTCACCAGAAGGTGCGCGAGCACGTCGTCGACGTCGAGCGCATCGATGAAGAGCTGGGAGCGCGTGCGGAACTCCTCCTGGCGGCGCTGGGACTCCTCGTCCTCGGTCAGGATGTCGATGTCCCAGCCGGTGAGCTGGGAGGCGAGCCGCACGTTCTGCCCGCGCCGGCCGATCGCGAGGGAGAGCTGCTCGCTTGGCACGATCACCTCGATGCGCCGCGTATCCTCGTCGAGCACCACCTTCGCGACCTCGGCGGGGGCGAGCGCGTTGACGACGAAGGTCGCGGGCTCGGGGGACCAGGGAATGATGTCGATCTTCTCGCCCTGCAGCTCGCTCACCACGGCCTGCACGCGGCTCCCCCGCATGCCCACGCAGGCGCCGACGGGATCGATGCTCGAATCCTTGGAGATCACCGCGATCTTGGCGCGGCTGCCCGGATCGCGCGCGACCGCCTTGATCTCGATGATGCCGTCGTAGATCTCCGGCACCTCCTGCGCGAAGAGGCGCTGCATGAACTCGGGCCGCGTGCGGGAGAGAAAGATCTGGGGCCCGCGAGGCTCCTCACGCACCTCGTAGATATAGGCGCGCACGCGGTCGCCCTGGCGGAAGCTCTCGCGCGGGATCATCTCCTCGCGCCTGAGGATCGCCTCGGCGCGGCCGAGGTCGACGATGACGTTGCCGAACTCGACGCGCTTGACCAAGCCGTTGACGATCTCGCTCGTGCGGTCCTTGTACTCCCGGTACTGGCGCTGGCGCTCCGCCTCGCGCACGCGCTGGACGATCACTTGCTTCGCCGTCTGGGCCGCGATGCGCCCGAAGTCGATGGGCGGCAGCGGATCGGTGATGAAGTCGCCGACCTTGAGCTTCGGATCGATGCGCTCAGCCTCAGCCAGCGAGATCTGGGTGGTCTCGTTCTCGACCGGGTCCGCCACCTCGCGGTAGCGCACGAGCTTGATCTCGCCGGTCTTGCGATCGATCGCGGCGCGGATGTCGTGCTCGAGCCCGTACTTCGAGCGGCCGGCCTTCTGGATCGCCTGCTCCATCGCCTCGAGCACCTCGTCGCGGTCGATACCCTTCTCCCGCGCGACCGCATCGGCCACCTGGAGGAGCTCGATGCGCGGCGAGCTAGCGCTCATCTGAACTGTGGTCATTCCTCTACCTTCGTCGTTCGTTGGCGGCACGCTCTTGTGCTTGCGCGGCCGCGAGGAGTTCATCCGTCAAAACCAGCCGGGCCTTGAGGATCGCGTCGAGCGGTAGGCTGACGCTTCCCTCCGGCAAGGCGATCCTTACCATCCCTTCCGCGATCCCCAGCAGCCTGCCGCGGAAGCGACGGCGGCCGTCGAAGGGCACCGCGGTCTCGGCCCTGACCTCGAAGCCCGCGAAGCGCTCGAAGTCCTTCGCGCGCACGAGCGGACGGTCGATCCCGGGCGAGCTGACCTCGAGCGTGTAGGAGCCTTGCAGCGGATCCTCCACATCGAGCAGCGCCGACGCCGTCCGGCTGATCGCCGTGCAATCGTCGAGCGTGATCGGCGCGCCACCCGTCCGCTCCGCCATCACCTGGAGCGTGGGGGCGCGCCCGCCCGAGAGCTGCACCCGCACGATCTCGTAACCCATGGCCTCGAGCGATGGGGCAAGAAGGCGCTCGATGCGGTGTTGCAGTTCCGATCCTCCCACCGACGACTCCCTCGCCCGCCTTGCGGGCCGCGCCAGCCGGACCTCCTATGCAACCGCGACCGAATAAAATTAAAGAGTGGGCTTGGGACCCACTCTCGTTCCGGTCTGATACCTCATCAGTCCTTCCGGGACCACGTCTTGTCCGGGAAATATAGCGATAGAGCCGCGCGCCGCAAGGCCTTTTTGACTTTTCCGTGGGGCCCCGCGGGGCCCCGGCAGCCCGGAAATCAAGCCCCTCCGGCCCCCTGCGGCCGACGCCGGTAGAGCAGGTAGGTGGGCCGCCGTCCGGCTTTGAGGGCTTTTTCCTCGTAGCGCGTGGGCGGCCAGCCCGCGGGCCGCTCGTGAAAGCCCTCGCCCCCGCCTTCGGGCCCAGCGAAGCCGCCGTGCGCGGCGAGCTCCTCGCGCATGGCGGCGGCATAATCCTCGTCGTCGGTCGACAAACGCAGCTCGGCCCCTTCGGCCATCGCCCGCGCCAGGAGATCGAGGGTCTCCTTTTGGATGAGGCGGCGTCGACGGTGCCGCGTCTTGGGCCAGGGATCGGGAAAGAGGGCGATGACGCAGGCAAGCGAGCCTCGGCTGAGCGTCTCGAGCAGCGGGCGCGCGTCGTCGGGGAAGATGCGCAGATTGACGAGCTTCTCGCGCTCGATCTCCGCCAGGAGCTTGACGATGCCGTTTAGGTAGGGCTCGCAGCCGATGAAGCCCAGCGCCGGTTGCGCCTTGGCTTGCGCTGCCAAATGCTCGCCCCCGCCGAAGCCGATCTCGAGCCACACCGCCTCGGTCGCGGGGGCGAACAGCCGCCTCGGGTCGAGCCGCTCCCCGCGAGGAGCAGGCTCGATACGCACTCGCGGCAAGGTCGTGCGCAGCAGCGCTTCCTGCCGCGGACGCAGCTTCTTGCCTTTGCGACGGCCATAGAGGCGCGGGGCGAAGTCCGCGCGCATTGGCTGGCTTGCGGAAAGCTCAGGCGCCGTTGAAGCCGAAGAAACGCCGGAGCTCGGGCGCGAGATCGGTCTTCTCCCAGGAGAAGCCGCCGTCCGGCTCGGGCGGCCGCCCGAAATGGCCATAGGCGGAGGTGCGCGCGTAGATCGGTTTGTTGAGCTTGAGATGCTCGCGGATGCCGCGCGGAGAGAGATTGACCATGTCGCAGAGCGCCTTGACGAGCCGCTCGTCGTCCACGCGCCCGGTCGAGTTGGTGTTGACATAGACCGAAAGCGGCTTGGCGACGCCGATCGCGTAGGCCAGCTGGATCGTGCACTCGTCGGCCAGGCCGGCGGCGACGACGTTCTTCGCCAGATAGCGCGCGGCATAGGCGGCCGAGCGGTCGACCTTGGTCGGATCCTTGCCGGAGAAGGCGCCCCCGCCGTGGGGCGCCTTGCCGCCGTAGGTGTCGACGATGATCTTGCGCCCGGTGACGCCACAATCGCCGTCCGGGCCGCCGATCACGAAACGTCCGGTGGGGTTGACGTAGAAATCGCTCTCGGGACACATCCAGCCCTCGGGCAGGACGTTCATCACATGGGGCCGTACGATCTCGCGCACCTCGTCTTGATCGAGCTCGGCCGCATGCTGGGTGGAAACCACGATCGAGGCGGCGCCGACGGGTTTGCCGTCCAGGTAGCGCAGCGTCACCTGGCTCTTGGCGTCCGGCCCAAGGCCCGGCTCGGCACCCGAGTGGCGCGCCTCCTTGAGCGAGAGCAGGATGGCGTGCGCGTAATAGATGGGAGCCGGCATGAGCGCGTCCGTCTCGCGGCAGGCATAGCCGAACATCATGCCCTGGTCGCCCGCACCCTCGTCCTTATTGTCCTTGGCATCGACCCCACGTGCTATGTCGGAGGACTGAGCGTGGACGTGGACCTGCACTTGCGCCTTCTGCCAGTGGAAACCGTCCTGCTCGTAGCCGATCTCCTTGATGCAACGACGCGCGACCTCCTCGAGCGATTGCTTGGTGATGCTCGCGGGCCCCCGCACCTCGCCCGCCATCACCACGAGGTTGGTGGTGACGAGCGTCTCGCAGGCCACGCGCGCGAAAGGATCCGCGGTGAGGTAGGTGTCGACGACGGCGTCCGAGATACGGTCGCAAACCTTGTCGGGATGACCCTCGGAAACGGACTCGCTGGTGAACAGATAATCGCGCAGGGCCACGCTCACCCCCCTTGACGTGCGATGTCGAGGAATCGGCCGCTCCCTCGAGTGCGCATGCGCGTTCCCGCCGCGGCCTGAAGCGCGGTTTTGTCGCAGCCTTTCAAGGGCCGTGTCAAGCACAACTGCGAGCGCAGGCGGTGGAAATTGCCGCATCGCATGGCCTGAGCCGGCAAGACGACAAGGCCTCCGACGACCCTCCGGGCTTGGCGCGCGCAAGGCACCTCGCGCTCAGACCGACATTAGGTCCACGCGCGTGCGGCCGGCCGTCCCGCCGGTGCGAGGCGGCGAGACGTCTTGGGGAGCGGGATTAGGCCGCGTCGCCCGCGCGGGCCAGCGCCTTGGTCAGCTCGAACACCTTCTTCCGCACCCCTGGATCGGTGATCCTGTAATAGGCACGGACGAGCTCGAGCGTCTCTCGCTTCGCCATCGGGTCGAGCGCGAGCTGTTCGCCCTCCTCCGCCGCATGCGTCCGGCTCGCGCGCAGCGCCGCCTCGCTAGGCATGTCGTCGAAGAAGAACGATACGGGGACATCGAGCACGCGACTCAGCTCGAACAGCCGGCTGGCGCCTATGCGGTTGGCGCCGCGCTCGTATTTCTGGACTTGCTGAAAGGTGAGGCCGATGGCTTCGCCAAGCTTCTCTTGGCTCATGCCGAGCATGGTGCGACGGAGCCGGACCCGGCTGCCGACATGGACGTCAACCGGATTGGGTTTACCGGTCTTGATACGGGTTGCGCGTAAGCGTGGAGGCATGATGGACCATCTTGAGTTGTTTGCGGAAACAGTATTTGGCGGCAAAAACTTACTTATAATCCCGTGGGGGGTCAAACGGTAAATCATCTAGAAGTTTATGCAATCGCGTTTCGGACAAAAAAAGTCCGAGAATTAGCGCGAAAACCGCCAGGCCAGGAGCAGAAAGAGCGCGAGGAGCCCTGCGAGCCCGAGCGAGCCGAACCGCGCCATTGCGGTGGCGTTGGAGAGTGCGGCGGGGAGCGGCGCATCGACTACACCCCTCTTGCCGAGCCCGAGTCGCGCGATCACGCGGCCATAGGGATCGATCACGCCCGAAATGCCGGTGTTGGCGGCGCGCACGAGCGGGAGGCCCTCCTCGACCGCGCGCACCCGCGCGCTCTCGAAGTGCTGATAGGGGCCGGAGCTGTCGCCGAACCAAGCGTCGTTGGTGACGTTGAGGAGCCAGCCCGGCCGTCGCGCGGGATCGGCCACGTCTCCGGGGAAGATCGCCTCATAGCAAATGAGCGGGCTCACTGGCGGCAGATGCGGCAGATCGAGCGTGCGCGGGCCGGGGCCGGGGGAGAAGTCGCCGCGGCCCGGCGTGAGCTTGGCAAGGGGCAGGATGCCGCGCAGAGGGACGTACTCGCCGAAGGGTACCAAATGGAATTTGTCGTAACTGGCGACGACTTGGCCGGCGCCGTCGAGCACCTCGAGGCTGTTGTAATCATTGTATGCGCCGCCCAAGGGAGTGCCGCCGGTCCCGGCCGGCGCGCGGCGCAGCGTGCCGGTCAAAAGCAGGCCGTCCTTGGGCACGATGCGCGCGAGCGCCTCTCTGAGCTCGCTCTCGTCCGCGAGGTAGAAGGGGATCGCCGCTTCGGGCCAGATGAGATCGCTGACCTGCGCGTAGCCGGGCCCGAGCGAGAGGCGCATCATCTCGACGAGGTTCTCGCGCACTAGCACCGGATCCCACTTGTCGCTCTCTGCGATGTCCGGCTGCACCAAGCGCAGCTTGACGTTCGGCACCATGACGGCGGGCGCATCGGCGAGACGCAAAGCACCGCCCAGCCAAAGTGCCGCGGCAAGGACGATCGCGGCGGCGATCGGCAGGAGTGGGCGGCGCACGGCATGGACGCCCGCGGCCGCCGCGGGGAGGGCAGCGATCACCACGGTCAGAAGGCTCAAGCCGTAGATGCCGACGACGGAGGCCAGTTGGATGGGCGCATCGGCAAGCGTCCAGGTGTAACCGATGAGGTTCCACGGGAAGCCGCTAACGAGGTGGCCGCGGAGCCACTCGAACGCCGTCCATGCCACGGCGAAAGCGAATACGCGACCCACCCCCTTGGCGCGCGAAAGCTGCAGCAGCAGGAGCGCCGCCGCCGAATAGAGGGCAAAGCCGGCCGAAAGGCCGCCGGTCGCGAAGGGGATCATCCAGCCGAAGCGGGCGACGTCGACCGTCATCGAGATGCCGATCCAATAAAGACCGGAGAGGAAGAAGCCGAAGCCGAAGCACCAGCCGAGCGCCAGGGCTTGCAGGTGCGTCTTGCTGCCGGCGTGAAGCCAGAGCAGACCGGTGAAGGCCGGCACGATCAGCGGCGTGGCATAGACGGGCGGCAGCGAGAGCGTGGCGAGCACGCCCAGGAGTGCCGCAAGCGCGTAGCGGCGCCAGCCCGCGAGCGCTGCCAGCCGGTCTGCGATGGTCGCGAAAGCGCCGAAGCTCTTTGGCGCCGGGTCGACGCGCGCCGCCGTCACGCAGCACTCGCCGGAGGCGGCGGCAGGTTGCGCACGCGCAAGCGCCTGATGCGCCGCGGGTCGGCGTCGATCACCTCGAACTCGAGGCCCGAAGGATGCGCCACCACCTCGCCGCGCGCGGGAATGCGGCCGGCAAGCGCGAAGACGAGTCCGCCGAGCGTGTCGATGTCCTCGCGCTCCTCCTCGCGCAGCACGCGGCCGACCTTGGCCTCGAACTCCTCGACCGGCACCCGCGCATCGGCGATGAGGACCCCGCCAGCATCCTCGACGATGCTCGGGCGCAGCTCCCCATCGTGCTCGTCCTCGATCTCGCCCACGATCTCCTCGACAACATCCTCGATGGTGACGAGGCCGTCGATGCCGCCGAACTCGTCGACGACGAGGGCGAGATGCCGGCGCGTGGCGCGCATCTTGAGCAGGAGGTCGAGCGCGCGCATCGAAGGCGCTATGAAGAGCACGGGGCGCATGATCTTCTCGATGTGGAACTCGGCCGGCCGGCTCCACCAGGCGAGCACATCCTTGATGTGCACCATGCCGATCACGTCGTCGAGCGACTCGCGATAGACCGGGATGCGCGAGTGCGCCTCCTTGCTCATCACCCGCAAGAGCTCATCGAGCGAGTCCGTGCGCTCGACCGCCACGATGTCGGCGCGGGGCACCATGACATCCTCCGCCGTGAGCTCGTGGAGCTCCAGGATGTTGGCCAGAAGCGCCCTTTCCTGCGGATCGATCTCGGCTGCGGCGGCGTCGGTCTCCTCGATGAGCTCGCCGAGCGCCTCGCGCAAGGACCCTTCGCCGTTGCGCTGCCCGCGCAGGCCCTTGAGCCAGTTGCGCAGAATGCCGACGAGCGACGTGCTGCCGCCACCGCCGCGACCGGGTGCCGAGGAGGGCTCAGCCATGGAGCGCAACCCCGCCGCGGCTTGACCGCGACGCGCGCCCTTCGGGCCGGGGTGTCCCGTAAGGGTCGGCGATGCCGAGCCCGGCAAGGACGGCGGCTTCGAGCCGCTCCATGCGCGCGGCGTCTCTTGCGAGCGCGTGGTCGTAGCCCAGGAGATGGAGCGTGCCGTGCACGACGAGGTGGGCAAGATGATCGGCGAGCGGCTTGCCGAGAGCCACAGCCTCGCGGCGACTCGTCCCGAAGGCGACGACCACGTCGCCGAGAAGTGCCGGCCTCGCCGGCTTCCTTGCGCGCGCGGCGCGCGCGCGCTCCGCGTCCGTGAGCGCGGGGAAGGAGAGCACGTTGGTCGCCGCGTCCTTCCGCCGATAGAGGCGGTTGAGCCCGCGCACCAGCGCGTCGTCGCCGAGCACGAGGCTGAGCTCGGCGGCACTCGGCACTTGAGCCCCTTCGCGGCTTGCCGCGGCGAGTGCCGCCGCGGCCGCCCTACGCGCAAGCCGGGGCGCGTCCGCGATCGCCCGGCGCCAGCGCGCGCACGCGAGGGAAACCTCGATCTCGATGCGCGTCGTCATGATCAGCCGGCGCCACCCCTCTTCCTCGTCGGCCGCGCGGTCTCCAAGAGACGCCGATCCTTGGCGTCATAGGCGCGCACCAGGCGGGTGACGAGGGGATGGCGCACCACGTCCTTGTCGGTGAAGCGGATGAGGGTGATGCCGGGCACGCCTTGCAAGACGTCGATCGCATCCTCGAGGCCCGAGCGCGCGCCGAGCGGCAGATCGATCTGCGTCAGGTCGCCCGTGACGGCCATGCGCGAATTCTCGCCGAGGCGGGTCAGGAACATCTTCATCTGCACGGGGGTGGTGTTCTGCGCCTCGTCCAGAATGATGAAGGCGTTCGAGAGCGTGCGGCCGCGCATGAAGGCGAGGGGTGCTATCTCGATCTCGCCGTTGCCCAGGCGCTTCATGACCTGGTCCGCCGGCAGCATGTCGTAGAGCGCGTCGTAAAGCGGACGGAGATAGGGGTCGACTTTCTCGCGAATGTCGCCGGGGAGAAAGCCGAGCCGCTCGCCCGCCTCGAGCGCCGGGCGCGAGAGGATGATGCGGTCGACCCGCCCGCTCGCGAGCATGGCAACCGCGGTCGCCACCGCAAGATAGGTCTTTCCCGTACCGGCCGGGCCGAGGCCGAAGACGAGCACGAACTCCTGGAGCGCCTTGATATAGTCGCGCTGGGTGGGCGAGCGCGGCGTGATCACGCGCCGGCGCGTGACCACCTCGAGCTCGGCTTGGCCCTCGCCGCCGTGCGCCGCCAGCCTCAGCGCGGCATCGACTTCGTGCATGTCGACGTCCTTGCCCTTCTTGAGCCGACGGTAGAGTGCCGTGATGGCGTCGCGCGCGGTCCCCGCCTCCGCGGCCGGACCGTAGATCGCCAACTCGTTGCCGCGCTGGGAAAGCTCGACGCCGAGCTGTTGCTCGATGCGCGCGAGATGCTGGTCATGCTCTCCGTAGAGCCGCGCCAGCAGCCGGTTGTCCTCGAACTGCAGGCGGATCGGGTTGCCCTCGCCCTCTCTCGTGCGCGTGCTCACGCGGGGATCCTTGCCTCCTCGATTTGCGGCGCCGGCTGCCGCGGCGCGTTGGAACGAGCGGCTGTGAGCCGCCCCGCGACGCTGACCGCGCGGGCATGGGTGATCTCGACCTCGACGACCCTGCCGAGGAGCTCATCGCCTGCCGCCACGTTGACGACCTGCATATGGGGGCTGCGTCCGGCGAGCTGACCGGGCCGACGGCCGCGGCGCTCGAGCAGCACCTCGACCCTCTCCCCTATGCTCCGCTCGTTGAAGGCGCGCTGCTGCCTGGCGAGCAGGGCCTGAAGGTGCCTGAGCCGCTCGACCTTCACCTCGTCGGGCAGCTGATCCTCCATCAGGGCGGCAGGCGTGCCTGGGCGCGCGCTGTATTTGAAGGAATAGGCCTGGGCAAAGCCGATCTCGCGCACGAGCTCGAGTGTGGCGGCGAAATCCGCCTCGCTCTCGCCGGGGTATCCGACGATGAAGTCGGAGGAAAACGCGATCTCCGGCCTCACCCGCCTCAAGCGCTCGACGACGCGGCGATAGTCGTCCGCGTGGTGGCGGCGGTTCATCGCCTCGAGCACGCGGTCCGAGCCCGATTGCACGGCAAGATGCAGAAACGGCATCAGCTTCCCTATGTCGCGATGAGCCTCGATGAGCTCGTCGTCCATCTGGCACGGATGCGAGGTGGTGTAACGGATGCGCAGAAGCTCCCCGATCTCTGATAGATGCGCGATGAGCCGCCCCAACCCCCAGCTCCCGCCCCCCTTGGGCGCCCGGCCATGGTAGGCGTTGACGTTCTGGCCGAGAAGCGTGATCTCCGAAGCGCCCGCCGCCACCAGGCGGCGCGCTTCGGCCGCGACTTCCGCCACGGGACGGGAATATTCAGCACCTCGCGTATAGGGCACCACGCAAAAGGTGCAGAAGCGGTCGCAGCCCTCTTGGATGGTGAGGAAGGCGGCCGGGCCCTCGGGGATGCGCGTCTCGGGCAGCTCATCGAACTTGCGCTCGACCTCGAAAGCGGTCTCCAGCACGAACCGCCCGCGTGCCGCGCGGGCGATCATCTCGGGCAGGCGATGGTAGGCCTGCGGGCCGAAGACCAGGTCGACCGCGGGCTGGCGGCGCACCATCTCGGCGCCCTCGGCCTGGGCCACGCAGCCCGCCACGGCAAGCGTCATGCCGCGGCCGGAGGCTTGGCGCGCCTCTTTGAGCCGACTGAGGCGGCCGAGCTCGGAATAGACCTTCTCGGCCGCCTTTTCGCGGATATGGCAGGTATTGAGGATGACGAAGTCCGCCTCCGCGGCAGCAGCGACGGCGGTGAAGCCGAGCGGCGCCAGAATCTCCGCCATACGGGCGGAATCGTAAGCGTTCATCTGGCATCCGTAGGTCTTGATGAAAAGCTTCTGTGCCACGCGCGTCGTCCTATGGGCTGATCGCGGCTCGAGCGCCGCGCGCGCGGCGTGGGGGCCGGACAGTATCAGCTCGCGCACCCGCGTCAAGGGCGGCTTCCCTCACTCTGCGGCCTCGAGCGCTGCATTCTCGCCCCCTGCCTCGCCCACCCGGCCGGAGAGCGCTCGCGCGACACCCGCGGCAACCTGGCGGAAACAATAGTCGGCCATCGCCTTGCGCGAGACAAAGGCCTCGTGCGGCGCGGGCGGATGGAACTCGACCACGACCGTGGGATTGCCGAGCGCTGCCACCTGCCAAATATGGGGCGCCATGTCCATGTCGCCATACCACGCGTAGAAAGGACGCAGGAAACGGCCGAGCGGCGTGCCGTCGAGGGCCACATAGGCGACCGATACCGGCTGGACCGTCAGGGGCTTGCCGTCGATCTCCTCTTGCGCGGCCGCGAAGAGCGCGCTCTTGAACGGCAGCACGCGATTGCCGTCGTTGCTCGTCCCTTCCGGGAAAAGGATGAGCATGTCGCCCGCGGCGAGACGCTCTGTGATCACGTCGCGCTGGCTGGCCGCTTGTCGCCGCTCGCGCACCACGAAGATGGTGCGCTGGAGCTTGGCGAGAAGCCCGAAGAAGGGCCAGTTCGCCACCTCGCGCTTGGCCACGAAGGAGCCTCCGATAAGCGAGGCAAGCACCATGATGTCGAGATAGGAGGTGTGATTGCTCGCGAACAGCACCGGGCGCGAGTGCCTCATCTTGCCGCGCACCTCGAGCGTAATGCCGAAGATGCGGCAGCAGGTGCGGTGATAGAAGAGCGGAATTCGCTCGCGCGCGCGGGCGTGGAGGAAGAGCGCCAACGCCTGCGCCGGAATGAGCGCCAGGGTCAAGCCGGCGTAAAGCAGCAAGCGGACAAGCGCGCGGAGCGGCGAGCCCATGAGCTAATCCAAAGCTCCCCCGCTCTTGGCAACCCGCTCCGCCGAGAAGTGCTCGCGATATTTCTCGGTGACCCAGCCGGTCTTGACCAGGATGAGCACATCGGTGGTGTTGAACTGGTGGTCGACCACGGCACCATCGCCGACGAAGCCGCCGAGCCGCAGATAGCCCTTGATCAGCGGCGGCAGCTCGGCGAGCGCGCGGCGCGGATTGATCGTCGCCGGATCGAGCTGGCGCATCTCGATGAAGCGGCCGGCGACGGCGCGGGCGCGCAAGCCGGGCGGGGCCAGGTGATAATGGTAAAGATAAGTGAGGACGACGGCATGGGCGCTCGGATCGGTGCCCGGCAGGCTGGCGCAGCCGAACATCAACGCCACGTCGTACTTCCACACGTAATCGGCGATGCCTTTCCAGAGAAGCTGCATGGTGCCGCGCGTGCGATAGTTGGCGTCCACGCAGCTGCGCCCGAGCTCCAGGATCTCGCCCGGGTAGTCCTTGAGCTGGGCGATGTCGTACTCGCCCTCGCTGTAGAAGCCGCCCGCCGCCGCCGCCGCCTCGCGGCGGATGAGGCGGTAGGTCCCCACCACGCGCTCGCGCACGTCGTGCTTGTCGTTGTCGATGACGAGCAGGTGGTCGCAGCGCTCGTCGAAACGGTCGAAGTCGATCTTGCGCGCGGCGACTTCGGGGTTCGGCTTGGCCGACATCTCCTCGTAGAACACGCGGTAACGCAACGCCATCGCGGCCTCGATTTCCTCCTCGTCCTCGGCGAGGCGGACTTCGAGGTTACTGACCCGGGTCACCTCCTCGGGTGCGGTCCTCAGCTTCCTGAGCGGAGTTACCTTGCTCACGCGTACGCGCCCCCGCTCGGCGGCCTGCTGCCGCCCAAGAAAACAATGAGCGGCTCGATCATTTCCGCGGCTTCGCTTGCGGACCGAGCGGGATGCCGTAGAGCTCGAGCCGATGGTCCACCAACTCGAAACCGAGCTCCTCGGCGACCTCGCGCTGGAGCTGCTCGATCCTTTCATTGGAGAACTCGATGACGCGACCCGACTGGATGTCGATCAAATGATCGTGATGGGATTCGGGGATTTCCTCGTAGCGCGCACGGCCGTCGCCGAAGTCGTGACGCTCGAGGATGTTCGCTTCCTCGAAGAGGCGGACGGTACGGTAGACCGTCGAGATGCTGATGTGCGGATCGATCTCGGTCGCGCGCCGATAGACCTGCTCGACGTCGGGATGGTCGTGCGCGTCCGACAGCACGCGCGCGATCACCCGACGCTGGTCGGTCATCTTCAGGCCCCTGTCGTGGCAAAGCTTCTCTAAGCGCGACGGCATGACTCCAGCCGCTTGTGCCAAACCCCGCCCGAGAGTATAGCCGAAAAGCCTCAAGCCGCCTATCGCGTTCGCCGGCCGCTTGCCAAGCAAGCGCTTGCACGCAAGCGTCCTTGCTTATGTCAAATTCTCAGGCTCCTGCACGTGGCATGCTCCGTCCGCAGCGCTTCGCGCCCTCCGCCCTTCGTGCAAGAGGCATCTCGCACCGCCGGCCGATCATGTCGTCGTCTCGATCGATTGCTCCGGCGAGCGCCCGGCTTCGCCCTGTTGCCGACTCACCCTTGCCGGCCGCCCTTGCGCGCGCGCGTACCGAGTCCGATCTCCTTGGCCAGCCGGCTGCGCTGCTTGGCATAGTTCGGCGCCACCATCGGGTAATCGGGTCCGAGGCCCCAGCGCTCGCGATACTGCTCCGGCGTCAGGTTGTACGCCGTCTTGAGGTGCCGCTTCAGCATCTTCAGCTTCTTGCCGTCCTCGAGACAGATGAGGTGGTCTGGGGTCACCGACTTTTTGATCGGCACCGCGGGCGGCGGCCGCTCGGCCGGTGCCGCGGCCGGCTTTTCGAGATCGAAAAGGCTGGCGTGCACCGACTTGATCAGGTTCGGCAATTCTGCGACCGGCACGGTGTTCTTCGACACGTGTGCGGCGACGATTGTCGCGGTGAAGGACAGAATTTCACCAGGGCTTCTTTGCTCGGCCATTGTATTGCCTCCTCCTGTTCAAAGCGCTGTAGTTATAAATACTTCTCTCATGCAGGACAACCTCTTTGGCGTATCCAAAAAGTCTTCTCTTATCAAATGGTTGCATGCGGCAGCGCGCGACGCATGACGAGTGCATCGCGATCCCCGCCGTTCTCGTGCCGGTAGTAGGCGGCGCGCCGGCCGACGACGGCGAAGCCCTGGCGCTCGTAAAGCGCGCGTGCCGCGTGATTGTCGGCCGCGACTTCGAGAAAGATCGCGCCTGAGCCGCGTGCGGTCGCCTCGGCCAAGGCCGTGCCGAGAAGTGCCGTCGCCACCCCTTGTCTGCGCTCCGCGGGCAGGACGGCGAGCGTCAGGATCTCGCATTCGCCGCCGCCGGCGCGGCAGAGGATGAAGCCGAGCGGCTCAGGGACGGACTTGCGAGAGCGCTTGCGTTCGGCGAGGAGCGCGAAGGCGCCCGGCGTTATGAGGAGCTCGCCCAAGGCCAGCGCCGACCAGGGATCGTCGAAGGCGGCTTCATGAAGGGCTGCGAGTGCGTCGAGGTGGGCGAAGCCGGCCGCCTTCACCGAGAGCGTCACGGCACCGCCGCCGCGGGAGTCGTGACGGAGGGTGGACGCAGATAGAAGGGAGCCGGCGGCTCGGCGGATGCCTCCGACGCGCGAGCGGCGGCCATTCTCGCCACGACGGCGGCGTCGATGAAGGTAGCACTTGCGGCCTCGCGCACGTCGCAGCCCCGCGCGCGCAACGCGGCGATGACGCGCACAGCACCATCGCCGGCCAGCAGCAGGGAACGCGTCCCGTGGCGTTCCTCAATCGCCTCCGCTGCCATGATCATGCCCTCGCTTTCCGACGCGAGGTTCTCGTCGAAGGCTTGCACGAAGAGCTCGTCGCGCTTGCTGTCGATGACGGCGAGAAGGCTCCGGCCGGCTCGCTCCTCCTTTGTTGTCGCATGGGCGAGGGCTGCGAAGCTGGTGATGCCGAGCATCGGGCGCGCGGCGGCGAGTGCGAAGCCGCGCAACGCCGCGAGGCCGACGCGCACGCCCGTGAAGCCGCCCGGGCCCGTGGTCGCGGCAAAGAGATCGACGCCGGCGAGTGCTATGCCCGCCTCGCTCGCGACTTCGAGCACCATGGGCAAAAGACGCTCGGCATGTCCGCGCGCGCGCGGCTCAAAGCGTCGTGCCCGCACGGCACCGTCTACCCACAAGGCGGCCGAGCAGGCGGCACCCGAGGTGTCGAGCGCGAGGATCCTCATCTCAGCACCGCCGTGCTAGAGAGGAAGGGAGAGCGCCACGCACGCGATCCCCACGAGAGGCTGTTGCGATGATTCTGCTGCCGATCACGGAAGAGAGCCACGCCGTCAAGTTGGCGCTCGCCTATGGCACGGCCGACAACTTCACTGGCCGGCCGATCTACCGGCGCGCCGCCTGCTATCTGCATCCCGACGCCGCAAAGGCACTCGCGCGCGCGATCGAGCAGGCGGCGGGCCTCGGGCTCGCGCTCAAGATTTTCGATGCCTACCGGCCGACCGAGGCCCAGTGGCTGATGTGGCGCCACACGCCCGACCCGGAATTTCTCGCCGACCCGCGGCGCGGCTCGCCCCACTCGCGCGGCGTAGCACTCGACTTGACGCTCGTCGATCGCGCCGGCGGCGAGCTCGAGATGGGGACGGCCTTCGATGACTTCACACCCCGCTCGCATCACGGCAGTCTCGAAGTCTCGCGCACGGCGCAGCGCAACCGCCATCTGCTCCTCGGCATCATGAGTGCCGCAGGCTGGGACTTCTACAGGAACGAATGGTGGCATTACCAGCTTTTCAACGCGCGCCGCTATCCGCTCATCTCCGATACGGCACTGCCCCAGCCGATGATGTGAGAGGCGGCACGGAGAGCGCGAATGCGCTCCTAGACCCGACGCTGAAATTCACGGCATGAAGAAAACACTCGTCATTGCGAGGCGCCCGAAGGGCGCCGAAGCAATCCAGAAACAATTTCTCATCCAACATCCTGGATTGCTTCGCTGCGCTCGCAATGACGGCTATTTCCGGCTACGAAAGAGGTAGCGCGTTCAGACGGCCCTGACTTCGACGACCTCGGGAAGGTAATGGCGCAGCATGTTCTCGATCCCCGCCTTCAGGGTCGCCGTCGAGCTCGGGCATCCCGAGCAGGAGCCTTGCATGTGCAGATAGACGACGCCGCGCTCGAAGCCGTGAAAAATGATGTCGCCGCCATCTTGCGCCACCGCCGGGCGCACCCGCGTGTCGAGCAGCTCCTTGATCTGGGCGACGACCTCGCTGTCCTCCGCCCCTGCTGCGGGGCCTTGCGCAGGGTCCGACGCCAGGATGATCGGACGGCCGGAGGTGAAATGCTCCATGATCGCGCCGAGGATCGCCGGCTTGAGGAGCTGCCACTCCTGCTCTGCACCCTTGGTCACGGTGACGAAATCGGAGCCCAAAAACACCCCCGACACACCGTCAATTTGAAACAATCGTTCCGCTAATGGCGAACGACCCGCTGTCTCAGGAGTCGGGAAATCCGCCGTACCCGAGGCCATGACTTCGCGGCCGGGCAGGAATTTGAGCGTGGCGGGGTTGGGCGTCTGCTCTGTTTGAATGAACATTCCAGTTCTCGCGCAGCTATTGTCGCCACGGGAAAATCCCCGGGCGCCCCTAAGATGGGCCGGCCGCCGTGGAAGATCAAGTTTGCGATGCTATATGAGGGACGAGGCGAGGGACGAGGAGATCTGCGATGAACGACTTAGCGGTGGGGCCGTCCGCGCCCGGCATGTTGGGCCGCTTGGCGCTGCCGGAGCCGATCCAGTGGCTGTTGGGCGAAGGCCGTAGGATCGACGACGGCGGCGTCTTCTTCGGCGAGCTGTGCCAGCGGCTGGTCGCCGCCGGGCTGCCGCTCATGCGCGCCAATCTGAGCGTGCGCGTGCTGCACCCGCAACTCAACGCCGTGTATTATCGCTGGTGGCGCGGTGGCGAGGTCGAGCGCCTCGAGAGCGAGCACGGCTCCGAGCAAAGCGACGCCTTTCTCAGCAGCCCCATCCGCGTCATCTACGAGGGGGCCGCCGGGCTCAGGCGCCGCCTCGACCGGCCCGACCCGCACCTCGACTTCCCCATTCTCGCGGAGCTGAAGGCGGCCGGCGCCACCGATTATGTCGCGATGGCGCTGCCGGACAGCGCGGACCGCCCGGCGGCGGTCAGCTGGACCTCCGATCGGGCAGGCGGCTTCGCGACCGACGATCTCACGCTGCTTAACGACATGCTGCCGATCCTGAGCCTCGTGGTCGAGGTGTACAAGCTGCGGCGCATCGGCGCGAGCCTGCTCGACGTCTATTTGGGCGCGCAGACGGGCCGGCGCGTGCTCGACGGTGCCGTCCGCCGCGGCCAGCTCGAGACCATCCACGCCGTCTTATGGTACTGCGACCTGCGCGGCTTCACCAACCTCTCGGACACGCTTCCCCACGACGAGCTCATCACGCTCCTCAACGAGTACTTTGAGGCCGTGGGCCAGCCGGTGATCGCGCGCGGTGGCGAGATCCTGAAATTCATCGGCGACGCCGTGCTCGCCATCTTCCCGCTCGATCTCGAGCTCGACCGCTCGGCGACTGCGCCGGCCCTCGCCGCCGCGGGCGACGCGCTTGCCAATGTGCGCGAGCTCAACGCGCGGCGCGCGGCCGATGGCCAGCGCACCATCAAGCTCGGCATCGCCCTTCACATCGGCGACGTGGGCTACGGCAACATCGGCGCCCCCACCCGCCTCGACTTCACCGTGATCGGCTCGGCCGTGAACAAGGTCGTGCGCATCGAGGCGCTCTCGAAGGCGCTCGACCGCCCCCTCCTCCTCTCCGCCGACTTCGCGCGCCGCTACGGGCAAGCGCTGCTCTCGCTCGGCTTCCACGCGCTCCGCGGCATCTCCGAGCCGGAGGAGGTCTTCTGCTGCCCGGTGACGGAGGCGCGCGGCGAGGCCGAGCCCGCGCGACCGCGCTGAGCGGGGCCGGCGCTCGCCAAGCAATGAGGGCTTATCATGGTAGGAACAGCAGAAGCCACGGAACCGGAGCACTATTTTTATCATAGCTTCCCGCGGCCAAGAAAGAGTCGAACAAACGAGAAAGGGCTGAAGATATTAGAATCGATAACGGATTTCGGGTTGGTTCTAGCCCCAGAAGTTACGCGTTGGGAATACCCCCACGCATCTGGCGCGCCTCCTCGCAAAATGGAGATGGTACAGAGAAGGGTGTGTTTCACCGAACTTGCACCGAAAGACCTTCCGAAACATGCGGAGGAGTTTGGCCCCTTCGCATTGGAATTTGATATTGATGCATTGAAAGCGCAAAACGCTTTGCCCGTATTTTACATACCGAAAGGGACTCCCGCTGTCTCGTCGCTAGGGCAGACTCTTGTGATTCAAATCGTCGATGCCATGTGCTTGATCGATAGGATGGCACAGGTAAAACACTTCATCGATACGACAACGACTAGCGGGAGCAGGCAGAATTTTGAATTCGGATCTTCTGACAGGAAAAGGTTATTCAGCCTTGATGTCGATGAAGCGGCTCGGAGCATTGAAGGAATCGGTTACGCGGTAACACCACCAGAGATGCTTAGTTTGGCGTTGGAGGGCGCACTCAATTTCTTTTATCCAGCCGACGCTGATGATACGAGGGAAAATAGTACGCTGAAGTACTATCGGCAACGGGAATGGAGAATTGCAGGAAATATAGGCCGAATGGGTAAGGATTTGATGGGGCTTCCCCCACAGTCTTTGATTGATCGGCTCTTGGATATTGACCCCGAGTTTTACGGCAAAGAGTTTCCCAAGCCAGAGGTGGTGCTCACCAATCCGTCACTTAAAAATCAAGTGTTTGGCGAGAGATTGGTAGATTGGGTGTACGTGTACCAGGGCATCGACGATAGGCACATTGTCGGCGCGGCGCGGCGCGTTATTGTCCCTCGAGACGCGATAGATAGGGCAACGAAAATCTTGTCTAAGCATCCAAACGCTCCGTCTGTGGTGGCGATTGAAGACATCGTTTGAAAAAGGCTGCTATGCCCCGCTCCCGATCCTGAGAAAGATTCAAGAATTCCGTTCCAAGTTTAAGCCGTTGATCCCGGAGGAATTTTCTGGTGCAGAAATCCGGTGCAGAATCGCATCATGATTTACGGCGACGGAACGCCGTCGCCGATGGGCAACCTATTAGCCTTTGATGTTTTGTAAAGCGCTGCGTCGGGCGCCATCGAGGTTAGCGCCCTAACCCCGTAGTCAGCGAACCAGTGTAGGAACCCATCGATGTCGTCCATGAGACGAGGAATGCTCACGCTAATATGCCTCACTTCTTTGAGATACTGGGCATCGTTTGGGTTTGTTGGGACGAGAAGGAATAATCCTATTTCGAAACCACGCGGTGCGCCGGGGAACGCAAGGTACGCCATGTGTTTTGGGCCGGCATGGACGAAAAATTTGTCGCGGACAAGCTTAATAGGGATATCGAACCATTCCGTTTTTTCGGCAATGTATCTGCCATATTCCCCATGCTCCAATACGGCACCGAGTTTCCGCTGAAAAAATTTCTTGTGGTCGTGGAATGATGTAAAACTAGGCAGCGGTGCCCGAGTGAGAAATAGGCGGGACAAATGGATTGTGCGATCCATGAGAATGCGCGCATGAAATAAGCAGTTGCAGAGATCGTAAAGAATGTAAGGGAAAGCCGCCCTATATTGTGCTGCGAGCTTTTGATTATAGGACGATTTGAAGGAGCCGCCACGTTTGCGAGGCCAATACTTCATCCACTGGCATCGCCAAGCAAGCGAGGACGCAGGCAGGAACCGCGAGAGGCTAATGTAATAGAAGTAGTAGGCTTGCTCGTACGCATCTAGTTCGTCTCGGAGGAAACTATCTTTTTTGTTCGCGCGTACAAGTGTTAACAGAGAGTCTAGTGGGTCACGCCGGAGCCGGCGAAGCTCCTGGCGCACGTTGAGCCGCCGATCTAGCGGAACATGACCAAAATGCCAAGCTTCACTCTCGAATATTTCAGACATTAGATCACCACCTGCTCGACCTCATCGAGACTCATCTCGTCCCGTCGGCGATCGTAGAGTTGCGTCGCGCACATACTGGCCCGGTTTGCGGGTGTTGGCGGCGAAGAATTTCAGGAAGCGACGGTGCGACAAGCTGGACAGGCCGGGTCATCGCGCCATGACCTTATTCCAATCGATCTGGTACCCAGCCGATTGAAGTTCCTGCCCGAGCTTCGTTCGCCAGTCCTCTTTTTCGTAGGAGATGTAGACCACGCCGTCAAAATCCGACGGGCGTTCAACGTCTCCTTTCACAATCGCGGCCACGTTTTCGGCGCCAAGGGCACCGATGAAGAAACCGAGCTCAAAGACCACATTTTGACGGGCGCGCGGCTTTAGAACAGCCGCTTCAGCGGCCTTGCCAACGTCGTCGGGCGTCATCAACACCACGGCAAAGCCCACGCCCGCGGATTCTTCGCGGAACTTCGTAATGATCGTTCGGCCCTTGTTCGGTCGCTCATGGAGGATAACAGGCTCAAGGCCCAGTTTCTCGGAGATGAACCGAGCGACTGTTTCTCGCACTTCGCCATCATGGCCGTGCACCAGAAAGACCTTCGACTGGTCTCGCGGTACTGCTGGCGCTTCGGGCGCTGCAACTGCCCGAGCAGCCTGCTCCGCCGCCACCTCGTCGTCGATTTCTTCGTTGAGGCTGCGTACCGCCTGACGCAAGAGGGTAAGGGCTTCCTGTTTACCTTCGGCGACGTATTGGCGCGCTTCGTGCGCGTCGTCGTGCACCCCTCCTCCACTTCCGCTCCACATCGGCTCTACGCGCATCGTAACGGGGCCGTGGTCGAGCGCCTTGGCACGGTCGTAGCGGCTATATTCGACCGTTCCATGGCCAAAGATGGCTGACAACGCTTCATCAATGGCTATTTCCAAGGCCATCAAGTTCGGGTCAGAGAATCGCTTCTGAACCTTCTGTGGATCGAATGCCTCCAGCTCCTGAATACGCCCCTCTAACCGCGCAATGCCCCGCCGCTTTTCTTCGATGGAAAGGTTGGGACGCTGTGGTTGTTGGGGCGGAGGACGACGGGCCATCGCGGAAACTTTCTCGGCATTTAATAAAGGCCATTATTATACATAGGTTTAAGGAGTTAGAGGGGAGGACTTGAAATTTCCTCAGAGAAATGATAACTATTATCTACTGCGAGATTTATGACAGGAGCCGTACCGATGCCGCGCAGCTTCGCCCTTGGTGACCGCTTTGAGGCATTCATCGACGCCCAGGTAGAGGGAGGCCGCTACAACAACGCGAGCGAGGTCGTCCGCGATGCGCTCCGCTTGCTGGAAGACCAGGAGAAACTGCGCGAGCTCAGACTGGCCGAGTTGCGCCGTCTCGCCGAAGAAGGCCGCGCGAGCGGTCTTTCCGCTGAAGACGGTGAAGCCGTGCTCGACCGGCTGGAAGCCAAATACCGCGCCATGATCCGATCCTCCGAGGCTTGATGCGCTTTCGCTTCAGCCGTCAGGCGGAAATCGATATCGAGGAGATCGGCGATTTCATTGCACGCGACAATCCGGCACGCGCCGTCAGCTATATCCGGGAGTTGCGCGCGAGGTGCCAGCAGCTCACCGGCTTTCCAGAAGCGGCGCCCGCACGGAGAGCCCTTGGCGAGGGTGTCCGCATGGTCGTATTTGGTCGCTATCTGATCCTCTACGTTGTTCACCAAGACCTTCTGGAAATCCGCCGCGTCGTACACGGGGCGCGTGACCTGACGAGCGACGATCGGCTGGAGTGACTCGATGAAAAAAGAATCCTCCATGACCTATAAGGTCGGCTCGCTCCGCGAGTTCGCCGAGTGGACCAAGCGCGTTGTGCGCGATCGGGCCGGTGCCGGCGAGACGCCGAAAAGGTGGTTCGATAGCGAAGCAACAGCGCAGGCCGCATGGGTTCACACCCCCTCACCCAGCTTCGGCTAGGCTCGGCTCCGCCTCGGCAAGCCTTCGCATCCCTCTCCCCCGCGTCGGGGGAGAGGGGAGGGTGAGAGGGCTGCTTCTAGCGCATAGGGGATTGCTCTAGCCGCGCGTCCCGCCCCCCTCACGCGAGCAGATCGATCTGCTCGTCCGTGAGGTTGCCCGGCACGATGGTAAGCGGCACGCGCAGCTTGGCGATCTGCTTCACGCTCAGGGCCGAGACGAGCGGGCCCGGACCCTTGGGTCCGGGGTCCGCACCCAGCACGAGCACGGCGATGCTCGAGTCCTCGTCGATGAGCTTGAGGATCTCCTCGAGCGGCCGTCCCTCGCGGATGTAGATGACCGGCATCTGCCCGGTCCATTCGACCACCTTGGCCGAGAGCTCTTGGAGCTTCTCCTCGGCCTCCTGGCGGTTCTCGCTTTGCGCGAGCTTCTCGACGGCCATCCAGCCGGCACCCTCGACCGGCTCGATCACGCAGAGGAGGGCCACGCGCCCGCCCCAATGCCGCGCCCCCCGGCAGGCGTAGCGCAGCGCCACGTTGAGCTCCTCCGTGCGGTCGACGATGACGAGAAAGGTGCCTTTGGGGCCCGCTTTCGCGCCGGCTGCCATGGCGTGCCTCCTAACGTTCACACCCTGCGGAAGACGGCTGCGGCCAGCCACCCTGCCAGCAAGGCCATGGCGACGGCAATCGCGCCATAGGCCGCGGCGTGGCGGTGGGCGAAGTCGAAGAGGTCGGCGCTGAAGCCGATCTTGCTGATGACGAGCGGCGTGGTCTGCGCGCTGACGACGGCACCGTTGCGGAAGAGGAAGACCTGCACTTGATAGGTGCCGACCGGGACGTTCGCGGGAAAGTCGACGTTCACGCGAAAGAGCCGGGCGCCGAGGAAGCTCACGCGCGCAACCGACGCGGCGTAGAGCCCTTCGGCTTCCTCGTTCCGGATGAGCGCCGTGCGGTACTCGGCGACGGTCTGGGGATCGCGCTCCGCCTCGGGGACCAAGCGCAGATACTCGGCGCCGATCTCCTCGCGCGCGCGCTCGGGTGCGGGGGCGATCTTGTCGAGCTCGCGGCTCGCCGCCACGGCGTAGAAGGAGGGCACCGCGGCGAAGCTCATCTCCTTCTTGTTGACGTAGATGGCGGCGACGCGCGCCTTGCGCCGCACGGTCACGCGCTCGTCGGGGCCGCGCACCACGACGACGACGTCGCCGGGCCCCTCGACGGCGCCGAAGAGCAGCACGTCCGTGCCGGTGAAGCCGGTGGTGATCGCGACGAGATGGCTCGAGAGGTCGGCGATCAGCTGCTGCGCGCGCGCGTGCGGCGCCGGCAAGGCTGCGGCGAGGAGGGCGGCAAGCGCCAGTGCAACACGGCGCCTCATTGCGGCGCCCGCGCGATCGAGAAGAGGTCGGCGGGGGTCGCCACCAGGTCGTAGAAGAGCTTCGCCGCGACCGCGAGCACGAGGAGCGCGAGAAGGGCGCGCACCTGCTCGCCCTTGAGCCTGTCGCTCGCCCGCACGCCCACCTGCGCGCCCAACACGCCGCCGATCAGCATGGTGAGTGCGAGCAGCACGTCGACCGTCTGGGTCGTGACGGCCTCGAGCAGGGTCACGTTCGCCGTGATGAAGATGACCTCGAAGAGCGAGGTGCCCACGACCACCGCGGTCGGCATGCCGAGCAGGTAGATCATCGCGGGCACCATGAAGAAGCCGCCGCCCACGCCCATGATGGCGACGAGCACGCCGACGAAAACCCCAAGGCTGAGCGGCACGAGCGCCGAGATGTAAATGCGCGAGCGGTAGAAGCGCATCTTGAGCGGCAACACCCGCACCCAATAGGGATGGCGGCCCGCGCGCGGCCTGGGCGGGATGTGGCGGTGCTGGCGCAGGAGGGCGCGCCCCGCCTCGGCCAACATGAGAAGGCCGACGAGGCCGAGGAGAAGCACGTAGCTGAGCGAGATCACCAGCTCGACCTGGCCGAGCTGGCTCAAGTGCTTGAAGAGCCAGACCCCGAGCGAGGAGCCGACGAGGCCGCCCGACATCATCACCATGCCCATACGCACGTCGACCGCGCGGCGGCGCCAATGGGCCATGACACCGGAGGCCGAGGCGGCGATGAGCTGGTTCGCCTGCGTGCTCACCGCGACCGCGGGCGGCACGCCGATGAAGATGAGAAGCGGGGTCATGAGAAAGCCCCCGCCCACGCCGAAGAGCCCGGAGAGGAAGCCGACCGCCGCCCCCAGTCCCAGGAGTGTCAGGACATTGGCGGAGATCTCGGCGATCGGCAGATAGATCTGCATGGTCAGAGAGCGGTCGTCCTCAGAATCCTTTCACCGCAAGGCTGACGTGCTCGACCTCGGGCGGCGAGGCGAAGCAATGTCCGACGAGCTTGCGCCAGGCCTGGAAGTCCTCGGAGTCGCGGAAGTCCCGGGTGTGATTCTCGAGCGTCTCCCATTTGACGAAGAGGCGGTAGCGGCTCGGCTTCTCGTGCGAGCGCTGCAGCTCCATGCCCTGGCAGCCCCGGGCGCGGCGGAAAATCTCGCTTGCCTTTGCGACCCCGGCTTCGAACTCATGCTCCAAGCCGGGCTTCACCTCGATCTGGGCAATCTCGAGAATCATCGCGTGGCACTCCCCCTCTTGTCCTCGCAAACGCCGGCTCCGGCCGACGATACGCCTATACGCGCAAGAAGCCGACGATCTCCTGCACCTCGCCCAGGATCGGTATCGCGATCTCCCGCGCGCGCTCGGCCCCCGCCTTGAGGATGCCGTCGACGTAGGCGGCATCCGCCTTGAGCCGCTTCATCTCGGCGCCGATCGGCCCCAGCTTTGCGACCGCGAGCTCGGCGAGCTCCTCCTTGAATTTGGAGAACATGGCGCCGTCATAGCGCAGGCACACCTCCGCGGTCGCGAGATCTGCGAGGGCCGCATAGATGCCGACGAGGTTGGCGGCCTCGGGCCGGTTCACCAGCTCGACGGGGTCCCCCGGCAGCGGGTCCGGATCGGTCTTCGCCTTGCGGATCTTCTGGGCGATCGCATCGGCGGTGTCCGTCATGTTGATGCGCGAATAGTCGGAGGGATCGGATTTGCTCATCTTCTTGGTGCCGTCGCGCAGGCTCATGACGCGGCTCGCCTCGCCCAGGATGATGGGCTCGATGAGCGGGAAGAAAGCCACCTTGTAGTCGTTGTTGAACTTCTGGGCGATGTCGCGGCAAAGCTCTAAGTGCTGCTTCTGGTCCTCGCCCACCGGCACGTGGGTGGCCTTGTAGAGGAGGATGTCGGCCGCCATCAGGTTGGGATAGACGTAGAGCCCGGCGGACGCGTTCTCCCGGTGCTTGCCCGCCTTCTCCTTGAACTGCGTCATGCGATTGAGCCAGCCCATGCGGGCGACGCAATTGAAGATCCAGGCCAGCTCCGCGTGTGCCGAGACCTGGCTCTGATTGAAGAGGATGCAGCGCTCGGGCTTGATGCCCGCGGCGATCATCCCGGCCGTGACCTCGCGGGTGCTCGCGCGCAGCTCGGCCGGCTCCTGCCACTGGGTGATGGCATGGAGGTCGACGACGCAGAAGATGCACGCATAATCGTCCTGCAGCCGCACCCAGTTCCGGATCGCGCCCAGGTAGTTGCCGAGATGCAGATTGCCGGTGGGCTGGACGCCCGAGAAGATGCGGTTCATGGGAGGAGCCCCGTGAGCTGTGCGGAACTTGTGCTGGCGAGCGCTATCGCGAGCTCGCGGCGCGCCGCCGGCACCTCACGAACTCGCGAAAATCGGCACCGGCGCGCGGCGAGTTATGGCGGCTCGCTTGGGGGCGGTCAAGGGGAGCCCCGCTGCCGCCAGCCGCCTAGGGCGCGCTTCACCAGCGCGAGCTCGACCGCCCCCAGGCCGAGTGCGAGCGCACCGTAGAGCACGATGCCGCCCGCGACGAGGGCGGCCAACGCCGCGATCTTGAGCGCGAGCCCCCCCGCAAGGGCGCTCTCGAGCGCGCGCGCGGCAAGGAGGAGGCAGGCCGCCATGACCGCGCTCGCGAGAACGATGCGCGGCACGCGGCGGCGGAACTCGGCATCGAGCGCTAGGTGCGCGTGGCGCCAAAGCGAGACGGCCAAGGCCGCGGCATTGACCCAGGCGGCAATCGAGGTCGCAAGCGCGATCCCCGTGGGGCCGAGGGGATGGAGGAGTGCTAAGCTGAGCACGATGTTCGTGGCGACCGCGAGCACCGCGGCGCGCACCGGCGTCGCCGTGTCCTCGCGGGCGAAGAAGGCAGGGGCCAGGGCCTTCACGATGACATAGGCCGGCAGCCCGAGCGCAAAGGCCGCAAGGGCCGCCGCCGTCATGCGCGTCGCCTCGGGGCCGAAGGCGCCGTGCTGGAAGAGCACGCTCACGATCGGCGTCGCGATCGCGGCCAAGGCTGCGGCGGCGGGAAGGGTGAAGAGGAGCGCGAACTCGAGCGCGCGGTTCTGGCTTTGCCCGGCACCTTGCTCGTCGCCGGCGCGCAGCTTGCGCGAGAGCTCGGGCAGCAGCACCGTGCCGATCGCCGTCCCGATCACGCCGAGCGGCAGCTGGTAGAGCCGATCGGCATAATAAAGCCCGGCGACCGCCCCGGTGGGCAGGAGCGAGGCGATCATGGTGGCGACCACGATATTGATCTGGATGACGCCGGCGCCGAAGGCGCCCGGCAGCATGAGCCGCATGAGCCGGCGCACGGCGGGCGTCAAGCGCGGGCGCGGGAGCGAGGGCAGCAGGCGATAGCGTGCTGCCGACCAGGCGAGCCAGAGGAATTGGCCGATGCCCGCCGCGACCACGGCCCAGGCGAGCGCGTGGCCGGGTGTGGCACTCCAGCGCCGCGGCAAGAGGAGGGCCGCGATGAGCGTGAGGTTGAGCAGCACCGGTGCCGCCGCCGCCGCCGCGAAGCGGAAATGGCTGTTGAGCATGCCGCCGAGAAGGGCCACGAGCGCCATGCAGAGGAGATAGGGAAAGGTGATGCGGGTGAGCTCGACCGCGAGCGCGTATTTCCCGGGCGAGCTCAAGAAGCCCGGTGCGATCAGCGCCATGAGCCAGGGCATGGCGACAAGGGCGGCCACGGTGACGAGCGCCAAGGCGGAGAGCAATACGGCGAGCACCTCGCCGGCAAAGACCATCGCACCCCGGTGCCCGCGCTCCTCGACCGCGCGGCTGTAAAGCGGCACGAAGGCGACGCTGAAGGCGCCTTCGGCGGCGAGGTTGCGGAAGAGATTGGGGAAGCGGAAGGCGACCACGAAGGCATCGGCCACGGGCCCCGCACCTAGCGCCGCCGCGATCATCATGTCGCGCACGAAGCCGAGGATGCGGCTTGCCATGGTGTAGGCGGCGACGAGGGCGCTCGAGCGCAGGAGGGCCATGGCGCCTCTTTAGAGCGATTTCACGCAGAGTGAAATCCCCACCCCCTCACCCAGCTCCGGGTAAGCCCCCGGGTCAAAGCCCGGGGGTTCGCCTCGCCAACCCTTCGCAACCCTCTCCCCCTTCAGGGGGAGAGGGGAGGGTGAGGGGGATCGTTGTGTCCACTTACCCAGAAAATGGCGCAGAGGAAAGGGTCCCCTTTAGGAAGCGGCCTCCTTGAAGGGCGCGGGCGTACCCGTGAGCACGCTCGAGAGATGCTCGTGGATGCGCTTGAGCTTCTGCTCGTGCTCGATCTTGAGCCCGAAGACGTCCTTCACGTAGAACACGTCGACCACGCGCTTGCCGTAGGTCGAGATCTTGGCCGAGGAGATTTGCAGGTTGAGCTCGGTGAGTGCGCGCGTGAGCTCGTAGAGCAGGCCGGGCCGGTCGCGCCCGTTGACCTCGATCAGCGTGTGGGTGGCGCTCGCCTTGTTGTCGATGAGCACGCGCGGCGGCACCTGGAACACGTCCGTGCGGCTCGGCAGGCGGCGGCCCACGGCGGCGACCTCCTCGGGCCGCAGCCGGCCGGCGAGGCTGCGCTCGATGACGGCCGAGAGCTTGGCGAGCCGGTCCGGCCGCTCGAAGCTGTTGCCGGCCGTGTCCTGCACCCAGAAGCTGTCGAGCGCCATGCCGTTCGCGAGCGTGAAGATGCGCGCATCCACGATGTTGCCGCCCGCGACCGCGATGGCGCCCGCGATCTTGGCGAAGAGTCCGGCGTGGTCGGGCGTGTAGACGGTGAGCTCGGTGACCGCGCGGTGGCTGTCGACGCGCCAGTCGAGTGCCACCGGCGCCTTGGTCGCCTCGGCCTCGCGCACGATGCGCGCGTGCCGCGCGAGGGTCGCCGTGTCGTGCGAGAGCCAATAGGCGGGATTCCCGCGCGCCACGTGCGCCGCGAAGTCCGCCTCGCTCCACTCGGCGAGTAACGTCCGCAAGGAATCGAGTGCTGCCTTCACGCGAGTCTCGTCGCCGTGCGTGGCGAGCCCGCCGGTCAAGACCTCCTCGGTCTTGTAGTAGAGCTCGCGCAGGAGCGCCGCCTTCCAATTGTTGAACACCTTGGGGCCGGTCGCGCGCATGTCGACCACGGTGAGCACGAGCAGGAGGCGCAGCCGCTCGGGCGATTGCACGAGGCCCGCGAAGTCGGTGAACGTCTTGGCATCGCCGATGTCGCGCTTCTGCGCGGTGCGGCTCATGGCCAGGTGATTGAGCACCAGCCAGGCGACCGTCTCGGTCTCCTCCGAGGAGAGCCCCAGGCGCGGGCAAAGCTTGTAGGCAACCTCGGCGCCGAGGGTCGAGTGATCGCCGCCGCGGCCCTTGGCGATGTCGTGCAGCAGCACGGCGAGATAGAGCACTCGGCGCGAGAGCACCTTGTGCACGATGTCGCTCGAGAGCGGATGCTCCTCCTTGTGCTTGCCCTCCTCGATGCCGTGCAGGAGCCCGATCGCCCGGATGGTGTGCTCGTCGACCGTGTACATGTGGTACATGTCGTACTGCATCTGGGCGACCACGCGGCCGAAGTCGGTGATGAAGCGGCCGAACACGCCGGCCTCATTGAGCCTTCTGAGCGTCGTCTCCGGGTCGTTCCGCGAGGTCAGCATCTCGAGGAAGAGCCGGTTCGCCTCCGCGTTCGCGCGCAGCTTGTGGTCGACGAGGCGGAGCGAGCGGCGCACCGCGCGGAGCGCCTTGGGATGGATGTCGAGCCCGTGCTGCTGGGCGACGTGGAAGAGGGCGAGGAGCTTGACCGGGTCCTTCCTGAACACCTCCTCGTCGGCGACCGTGAGGCGGTCGCCCTCGAGCTGGAAGCCGTCGATGTCGCGGCGGCGGCGCAGGAGTGCCGCGAGGCTGAAGCGGGCCGGCCGCTTGTGCTCGGCCTCGAGGGCCGCGCAGAAGATGCGCGTCAGATCGCCGACATCCTTGGCCACCAGGTAATAGTGCTTCATCAAGCGCTCGACGCGCCGGGTGCCGGCGTGATCGGTGTAGCCCATGCGCCGCGCGATCTCCGGCTGCACGTCGAAGGTGAGCCGCTCCTCGGCGCGCCCGGTGAGCCAGTGGAGTGCGATGCGCAGCGTCAAGAGGAAGTCCTGGGCCTTGGCGAAGGCCTGGGACTCCTCCTCGGTGAGGAAGCCGAGGCCCACCAGCTCGCGCGCGTCGTCGATGCGGTAGAGGTACTTGGCGATCCAGAAAAGAGTCTGGAGGTCGCGCAGGCCGCCCTTGCCCTCCTTGATGTTGGGCTCGACCACGTAGCGCGAATCGCCCATGCGCTGATGGCGCTGGTTGCGCTCGTCGAGCTTGGCGGCGACGAAGGCGAGGCCCGTGCCGGCGATCACCTCGCGGGCGAAGCGCTTCTTGAAGTCGAGAAAGAGTGCGGTCTCGCCCGCGACGTGGCGCGCCTCGAGGAGGGCCGTGCGGATGGTGGTGTCGGCCTTGGCCTGCCGGATGCACTCGTCGATCGAGCGGGTGGCATGGCCCACTTTGAGCCCGAGGTCCCACAGGAGGTAGAGCATCCACTCGACCACCTGCTCGGTCGCGGGGGTCGATTTGTAGGGCAGGATGAAAAGGAGGTCGATGTCGGAAAAAGGGGCGAGCTCGCCGCGGCCGTAGCCGCCGACGGCGACGACCGAGAGCCGCTCGCCGGCCGTGGGGTTGGCCAGCGGATAGACCCTGGTGGTGGTGAATGCGTAGAGCGCGCGCACGAGCCGGTCCATGAGCTCGGAAAGGGCGCGCGCCGTGGCCGTGCCCGCGGGCCTCGCCTCGAAGCGCCGGCGCAGCTCGCCGCGCCCCTCCTCGAGCGCGCGCCGGAAGCAGGCCAGCACCTCGAGCCGCAGCCTCTCCGCCCGGAGCCCGCGCCCGGCCAGTGCTGCGAGCTCGCTTTCGAGCTCGCGGCCGCTCGCCTTCTCGTGCTCAGTGACGACGGCGCTCATCCGGAGCTACCCTCACTTCCGTCCGCGGCCCTCATGCGCCAAAGAGAGATAGTACTTTAGAAAGATAGTACTTTAGGAGGGCTTAAGCATGCCATGAGCATCGCCGGCCGGTTGATTTGGATCAGCGAGCGCCCGCGCGGGCGAGGGCACCCTTAAGTTTCGGCAAGCCTCTAGTGTTGTGGTTCCGACGCTTGATTCCAATCATTGGGTCGGAACCACAACACATCATTATGATTTTGCTAGTGTTCCGGGCCGACGGTTCGGAACGAACCGTCGGAGTCGGAACACTAGCGAGGGCGAAGCGATGCGCGCCATGATGCTCCATCGGGCCCATGAGCCCCTGAGACTCGAAGCCGCCGGTGCGGTGCCGCGGCCCGGGCCCCACGAGGTGCTCATCCGCGTGCACGCGTGCGGCGTCTGCCGTACCGATCTCCACATCCTCGACGGCGAGCTCGCGCACCCCAAGCTGCCGCTGGTGCCGGGCCACGAGATCGTCGGCACGGTGGTCGAGACCGGGCCGCAGGTGACGGCGCTTGCGGCCGGCGCGCGCATCGGCGTGCCGTGGCTTGGCTGGACCTGCGGCGAGTGCGCCTATTGCCGCGGGGGCCGCGAGAATCTCTGCGCCCAAGCGCGCTTCACCGGCTATGACATCGACGGCGGCTATGCCGAATATACCGTCGCGCACGAGCGCTTTTGCTTCCCGCTCCCGCCGGAGTATGGCGACGTGGCGGCGGCCCCGCTCCTCTGCGCCGGCCTCATCGGCTACCGCGCCTTGCGCTTGGCCGGCGACGCACCCCGTCTCGGCCTTTACGGCTTCGGTGCCGCCGCCCACATCGCGGTGCAGGTGGCGCGCCATCGCGGCCAGGAGGTATACGCCTTCACCAAGCCAGGCGATGCGGCCGGCCAGGACTTCGCCCGCGGCCTCGGTGCGGTGTGGGCGGGCGGCTCGGATCAGGCCCCGCCCACCCCGCTCGATGCCACCCTCATCTTTGCACCCGTCGGCGCCCTCGTTCCGGCGGCGCTTGCCGCCACCGCGAAGGGAGGGGTGGTGGTCTGCGCCGGCATCCATATGAGCGACATCCCGAGCTTCCCCTATCGCCTGCTCTGGGAGGAGCGCATGGTGCGCTCGGTCGCCAACCTCACGCGCCAAGACGGCGAGGAGTTCCTCGCGATTGCCGCCAAAGTCCCGGTGCGCACGGCGACCGTGCCTTTCCCGCTCGCAGACGCCAACGAGGCGCTCGCCCGCCTGCGCGAGGGACGCATCGAGGGTGCTGCCGTGCTGGTGCCGTAGGCGGGTCGCGCGCAAGCTACTTCCGCTCGCTCATCCCCTTGAGACGATAGAGGACCTCGAGCGCCTCCTTGGGCGTGAGCTCGTCGGGATGGACCTCGCCGAGCGCCTCCTCGACGGGCGAGGGTCCGTGGCGCACCCCGCCCTTAGGCCGGGCAGCTGCGGCACTGAAGAGCGGCAGGTCGTCGGCGAGCCGGATCAAGGCACTCGCCTCCTCGCCCTGCTCGAGCACGGCGAGAATCTGCTCCGCACGGGCCACGGCCGCTTGCGGCAGCCCGGCGAGCTGCGCCACGTGGATGCCGTAGGAGCGGTCGGCGGCCCCCGGCGCCACCTCGTGGAGGAAGACCACGTCGCCCTGCCATTCCTTGACCCGCATGGTGTAGCAGGCGAGTGCCGAGAGCTTGGCCGAGAGGGCGGTGAGCTCGTGGTAGTGGGTGGCGAAAAGCGCGCGGCAGCGGTTCACCTCGTGGAGATGCTCGAGGGTGGCCCAGGCGATCGAGAGCCCGTCGAAGGTGGCCGTACCCCGGCCGATCTCGTCGAGGATGACGAGCGAGCGCTCGCCCGCCTGGTTCAAGATCGCCGCCGTCTCCACCATCTCGACCATGAAGGTCGAGCGGCCCCGTGCCAGATCGTCGGCCGCACCCACGCGGCTGAAGAGACGGTCGACGACGCCAATATGCGCGCGCTCGGCCGGCACGAAGGAGCCGATCTGGGCGAGGATCGCGATGAGCGCGTTCTGGCGCAGGAAGGTGCTCTTACCGGCCATGTTGGGACCGGTCAGGAGCCAGAGCCGGCGCTCGGGCGGCAGCGCGCAGTCGTTCGCGACGAAGGCGCCGCCCCCGCTTTCCTCGAGCGCCGCCTCGACGGTCGGATGGCGCCCGCCCACGATCTCGAAGGCGAGGCTCGAGTCGACCAGCGGCCGCGCGTAGCGCCGCTCGAGCGCGAGCGTTGCCATGCCTGCCGCGACATCGAGGGTGGCAAGCGCCGCTGCGGCCTCCGCGATCGCCTCGGCGCGCGCGACGACCGCGGCCACGAGCTCAGCGAAGAGCTCGAGCTCGAGGGCCAAGGCCTTGTCGGCCGCGCGCGCGATCTTCTCCTCGAGCCCGGCAAGCTCGGCCGTGGTGAAGCGCACCGCGCCCGCCATGGTCTGGCGGTGGATGAACGGCCCGGCCGCACCCGTGGGCAGCTTGTCGGCGTGCGTCGAGGTCACCTCGATGAAGTAGCCGAGCACGTTGTTGTGCCGGATCTTGAGCGAGGCGATGCCGCTTTCGCCGCGATAGCGCGCCTCGAGTGCCGCCACGAGACGCCGGCTCTCGTCGCGCAACACGCGCTCGTTGTCGAGGGCCGGATGGTAGCTGCTCGCGATGAAGCCGCCGTCGCGCGCGAAAAGGGGAAGCTCGCCGGCAAGCGCTGCCGCGAGCTGTGCTACCAGGGCCTCATGGTCGCCGAGCTCGGCAACAGCCGTAGCGATGCCGGCGGGCGGCTCGGCCAACCCCGGATCGGCAAGCGCCAGCTTCGCCTCCGCCGCGAGGCGCAATCCGTCGCGCACGGCCGCAAGGTCGCGCGGACCGCCGCGGCCGAGCGCCAAGCGCGAGAGCGCGCGCTCGAGATCGGGGCTGCCCTTGAGGATTTTGCGCACATCCTCGCGCAGGCGCTCGTTGGCCACGAGGAACTCGACCATGTCGAGCCGGTCGGAGATCGCGCGAGGGTCGGTCAAGGGGGCGGCGAGGCGGGCGGCAAGGAGACGCGCACCCCCCGCCGTCGCCGTGCGGTCGATGACGGCAAGCAGGCTGCCGCGGCGCTCGCCCGAAAGTGCCGACGCGAGCTCGAGGTTGCGCCGCGTCGCCGGATCGATCTCGAGCACCGCCCCCGGCCGCATCTGCAGCAAGGCCTTGAAGCGCGGCAGCTTGCCCTTCTGGGTGAGCTCGACGTAATCGAGGAGCGCGCCCGCGGCGGCGAGCTCGGCGCGGCCGAAGCTGCCGTAGGCGTCGAGCGCCTTGACGTGGTAGTAGGCCTCGAGCCGGCGACGGCCGCTGTCGCTGTCGAAGCGCGAGGAGGGCTGCGGGGTCGTGCGCACGCGCCACTCGGCCAGCGCCGCCGCGAAGGACTCCCGCGCCAAGAGACGATCCGAGAGGATGAGCTCGCCCGGCTCGAGGCGCGCGAGCGTGCTCGCGAGCGAGCCGGCCTGGACCGTCTGGACATGGAAGTCGCCGGTCGAGAGGTCGAGCCAGGCAAGGGCGGCCACCCCCGCCGCCTCGGCCAGGGCGGCGAGATAATTGTGCCGGCGCGCGTCGAGCAGGCTGTCCTCGGTGAGCGTGCCCGGTGTGATGATGCGGATCACCTCGCGCCGCACCACCGCCTTGCCGCCGCGCCGCCTGGCCTCGGCCGGGTCCTCCATCTGCTCGCACACGGCGACCCGGAAGCCCTGGCGAATGAGGCGCGAGAGATAGGCATCGGCCGCGTGCACCGGCACGCCGCACATGGGGATGTCCTCGCCCTCGTGCCGGCCGCGCTTGGTGAGGGCGATGTCGAGCGCCTTCGCCGCCTTGACCGCGTCCTCGAAGAACATCTCGTAGAAGTCGCCCATGCGGTAGAAGAGCAGGCAGTCCGGGTGCGCGCGCTTGACCTCGAGGTACTGCGCCATCATGGGGCTGGCGGAAAGCGCCGTCGCCTCGGACCGGGGCGGGGGGGAGGGGGTGTCGCTCAAGGGCTCCGCGGGGGACGGCAAGGCGCTCCTCACGAGAGCTGTTGGGATCGGGCAAGCGCTCGAGGCACCTTAGCATGGCGGGAGCCTGGCCGCGAGGCGCGCGGCTGGAGCTTTGGGGTCGACCGGCTAAGTCGGAAGGGCGCTCAAGCGGTACAGCGTGCCAACCACACTCGGCGCGTATCGCCCCGGTGCGAACGTGCGGGCAAGCTTCGCCTTGGCTCGCCACCCGGTGCAGTGGCCCGGGGCTACCAAGCGGGGATCGATGCGCACTTGCAGGTCGCGGACTGTGGGCTCTATGCGTTGCTCCATCGCCTTACCGGCGAGATGGTAACCGCCGAGCACGAGGTCGATCGGGGTGCCTGGAAAATGCTTCTTTGCCCCGAGACAAGCATTGACGATGCCTGCATGCGAGCAGGCGGAAAATACAGTTACCCCCCTGCCGGCTACGCTGCCAGCAACAAAACGCTCGTCCATGATCAAAGGATCCGGCGTGCCGTGTCCGCCGCGGAAGGTGTGGTGGCCGGCGAGCCCGGTCTCATACGCCGTGATACGCTCGATCGTACCGCTACCGAAAAAGAAGCCTCCGCAGATGGCATGCGGCTCGTCGAGGGTGACGAGTTCACCGCCGGCCTGCGCGATGTCTTCGAATGTGGGTTCGGGCGGGAGCATGACCATTACGCCATTCGGCAACATCAAACCGCGCTGATCAGGCCGGTTTGGATGTAGGTCGACAATCGGCCGAGCGAGACCCCGAGTGGCCCGCGCCTCACGGATAGCGGCAATGACCTCCGGAAAACCTCCGCTATGATCGAAATGCCAGTGCGACAAGAAGACGTATTCGATTGTCGAGAGATCGACACCGAGGCGCCGAGCGTTATCGAGCCAGAGGTCGGGATAGGGGCCGACATCAAAGAGCATGCTGTGGCGCTGCTGGCCCCGACGACCCGTAATTAACACCGAGAGTCCGTGACAGGCGCAGCACAGCTGGTCAAGCACAGTCTTGCAATCGTGCCCTTCGTACTTGCCGCTCGGAGGGGTGCGCGCGGCGAGGTGGACGACCTCCGGGATCTGCGGCACCCCTTCGTCCACACTCGACAACGTATCGGTCTCGTTGTCGACCACGACGAGGATTTCCAGTTCGTCTAGGGGCATCACGCCATCGGGAAGTGAACCTTGACTCATGTAATTACTCCTATCTCAGCCGAGATCCTCCGGAGACGGCCTTAGCCGGCAGCCTCAGCAACAAGTTAATGTAACGAGGCGCTCTTTCAGCTTGATCTCCGTTGCATCGGAGATTAGCAAACCACGACCTGTGAATTGAAGTGGGTCGAAGAAGGAGTCCCAGAGACCTGGGGAATGTCGCTTTTGGTGGACCTGCGATAGGATAACCTTGGCCGAACGCACAGGAGCGAGCCATGAGACAGGCGAGAGGAATTGCGGCGACAGCACTTGGCGTCTTGCTCGCGCTAACGGCGGGCGCGCCCGCGCGGGCCGCCTGCACATACTCGTACCAGTGCAGTAACTATATTCAGGGCAATTGCAGCGAGCACACGATGACGACCACTTGTACGCCCGACGTCCCTGCCAACAGCTATGGCGCCATCGCCTATGGCCGCACGAGCGGGGCCTGGGGCACCTCCTATCGTTGGGGCAGCGAGGCGAAAGCGGAAAGCGTCGCCATGCAGACGTGCGCGCAGCACGGCAACGATTGCGAGGTGATGGTGTGGTTCGACCGCAAATGCGGAGCGGTGGCCGCGGGCGAAGACGCGACCGCCTTTTGGGGCCTTGGCGATAGCGATGGGCAGGCGCGCGCGGACGCCCAGAACAAGTGCGTGAATGGCGGCGGCAAGGGCTGCAAGGTGCAGGTCTCCGAGTGCTCGAAGTGAGGGCTCGAAGCCGAAGCCAGGTTGAACTTTCCGCTGCCCCCGGATGACTGGCGCGGCGTTTCTCAAGGTTTGCGCGGGCCATGCCGCATTGGTTCGACACTGACCTGCTGCGGTCACACAGCTGGGTCGGCTATGTTATGCGACATGGCTTTGGCCTTTTGATGGAGGCAATGTTGATTCTCGTGGGTCAATACGACTCCCCATTCGTCCGGCGGGTGGCGATCGCGCTCCGCGTGTACGGTCTGCCTTACGAACACCGGCCATGGTCGGTGTTCGCTGATGGGGACAAAATCGAACGCTATAATCCTTTGCGACGGGTTCCGACCTTGATCCTCGACGACGCCGAAGTGTTGATCGAAAGCACCGCAATTCTCGACTATCTGGACGAATTGGTTGGTCCCACAAAGGCGATCATTCACCGCAGCGGTCCGAAGCGCCGGGCCGCTCTGAAGATCTGTGCCTTGGCCACCGGCCTTGCGGATAAGGCCGTCAGCCTGGTCTATGAGCGGGCTTTACATCAGGAACGGTCACAGCTCTGGTTGGAGCGATGCAGTGCACAGATTGCGGCCGTCCTCGCCGCCTTGGAGGCAGAGCAGGCTAGGGTCACCACTCCTTTTTGGTTCGGTGCGGCAATCGGACACTCGGACATTGCCGTGGCCTGCGCGTTGAGGTTCACGCGCGAAGCACATCCCGGCATCTTTGACGAGCGACGCTGGCCGGCGCTCGCCGCGCATGCTGCGCGGTGCGAAGCTCTGAGCCTATTCAAGGAAATCAGCCAGCCGTTTACGCCCCCAAGCTGACGGGCGAATTCGCGGCAGGCAACGTCCGGCCCTGGCACGTTTGCGGCGAAGCATGTAGGCCGACGCAAGCCCGGCTCCGGCCTCTTAACGAATATGGATCGGCCGACTGGTCACTTCGCACTTTGGGACTCCGCATGGCCGCCTTTTCGGCAGTAGCAGCGTCCCCCGGTCTCTATCACACCAATTGGGACGCGGCGCTCTGCCCGATTTTCGAGTTGACGTATTTCTCGCCATAAAGCTCTGCGAATAGCAGCACCCAACCGGCTGCAACAAACCACCCCGGCAGTAAGCCCCAGTACATCACGACAATCGAAAGGACCAAAACGTAGAAATACAGCATGGTGATGGCGAACGTGCCGATACCCACGAAATTGTTCATGCCCTCTTTCCCTTCGGTGTATTGCTCGCCAAAAAGCACCACGAGCAGCAGCACCCAACCGCTTGCGACAAACCACCCGGGCATCAAGCCTGAAAAAGTCACGGCAATTGAAAGGACCAAAACGTAGAAATACAGCATAGCGATGGCGAACGTGCGGGCACCCACAAGCATTTTCATGTATGACGCGCGCATGGCAACCTCCTGCATCGACTTTCGTCAGTGATTCATATCACGTCAAGCTCGTCCACCAAGTAACCCCATCCCCCTCAAGCAGGTAGCGGGGGCGATACCTGCCTCTGCGGCGGTGCTCGACGACTCAGTGCGGCGAGCTGCCGAGGTGGCCCGCAATCGCGTTGAAGGTCAGTTGCAAGTTGGTCCCGACCAAGGTGACCGCCACGATGATGGCGACCGCGATGAGTGCCGCGATCAGGCCATATTCGATCGCGGTGACACCATCTTTCGACTTCAGATTTTGAACGAGCACCTTAATCCACATTAGGTGGCGCATGGTTCCCCCTTTGCGGCTCGCCGCGCCTCATAATTCGTGATGACGTACTTATACATACTTGATGTTTGTTAAGAAAATGTAACGGATAGTTATTACAGCGCGATGCATAGGGGGCTTCTTTATAATCTCGTAACAATGTTTTGTTAAGCTACCGCAGGATAGCCAAGAC
>JBKQRV010000211.1:0-7125 GCA_052143835.1 Alphaproteobacteria bacterium
AGACGGCGCTTTATATCGCGGCTGTTGGTGAGCATCCTGTCCCGGATCGCATGAGCCGGTTCCTATATCACGTTTCGGTTCAGTTTTCGAATTGGTGCTCGCCTGAGCCCTTCACGCCGTCATCAGTCCGCCCATTGCGCGGCACGGCGATCGGTGTGTTGCTGACAACCAGGACCTTGAGCGCCGTGCCTTTGAGCGCATGCCGCTCGGCGACGCGATACACCTCCTGCTTCACTGGGCAGGCATCGGCGTCGATGTAGAGGGTGATGCGGTTTGAAGGCGACAGGGAATTCAAATCATGCTTATCCGGTTGTTTCCCACAAACACTACCGCTTGCTTTTCGGTGGATCGCCGAGCGGCCTCCACCATACTGTAGTTCGCGCCCATCCTTTATCGTTGGCGTAAACCAGCGGCTCGTCTGTACCGTGGTGGACCCAACACTCTCTTTCATCGTCCCATTCAGCGATTGACCATTCGCAAGATGTCTCTGCCCATTCAGCAAAAATCTCAATCGGTCGTCCGCCGCCCGGAGCGTGGCGCATATTTTTCGGGGCAGTTTCTATCGGTTGCCAGTCGCTCACGATCTAGCTCCGTTGGGGAACAACCGGATAAGCATGAAACAATAGACGCAGCCGTGCTCGCAGCCGCGGTAGGGATTGACCGAGCGGTCGAAGGGGATGTCGGGCGAGTCGTTGCGCGCGATGACCGTGCGGCTGGCATCGATCGTGACCGTGGTGGCGAGCCGCGGCGGCTCCCCGTCCTCCTCGGATGGCGCCCCGCCCCAGCCGTCGTCGATCCGCTCCTTGCGCGCGGGCTCATAGCGCGGCGTGGGGTTCGAGATCACCCCGCGACCCTTCCGCGGCAGATCGGGCAGCTTCGCATCCATGGCGGGAGATTAGCGCAAGCGCGAGAACGAAGCAAGAACAAGATAAAATCGATGGTCAATTGCCTCCATGAAAGCCGCTGCTTAGGCGAGCGGCGATTCCAGCGTCATCTCGCGTGGCCGCAGTTCGGTGCCCCGCCAGATGAAATTGCTGCCGACCCAGGCATCGACCCACAGCAGCGGAAGCAGAAGATCGCGCAGCAGGAATGCGAGCGGCATCCGGATCGACCAATGCCAGCCCGCGCGCCGCGCCAGCGCCGTCTCTCCGCCGAACCAAACGATCAGCAGCAAGCCCACCGCTGCGGCGACGGTGAATGGCTCGCCGACGGCAAAGGCAATGGCCGCGAGAAGCGGAAAGAAGCTGCCCGCCAGCAATTCGGGAACGAAAAGCAGCGGAAAGGTCATGCGCCGCAATCGCGACCAGCGGCGCTGCCGCGACCAGACCTCGGCGGCTGAGCGCGAACCGAGCGGCTGCTCGAACGGATCGTCGACGAGATGAACCTTGAGCCCCGCCGCGCGAAGCAGCTTCGTCAGCGCCGCGTCTTCCGCAATCTCGGCGCCGAGCGCGCGGATTCCGCCGCCCCGATCGACGACGCTGCGCCGCATCATCATGCTTTTGCCCTGCGCGAAGCCGCAGCCCAGCGAATCGGCGACATATTCCCAACGCGCCTGATAGGTATTCAGGAAGGCGCATTCGAGCTCCGCCCAGAAATTTCCCGGCCGAGACGCGATCGGCACCGAGCAGACGACGCCGGTATCGGGCCGCCATCGCGCCGCCAGGCGCTGGATGTAATCGCGCGGCATCAGCACGTTGCTGTCGGCCATGACGATTCGATCATGCCGCGCGGCCTCCCAACCCTTGACCACGTTGTTGAGCTTGGGGTTGAGGCTGACCCTCTCGTCGCCCACCAGGAGACGCGCCTCGACCTGCGGATGGGCTTCGATCAGGCGATGGATGATCGCGCTCACCGGATCGTCCGCCCGCGCCACGCAGAAGACGATTTCATAAGCGGGATAATCGAGCGTGAAGCTCGAGCCCAGCGTCTCCCACGAAAATGCTTCGACGCCGCAGACCGGGCGGATCAGCGTCACGGGCCGCGCATCGGCGGACGGGGCCAGGAACGGCTGGCGGGCCCGCATCCTTGCCGCGGCAAGCGCGATACTGGCCAAATGCAGCGCCGTGGCGAAAGAGCAAAATCCCAAGAGGGCAATCGGAAGGCTCATCGAAACACGTCCACTCCAAGGCAGGACAAAGGGCCGCGATCGCCGCCATCCGCGCGTATCACAATTGACAATGAAATCCTCAATGCCTAGTGGGTAAAAAGAGCATAGTCACTCTACCTGTTGTGACAACGATAGCTCGGATTGATGACAGATTGATGGCCAAGACCAAGGAAGATGCCCTGGGCCGCACGCCGCGTCCGCTCGCCAGCGCTGCAAACCTAGCGCGCATTGCCGCCGGCATCGCCCTGCTCGCCCTGCTTTATTGTCTGGGCATCATCGACATCGCAGCACTCGGCGCGCTGGCCTCGCGGCCCGACATCGTGGCGCTGGCGATGGTCGCAGCACTCGCGAGCATCCCGCTCGAAGCGCTGCGCTGGCACATTCTCTTGCGCTCGCAAGGCCTGACGCTGCGCCTCGGGCGCACCACGCGCATCCTCGCGACGAGCCTTTTCTTCGCGAATTTCCTGCCGGGTGCGGCCGGCGGCGACCTCATTCGCGGCGTCTATATCTACAATGCCGCTGAGGGACGGCGCACGCCGGCGCTGCTGTCGATTTTCATCGATCGCCTGATCGGCCTCATCGCCTTCGTGCTCGTCGGCCTGGTTGCCGTGCTTCTGCTGCCAAGCACGGGTTCCGCAGCACTTCGGCCGTCGATCGCGGCACTCTCGGCGCTGTTCATGGCGGCACTCGCCGCCGTGGTCCTCTTCGGACAGCCGATGGGCCGACTCTTGCGCCACGCGCTTTCAGGGTGGAGCCTGCGCCTCCTAACGATCATCGACGACCTCGGTGCGGCGCTTCGCCAATACGCGCGCGATTGGCGCAGCACGGGGCTTGCTCTCTTGATCTCGGTGGCGCTCGCGGTCCTGGCCGTGGCGCCGATCGTGCTCATCGCCGAGGCGATGCAAATCGGCACCTTGAGCTTGCTCGGCTACGCCGTCGCCGGCCTCTACGCGCTGATCGCGAACAGCCTGCCCGTGACGCCCGGCGGCCTCGGCGTCGGCGAAGCCGCCTTCGCCTCGGTTTGCGTGATCATGGATCCCCAGGCGGCCCACGCGGCCTACGGCACGATCTTCCTCGCGTTTCGCTGCATCTTCATCCTCTCGACCGTGCCGGGGCTGGTGGCTTACCTGATCTATTCCTGAGCTCGTCTCCTAATCCCGCCTTCGCGCCGCGAGCGAACAATCCCAGCGCGCGTGGCCCAAGGCGGGCCACCAGCGCTTGGGCGGGTTCATTCCATTTGCGGGCCTGTATCTTTCAGGTAGGCGGGTGCCGCCTCTTCGCGTTCGCGGCGAAAATCGCTAGGGTCCTCCCAGCTTAACCGGACGCCGGATGTCGGCGTGGGCACTAAGGAAACCCCGATTGGACCGAGGGCCCTTGGGATGGGCGAGGTATCCCTCCTCCCCGATGCCTCGCCGGCAAGTGGACACAGGCCTATATTTCTATATTGATAGCCTGATTGCGGCCGGCGGATCGGCGACCATCCCACTGCATTCCAAGGACCTCGCGATGGCGAAACAGCTCCTCCTCCCTGCCTTGGCGCTTGCGCTGGTGCTTCTCGGCAGGCACCCGCTTCTCGCCCAGCTCATGGGCTTCTCGGTCGATTTCAGCTGGGAGGGTACCGCTTCCTGCTTCGATCCCAAGTCGCCGGCGTTTTCCTTGAGCAATGTGCCGCCCGGCACGGCGATGCTCGCCTTCACGCTCAAGGACCTCGATGCGCCGAGCTTTCCCCATGGCGGCGGCAGCGTGGCCTATCGCGGGGAGCGCGAGGTTCCGCGCGGCGCCTTCACTTATAAAGGGCCTTGTCCGCCTTCGGGCCAGCACAGCTACCAATGGACGGTCAAGGCCGTGGACGCGAGTGGGGAGACGCTCGCCGTGGCGCAGACGATGAAGAAGTTTCCGCCCAAGTGAGCGCGCGATGAGCACGATCGCCGGCGACGAGCGCAATCGAGACCAGATCGCCTATTGGAACGGGCCGGGCGGCGCGCACTGGGTCAATCGGCAAGAGCTCTGGGACCTCGTGCTCGCGCCGATCGCCGCGGCCGCGCTCGCGCGCGCCGCGGTCAAGCCCGGCGAGCGCGTCGTCGACATCGGCTGCGGCTGCGGCGCCACCACGATCGAGCTCGCGCGGCGCGTGGGCTCCAACGGGCACGTGCTCGGAATCGACGTCTCGGCTCCCATGCTGGCGCGCGCGGCCGAGCGCGTGGCGCCGGGGTCGCCCGTCGAGCTCGTGTGCGCGGATGCGACGAGCTATCCCTTCCAGCACGGCGCCTTCGACCTCCTCTACTCGCGCTTGGGCGTGATGTTCTTCGCCGAGCCCGCGCGCGCCTTTCTTAACCTGCGTACGGCGCTCAAGGGGGGCGGCCGGCTCCTCTTCGTTGCCTTCCGCGCGGCCAAGGAGAACCCCTGGATGATGGTCCCCTTGCGCGCCGCCTTGGAGCACGTGCCGCGGCTCCCCGAGCTCGGCCCGGAGGACCCTGGCGCCTTCGCCTTCGCGAGCGAGGAGCGCGTGCGCCGCATCCTCGGTGAGGCCGGCTTCGGCGCGATCGGCCTCGAGCCCTTCGATCTCGAGCTCGACATCGCCGCCGGCCGCGGGCTCGACGCTGCGGTCGCCTCGGCACTCGAGGTCGGCGCCACCAGCCGCGCGATCGACGGCAAGCCGCCCGCGCTCAGAAGCGCCGTCGCGGCCTCGATCCGCGAGGCACTCGCCCCCTATGCGCGCGGTCGTGAGGTGCGGCTCGCGGCGGCACTCTGGTTCGTCAGTGCCACGAGCCCGTGAGCGTGCCGCCAAAGGTGCGCCGCATCACAGGCCGAGCCCGGCACGCTCGTCCGCCTCGAGCTCGCTCCTCAGGCTCTCGATGCGGGCCGGCGAGAGGTAGTCGGCCACGCACTCCTCGAGATGCGCGCTCAAGCGCGCGTCGAGCCGCAGGCGCGACCAGCCGTCGGAGCCTTGCGATTCGACGAGCCACTTGACGCACCAGGTGATCGTGCGCAGCCAGACGAGCCGGCGCACGGGTGCGAGCCAAGGGAGCTGCGCCTCGGCCGCAGCGCTCTCGAGCGTCGCCAGATAATGACGGTAAAAACGCGCGGTCTCCTCGCGCGTGAGCACGGCATCGACGTCGGGATCGAAGCGGGTCGAGGTATAGAGCGTCGCATGGGCGAGATCGATCGCGGGCAGCGCGTACATCGCCTTCTCGAGATCGACGAAATAGGCCTTGCCCGAGGGATGGAGCACGAAGTTGCCGGGATGGCTGTCGGTCACGATGAGGCTCGAGGGCTCGGCCTCGTGCGCGCGCGCGGCAACGAACCGCCGCGCCCAGGCGAGCTCGTCCTCGAGCTGCGCCGCCGCCTCGCGCGCAAGGGGTGCCCGCGCCATGAATCCGGCCTGGAGCTCGATCGTGGTCAAGAGCTGTGCCAAAGGTTGCGGCGGCGAGAGGAGGGGTTGCCGCGCCTCGGGTGCGGGCAGCGGCAGGCGGTGGATGCGCGAGAGGCAGGCGGCGAGTGCCGCCAAATCGGCCGGCAGCCGCACTTTCCTCCCAGGAATCTCCTCGACGACGAGTGCGCCCATGGCAAGGGCCGGGCCCGGAGGCAGCACGGCGAAAAGGCGCGGCGTGAGCCCGCTCGCCTCGGCGCGGCTGAAGCAGGCGCTCTGATAGGAGAGGTTGACCTCTGCGGGGAGCCCCCATTGCGAGACGCGCGGCACGCGCAGGATGAGCCCCTTGCCCTTGAGCCTGATATGGTCGTGGGCCATGCCGGTGAAGTTCGCCGGCTCGAGCTCGCCCTCCGTCAAGGCGCCAAGCGCGGGCAGCTTGCGCAGCGCAGCCAGGAGGGCCGCCTCGCTGGCGACGCCGTAAGCGGGAATTCCGGTCATGGTCCGAGCGGCTTTGCCTTTGGATCGCGGCCCCCTCTATGATACGGCTCTCGCGCCATTGCAACCCGGAGAGGGCCCGCGTGCCCCGGCTCAGCATCGTGATCCCCGCGCTCAACGCGGCCGAAACGCTCGCTTCCGTGCTCGGTTCGCTCGCCGAGGCGGGGGCCGCCGGCCTCGATCCCGAGCACATCGTGGTCGACGGCGGCTCGGAGGACGCGAGTGCCGCCCTTGCCCGCGAGCACGGCGCGCGCGTGCTCTCGACCGCACCCTCGCGCGGCATCCAGCTCGCGGCCGGGGCCGCGGCCGCGCGCGGAGAGTGGCTCCTCTTCCTCCACGCCGACACGCGCCTCGAGCCCGGCTGGGCGGCGGCTGTCCGCAGCTTCATCGCCGAGGCCGCGAGTCGCGAGCGCGCCGCCGTCTTCCGCTTCGCGCTCGACGACGACAGCCGCGCGGCACGCCGGCTCGAGCGGCTGGTCGCCTGGCGCACGCGCGTGTTCGCGCTTCCCTACGGCGATCAGGGTCTCCTCATCGCCAAGACGCTCTATGAGCGGCTCGGCGGCTTCCGCCCGCTCCCGCTCATGGAGGACGTCGATCTCGTGCGCCGCATCGGCAGGCGCCGGCTTGCGCTTCTCGAGGTGCAGGCGATCACCTCTTCCGCGCGCTACCGCCGCGAGGGCTGGCGGCGGCGCTCGGCGCGCAATCTCGCCTGCCTGGCGCTTTATTGCCTCGGCCTGCCGCCGCGCCTGATCCATCGCCTTTACGCATGAGCCGCAAGGGGAAGAGGCGGCCGGAACGCCATCTCGCGATCATGGCGAAGGCGCCGCATCCGGCTCTGGCGAAGCGCCGCCTTGCGGCCGACATCGGCGCCGTCGCGGCGCTCAGCTTCTATCGCGCGCCGCCGGCCGTACCTGCCGCGCCCTTTCCATGGCGTGCGCTGGTCGAGCCCGCAGGCGCTTGCGGACACGCTCCGCACCCTCGGTCCGCGTTACAAGGTTAAGCTTTTGTCGATGCTCGAGGACGTCGACGACGGCAAGAGTTATCGCCGCTGGTGCGCGAGAGGCAAGCGAGCGCCTAGAGTGGTTCCCGGTTAGACCGAACCGCCTCTTCCCGTCATTGCGAGCGCAGCGAACCCCGGCGTACGCCGGGGCAG
>JBKQRV010000212.1:0-9190 GCA_052143835.1 Alphaproteobacteria bacterium
CGCACACACAGTGAAATATAGGAGATTACGCCTCGTGCGCCGACGCAGGCCATCCTTCCGACAGCGTCGCTTCGTAGGAGTTTAGGTCGCATTCGCGAATGCTTGCCTCGTCCTTGACGGTCATCCACGTCGAGATTTCCGGGCATTCCCGGCCCAGTTGCTGGATATGCCGCTGAACCGCGAAGATCGAATTCTTGTCGCACGCTATGGTGACGATTTCGCCGTGGTCGGTGAGGACGCGCATCTCGACGTAGCGCCCGTCCAAAAAGGCGGCGAGTTCCATGGAGACCGCGTGGTATCGGATTGGCGTGGGCGGAGCGTTCATCGCCGATCTCCTTTCATTGAGCAACGTGTCGGCAGCGGTCGGCCTCAATTGCAAATTTTAACGTCGATGTAGATGGGCCGGCCCTCATGGCGCTGCCCAAGAGCCGCGAGCTGGGTCGCCAAGCCGGCAAACCCTGAGGTCTCAGTCGTGCACGATGATGTTGAGGAGGGCCGAGTGGACCTTCAACTCGCCGTTATATTCGATGAGGCCCAGCTTGCGGAATTTGTTCATGAAGAAGTTGACCCTCGAGCGGGTCGTGCCGATCCGTGCGGCCAAAACCTCCTGGCTTACCTTGGGGATGGTCTCCATCTTCCCTTCCTTGCCGAAGTTGGCCAGCAGCAGGAGAATCCGGGCGAGGCGCTTTTCGCTCGAGTTGAACAGATGATCGACCAGTTCGGCTTCGACTTGAATATTGCGGGTCAAGAGGAACGACATGAAGAGCTGCGAGAGGGTCGGCTCCTCACGCAGCACGCGGACCATGGTCTCTCTGTCGATTCTGGCGACGGCGGACTCCGTCGTCGCGGTGGCCGTCGCGATATGCAGAGGCTGGCCGGCGAGACATCCCTCGCCCAAAAATTCCCCGCTCCCCAGCATGGCGATGACGCCTTCCTTGCCGTGCTCGGACACGACCGTGACCTGCACCTTGCCTTTTTGGATATAGAAGACCGCATCGGCGGGTTCCCCCTGCTGGAAGACCGCTTGCCCCGGCCGGTACTTCCCGATGGTTCGCCCCGCCCCCACGGTTGCGAGGAAAGACCGGGTGTCGAAACGCTGGACGCTCGCGCTCTTCAAATCCTGCCCTCCGTCTTCCGTGGCGGCCGGTCATGCAGGCCCCGGCGACGCTCGACCGCCCGCGCGCACACGCCCTTGGGATGGGCGGGCCTTGGCAGCCTTTTCGGGAGCCGGGACTGATAGCCCCGGCCGGTCGGCGGCCGCCGAAGGCATCCTCAAGCCCAATTCAAGCCCAATTATAGCTGAGCATTTCGCTTTACGCACCGGCCGATTGCCTAAGCTCCTGTCTTTTGGGTGATCTCCGCTGAGCGCTCGAGCGCCGGCTGTGCTCTTTGGGACAGCGCCCGCGGCCCTGGTAGTGCATGCTCTCAGTGGTCGCTGACGTGCGCGAGGAGGTCTCATGACAGCCGTGCCCGACAACATCACGACGGTGGCGCGCCAGGCCGTGCAAGCCATGGTTGACGGGCACATCGGGGTTTCCGTGGCTGCCGATCACAAACTTGAAGGCCGCTCGCAGCCCGGCCGACCGGTCGCTGCCGTCGTCTCCGTCGAGTTGGCAGGCCCCGACGACGGGCCTCACCGAGGCAACCGAATGGTCTCGGCCAAAGGGGAGGCGAGTTCTTGGGGCACCGACGAGGTCGTGAGTGCCGCCCGGAGCGCCGCGGAAACCATCCTCGAGAGCAATCCCGGCTGGCGCCGCGTAGAGGAATAGGGTCTCGAGCGCTCAGTGCCTCAATCCGGTGCTGCGCTCATACCGGCCGGCTACTGCTGTGCGGTTGGGGCCGAGAGCGTGCTGGAGGCAGGGGCGGAAGCGCGGTCGTTGCCTTGAGGCAAATCCCTATGCATGGCACTGCCAAAGAGCACTGCCGCCGCCAGGGCAAAAGCGATCAACCACGCCAGTGACAGGAGATTAGGCTTCTCGCGCCCACCGGGCCTGGCCCGACCAGACGGGGTGGCCGAAGCGCCTCGCGGCAAGAGCTCCACCAAGCGAGCGGCGATCTTGCGCGTGTCCGATGCCTCCCACCGGCCCGGCGGCAAGCGGCCGATCAATTCATCCAGTGTCGCGGCCGCGAGCGCTTTCGGCGACCGGGACAGACGGGCCGCCTCCTGCCAGGGGTCGATGCCGAGGCGGGCCAATGCCGAAAGAACGCTCAAGGACATCCCATTCCCCTCCTCGCCGATCGGCGCGAAAAGAAAGTCGTTGAACAGGGAATGCGGGAGCGAAAATGCGTCGGTGTTCGACATATCGACCATCCATGTGCGACGGCAAAAGCTGCTGGCCCGCGGCCATGTCGCGTCCGCGGGAAACGGCAACGAGATTCTCTGCTGGAGCGGTACCGATAGCACATCGAGCAGCCGTGCGCAGTTCAGAATTGAACACCCCGGCGTCAGGGCGGGCATGGCCTTGGCCGCCGGCGCGGGACCGCGGCAAGTGGCCCTGCGGCAGGCAGGCGCGATGGGGGCCTGCGCTGCCCGTTTTTCCGGCAAAATCTCGGAAAATGCCGGCTGGACTCTCCTCGCCGTCCCGGTCAATATCTACCCACCGAAATGACCCATGCATAACGCTCATAACGGCTATGGGTCATTCTCATCCTGGGAGGTGGCAACATGACAAGCATACGACGGAGACTGCTACTTGCGACCGCGCTCGGCGCGGGCGTTTCACTTGCGATCGTCGGGCTCGGCGGGCCGGCGCCCGCGCAGGCGGCCGAGAAGAGCGTAACCATCGGCATCGACCTTCCGCTCACGGGTGCGGACGCGGAAGGTGCGACCCGCATCAAATACGGTGCGGAGATGGCGATCGACGAGGCCAATGCGAAGGGCGGCGTGGCGGGCTACAAGCTCGACATGATGACCCTCAACGACGCCACGGCATCCGCCGGTCAGTACGACCCGGCCCAGGCCGCGACCAATGCCAAGAAGTTCGTGTCCGATCCGCACGTCGTGGCTGCCATCGGGCCGGAGATGAGCGGTGCCGGCAAGGCCATGTCGCCCATCCTCTCGGCCGGCGATCTCGCCATCGTGACACCCTCCTCGACCAACCCCGACATCACCGATCCCAAGTTCGCCGGTCAGTACCGCCCGGCGGGGAAGGCGATCTACTTCCGCACGGTGACGACGGACGCCTTCCAAGGGCCCAACATGGCCAACTTCATGCGCGACAAGCTGCACGTGAAGTCGGTCTACATCCTCGACGATTCGGGTGCCTACGGCGTCGGCATCGCGAACGCGTATGAGGGCCAGGCGAAGAAGATCGGCATGAAGGTGCTGGGCCACGACCAGCTCAACCCGAAGGAAGCCGACTACACGACGTCGCTCACCAAGATCAAGGCGCTCAATCCCGACGCGGTCTACTACGGCGGCGTGGCGGGGGCCGGCGTCAAATTCGTGAAGCAGAGCTATGACGTGATGCCCAAGACGATCAAGGCGGGCGGGGACGGCGTCTTCGGTCCCGAATATCTGTCGGCGGTCGGCTTCCCGGCGGCCGAGGGACTCTACGCGACCAACGCCTCGCCGCACGTCACCGAGGATCCGGCGGCTCAAGCGTGGGTCAAGCGCTACAGCGAGAAGTACAAGGTGCAGCCCGACGACTATGCGATCACCGCCTACGACGCCGCGCTCGTCATCATCGACTCCATCAAGCGCGTGGCGGAGAGCGGCAAGCCGGTCAATCACGAAAACGTCCGCGACGCGATCCAGACTGCGAAGGTCAAGACGCTCCAAGGCGAGGTGTCGTTCGACGAGAACGGCGACATCAACAGCCGCGTGGTCAGCGTTTTCCAGATCAAGCACGACCCGAAGTATCCGGTGGACGACATAATCCACCAGTACAAGTACATCGGCGTGGCGCCGCAATCGCCCGCCAGCTGATGGCTCAGCCGCGTCTCGCTTGGAATCAGAGGGCGGATACCGTCCGATGACATTCCAGGACGTACTGATCCAGCAGGTTATAAACGGGGTGAGCCTGGGTGCCATATATTCGCTTTTGGCACTCGGGTTCACCATGGTTTACGGAATCATCGAGCTGATCAACTTCGCCCACTTCAACGTCTTCATGGTGGGCTCCTTCTTCGCGATGTATATCCTGCAGGCGCTGGGACTGAACGGCCAGAACGTCATCCTCACCGGCTTTCCCCTCGTGGGCGTCCTGGCGGTGGCGCTTGTCGGCACCATGCTGCTCTCGGGCGCGCTCGGCGTGGTCATCGAGCGCACGGCACTCAGGCCCCTGCGCGGCGTGCCGGGCACGGCGGCGATGATCACCACGATCGGCGTCTCCTATATCCTCTTCAACCTCGTCCTCCTCACCATCGGTGCCGACGCGTTCAACTTCCCCAATCCCATGCCGATGGTGCGCTGGGGCGAAGCGGGCGTGGTGCTGCAGCTGCGCGAGGTGCTGGTCTGGGTCGTCGCCATCATCCTCATGGGCGGCCTCAACTTCTTCGTGCGGCACACCAAGATGGGCAAGGCCATGCAGGCAACCGCGCAGGACCAGGAGGCGGCGCGCATGATGGGGGTCGAGGTCGACCGGGTGGTGATGATCACCTTCTTCCTCGGCTCGGCGCTCGCGGGGGCCGCAGGGCTCATCTTCGGGCTTTACTACAACTACACGAATTTCGCGATCGGCTATACCGCCGGCCTTCGCGCTTTCACCGCGGCCGTGCTGGGCGGCATCGGGAACATCCCGGGGGCGATGATCGGCGGCATCATCATCGGGCTCATCGAATCGCTTGGAGGGCAGCTCCTCGAGGTCCGTTGGACCGACGTGATCATCTTCTCGGTCCTCGTCCTCGTCCTCGTGTTCCGGCCGACTGGCCTGTTCGGCCGCATTACCGCGGCGAGATCCTGAGGCCGGGCCATGGTCTCTCCCGGCACGCGCACATGGAGCATCGGCGAGGCGCTGGCCGCTCCCTTCCGGCGGCTCTCGAGCGATCAGCAAAGGCGGCTCATCCTCACGCTGGTGACCATCGCCGCCGTCGCCTTTCCGCTCATCGACCGCAACGAGGGCGACATCGACGCCGCGGCGAACGCCACCGCCTTCGCCGTGCTCGCCCTTGGCCTCAACATCGTGGTCGGTCTCGCGGGCCTCTTGGACCTCGGCTATGCCGCCTTCTTCGCGATCGGCGCCTATTTCTACGGCATTACCTCCTCCTGGCAGTTCCACCCGGAGTGGTCGAGCTTCTGGGAGCCGTTGCGATGGCTCGGCGTGGTCGTGCATTACCACGCCAACGGCGAGAACGTCGTCCACTTCACCCTCTCGTTCTGGATAGCGATGCCGCTCGCCGCCCTCGTCGCCGCCTTCTTCGGCGTCTTGTTCGGAGCCCCCACGTTGCGCCTCAGGGGCGATTACCTCGCGATCGTGACGCTCGGCTTCGGCGAGATCGTGCCGATCGTGGTGCGCAACTGGCCCACGCTCACCAACGGCGCGATGGGACTGAACGGCGTGCAAGCGCCGTCCCTTTTCGGCTTCTCCTTCGGCGTCACCTCGAGCCCTTATTATTATCTCGGCGTAGCCCTCATCGCCTTCCTCATCTTCGTCAGCTCGAGGCTCAAGGATTCGCGGGTGGGGCGCGCCTGGATGGCGATCCGCGAGGACGAGATCGCGGCCGGGGCCATGGGCGTCAACCGGGTCAAGCTCAAGCTGCTCGCCTTTGCCGTGGGCGCCGGCTTCGCGGGCGCCACCGGCACCTTCTACGTCGCCAAGCTGCAGACCGCGACGCCCGACATGTTCATGTTCCCCGTCTCGGTCATGATCCTGGTCATGATCGTGCTGGGCGGCATGGGCAGCGTCTACGGCGTGGTGCTGGCGGCCGTCATCCTGCAGCTCCTGCAATCCTGGTTTCTCCAGGACCTGTCGGGGTGGCTGCACGTGCTCGGCCGCGCGGTGGGCAACGACTGGATGCAGCAAATCGACCTGACGCAGTCGATCGAGCTCATCTTCGGCATCATCCTCGTCCTCATGATGCTCTACCGGCGCCAGGGCCTCATCCCGGCGACGCGCGCGACCAAGGCGCTGACGCTCGAGCAGCAGACGGCACTACCCTCGCGCGGGACCATCGACGTCGATCTGCGCGTGGTCGCCCCGGGCGAGCTCAAGCCCGGAACGGCGATGCTCGAGGTCGAGAAGCTGCTCAAGACCTTCGGCGGCATCACTGCGGTCAAGGACGTGGACCTCCGCGTCGAGCCCGGCAGCATCGTGGCGCTCATCGGCCCGAACGGCTCCGGCAAGACGACGCTCTTCAACCTCATCACCGGCATGAACGCGCCCGACCGCGGGCGCATCTCGCTTCTCGGCGAGGACATCACCGGGCTGCCGTCGCACCTCATCGTCGAGCGCGGGATCGCGCGCACGTTCCAGAACCTGCGCCTCTTCAGCAACATGACGGTGTTGGAGAACATCCTCGTCGGCCAGCATTCGCACACCAAGGCGGGGGCGGTCGGGGCCGTGCTGCATACGCACGCCATGCTCGCGGAGGAGCACGGCATGCGCGAGCACGCGCTCGAGATCCTGAGCATCTTCGGCAACCGCCTCATGCCGCGCCTCAATCAAGTGGCGAAGGAGCTCTCCTACGCCAACCGCCGCCGCCTCGAGATCGCAAGGGCACTCGCCTCCCGGCCCAAGATCCTGCTGCTCGACGAGCCGACGGCCGGAATGAACCCGGCGGAGACGATCGAGCTGGCCAACCAGATCAAGAGCCTGCGCGGGATGGGGCTCACGGTCTTCCTCATCGAGCACAAGCTCAACGTGGTGAACGAGCTCGCCGACAAGATCCTCGTGCTCGACCACGGCGAGAAGATCGCCGAGGGCACGGCCGAACAGGTCCATGCGAGACCCGAGGTGCTCGAGGCTTATCTCGGGCGCAAGGTGGCGCATGCTTGAGTTCCACGACGTCGACACCTACTACGGCGAGCTGCACGTCCTCAAGCGCGTCAATTACGACATCAAGCAGGGCGAGATCGTCTGTCTCCTCGGCGGCAACGCGTCCGGCAAATCGACCACGATGAAAACGGTGCTCGGTCTCGTGAAACCGCGGGCGGGCACCGTCGTCTATGAGGGCGAGCGGATCAACAACATGCCGACGGCCGAGCGGGTGAGGCGGGGTATTGCACCCGTGCCCGAGGCGCGCCGCCTGTTCCCGCGCATGAGCGTGCTCGAGAACCTCGAGATGGGCGCCTTCACGCGCAACGACAGCAATGGGATCGCGGAGGATCTCGAGCGCGTCTACCAGCTCTTCCCGCGCGTCAAGGAGCGCCTCAAGCAGCAGGCCGGCACGCTCTCGGGCGGCGAGCAGCAGATGGTCGCGATTGGCCGCGCGCTCATGGCCCGCCCGCGCCTTCTCTGCATGGACGAGCCCTCGATGGGTCTCTCGCCCGCCTTCGTCGAGCAAGTGTTCGAGATCATCCAATCGATCAACAAGCAGGGTACGACGATCTTCGTCGTCGAGCAGAACGCCAGCATGGCGCTCTCGATCGCGCACCGCGGCTTCGTGCTGCAGACCGGCGAGGTGGTGCTCTCCGGCACCGCCAAGAGCCTGCTCGAGAACGAGATGCTGAAGAAGACCTATCTCGGCGAGATGGAGCATTGAGCGAGGCCGGACTCGAGAGAGCGCGCGTCAACCTCAGCCTCGAGGCGGCGCTCAAGGAGGCCGAGGAGCGCTTCAGCGCGGCCAATCCCAAGAGTGCCGCGCGCCAGGCCGAGGCGGAGGCCGTCATGCCCGGCGGCAACACGCGCACGGTCCTCTTCTACACGCCCTTCCCCTTGACGCTCGTCAAAGGCGAGGGCTGCCGGGTCGTGGACCTCGACGGCCACACCTACGTCGACTTCCTCGGCGAGTTCACCGCCGGGCTCTACGGCCATTCCCATCCCGTGATCATCGAGGCGATCAAGCGCGCACTCGAGGGCGGCATCACGCTCGGCGGCCCCAATCCCTACGAGGCGAAGCTCGCGGCCCTGGTCTGCGAGCGCTTTCCCTCCTGCGAGCGCGTGCGCTTCACCAATTCCGGCACCGAGGGCAACCTGATGGCGCTCGCGACCGCGCGCACCGTCACCGGGCGCAGCCACATCCTCGTCTTCGACGGCGCCTATCACGGCGGCGTGCTCGCCTTCGCGCACGGCGGCTCGCCCGTCAACGCGCCCTTCCCGGTGATCTACGGCCGTTACAACGACGCGGAGACCACGCGCGCGCTCATCGAGCGGCACGCGAAGGAGCTCGCCGCGATCATCGTCGAGCCGATGATGGGCGGCGGGGGCGGCATCGCGGGCACGCCCGCCTTCCTCGGTGCCTTGCGCGAGGCCGCCACCCGGCACGGCATCGTGCTCATCTTCGACGAGGTGATGACCTCGCGCCTTTCCTCGGGCGGGCTCCAGAAGAAGCTCGGCATCACCCCCGACCTCACCTCCTTCGGCAAATATATCGGCGGCGGCCTCACCTTCGGCGCCTTCGGCGGGCGCGCCGATCTCATGTCGATCTACGACCCGCACAAGCCCGGCTACGTCGGCCATGCCGGGACCTTCAACAACAACGTGCTGACCATGTCGGCCGGTATTGCCGGACTCTCGCGGCTCTACACGCCGGCCGAGGCCGAGCGGCTCAATCGCGCCGGCGATGCCTTGCGCGAGCGGCTCAACGCGAGCGGGCGAGAGGCGGGGCTGCCGGTCCAGGTGACGGGCGTCGGCTCGATCATGGCCGTGCACTTCCAGCGCCGTCCGATCGAGCGGCCCGAGGATGCCGAGGAGACGCCCCAGGCCTTGCGCGCGCTCTTCCATCTCGAGATGCTGGCGCGCGGCTATTACATCGCGCGGCGCGGCTTCATGAGCCTCTCGATCGTGCACGGCGAGCCCGAGTTCGACGGCTTCGCGGAAGCCTTCGCCGACTTTCTCGAGAGCAATCGCTCGCTCTTGGCCGACTGAGACCCCCCTCCCTACCCTCCCCCTCAAGGGGGGAGGGAAGACGTTAACGCGCTCCGCTTCCCCCTCCCCCTTGAAGGGGGAGGGTTGGGGTGGGAGTGACGCTCCGACATTCGCCAGTCGGCGCTAATTCCCGAACAGCGCGCGGATCTTGTCGAAGGGGTAGGAGTAGGTCATGAGCGCCGTCTCCGAGCCGGGATTATGGACGCCGATGCCGGCATTCGAGA
>JBKQRV010000213.1:0-38132 GCA_052143835.1 Alphaproteobacteria bacterium
GCCAAGAGATAGGCCGACACCACCCAGGACATGTGCTCGATGCCGTTGAGCTCGCGCGCGATCGTCGGCAGCGCCGTCGCCACGATGGTCTGGTCCAGCCCCGCCAGCAGCATGCCGAGCATGATGCAGGAGAGAATGACCAGGATCTCGCGATGGCTGAAGCTGACCGGAAGGGCTTGGGAAGGACGTGCCTCCATGGGCACCTACGCCTCTCGTTCTTGCAGGAACGGCGCCATTGCAGCACCAGATAGGCTCACTGCCTCACGCGTCAACCGGGTACTACGCGCGAAGATGAGGCGCGTGGCGCAATGATCGCGCCTTTGCCCGACGAGCGCCCACGTTCACGCCACCGCCAAGCGTGCGCGCCCATATCATTGCGGCATTGCAGCAAGACGGCAAGAGGTGCTGGCGAGTCATCGTCGGGACGTCGTCGCATGATGCCGCCTCGGCCCGTCACGCACTCGCGCGCGACGCGCGCATCCTCGGCGAGCGCTGCGAGCCGCATGCCGAGAATTTCGAATCAATCCCTTGAAGTGACGCCGGCGCGAGGCTGCGACGCCGGTTGGACGGTCGAGACGCCTCACGCTCAGGCGCGGGCGAGTGAGTGCCGATCGCCCAGCCGCCGTCGGTGCGAGGGCCGCCGCCGCTGTTGCCTGCGCGGCCCCAAACGCGCTCAGCGAAGCTATGCGATATATGCAATCCGTTGCCGCTCTGAGATGTTGAGCGGCGAGCGCGCTCGGACGCGCGCAAGGGCTCTTGCGCGTGCGGTTGGAAGGTTCCAGGAACGAAAAATGGTCAAAAAATTATCCCCAACTATATAAAGTATTGACATAACGATAAACCACAACATATGCTACCAATGCTCGCACGTCGTGTGCGCCCGCGTGTCGATGCCCGGCGAGCTCAGAGAGTGATCTCGCCTGGTTCGTCTCGCGGCGGGTTTGTCATTGCAAAGGGGAAACACATGGCAGCCAAGAAGAAGGCAGCGAAGAAGGCCAAGCCGGCCAAGAAGGCCAAGCGCCGCGCGAAGCGCTGACGCTGGTCGACGCGGGCCTGCATGCCCCAGCGAGACGCGGGGTGTGCAGGCCCGATGTCGTTCGCACCCGGTCCCGCCCATGCGCGACCGGGATTTTTATTGCCAGCGGACGACGATCGGGCCGAGGCGGCTGCCGGCAAGAGCGGCAAGCTGCACTCAGCCACCGAGCGCCGCCTTCTTCGCCTCGACGAGCGGGCGGCGGAGGAGCTCGGCGCCGGGCCACGCCTTCGGGTGCGCGCGCCCGAATTGCGGTGGATAGGCGATCTCGACACCCAAGGCCTGGGCCGCATGCCAGACCCAGCGCGGGTCGTCGAGGAAGCCGCGCGCGAGCGCCACCATGTCGGCCTGGCCCGAAGCGATGATGTCCTCGGCCTGACGGGGATGGACGATCATGCCGACCGCGCGCGTGGCGATGCCGGCCTCCTTGCGCACGCGCGCTGCGAAAGGGACCTGATAGCCCGGGACGAGGGGCTTGGGCACCGCCTTGGGCACCACGCCTCCGCTCGAGACGCAGACATAATCGAAGCCGAGCGCCTTCAAGCGCCGCGCGAGTGCGACCGCGTCGTCGGTGGTGGCCCCGCCTTCCAACCAATCGCTGCCGCTGATGCGCGCGCCGAGCATGCGCTCGCGCGGCCACACTTCGCGCACGGCGGCCGCAATCTCGAGCGGGAAGCGCATGCGGCCTTCGAGATCGCCGCCATAGGCATCCTCGCGCTTGTTGGCGAGCGGAGAGAAGAATTCCTGCAGGAGGTATCCGTGCGCGGCATGGAGCTCGACCGCGTCGAGGCCGAGCCGCGCCGCGCGGCGGGCAGCGCTCACGAAGGCGTCCTTGATGCGGCCCATGCCGGCCCTATCGAGCTCGGCCGGCGTGTGCCAACCTGCATCGAAGGGCAACGCGGAGGGAGCCACCGTGGGATAGGCTCCCGCCTCCGCCTTGAGCGCCTGCCCGCCCTCCCAAGGGCGCTGGGCCGAGCCCTTGCGGCCCGCGTGCGCAAGCTGGATGCCGACCTTGGCACGGCAGCCAATGTTGCGCAGAAGCGCCAAGACGCGGCCGAGGGCCGCCTCGTTGGCATCGGAATACAGTCCGAGACAGCCGTGCGTGATGCGACCCTGGCGCTCGACCGCGGTCGCCTCGATCATCAGAAGAGCGGCACCCGAGAGCGCCAAGCTGCCGAGATGCTGGAGGTGCCAGTCGGTGGCGCTGCCGTCATCGGCGCTGTATTGGCACATGGGCGCCACGACGATGCGATTTGCGAGCGACGCGGCGCCGAGCGTCACCGGCGAGAAAAGCGGACTGGTCATCGCGGGGGCCCCTCGTTCGTGCTGCCCAGCATATGGCCGCCGCCGCCGGACGCTGGCAAGAGCATTTCAGCGCATGACAGGCATGTCGCCTTATGCCCTGTCGTCATTGCGAGGAGGCGACCCCGGACTGCCCCGGACTGCCCCGGACTGGATCCGGGGCGGGGCGGGGGACGAAGCAATCCAGCTTCACCCGCCCCAACCTGGATTGCTTCGCCTCCTGCCTCCGCCGAAGCGAAGCCGCTTCGGCTTCGCGCAGGCAGGTCGGCTCGCAATGACGGCGCGGGTTGAGAACACTAACGTAGGCAGCCGTAAAACCCTTCGAGCTTGTCGACACGCGCGGCGATGATCGCGGCCCGCTCGGCGATGTAGGGGGTGGGATGCGCGGGCGACCAGCGGCGCGGGTTCGGCAGCACCGCCGTCATGAGGGCCGCCTCGTGGCGCGAGAGTCGCGCCGCACTCTTGCCGAAGGAGGCCTCAGCCGCCGCCTCGGCGCCGTAGATGCCGTCACCCCACTCGATGACGTTGAGATAGACCTCCATGATGCGGCGCTTCGGCCATAGCGCGTCGATGACATAGGCAAGCGCCACTTCGATGCCCTTGCGCACGAACCCGCCGCCTGGCCAGAGAAAGAGGTTGCGCGCGGTCTGCATGGTGATCGTGCTCGCCCCCCTGAGGCGCCCCTCGGACTCGTATTCGCCGACCGCCTCGGAGACCGCACCCCAGTCCACGCCGTGGTGCAGGCAGAAGCGATTGTCCTCGGACGCGATGACCGCGTATTGCAGCTCGCGCGAGATGGCTCCGAGCGGAAGCGTATGGTGATCGATCCTGCCGGCCTCGGGCAGGCGCAAAAGCATGAGCGGTGTTACCGGAGGCGTCACCCAGCGGCCGAGGATGATGAGCGCGAGCCAGAAGAGAAGGAGGCCGGCAAGGACGCGCAGCAAAAGACGCAGAAGCCGGCCCGCGCGGCCGCGCAAGGCCCGCCTCTTGGGGCGCCCCTCCGGCTCGCTCAAGGAGGGCCTGGAGCGCTCGCCTCTCAGCATCGGGCCCTGCCTCGATTCCGCGCCACGGCCGTCCGCGACGAGCGCCTGGTCGCTCCGGGTTCCGCCGATCGTTGCTATTTGACGCCGAGCACCCCGCTCGTCACCGAGCGCGGGTCGCGCAGCCCCCAGCGCCCGTTCTCAACCGCGTGGAAGAACTCGGCGACGGCGCGGTTGAAGGCGTCCGGTTCCTCGAGGTTTATGGTATGGCCGGACTTGGGAATGACGACGAGGCCGGAGCTCGGAATCGTGCGCTTCATCAGAAGGCCCGGCTCGAGACAAGGCTCGTCCTCGTCTCCCGTCACGATGAGCGTGGGGATGGTGAGCTTCTTCATGCTCTCGACGAGATCCCAGAGCGAGGGCCGGCGCATCTGCACGCCGCGCATCGTATTGACCGAGCCCTTGACCGAATGCTCGGCGAGCTGTGCTGCGAATTCCCGCCAGCCGCGCGGGTCCTTGTTCTGGTACTGCACGCGCGCGGCGCCGACCGCATATTTCGCGGCGAACGGCCCGCTGCCCTGCTCGTCGAGAAGCTTGGCGGTCGCCTCGCACTCGCCGCGGAACACTTCGCGCCTGCCGGGCTCGGCGCCGTAGCCGCAGCCGCCCACCACGAGCGAGCGCGCAAGTGCTGCGTGCCGGAAGCCGAAATGAAGCGTGGCGAAGCCGCCCATGGAGAGCCCGACCACGTGGGCCTCCCCGATGCCGAGATGCTTGAGGACCGCGGCGATGTCGTCGGCGGCGCGCGCTTGCGAGTAGCTCGACACCTCCGCCGGAACGTCGGACGGCGGATAGCCGCGCGCGTTGTAGGCGACCGCGCGATAGCGGTGCGAGAAAAAGCGCATCTGGGGCTCCCAGCTGCGCATATCGCCCGCATATTCGTGTACGAAGATGACGGCGGAGCCGCTCCCCGCCTCCTCGTAATACAGCTTCACGCCATCATCCGTCAGCGCGTGGGGCATGCAAGCTCTCCCTGGTTTGAACGAAGCCCGTGGCCGCCTAAAGCGGCGCTCCCAAGAGCGCGCTCACTCTGCCGCTTCGACATGGTCGAGGCAAGCGCGCGGCGCGCGAGCGCCTCAGCTCGGGCGATACGCCATCAGTAGCTTGTCCGTGCCCGTGAGCGGCGCTGGTTGACCGGAATGAGGTCCGGCGGCGGGCTCTCGAGACAATCGACGAGCTGTTGACGCAGGTCGTCGAGAGCGTCCTGGAAGACGTCGGCGTCCGAGCCCATTTTTTGCGCAAGCGTGGCGACACTGACGTAGGCATAAACCTCGGCCATGCACGCCGCCGTGTCGCTCGACAGCGGCTTATCCGCCTGGGACGCCCTGGGACTGGCGCTCGTGGCGGCGGCCGCGGGCGCCGTGGAGGTGGATTCGGAGGGGGCCGCGCAGGCCGCGGCAAGAAGACAGAGAAGCCATGCGATCGGTTTCATCATGCGCCCCATATATCATCTTGCGCTGCGGGAACAACAGCAAAGTGCCAAGCATGGGCGGGCCCGTCGCGCCCTTGCCGACGGGCGCCGCCGAGGCATGCAGCGCGCACTCAGTCTCCGTCGGGCGCGGGCGTCATCTTCGACGCTGGCGTGGGGGCGGGAAGTCGGCCCGACATCTCGGCCCCGGCGTCGACCGCAAGGGGCAGGAAGACCAGGCTTGAAAGTGCGGCAATGCCGCCCACCGCGAGGAAGGCCGGCCAGAAGTCGCTGCTGACGAGATGATCGGCGCCGCGGGCGAGCAAGGCGACGTGCAGCAGCAAGGCGCCGACGCCCACACCCACGCTGGCCGAAAGCTGCTGCGTCATGCTGGTGAAGCTCGTCGCCCGGCTCATGCGGGTGGACGGCACCTCCGCATAAGCGATCACGTTCATGCTGGTGAACTGCAACGAGCGGAAGAAGCCGCCCGCCAGCAGGACAGCCAGGATCACCCACGCCTGAGTGTGCGGCCGGAAGAGGCCGCATGCGGCGATGAAGGCGGCGCTGACGAGCGCATTGACGATGAGGACGGGGCGGAAGCCGAAGCGCTTGAGAATGGGTCGCGCCGTGAATTTCATCGTCAGCGCGCCCGCAGCCGATGCGAAGGTCAGCATGCCCGAATGGAAGGGATCGAGGCCGAAGCCCTCTTGCAGCATGAGCGGAAGCAGGAAGGGGATGGCTCCGACCCCGATACGGAAGAGAAAGGAGCCGATGACGCTCGCGCGGAAGGTGGACAAGCTGAGGAGCGCCAGGTCGATGATCGGATTGAAGGCCCGGCGCGCATGGCGGACATAGAGCGCAAGCGCGGCAGCGCCCACAGAGAGCATGGCGACGACGATATAGGTCGGCACAATATTGCGGCCGGCCGCCTCGAAGCCGAAGACCACGCCGGTGAGGCCGATGGCGGTGAGCACGAAGCCGGGAACGTCGAGCGGTGCCACGTTCTCCTCGCGCGTCTCGGCGATGAAAAACGTGGCGAGGACGATCCCCAGGACGCCGATCGGCACGTTGATCCAGAAGATCCAGCGCCAGGAGAAATAGGTCGTGATGAAACCGCCCAAGGGCGGCCCGGCGACGGGGCCGATGAGCGCCGGCACCGTGAGATAGGCGAGTGCCCTCACGAGATCGGCCTTGGGCACGGCGCGCAGGATGGCGAGGCGGCCGACCGGCACCATCATGGCGCCGCCCATGCCCTGGAAGATGCGCGCCAGCACGAAGCCGAGAAGGGAGTTGCTGAAGCCGCAGAGGATCGAGCCCACCGTGAAAATGCCGATCGCGGCGCGGAAGACCGTGCGCGCCCCGAAGCGGTCCGCCACCCACCCGCTTGCCGGAATGAACACCGCCAGGCTGAAGAGATAAGAGGTGATGGCGAGATTGAGCCGAATTGGGCTCTCGCCGAGAGAATGCGCGATCGCCGGCAGCGCCGTCGCCAGCACGGTCGAATCGAGATTCTCCATGAAGAGCGCGCAAGCCACGATCAGCGGGGTGAGGAGCTGTCGCGGCGGCGGAGAGACCATCGAATCCGACAATTGCCAGGGGGCCCGGGGCGCAACGATAAGCCGAGGAGGCACGGAGAGTCATACGATTTCCGCGGCACGCCTCGACGGCGACGCGAGGGGGCAATGAGGGTTATTGCAAATGCGAATTATTTGCATTACCGTCCCACCCTCGCGGCGGCTATCAGGAGCCGAACACAGTCGCCGGAGATCCACGCGGCAGCTCCAGCGAATCTCTTGGGGGCATATCGATGGCGAACAGCGGGCTTGGTCGTTTTTTCGAGACGAGTCGCGCGGACCAGCGCCTGGGGAGAGTCGATCTTGCGGACCCCGAGGACTCGGGCCGCGCCATGATCGAGGACGCACTAGGCGAAACTGAAAACGCGCCTTTCATCTCGCCCGCCGCAGCTGCGCGATCGTCTCAGCCTGAGCCCGGAACTCTCGATTCATCGAATCGTAGAATCGCATTTGCACCTCGAGGTCGAGAACTTCTATGCCGCCGGGCGATGTTCATTGACAGTCGGCGCGCCGGCTCCGTATCGTCGAGGTGCGATGGTTCCCCGACGGATGAATTCCAGGGGATCAATAGGGAACACGGTGCGGACGACCCAGAAGGGGCCGAAGCCGTGGCTGCCCCCGCAACTGTGAGCGGCGAGCCTGTTGCCAGCACTGACCACTGGGAAACCGGGAAGGTCGGCATCAGGCAGAGACCCGCGAGCCAGGAGACCTGCCATCGCGAGGCGGTAACGCAAGGCTCGGGCGGAGCGGACCAATGAGAAAAGCCGACATGGTTCGGTTGCGCCGACGCTTGTGGTGACCGTTTCCGTCAACCGCATGCGAGGGTAAGCGATCATGCTTGGCATTATCTCGAACGTCATCAACGACGGCGTTGAAAACCTGCGCCGCCGGATCATCAGCATCTACGCATTGCTCGTGGGCGCCAATGTCCTGATCTGGGGATGGGCATTTGCGGCGCTCCACGAAAGCCCGATCCTGCTCGGAACGGCCCTGCTCGCATACGCCTTCGGCCTTCGGCACGCCGTCGACGCCGACCACATTGCGGCGATCGACAACGTCACTCGGAAGCTGATGCAGGAGGGCAAGCGTCCGGTCGCCGTCGGTTTCTTTTTCTCGTTGGGGCATTCGGCTGTCGTGATCGCGATGTCGGTGGCCGTCGCCTTTGCCGCTTCGGCCATTCAGTCCCGGTTCGACACGTTCAAGGCAATCGGCGGCGTCATCAGCACCAGCGCATCCGCCTTCTTCCTGTTTGCCGTCGCGATCATGAACATTCTCATTTTCGTGGCCGTCTTTCGCACCTTTCGGGCGGTCAAGCGCGGCGAGCGTTTCGTCGAAGAGGATATGGATATCCTTCTGAACAAGCGCGGCCTGTTGAATCGCCTGTTCCGCCCGCTTTTCCGAATGGTCGGGCGCAGCTGGCATATGTTCGCCATCGGATTCCTGTTCGGGCTCGGCTTCGACACCGCGACCGAGGTCGCCTTATTCGGGATTTCCGCGGCACAAGCGTCCCAAGGCTTGTCGCTCGGCACGGTCCTGGTGTTCCCGGCGCTGTTTACCGCGGGGATGTCCCTGATCGACACGACCGACAGCATCTTGATGCTCGGCGCTTATGGCTGGGCGTTCATGAAGCCGATCCGCAAGCTCTTCTACAACATGAGCATCACGCTCGTTTCCGTGCTCGTCGCGGTCGTCATCGGCGGGATCGAGACGCTGGGGCTGATCGCGGATCAGCTCAATCTCCAGGGCGCGTTCTGGGACTGGATCAGCGCGTTGAACGACAATTTCGGCGTGCTTGGCTACATCATCATCGGCTTTTTCGTCGCGAGTTGGCTGGTCTCGGCGATCATCTACCGGGTGAGGAAGTACGACGAAATCGAGGTTCGCTTCGGATGAAAGGGAAGCAGGCCCGGCCGGCCGCGCGCCTCATCGGGCTCGTCCTCTCAGGCGGCTGCGTTGCGCTCTGTCTTTGGTCGGCTCCCGCGGCCGCGCAGACGGCCCCGAGCAGCACCGCGCCGCCGCAGACGAGCGATGCGGGGGCGGAAAAGGATTTCTGGACCGGGTTCTGGCACCGGCAAACCATGCTGGGCGACATCTTCGGCCTGCGGCCCTGGCTCGGCAGCTTCGGCGTCAGCTTCACTCTGCAGGAGATCAGCGAGGTGCTCGGCAACGTCACCGGCGGCTTCAGGCGCGGGGCGACCTACGACGGACTTTCCACGATGACGCTCCAGATGGACACCGGGAAGGCGTTCGGCCTTGACGACGGCCTCTTCAACGCGAGCGCCCTGCAGATTCACGGCCGCAACTTGAGTGCCGAGAATCTCGGCACGCTCCAGACCGCGAGCGGCATCGAGGCGGACCGCGCAACGCGGCTGTGGGAGCTCTGGTATCAGCAGAGCCTCTGGGAGGGTGCGGTCGACGTGAAGCTCGGCCAGCAGAGCCTGGACCAGGAATTCATCGTCAGCCAGTATGCTGCCCTCTTCGTCAACACCATGTTCGGCTGGCCGATGGTGCCGTCGGCGGATTTGCCGTCGGGAGGCCCGGCCTACCCGCTCTCCTCGCTCGGCGTGCGGCTGCGTGCGAAGCCGAATGATGCGCTCACCGTCCTCGCCGGCGTCTTCGACGACAATCCCGCCGGGCCGGGCACAGGCGACCCGCAGCTCCGCGATGCCTCGGGCACGGCATTCCGCCTGAGCGACGGCGTGCTGTCGATCGCGGAAGTGCAATACGCGCTCAATCAGCCCGGCCTCGGCGAGATGGATACCGGCGGCGGCGAGCTCGGCATGCCGGGCACCTACAAGCTCGGCATGTGGTACGACAGCGGGAATTTCGCGGACCAGCGCTACGACAACATGGGGCTTTCGCTCGCCAACCCTGCAAGCAGCGGCATTCCGCGCCTCCATCGCGGCGACTTCAGCGTCTATGCCGTGATGGACCAGATGATCTGGCGCCCGAGCCCGGACAGCGCGCAGAGCCTCGGTTTCTTCCTGCGCCCGATGGCTGCGCCCGCCGATCGCAACCTGATCGATCTCAGCCTCAACGTCGGGCTCGCCCTCAAGGATCCGCTGCCCGGACGCGACAACGACACGGCCGGGGTGGGCTTCGGCTACGCCCAGGTAAGCGGCCGCGCGAGCGGCCTCGACCGGGACACGGGCTTCTTCTCGAGCACTAGCTTCCCGGTCCGCAGCGGCGAGGAATTTATAGAGATCACCTACCAATATCAGCTCGCCCCCTGGTGGCAGCTGCAACCCGACTTCCAATACACCTTCAATCCCGGTGCCGGGATTCAGAATCCCACGACCTTGGCGCGCGTGCGCAATGAGACCGTCGTCGGCGTGCGGACGACCCTCACGTTTTGACGCAGGGCGGAGCCGGCATGTTGCGACTTGATCTCGACCCGCGCAGGTGATAGTAATGCAACTCATTCGCAGTTTCACTCCGAGCGCGGGGCGATGGTTGCGGCGGGCGGCAAGGCAACGGAAGTGAAGGAAGCGGCGCAGATGATATCCTCGAGGCGGCCTCACCGACGCAAGGGCTTTCTATCGCTCGCCTTCCTGATGGCGGCTGGCGCCCTCTCGCTCGCCGCGGCGCAGGCGGCCGAGTCGCCGGGCTTTCTCGAGACCATCCACCGCCATACGACACTCACCTCGAGTGTGCCCGACAATGGCGACCAAAACCCCTACGCGATCGTCGTGGCGCCGGTCTCCGCCGGTTTGATCGAAAAGGACGACGTGCTCGTCGACAACTTCAACGATTCGACGAACCTTCAGGGGCTCGGCACGACGATCGTCGTTTACCGGCCGGCAACCAAGAAGATGTTTCTTTTCGCCAAGCTGCCGCGCAATCTGCCGGGCTGCCCAGGCGGGGTCGGGCTGAGCACGGCCATGACCATGCTCAAGACCGGCTGGGTGATCGTGGGCAGCACGCCGAGCAACGACGGCACGACCCGCACCAAGGGTAACGGCTGCCTCATTGTGCTCGACCCTGAGGGGAAGGTCGCCGGCACCTTTTCCGGCGAGAACATCGACGACCCCTGGGGCAACATGGCGACGATCGACAATGGCTCAAGCGCGACGCTTTTCCTGAGCAATGCGGGCTTCGGCGTAGGTGCTCCCGACGGCGAGCCGCCGGTCGCGAACGAGGCGACCGTGCTGCGCATCGTGCTCTCGATTGCGGAGGGGAAGCCGCCCGTGATCACCAAGGAGACCGTGATCGCAAACGGCCTCGGCGCGCAGGCCGATTCCGGAGTCTTCCTGATCGGACCGACCGGCCTCGCTCTCGACCGAGACAACACCACCCTCTACGTCTCCGATGCGATCGGCAACCGGGTCATCGCGATCGCCGATGCGACGACGCGAACCGCGAGCGCCGGCCAGGGTCGCGAGATCACCAAGGACGGCTTCATGCACCGGCCGCTGGCGATGGTGATCGCACCCAACGGCCATCTCCTGGTGACGAACGCGCTCAACGGCCAGGTGATCGAGATCGACCCCGCCTCGGGCAAGCAGCTCTATGCCCAGTGGATCGATACCGACAAGGCGCAGACTCCGCCCGGAAGCGGCGATCTCTTCGGCATCGCCATGACGCCGGCGGGCGACGGGTTCTATTACGTGGAGGACGACGTGAACACGCTCGTGCTTGCCCGATGAGCGGAGAGCGCAACCGACAAGGCCCCTCGCGCCGCGGTTTCCTCGCCGCGGCCGGCGGGCTGATCGCCGCGAGCAGCACCGGCCTCGCCGCGCGCGCGGCCGAGGAGACCCCCGCCGCGACGAAAGCTGCCGCCCCGGCCGCAGAAAGCAAGAGTGCCTCGGAGCCCTTCTGGGGCGAGCATCAATCCGGCATCGCGACACCGCCGCAGAGCCACACCTATTTTGCCGCCGTCGACCTCAACACGGCCAAGCTCGATGAAGTGGTGAAACTGCTGCGGACTTGGACCGCCGCCGCCGCCCGTATGACGACCGGCCAGACCGCCGCCGCACTCGGAGAGGACCTCACGGTGCCGGCTGCGGATTCGGGAGATGCGCTGAGCCTTTCCCCCTCGCGGCTTACCATCACCTTCGGCTTCGGCGCCGCACTCTTCGTCAAGGACGGACAAGACCGATACGGCTTGGCCGCACGCCGGCCCGAGGCCCTGGTCGACCTGCCCAAATTCAACGGTGACCAGCTGGTGCCGGCCCACACCGGCGGCGATCTCTCGCTGCAGGCCTCGGCCGACGATCCGCAGGTGGCCTTCCACGCCGTGCGCCAATTGGTGCGGCTCGCCTACGGGGCCGCCCAGATGCGCTGGGCGCAGGCCGGCTTCACTTCGAATCCGGCCGGCGGCGGCACGCCGCGCAATCTGATGGGCTTCAAGGACGGCACCCAGCGCCCGCAGGCGTTGGACGAGGTCGTCTGGGTCGGCTCGGGCGGGCCAGAGTGGATGCGCGGGGGCAGCTACCTCGTCGTCCGCCGCATCCGCATCGCGCTCGAGCATTGGGACCGCATGGAGGTCGGCTTCCAGGAGGCGGTCGTGGGCCGCCACAAGTACTCCGGCGCCCCGCTCGGCAAGAGCGGCGAATTCGACGCGATCGATCTCGATGCGGCCGACAAGGACGGCAACCCCCTCATTCCCGACAACGCGCACGTGCGCCTGGCCACGGCCGCAAGCAACGGCGGCGCGCAGATCCTCCGGCGCGGCTACTCCTACAACGACGGAGTGAACTTCACGGCCGAACGCTGGCCGCCGTGGCGCCAAGGGATGGAGTACGACGCCGGCCTGTTGTTCATGGCCTATCAGCGCGATCCGCGGACCGGCTTCATCAAGATCTTCGAGAACATGTCGAAGCTCGACATCATGAACCAGTTCGTCACCCACACCGGGGGCGGCCTCTTCGCCATTCCCGGCGGCATGGCCGAAGGCGAGTTCATCGGCCAGCGCCTGTTCGAGACCGCATAGGAGAAGAAGAGATGACGCTTCAATGCCATGATCGACGCGGCGCTCTGGTCGCCCGCCCCGCCCTTGCCGCCGCGCTCGCACTGGTCGCCGGCTTCGTCATCGCCGCCCCCCTCCGGGCCGACGACGCGACGGTGATCAACCTGGTCATTGAGAACCACCGCTTCACGCCGAGCGAGATCCACGTGCCGGCGGGGAAGCCTGCTGTGCTGGAGATCGAGAACAAGGATGCCACCGCCGAGGAGTTCGATTCCTCGGCCCTCAAGGTCGAGAAAGTGATCGCCGCGCACGGCAAGGGAAGCGTGCGCCTGCGCCCGCTCGAGCCGGGCCGCTATCGCTTCATGGGCGAGTATCACGAGGACACCGCCCAGGGCGTGGTAATCTCCGAATAGGGAGCGGGGCCCGATGCTTGCAACGCTCGTGATCGTTTTTCGCGAGGTGATCGAGGCCGGCCTTATTGTCGGCATCGTGCTCGCAGCGACCAAGGGCGTCGCGCGCCGTGGGCTCTGGGTCGGTTATGGCGTCATCGGCGGCGTTGTTGGCGCCTGTCTCGTGGCGGCCTTCGCCGGCCAGATCGCCTCGTTGTTCGCGGGCTCGGGCCAGGAGCTCTTCAACGCCAGCATCCTCTTACTCGCGGTCGGGATGCTGACGTGGCACAATGTCTGGATGGCGAGCCACGGCCGTGCGATCGCGCAGGAAATGCGGCAAGTGGGCGCCGATGTCGCGGCCGGCAAACGGCCCCTGCCCGCGCTCTCGATCGTGTGCGGCGTGGCGGTGCTGCGGGAGGGATCGGAGATCGTCCTCTTCCTTTACGGCATCGCGGCGGCCGGCGGCACCTCGGCGGCCGGTATGGTGGCCGGCGGTGCCCTCGGGGTGCTGGCCGGCGCCGGCGTCTCGGCGCTCATGTATTTCGGCCTGTTGACCATCCCCGCGCGCCACCTGTTTTCCGTCACGTCGGGTCTCATCACCTTGCTCGCCGCCGGGCTTGCCGCGCAGGCCGTCGCGTTCCTCCAGCAAGCCGGATATCTCGACGTGCTGACTTCGACCGTGTGGAATACGACCTGGCTCCTATCGGACGACAGCCTGATTGGGCGCCTGGTTCACACGCTGATCGGCTACACGGCTCGACCGAGCGGCGCGCAGCTTCTCATCTATCTCGCGACGATCGCCGTGATCGTCGGGATGATGCGATTCGTCCGTTTCAATCACGCAATCAAGGGCAAGGCTGTCGCGAGCTGACGCTCCTTGTTCGTCGCCGATGCGGTAGACATGTGCCGACGGTGAAGGAGACTCTCCGCGGGCACTCGGAAGCGGCTCCGAACGAGGGGCTGGCCGACGTGCCGTCGCCCGGCTAAGCTTCACCCATTGCTACAGGTGAGCGGCGACCCGATCCCGGTCGGCGATCGCCTCGGATGCAGGCAACAAGCGGAGGCCGTCATGCAGGGCGATTCCAAGGTACTCCAACATCTCAATGTCGTGCTCAAGAACGAGCTGACGGCCATCTATCAATATTTTTTGCACGCGCGCATGCTGCGGCATTGGGGTGTAACGAAGCTCGGGAAACATGAATACGACGAGTCCATCGACGAAATGAAGCACGCCGATTGCCTCATCAATCGCATCCTGTTCCTCGATGGCATTCCGAATTTGCAGGGGCTCAACAAGCTCCTGATCGGCAAGGATGTCCGGGAGATATTGGAGTGCGACCTCAAATTGGAGGAGAAAGGGATCAGCGATCTTCGCGAAGCCATCTCGCATAGCGAAGCCGTACGGGATTTCGGGACGCGCGACCTCCTGGCTGAGATTCTGGAAGGCGAGGAGAAGGGCGTCGACTTCATCGAGACCCAGCTTCTGCTGATCACGAAGATCGGCCTAGAGAATTACATTCAGCTGCAGTCCGAGAGCGTGGAGTGAGGGGCGCCGGCGGCATACAAGGCGCCGACCGATCTCCCCTTCCCTTTTCCCCGGCGCGGCCGAGATCCGCCCCATCGCTCAGCCGCGCGATTGCGACACTCCCGCGCGCGGAAAGGGTCCGCGCGCGATGGTCACCGCTTGCAATGCGCCGCCGCGGCGATAGAATTTGCGCTTTTGGAGGAGCAACGATGCTGAGGCTTCCGCTCTCCGGCTCGCAGTCGCAAATGCCGCCTTGGCGAAGAGCGGCCGCAATTGCGGTCCTTGCCCTGGTTGCCGCCGCTTTCCCCGCCTTGTGCGACGCGGGACCAAGGGGAGGAGGAGGCGGGCCGACGAGCGGAACCTACATCAAGCCGAGCCAGCCGGCGCCGGAGACGGGCCAATCGCCGGCGGAGGCGAGCACGCCGCCCGTTTCGCTCGAGGACGCGCGCAAGATCACCTCGAGCGAGGAGGCCCAGTCTCTGGCGCTGCCGCCGCGCACGATCGCGGACATCACGGCGGTGCTCGACCGCGAGAAGCCTGATCCCGCCAAGGTGGCGGCCGCGCGCGCGGTCGCGGACAAGGCGCCACCTGCGGGTCTCGATGGCGCAGCCGCCGCGCGCTTCTATTTCGATCGCGGCACGTCTGCGGGAGAGTTGGGCCGCTCCGCCCAAGAGCTCGCCGATTACCGCAAGGCGGCCGAGCTGATCGAGCCGCTCAAGAGCAGCCACGCGAACGACTACGTCCAATTCATCAATAACCTCGGGTTGACGGAAGGCCGCGCCGGGAACATCCGGGAGGAGATCAGGCTGGACGAGAAGCTCGTCGGATTCGCCGAGAACACGCCTGGCATCACGGGAGCCCTCGTCGGGCAGTATTACCTCCTGGTCACCGCCAATATCCGGCTCGGCAACATGGCGGCCGCCGGCGACTGGCTCGCCAAGTGCGAAAGCCTTGTCACGACAACGCCATGGCGCGGACGCGCGCTAGCACGGCTGAACCTGTTCCGCTCGAGATACGACTGGGCGAAGGCCACCTATGCCGAGGCGCAGGGGAAATACACCGAGGCCGAAGGCTATTACCGCCGGGCACTGGCCGAGAACATCACCGCGACGGCTGAATCGAAGAGCTGGGACGTGGTACCGCCGGCCGGCCAATTCGAGACCGCCAGCGATATCATCTTGCGCGACCTCGCCGGCAATCTCGTTGCCCAAGGCCGCCTGATCGACGCCGAGATCGAAGCGCGTCGCGGGCTCATGGACCAGCTGCGCATGCGCGGGCGCTATGGGAACGAGACGGCGATCATGCTGGTGAGCCTGGGCAATGTCATCGCGGCGCAAGGGCGCAACGCGGAGGCCGAGAAGCTCGACAAGGTCGCCATCGATACCTATGTCGCCCTCGGCCATGGCGCCGATTCCTACCCCCTCAACCTAGCACGGCGCAATCTCGCCTCGACCCTTGTGGCCCAGCGGCGCTGGGCCGAGGCACTTCAGCAATTCGACCTTGTCCGCCAAGGCGTCGGGAAGGACCCGGACATGCTGCGCGTGTTCGTGGGCGGCAATCTCGACTTCTCGGTCGCCGCCTTGCACGGCAACCGCGTCCAAGCCGCACTCGAGGTCTCGCAGCATGCGCTCGAGCGGCGCATCAAGGGTCTGGGAGAGAAGCATTACGATACCGCGGAGGCGCGCGGCTTCCACGCCATGGCGCTCGCGGCAAGCGGCAATCAGGCCGCGGCCCTTTCGGACTACGCGGCGGCAGTCCCTATTCTCTTGCAGGCCTCGCGCCAAACAAGCGACGAGGAGGCAGAGGGCAGCGACAAGGAATTCCGGCTGCAGCAGATACTCGAGGGGTATCTCTCTCTCCTCGCCGATCAGCGCAGCGCAGGACCCGACGCCGTCGCGGAGGCCTTCCTCGTCGCCGATGCCGCCCGCGGTCGCTCGGTGCAGAAGGCACTCGCGGCCTCGGCGGCGCGCGCGGCCGTGGGCGATCCTCAGCTCGCGGACCTGGTGCGGCGAGACCAGGACGCGCTCCGCCAGATCGGCGGGCTCAATTCACTCATCTCGAGCATCCTCCTGATGGCCTCCAGCCAGCAGGATGCCGCCACGGTCCAAACGCTGCGCGCGCAAATCGACCAGCTCCGCGGGGCGCGCGCCACGATCCGCGCCGAGATCGAGAAGCGCTTCCCGGATTACGTCAATCTGATCGATCCGATGCCGGCGACCGTCGCGGACGCGCAGAAGGCACTCGAGCCCGGCGAGGCGCTCATCGCCACCTACGTGGCGGAGGAGCGCAGCTACGTCTGGGCGGTGCCGAAAGCGGGGCCGGTCGCCTTCGCACCCGTGGCGCTCAAGCGCGGCGAGGTGGAGGCGATCGTCGCGAACCTGCGCAAGGCGCTCGAGCCCGAGGGCTCGAGCCTGGGCGACATTCCGCCCTTCGACGTGACCCTCGCCTACAAGCTCTATTCGCTCTTCTTGAAGCCCGTCGAGGCGGGCTGGAAGGGTGCCAAGCGGCTCCTCGTGGTGTCGCATGGCGCGCTTGGACAATTGCCGTTGGCCCTCCTGGTAACGCAGCCGGCCAGTCTCGAGCACGACAAGCCGGGCGAGGTCATGTTTTCCGGCTACAAGAAAGTGCCCTGGCTGGTGCGCGAGGTCGCACTCGCCGAGCTCCCGTCGGTGGCTTCTCTCCTGACCTTGCGCGGCACGCGGGCGCCCGGGGCCGCGCGCAAGCCCTTCGTCGGCTTCGGCGATCCCTGGTTCAGCGCAAAGGAGGCGGCGGAGGCGAAGACGCATGCCGGCGGCACCGAGGTGGCCGAGCTCGAGACCCGCGGCGTCAAGAAGGGTTTGGCGATCCGCCTGCGCAGCATTCCCAAGACCGAGAGCGTGAATAAGGCCGAGCTCGGGCTGCTGCCGCGATTGCCGGAAACGGCGGAAGAGGTCCGCGAGGTCGCCTTGGCGCTCCATGCGAACCCGCAGACCGACGTATTCCTCGGCGCGCGGGCGAGCGAAGAGACGGTGCGCAAGATGAAGCTCGACGATCGCCGCGTGGTGATGTTCGCCACCCACGGCCTGGTACCCGGCGACCTCGACGGCCTCTCGGAGCCGGCGTTGGCGCTCTCGGCCCCCAGCGTCGCCGGAGGCGAGGGCGACGGGCTGCTCACCATGAGCAAGATCCTCGGCCTCAAGCTCAATGCGGATTGGGTCGTGCTCTCGGCCTGCAACACTGCGGCGGGCAATGGGGCCGGTGCCGAGGCGGTCTCGGGCCTGGGCCTTGCCTTTTTCTATGCGGGCACCCGGGCGCTTATGGTGACGAACTGGCCGGTCGAGACCACTTCCGCCCGCGCCTTGACCACGGCCGTCTTCCGTCTCGAGGCGGCGAGCGAGGGAATGGCGCGCGCGGACGCCCTGCGCGGGGCGATGCTGGAGCTGATGGACGGGCCGGGTTACATGGACAAGGCACAGAACCGCGTCTTGTTCAGCTACGCGCACCCGCTCTTCTGGGCGCCGTTCACGCTTGTCGGCGACGGTGGAAGCACCCGGACCCGATAAGCGGCGCGGGCACGCACGGACTCGCATTGGCCTGGATGAAACGTCGGGCTGAGCTCAATTCCTAGGCACCTCTTCTCGCGCATCGCCGTCGAGGTTATCCTGCTCGCGCACAGGGACGGGCGGCCGTCCCTCGCGGAGCGCGCTTGCGAGGTGGCACCCTTGGCAGCGGAAGAGCCTCGATGATGAAGATCGGCGTGCTCGGCGGCGGGTTAACCGGCCTCGTGGTCGCGAGCCGGTGCCGGCATGAGTGCGAGGTGCTCGAGCTCGATCACTCGTTGGGCGGCCATTGCCGCAGCCTGGTCGAGGACGGCTACACCTTCGACTGCGGCGGGCCGCACATCCTCTTCTCGAGCAACAAGGAAATCCTGGCCCTTCTCCACGCCCAGCTCGGCGACAACCTCGCCCAGCGCCGGCGCAACAACCGCATCTGGTTCGACGGCCGCTTCGTCAAATATCCCTTCGAGAACGGCCTCTATGACCTGGCGCCGCAAGACCGTTTCGAATGCCTTTACCACTATTTGCACAACGACTATCCGGAGCCGCGCAATTTCAAGGAGTGGATCTATCACGTGTTCGGCAAGGGCATCGCCGAGAAGTACATGGTCCCCTACAACGAGAAGATCTGGAACCTGCCCGCCGACCAGATGGCCTTCGACTGGGTCGAAGGACGGGTGCCGCGCCCGCCCGTCGAGGACGTGATCAAGTCAGCGGTCGGTGTCGAGACCGAGGGCTATACCCAGCAGCTCTATTTCAGCTACCCCAAGCGCGGCGGCATCGAGGCGCTGCCGCGCTCCTTCGCGCGCGACTGCCGCGCGGTGACGCTCAACTTCAAGGTGGAGAAGGTGTGGTGCCACGGGGGCCGCTGGCAGGTGAGCGACGGGCGAGCCACCAAGAGCTACGACCGCATCGTCTCGACCATCCCGATCGGGGAGCTCCTGGAAGCACTGCCCGAGGTGCCGGCCGAGATCCGCGAGGGCGTGCGGGGCTTGCGCTACAACTCGCTCATCACCGTGATGCTCGGGGTCGAGACGGCGGAGCGCTTGCCCTATACGGCACTCTATGTGCCGGACCCGGGACTTCCCTTCCACCGCCTCTCCTTCCCGCTCAATTTCACCGACGAGGGAGCGCCTCGGGGGCACATGGCCGTGACGGCCGAGATCACCACCAACCCGGGAGACGGCTTTCACGAGCTCGGCGACGAGGAAGTCGTCAAGCGCGTGCTCGACGGCCTCAGCTCCATGGCGCTCGCCGCGCCGCGCCAAGTACGCTTCTGCCGCGTCCGGCGCACCAAATACGCCTATGTGGTGCGCACCTTCGATTACCGCGAGAAGCTCAGTGCTGCCCTTGCCTACCTCAACGGCCTCGGCATCGTGAGCGTCGGGCGCAACGCCGAGTTCGAATACATCAACATGGACGAGGCGGTGCGGCGCGCGCTCGCGGCCGTCGAGCGGCTCGACGCCGAATGAGGGACTCGAGCCCTCCAAATTCCTGCAAGTTTGAGTACGGCCTGAGCCAACAGCGAAGAGAGCCGGACAATGGCGTGCTGGTACGGTGATTTAACAAACAGTTAACGTGGAATAGTTTTATTTGACATCGAAAAAAGCGGCTATAGATTCATACCGGCGCCGATTTGAAGCAGACAGCTTGCGGGCGCGTTACAAATGCAGCTAAAACGCCTGGCACCCGCCCGGCTCCGAGCTGCGGCGGGTTTCTCGTGAGGCCCGCCTTCCGCATCCACCGCTCCGCCCTGAGAGGAGCCGAGAAGACGAGGCCGCCCATGCCGAAGAAACCGTTGCACGCCCCCTCCCCGCTCGCCCTAGCACCTGAGCCCTGGCACCACGCTTGGCGCGAAGCGGGCAAGGAGCCCAGTCTCCGCGAGGTCCTCGCCGACCCGCTTGTGCATCTCGTGATGCGCCGCGACGGTGTCACGCTCGCGCAATTGGAGGAGGTGCTCGCCCGCGCCAAAGAGCACGCCGAAGAGCGCGCCAAAGAGCGGAGGAGTCTTTGCTGCCTCTGTGCCGCCTGAAGGCAAGGCCGAGGCCGGCGTGAGCCCCGCGACGCCGCCAAGTTAGGCGCCCGCAACATCATCCACGCGCCGCAGGCGTTCCCCTTGCCGCCTCCCGGCTTCGTGACTTTCCGGTCAGCCGGCGAATTGCTATATTCCTGCCGACCCCGTTGTCATGCGGAGAATGCCAGCTGAGCGGCTGATGCCTTCGCGGCCGCCGCGCCATCGTCGCGGGCAGCCTTGCTCCGCTGAGCCCAACGCGAAATTCGCCCAGGGAGGCCCTTGATGGCACTGCATGACGACGCCGGGGACGCGCCAGCGCCTCTCGCTTACGCCGGGACCGCACCATGACCAGCCGCGGCGGCACGCTCACCTTGCATCGCTGGGTCGCGCGCGCGGTTCCGGTGACACCGGCCGAATTGGCCGCACTGCTCTGGTCGTTCGCCTATTTCTTCTCCCTACTCGCCGGCTATTACGTGCTGCGCCCCTTACGCGACCAGATGGGCATCGCGGGCGGCGTGCGCAATCTGCCCTGGATGTTCACCGCGACGTTCGTCGTGCTGCTCTTGGCCCAACCGCTCTACGGCGCGCTCGTCGCGCGCCTGCCGCGCGCGCGCTTCATTCCCTTCGTCTACCACTTCTTCGTCGCCAACCTGGCGCTCTTCTGGCTGCTCCTCACGTTGCACATCGCCACGGTCGAGGTCGCCCGCACCTTCTTCGTCTGGGTCAGCGTCTTCAACCTCTTCGCGATCGCCGTGTTCTGGTCGTTCATGGCCGACATCTTCACCAGCGAGCAGGGCAAGCGCCTCTTCGGCTTCATCGGCGCCGGCGGCACCGCGGGCGCGCTGCTCGGACCCGTCATCACGATCTGGCTCTCGGTGCCGCTCGGGCCGGTCAATCTCTTGATCGTCGCCGTCGCGTTCCTCGAATTCGCCGTGCTGTGCGCGCACCGTCTGGAGAAGGCGGCGCTTGCCGGCGGCCACGTGCCGGAAAAGCCGCGTGCGCAAGCCGTCCCGCCGGCGGAAGCCGAGGAGGCGCGGATCGGCGGCAGCGCCTTTGCCGCCATCGCCGAGGTGTTCGGCGAGCCCTACCTCCTCGGCGTCGCCGTCTGGGTCAGTCTGCTCTCCTTCGGCGGTACCTTCCTCTATTACCAACAGGCGAACATCGTCTCGGCGACCATCCACAATCCCGCGCTGCAGACGCGGCTCTTCGCCGGCATCGACCTGGCGGTGGGGCTCTTGACGCTGGCGACGCAGTCCTTCGCCACCGGGCGCCTCTTGAAGCGCTTCGGCGTGGCGCCCGCGGCGGCGGCACTGCCGGCGGTCTACATCGTGGCCTTCACCGTGCTGGCGCTGGTGCCCGGCCTCGCCGCGGTGGTATTCTTCCAGACCATCCAGCGGATGATGAATTTCGCCATCTCCAACCCGGCGCGCCAGGTGTTCTACACCGTGGTCTCGCGCGAGGCGAAGTACAAGGCGAAGAACCTCATCGACGTCGTCTTGTTCCGTGGTTCCGACGCGCTCTACGGCTGGCTCTTCGACAGCCTGCAGGTGCTCGGCCTCAAGCTTGCCGCGATCGCCGCCTGCGCCGTACCGGTGGCGCTCGGCTGGTTGGTACTCTCTTTGGCGCTCGGCCGGACGCAGGAACGCCGCGCAGCGCTCATCGCCCCAGAGCCGGTTGAGGGAGACTGACATGAATGACCTGACACGGCGCGATTTTACGGCACTCGCCGCCGGGCTCGGCGCCGCATCGTTGCTGCCCGCGCTCGCAGCAGGGCAGACCGCCGCGTTGCCCCTCGTCACCAAGGCGATTCCGAGCACCGGCGAGCGCGTGCCGGCGGTCGGGCTCGGCACCGCCTCGGTCTTCGACGTAGGCCCCGACCCGGCGAGGCGCGCGGCACTCGCCCAAGTCCTGCGCAACCTGGTCGAGGGCGGCGGCTCGATCATCGACACCGCCTCTTCCTACGGCTCGGCCGAAGGCGTCGTCGGCGACCTGGTGGCGCAAGCCGGGCTGCGCCGGAAGGTCTTCATCGCAACCAAGCTCGAAGAGCCGGACGCGGCCGAGCTGCGGCGCTCGTTGCAGCGGCTGCACAGCGAGCAGGTCGACCTGCTGCAGCTCCATAACGTCGGCGACCCCAAGCAGTCGCTGGGACAATTCCGGGACTGGAAGGCCAAGGGCGTGTGCCGTTACGTCGGCATCACCTCGACCTATCACGGCGATTACGCCGCGGTGGAAGCGGTGCTCATGCGCGAGAAGCCCGATTTCGTGCAGATCGACTATTCGCTGGACGACCGCGAGGCGGAGAAGCGTGTGCTCCCGCTCGCCGTGGAGATGAAGGCAGCCGTGCTAACCGCACTCCCCTTCGGCCGCGGCCGCCTCTTCCGCTCCGTGCGCGGCAAGGCGCTGCCGGAATGGGCGAAGGAGTTCGACGCGGGGAGCTGGGCGCAGTTCTTCCTCAAATTCCTGCTCGGCAACGCGGCGGTGACCGCGGTCATCCCCGGCACCGCGGACGCCGCGCACATGAGCGACAACTTGGGCGCGATGCGCGGCCGCCTGCCCGACGCGGCAGAGCGCAAGCGGATGGTCGAGTTCCTGCAGTCGCTTTGAGAGGCTACGGCTGCCGCACGCGGATAATGCGCGGCTTCTTGGCTTCCCGCCACCAGAGGAAATCGTTATGATCCATCTCATCTCAGGGGCCGTCCGACAAATGCCGGTTGAAATTCGGCCTTCATCGGCGATCCCGTCCTCGGATGTGCCGCCGTCCGGCGGCGGAGTGCCGCCCGCGGCGCCGACGACGGGAGCGTCCGCAACCACCCAAGGAGCAGGTCATGGCAAAGCGTGATGTCGTCGATTGCTCTCGTCGCGATTTTCTCCGCATCGCCGGGAGCAGTGCCGCGCTCCTTGCGAGTGCGCCGCTCTCCGCATTCGCCGCCGGCCCGTCGAACAGTGCGCCGCTCAAGATCGCAACCATCGGCGCCGGACACATCGGCAGCACGCTCGGCACATTATGGGTGCAGGCGGGTCACCCGGTGATGTTCTCCTCGCGCCATCCCGAGGAGCTGAAGGGCCTGGTCGACGGCCTCGGCCCCCTGGCGCATGCCGGCACGGTGAAAGAAGCGGTCGCCTTCGGCGACGTGGTGCTGCTCGCCGTCCCCTACAGCGCGCTGGCGCAGATCGGCAAGGACTTTGCGAGCGAGCTCGCCTCCAAGGCCCTCGTCCTCGACGCGAGCAATCCGATCGTGGCGCGCGACGGCGAGGTTGCGACCTGGGCGCGGGAGAAGGGTGCCGGTCTCGCCTCGGCGGAGCTGCTGCCCGGCGCGCGGATCGTCCGGGCCTTCAATGCGATCGGCTACATGAGGCTGCCGGAGGATGCGCATCGCCAGGGCGAGCGTGTCGGCATTCCCATGGCGGGCGACGATGCGAACGCCGTCGCGGTGGCGTCGAGCCTGGTGCGCGAGATCGGCTTCGAGCCGGTCGTGATCGGGTCGCTCGCCAAGGGCAAATATCTGATCCCCGGAACGCCGCTTGCGGGCGAGCACACGGCGGAGCAGATCCGGCAGATCGCCGCCACGCTCAACTGAGCCGATCCGGACGCAACGCCGCGCACCCGCCGGTGCCTGCGCCTGCAGCGGCGATCGCACCATCTTGCGCCGCCGGATCATGGGGCAACGCGCGGCCGCGAAGCGGTCGGGCCCTTCAGACGTCGCCATATTCCTGCTATCTTTCTCCTGTACCAAACGGCCACCTTGACAACTGGCAATGCTGGAAGCGCCATGAAAACGATCGCAAAGCATTTTGTTGCCCTCGCGTGCCTGATCGCGGCTCTCGTGCTGGCGGAGACGGTGGTTGCGGCCCAGCCCGATCCCATGATGGCGAGCCGCGTCATCCAATTGGTGAACCAGGCCCGCCAGCAGAACGGGCTGCCGCCCGTTGTGATGGATCAGAAGCTCACGCAAGTGGCTCAGGCGCTTGCCGATGACCTCGCCCGACGGCGCACGCTCTCCCATGCGGACGCGAGCGGCAACGGCATCGGCCAGCGTTTCCTTGCCGCCGATTACGTCTACGCCCTCGCCGATGAGGCGGTGAGCGGAGGCCAGCCGACGCCCGAGGCGGTGGTCGCTGCCTTGCTGTCGCAGCCGGCCAACCGCGATACGCTCTTGACTCCCGCCGCGCACGACGCAGGCGTGGGTTATGTCTTTCGCCCCGATGATGCGGGCGGCATCGGTCTCGGCACCTACTGGGTGATCGACCTCGGCCTCCAGGTCGAGCGCGGGCCGGGACCGTAAAGCGGCTGCCGTCGCCTGCCGCGGGACGGAGCGTCATCGCGTGACCGTGATCGGCTCGCTACGGTAGCGCTCCACGACCGCCATATCGGGATCGCAGCCGAGGCCGGGAGCCTGCGGCACCTTGACCTTGCCGCCTTTCGCCTCGAGCGCGTCGGCGAAGGGGCTCGCCTCGAGCTCGAGATAGAGACGCTCGAAGGGCACTTCGTGGGCGAGAGTCGCGGCGAGATGGAGCGAGGCGAGGTAGCCCGGACCGAAATAGGCGCAATGGGGCACGAGGCGCACGCCGTAGGCCTCGGCAAGTGCTGCGATCTTGCGCATCTCGCCGATGCCGCCGATCTTGGTGACGCTCGGCTGCGCGATGTCGACGGCTCCCGCCTCGAACATGTGGCGGAAGTCGTGCAGCCCGCTCGCGTTCTCGCCGGCGGCGATGGGGATTCCGCCCTTGCGCACGCGCGCCAGGCCGCGGTGGTTCTCGGGCGGCCATACGGGCTCCTCGAGCCAATGCAATCCGCAGCCGCGCAAGGCCTCGACGCTCTCGAGCGCCTCGGCGACCGACCACGGGCAGTTGGTGTCCATCATGAGGCCGACACCGGGCCCCACCGCCTGCCGCGCGGCCTCGACCGGCGGGACCGCGATCTCGTGAAGCTTGACGAAGCGGTAGCCCTCCGCGACCGCGCGCGCCGCCATCCGGCCGACGATCTGCGGCTCGCCATAGCGGAGCAGGCTCGCATAGGCGCTGAGCTCGCGCTTGGCAGCGCCGCCGAGGAGGCGGTGGAGCGGCTGGCCGCAGCACTTCCCGGCGATGTCCCAGAGCGCGATGTCGATCGCCGACAAGGCGTAGACCACCGGCCCGTTGCGTCCGAAGAGATGGAGCTTCTGCGTCGTCTCGGCCATGAGGCCGGCGATGTCCGTCGCATCGCGGCCGATAAAGTGGCGGGCGACGAGCGTATCGAGGGCCGCCTTGGTGGCCGGCGCCACGGCATGTCCGAAGCCCTCCCCCCAGCCGGTGACGCCTTCCTCGGTCTCGACCTTGACCAGGAGGATCGCCAGGCGGCTCCAGCTTTGTCCGGCGAGCGATTGCGTGGGCGCCCCCGTCTCGTAAGGGATGTGGACGAGGATGGTCGAGATCGCGGTGATCTTCATGGCGCAAGCGTCTCCCTCGAGGGTGCGGCAGCACCGCCCGATGAGCGGTGGGGCCGATTGAGCGCTCGGGCAGGATATCCCCATGGCCTCGCGCGTGCCACCGGGCGCGTTCCTCGGCTTTCCCCCCGCGCCCAAGGCCCGGCGATGATCCGCACCTCTCGGCACTCGCGCGCACGGCGATGAGACGGTATCGTCTTCGTGATAGACTTCGGCCTGCTCGGGGCGAGGCGGGACGCTTCGAAAGAGTCTGGAGGGAGCGGATGCGGTGGGTCACGTTGGGCGTCATCGTCGCCGTGCTTGGGCTCGGCGCGGCCCATGCGCAGCAGCAAAGCCGATCTCCATCAGGATGGATTGCCGACAAGAACGGCTGCCGCATTTGGAACCCGGTGCCGAAGCCGAACGAAAGCGTCAGCTGGGACGGACCCTGCGCGGGCGGCGTCGCCAGCGGCAAGGGCGTGCTGCAATGGTACCTGGCCGACAAGCCGACCGACCGCTATGCGGGAGAGTGCGTGGACGGACGCCCGAGCGGCCAGGGAGTCTACAGTTGGGCGAACGGGAACCGCTACGAGGGCGAATTCAGGAACGCGCTCCCCAACGGCCATGGCGTCGCCGTGCTAACGAGCGGCTCGCGCTATGAGGGCGAATGGAAGGATGGCCGCCCGAACGGACAGGGCCTCTATGTTTGGGCGAACGGCAACCGCTACGAGGGCGAGTTCAGGGACGCGCTGCCGAGCGGCCATGGCGTCGCCACGACCACGGACGGCTTCCGCTACGAGGGAGAGTGGAAGGACGGCCGCCCAAGCGGCCACGGCGTCAAGCAGTGGGCGAGCGGCGACCGCTACGAGGGCGATCTCATAGACAACCAGCGCAATGGTCATGGCATTTTCGTTTGGGCCAACGGCGACCGCTACGACGGCGAATGGCGCGATGGACGCCGCAACGGCCAAGGCGTCTATGTCTGGGCCAACGGCAACCGCTACGAGGGCGGGTGGCAGCACGACCGGGCTGAGGGCCAAGGCACCTATCGCACGGCGAAGGGCAAGGTCTTTTCCGGCAGTTGGGTCAACGGCTGCTTCCGCAAAGGAGCTCAGAGCGCCTGGGTTGACACCGAAAAGCCGACGTGCAAGTGACTGCGCACGGCGCGCGCCTCGAGACCCGCGGCACTTTGCTCGACGAGATGATCGAAATGCCCTTGCCGAAAGAAAGGCCGCAAATGTGGCGGATCGCATGGAGCGTCCTCGTTGCCGTGCTCGTGCTGGCGAAGGCCGAGGCGCAACAGCCGGCCGAGCCTGAGCCGGGTTGGATCGCCGACGCCAACGGCTGCCGGGTGTGGAACGCGGACCCGGTGCCGGGCCAAAGCATCACCTGGAGCGGGCCCTGCAAAGATGGCTTGGCCGACGGCAACGGCGTGTTGCAATGGTCCGAGAACGGCCGACCGAGCGACCGCTACGAGGGTGAGTTCGTCAAGGGCCACGCCAATGGCCACGGCGTCTTCACCTGGGAGAACGGCGACCGCTTCGAGGGCGAGTTCAAGGACGATCACCGCAACGGCCATGGCGTGGTTCGCTTTATGAGCGGCGATCGCTTCGAAGGCGAATTCAAGGACGATCGGCGCAACGGCTACGGCATCGTCGTCTTCGCGAACGGCGACCGCTACGAGGGCCAATGGAAGGACGGGCGGGCGGACGGCCAAGGCACGCGCACCGACATTGACGGCGAGATCTTCTCGGGCATCTGGGAGAAAGGCTGCTTCCAGAAAGGCACTCGGCTTGCGTGGATCGGCGCCGACGAGGCGGAATGCCAGGCCTTGGCCAATGCCCGGCTGCAACGCCAGCAGCAGCAACAAGCGCTGACCCAAGGCCAAGCTCAGCCGCCGCAAGCACCTCCGCAGCCAGAGGTGCCGCCGCCCCAGCCGCCGCAGGCGCAGCCGCCACAAGCTGAGGCGCAACAACCCCAGCAGCCGCAGGCGCAGCCGCCGCAAGCTGAGGCGCAACAACCCCGGCCGCCGCAAGCTGTGGCACCGCAGGCAGGACCGCCGACTGAGCAAACCCAGCCTCCGCCGCAGCCCGAGGTGCCACAGGCGCAAGCGGGACCAACGATGCCGCCGCAACAAGCTGTGCAAGCGCAAGCACCGCAAGCGCAGCCCCAAGCGCCGCCAGCCGAGGCGCCTGCGAAAGAGCAGCCTCAGACCGAAGCGCCGGAGCAAACGGCGGCACGGCCGCCGCAGGCGGCAGCGGCAAACTGGATCACCGACGCGCAGGGCTGCCGCATATGGAACCTGGATCCGCGCGCGAACGAAAGCGTCGCGTGGGACGGAGCTTGCGCAGATGGCGTCGGGAGCGGAGTCGGAGCGCTCCAGTGGTACGTCGACGGCCATCCTGGCGAGCGTTATGAAGGTGCCATGGACGACGGGCGCCCGAATGGTCACGGCATCTACACTTGGCCCGATGGCAGCAGCTACGAGGGCGAGTTCAAGGACGGGCGCCAGAATGGCCACGGCGTCAAGCATTGGTCCGACGGCGACCGCTACGACGGTACCTTCAAGGACAACCAGCGCGACGGCCACGGCCTGTTCTTGTGGACCAACGGTGAGGTCTATGAGGGCGAGTGGAAGGACGGACGCCGCAATGGCCAAGGCGTATACGCCTGGCCCAATGGGAACCGTTACGAGGGAGAATGGAACGAGGACCGCGCGAACGGCCAGGGTACGTATCGTCAGTCGAGCGGCGAGGTCTATGCGGGCGCGTGGCAGGACGGCTGCTTCCGCGATGGCGAGCGCTGGGCGGCGGTCGGCATAGATCCGGCTAAGTGCCGGTGAGCGACGCCAACAAACCGATCGCGCTCTAAGGTCGCGCTGGGGCGTTGAAGACGGCCTCGAGAAAGCGGCCCCAATCGCGGTTCGACAAGGCGCGCACGCGGTCGTCGCGGCCGATCGGATAGGGCCTGCTCGAGACGCAGAGTGCCAGGATCAGCTTCCTCCAGAAGGGCCCGCTCATCGGCAAGCCGGTGCGGTCGTCCACCACCGCGCCGTCCTTCTCGACTTCGAAGCTGCAACCGGAGAGGTTGCGTCCGATGAGTCTGCGCTCGAAGTTCCCGTCCCACTGGTGGACGGCACCCGGGTAGCTGATGATCTCGACGGCACTCCCGCCCGCGCGAAGCTCGTCGGCCACGGCGGCACAGCGCTTGGCGTCGGTGATCTCGTCCTCGGCGCCAAGCAGCATGAGGAGCGGCGCTCCCGTGGTGCGGTTGTCGTCGAAATGCGCGAGGCAGGGGCCGTAGAAGGCGACGTGGCCGGCAAAGCGCAAGCCCCGCGGCGCCAGGCGGTCGGCGATTTGCGCGTAAAGCGCATAGGTGGCGGCCATGGCACCTTCGGAGAAGCCCGCAAGCACGACGTGGCGTGCGTCGATCTCCGGCAGGCCCGCGAGGAAGCCGAGACCCGCGTAGGCGTCAGCCATCATCATGGTCTCGGTGATATGGATCACGCGGTCGGTGAAGCTCGTGGCGGAATCGCGCCGCGCCGCGAAGCTGTCGATGACGAGCGATGCCGTGCCCATGGCGGCGAGTTGCGGCCCATAGGTGAGCTCGCGGTTGGCGATGACCCCGCCCGCGCCATGGAGGAGGACCACCGCCGGCACCGTGTGCTCGCCGTGGCGGCCCGGAGGGAGGAAGAGCGTCGCGAGTGCTGCCGTCGGCGCCGCGTCGTCCTTTTGCCCGATGTCCTCTGGCGCGAAGGGGCTGCTGCTGGGGAAGCTCACTTGCTCGCCCATGATGCTCTCGACCGCGGCGGGAGCGGGCCATGGCTCCTGGAGCTTCGCTTGCGCGCGCGCGGCAGCGGCGCCGGCGAGTGCGGTCGAAAGAGCGAGTGCCGCGATCAGAAGCCTAACGCATGCGAGCATTTCCCGCTCATCTGGCGCGCCGGTTTTCTGCGCTCACAGCACGGCACCCGGGCTGCCGAGCGCGTACTCGGTGAGGCCGCGCTTGACGAGCTCGTAGGCCTCGTCCACCGAGTCGGTACGCTGGAACAGCCCGATGTCCTCGGGGCCGATCATGCCGTAGCGCACCAGCGCCTCGAAGTTGATCACCTCGTTCCAGTACTTGGTGCCGAAGAGCACGATCGGCACGCGCTTGCGCATCTTGCGTGTCTGCACCAGGGTCAGGATCTCGAACAGCTCGTCGAGCGTCCCGAAGCCGCCCGGAAACAGCACCACGGCCTTGGCCAAATACACGAACCAGAACTTGCGCATGAAGAAATAGTGGAAATGGAAATGCAGCTCGCGGCTGACGAAAGGGTTGTCGAACTCCTCGTTGGGAATGGAGATCGTGAGTCCGACATTGAGGCCCTTGGCCTCCGAGGCGCCGCGGTTCGCCGCTTCCATGATGCCGGGCCCGCCGCCCGTGCAGACGACGAAGCGCCGCTCGTCATGGCCGAGGTTCTTCGACCAATCGGTCAAGCGATGGGCGAGCTCTCTCGCCGCCTCGTAATAGAGGGAAAGCTCGAGCGCCGTGCGCGCCTCGGCGAGTCCAGCACCTGTCAGCTCCGCCTCCGCGAGTGCCGCCTCGGCGGCCTCCTTCGAGACGAGACGCGCCGAGCCCATGAACACGATGGTGTCCTGCACGCCGAAGCGCTGGAAACGCGAGAGAGGCTCGAGATATTCCGACAACATACGCAAGGCGCGCGCATCGCGGCTCTCGAGAAAGCGCTGGTTCTGGTACGCCTTGGTGCGGCGTTGGGTTGCTTGAGTCATGATCGGCCTCGATTCCCGGAAGCGGCCCGAGGCTGAAGCGCCGGGCCTCGCTCCTCTTCCTTGACAGCGGATCGCCTGAGAAAGCGTCGCGCTCGAGCGCCAGCGCTACTTTGCAATCACCACGGGATCGACGCGATCCGCTGGCCCTTTGTCCGCGAGCTTGTTGCCGAGCACGCGGACGTCGACGCGCTCGGCGTTGATACCCTCGCTCATGAGATAATCGCGCACGGCGAGTGCGCGGGAGAGCGAGAGCAGGCGTGCTTGGGCCGTCTCGGCCTCGCTCCCGGCGGCATAGGCGTAGAGCTGGACGCGCAGCTTCTCGTTCCCCTTGAGCGTGCCGGCAACCTCTTTGAGCACGGCCTTCCCCTGCTCCGTAAGATCGGCAGCGCCCGCGGCGAATCTGATGCTGGGGCCGCGCTTCTCGCTCGGGCCGGCGGATGCGGGCGGCTTGGCCGCGAGTTGGGGTGCCGCAGCGGACGGCGCAGGCGACGCCATCGGCGAGGGCACGGCTGGCCGAACAACAGGTGCCGGGGCGGGCTCGCTCGCGGAGCTCGCTGGCACGGGCTTGGGCACCGGCACGGGCTTGACGTTCTGAGCGGCGGACGTATCTGCCACAACGCTCGCGGAGGTCGCTGGCGCGGGCTTGGGCACCGGCAGGGGTACTGCGTTCGCAGCGGCGGACGTCTCCGCTGCCGCGATCGCGGTGGCGGAGGAAGCGGGCTTCGCCGCAGCCGAGGGCGAAGGCGGCGGCGCGGGCGAAGCGGCGAGGGCCGGAGCGGGCTCGGGCGGCGGCAGCGCCGCTGTGGTCACGGGCGCCGCGGGTGGCATGGCCCGAGCGGCGGATGCGGCCGGCGGCGCCGAGGCAGCCGACGCCGGCTGCGGGCCCTTCTCGGCAAGCTGCGGCGGCAGCACGGGGTTGCTCTTGCTTGCCGTGGCGGGCGGCGCCAAATCGCTCCGACCCGCGAGCTTCCGCATGAATTCAAGAAGTGCCTCCGACACACGACCATTGGCCGGAAAGCCCGCGTCGCGCTGGAAAAGCTCGATGGCGCGAAGTGTGCGGGCCCCCATTCGCCCGTCGGTCGCGTCCGGCTCGTAGCCGAGCGAAATGAGCAGGCGCTGCGCCTCGACAACCTCAGTCGACGCTTCGCCTAGAGCCTTTGCTGCCGGCTTGGCCACGGGGATGGGCAGCTTCGCCACTTTGCCGCTCCGCAGAGGCGCCCCCTTGGGCACGACAGCCGGTGCCGCAGCCTGCGGCGCGCGCGACTCGGTTTCGGGAGGGGGGGCGGCCGAGGGAACAGGCTCCGACTTCGCCGGCGGCACATAGGCGACTTGCGGCGGGTTCTTGGTCGGCCCGCTCGCGGCCTCGACCGTCGCCGCGGCAGCCGTCTCTGCGGGCTTCGCGGCGGGTCCCGCTTCCTCGGCTGCAGCCGGGGCAGGCGTCGTCGCCGCCGCCGGTGTCGACGCCGCCTGCTCGGGCATCTCGCCCTCTGCGGGTGGGGGAAGCATCGCTGAAGGGCCTGCGGGCGGCGATATTTCGCTCTTGCCCTCAGCCGGCGGCGCTGTGGCTGTCGACGCGCCGGGTACCGAGGGCGGGCTCGCGCGCGCGGACGCCGCCTGTTGTTGCGCTTCGTCCGACTCGGCTGGGGGAAGCGCTGCGGCCGCTGCCGCGGGCGGCGGCATTTCGCTCTTGAGCGCGGGTACGGGCACGACGGGTAGCGTCACCGCGGGTGCGGAGGTCGAGCTGGGCGGCGCTTTCGCCTCCCCTTGCTGCGGCGATTCTCCTGGCACGGGCGTGGCGAGCGCCACGGCCGGTGCCGTCTTGGGCGGCGTTTCGCTCTTAGGCTCGGCGGGCGTGGCGGCGGATGCGGGTGCTGGCGGGACCGACTCGGCTTTGGCAACGGGCGTGGCGCCGCTGCTCGCGCGCTCCTCGACGCTCGTCGCCGTCTTGACCGGAGGTGTTTGGGTCCGGGAAGCGAGATAGACTCCCGCAACGACACCGACCACGACCAGGCCGGCACCCAAACCGAGCCCGCGCACGAACGCTGATGTCGTCGCCTGCAAGGCTATTTCCTCTGCATCCTTCGCCGCGCGGCGGGAGCTTTCGCGGGCCGAATCGGCGCTCGCCCCGAGAGCCGCAATGCTGCCGTCCGCGCGCGCCGCAAGCTCGGCGCCGCCGGCCGCTGCATGTGGCTTCCGCTTTCCCCCATCATGTCGCGAATATAAGCGGCGGCGGCCGGATAGGGAACAAGGAAGGAGCGCGAGGCCGGGAGGCATCCGGGAGGGACAAAGTGCTGGGCCTCTCTCTTGAGCGCCCTGTTGAACTGTGCCATTGCTGCGCGACGATGAAGGGGCGATGTGCCGTTGTTCTCTTGCTCACCGCGCTCGCGGCCTGCGCCCGCGCCGGTCCCGTGCCGAGCTTCGCGACCAAGCCCTTCGAGCCCTTCAACCGCACCGACGCGGTGGCGATTGCACTTCGCGAGTGGCGCCTCTTCGGCCAACCGGTCGAGGACGCGCCGCCCTCAGCACGGCCGCGGCCGGAACCGGACGAGAAACCGGAGCGCTTGCCGGGCCTGTGGCAGCGCGTCGGCGAATATTGGTGGATCGGGCTCGGGGCCGAGGCGCCGGACGCCTTGTGGACCGGCAAGCACGATCAGAACGGCAAGGTCTTCCCCGCGTCCAAGGACGGCGACTACGCCTGGTCCGCCGCCTTCATCTCCTACGTCATGCGCATCGCGGGTGCGGGCGAGCGCTTCCCTTACGCCGCCGATCACGCGGCCTACGTCAATGCCGCGGCGGCGGGAAAGTCGCCCATCCTCCGCGCCGAGCGGCCGGAGAGTTACGCGCCGAAGCCCGGGGACCTGATTTGTAACGGGCGCAAATGGGCCGCGGGACTTCGCTTCACCGATCTCCCGACTAAGGATTACTGGCCCGGCCACTGCGCCATCGTCGTGGCCACAGCACCGGGGGAGCTGAGCGTGATCGGCGGCAACGTCAACGATGAAGTGGCCATGACCCACGTGCCGGTGACCGAGGCGGGGATGTTGGCGCGAGCGGATGGCACGGTCGTCGATCAGCACTTTCCGTGGCTCGTCGTGCTCGAGGTGCTCTACGATGCGGAGGCCGAGCCCGCCGCCGATGAGTGAGCGGGAATGGGGCGGGCCTCAGTTCGAGGGTTGGCTCGGCTGCGCACGCCGTGCCGCGCGCTCCTGAAGGATCGCCGCGATCGCCGATTCGCGCTCGAATTCGGCGCTCTTGGCGTCGAATATTCGGCGCGCCTTGCGGTCGAGCCCGCGTCCATAGGTCTCTTCGTAGGCGGAGAACTGGGCGGCGCAGAGCGGCTCTATCTCCTCGGCAATGCTGGTGGCGTCGATATTGCCGTCATCGACAATTCGCGCCGAATTGCGCAGGCACGAGACGTAAGATTCCTCCGCCTGGCTTTTCTCCTGATCCGTCGCCGGCGGCGTCGACGAAGCGCATGCGGCGAGCAAGCAGGCGATGACGCCGCAAGCCGCGCCGACGCGCGCGCGGAGATGGAAGCGACGACTTGCGCTCGCGCCCGTCACGCCCCTGCACCCGTCATGCCGCGCTTTCGCATCCGGCGGCATCATACGCCACAGTCGGCAAACTTATAAAATTTGATTTTCGACGAGTTCGGGTGGCGAGGGTCGCGGTTTTGCCATCCGACTGCCATGCCCACCTCCCCGCCGGCAAGCAGATGCGTGAACCATCTGTTTGAGCTTAGTTAAAGAGCCGGCGCTCGCGAACTCATAAGACCTTCGTCACTGTCGGTCATTTGCCCGGAATGACGCGGCATAAGCTTCCTCCGCAGACGCAACTTCCGCATCGGTCATCTGCTCGAACTCCTGTTCGCGCCCGCGCTTTGACAGCCGTCCCCCGTTTTGCTGGAGAAACCGAAACAGCAAATCGATTGTGGTGTCGGGCATGTCCGCGATGCCCTGGATGCGTTCGCGAAACTGGTCGTACCGACTGAGGAAATCGGTCTCGCGCGGCAGGTCTTCTTCGATGGTCTTTTTCACGCAGGCATAGAGAAACTCCGCATGCGGTGTGGCATCGAAGAAGCGGTAAAAATCCGCAGTCTCATTCAGCACATTGACGTTGCCGTCTTTCGTTGGCTCCCAATGGATCAGGGACAACAAGCGCCGCGAATACTCTTCTAGCACGGTGCGATAATCGTTGATCCTCTCAAGGATCGCCGCTGACACGGGAAAGACGACGCCGGCCGGGTTGTAGCCGTGCCGTGCCAGCACGTGATGGATCAGGTAACGGTGAATACGGCCATTCCCGTCCTGAAAGGGGTGAACATAAACGAACCCGAACGCCAGCACGGCTGCGGCAATTACGGCATCCAGACGCATCGCCGCGCCCCGGTCGAACGCGACCATGCCCTCGATCAGCGATGGCACATCCTCCGGCCGAGCGCTGATATGATCGGGCACGAGCATGTGGGTCTCGCGCTCATGCTCTCCGACGAAGCCCCCCTCTTGCCGAAGACCGAGTTTCACGAAGCGCGCATCGCCGATCACAATCCGCTGCAATCGCAATAGCTCATCCAGATCGATGGGTCGGCGACCGGCTTCACCGATCACGCGTCCCCAGCGCTGGATGCGATCCTGAGGCGCACGTTCGCCTTCGATGGCGTAGCTGGATTTCGAATCCTTTAGCAGCAAGAAAGCGGCGGCGCGCGACAACAGATCGCGCGGTACGTCGGCGACGACAGATTGCGCGCGATGGGCCAGGTCCATCGCGCTAAACTTCTCAAGGGTCTTGGTACGAAAGACCAGCGGACAAAATACGGATGTCCCCGGCAGATTGTTGCGGACACGGTGACGGGGCGAGATTTCGCCTCTGATCGCCCATTGCTGATCGGGATCAACGACGGGCGCATATATGCCTTTGTCGGCGTCGGAAAGATCGAGACGTCTTCCCGTGAGCCACTCAAATAGGAACCAGATACGCCTTGCATAAGTGCCCGTCGGCTTGGCCCGGACCAGAATTTCAATCTCTCTGGCTCCGACCGCGCTAAACAGCCGGTTGAGGACAGCTAGATCGAGCCCTTCGTATTTGAGAGCAAAAGTGAGATGACCTTCGAGGTCAGCGTGGGGGGCATGCCGAGGGGTGAGGATGCGCCACCCCTCTTGTTCTCGCACCTTGTGGCGCTGCCCAATCGCTGAGAGTGTACGCGGGAGGGGAACCGCCAGACCGTAAGCATCAATGAGGGCGGCGTAGCCAGCAGGCGTACCCCTCTCCGGTAGCGGCTTTTCGTGAAAAACCGTCACTGGCCCTGAAAAACGATTTTTGGGGGTCGATTCCATGAAAAGTGATTCTCGTTCGTGAATTCTAATTCTAACAAGGCCATTTCGCCGAAAAATAATTATGCCTCATGAAAAACGATTTTTCAACGGTCATTTCATGAAAAATGATCACGGATAAGCCTCACTTCAATTCGCGGTTGATCAAGGCACCCGCCCGCCCACCATTTTTGTTCAACGGAACACCTTCGAACATGCCGACGCCTGTGATTCGAGTTCGGCCCTCAATTGCGTAGCGCCGGTTCGGGGCTTGATAGCGGCGCGCGCTGCCGCTCAAGCTGCGGTAAGGAGGCTGTAGAGGTGAAGTTCCTCCGGCAAGCCGCGCAGCGCATGGATGCCGCGGTCGCGGAAGCGCAGCCCGGAACCGGCGACGAGATCGCGTACCGTGCTTGACACGACGGTTTCGCTCGCCTCGGCGATGTCCGCGACGCGCGCCGCGATATGCGCGGCGATGCCGCCGATGTCGTCGGGCTTCAACTCGATCTCGCCGGTGTGCAGGCCACTGCGCACCGCGATGCCGAGCGGCTGCACGGCGTCGGCGATCGCCGAGGCGCAGCGCACCGCGCGGGCCGGTCCGTCGAAGGTCGCGAGGAACCCGTCGCCGAGATTCTTGACCTCCTGTCCGCGAAACCGCGCGAGCTGCTGGCGCACCGTCTCGTCGTGCCGCTCGAGGAGCGCGCGCCACTGGCGGTCGCCCAGTTCGGCGGCGCGCTTGGTCGATTCGACAATGTCGGTGAACATCACCGTCGCCAAGACGCGGTCGATCTCGGCCTCGCTGCGCGACCCGGTCAAGAATTCCTCGACCTCACCAACGATTCGATCGACAACTTCCTCACGCAGGCACGCAAATTCAAGCTGGGCGTCGTCTTCGCGCACCAGTATCTCGGTCAGCTTAGGCGGCAGGCCCGCGCGCTTGAAGCGAGCATCATGACGAATACGAGCATAAAGCTCGCGAGCGGGGTTTCGTCGGCCGAGGCCCACGCCCTTGCGCCAAACATGGGCGCATCGCATGACTTCATTGCTAACACTCGCAAGCGCTAAGGCGAGGCCGATTTCGCCGCGTACGTCCGAAACCTCACCCAAAAGGCCATCACCCTCACGGTCCCCTTTGGGACGCTCGAAGACGCTCCGAAGATGCCCAAAGAGGCCTTCACCCGGCTTATTACGCGCAATCGCGCGCGCTACGCGGCAAGCCCGGACGAGTCGTCCCCGGCCGCGACTAGCTCCGGTGCGGCCCCGCCGACAGCGCCAGCCACACCCACAGCGACCAGCAAGCCGTCTGCGCCTGCCGACGATTGGCGTTCCTAGTGGTAGTATCAGACGGATGATACCGACGCTATGACGCCCGGCTATCGCAAATTCTATGATCGTGAAGGCTACCTATTCGCCGAGGCTAGCCCACGCTTTGCCAAGACCGGCGACATTGATCCAACCGATTTCTACATGATCATCGCTTGGAAGGCGGAACGCGCCAAGACGCGGATTCGAAACAAACTGAGCAAGCATAAGGGTGGCTTCGCCGCGGCGGTCGCGAGCATAGCTGCAATGCTGCGCGCAAGCGGCACCCCAAAGCGCAGGCTCGAAGTTTTGATGACAGAGTGGAAGTTCCGCCTTCCTATGGCTACCGCCATCCTTACGGTTCTGTATCCCACCGAGTTCAGCGTCTACGATATTCGCGTTTGCGGGCAATTGGGCGACTTTGAGAAACTTGCTCATCGGAAATTTTCAGACGGGCTCTGGAGCGATTATCAGAGATTTCTGAATGCTGTGAAGGCCGCTACACCCAGAGGGCTCAGTCTGCTCGTGAAGCATTGCAGGACGATTGTCGAAGAACGCCAGCGGGAGGAAGGTGAGCTTCTCGCGGTGTAGGGATGATTTTCTACTCAAACCGCGTCGGCTGCACGACGTGAGAATGTGCCGTGATGGCAATCTTGCCGACGCCCTAGGCTATGGCCGTACGCTTCCAGACTTTCTTGAGGTCGTCAGACCAAATCTCTTCCTTTCTGTTATGTCCAGTATGGGGGATGGATCAGCTATGCGGCCCGTATTTGGAATGTGCAGGCAATGGACTGTGACGTTGCCGCCACAGTCCGAAGTTTCGGCGCGAGACCCCTCCGGGGCTAGTTCTCGCGCTTCAGGTCAAATGTGAGCTTGCAGCCCCCGGCCTGGACCCACCCGGTCAGCTCCCCGTTCTGGAACTTGCCGTCCTGCAGGGAGGTCCGTCCCCACGTAGCCTTAACCAGGCCTCCCGGATAAATCGTCCCATCGATGGCATCGGTGCCACCGACATACCGGCTGGCGCCATGTATATGACCGTCGGACTCAACGACGATCGCCACATCGGCACCGGCGCCGGGGCCGCGACATCCGCTTGCTGCGCCCTTGTACGTCCCAGCGAACTGGGCGTATTCTTGTTGGGCGAAAGCCGTCGAGCCGAAAGCGCACGAGGCGATCAAGAGCCGCATGCTTAGCGAAACAAGTCCGATTCTAGGCATCGCTGAGCCCTCCTCTTTCTCTTATGAATGTGGGGCAACCCCGCCACCGTGCAATATTGCAATGCATCCAATTTTTGTCAATATATACATGAAGAATGGACCGGTAACCGTGCGCTACATCTACCTATGCGCCGGTATCTTTCGCTTTGTTCGAGTTAAAGAAACTTTTGGGTTGCTGTTTTGGGAATATCGTGGCTTGTATACAAGCTAAAGTCCCGAATATTTGATATGACAATTAAAAAGGGGCCAGAAAATGCCCGTACTGCGTATCGCGGCGAGTGAACTGAAGTGGACCCCGAATTTGGGACCGGTCGGTTAATTGGAGCGTGAGCCGTTCCGTCGTGGTAGATGGAGCGGATCATGACAAAGCGAACGAGACGGAAGATCGACGCGGGGCTGAAGGCGAGGAT